>NZ_CP109811.1:1556588-2212383 GCF_014856545.2 Mesobacillus jeotgali | reverse complement strand
ATGATTAAAAATGGATGGTCAGAAGAGCCTCCGCAAATGATTAGCCACAAACAATAGTTTATGAAGTGGTACAAGTTGATTATTGATCACCTTTCTAATGTTCCAATATGAAAAAGGGCAATATTCTACGATTTAATGCGTAAATACTGCCCTCTCTAGATGTTATTTTTTCTAAATCAACCCTTCACGCAATCCGTTTCGTATAAACGGACTTGGTTCTCCTACACTATATATCTGCAAATGATGCATCGCTCTCGTGCAGGCGGTATAGAATACTCTTCGCAGGCTCTCACTAGCATACACATTCTCCGATGCATCATAGATGATGACGGCATCGAATTCGATTCCCTTGGATAAATAGGACGGGATTACGACTACTCCTTGCTCGTATTCAATCGAGCTGCTTTTTATGAGTTTGATTCCTTCAATGCTTGCAAGGGATTGGTGCGCCTTTCGACTTTTCTCAGCCGATTTGCAGATGATCGCAATGCTCTGATAACCAAGGCTCCGTAACTGTTCCACTTTATCAGCAATACGTCTATGGAGCACATTGTGATTCACCACTTGTGTCAGCATCGGCCGCTCGCCATCCCGCTCAAATGGAATAATCCTCTCTCCGTTAGGCACAAGCGAACGTGTAAATTCAATAATCGGCTTTGTGGATCGATAGCTCCGCGACATGTTGATCACTTCAGTTTTATCCTGACCGTACAGGCTGGTGAGTGTATGAAAATCGACCACCTCGCTGGCATGAGCGAAGATCGCCTGGTTAAAGTCTCCGAGCACAGTCATATTTGCAGCAGGAAATAATCGCTTCAAAAATTCAAATTGAAATGGAGAATAATCCTGAGCCTCATCCACCACAATGTGTTTGATTGAGCTGTTGATCTGAAAGCCCATAATCAACTCTTTTAAAAGCAGAAATGGAGTAGCATCCTCATAATACAGCTTCCCTTCATCGAGCATCTTGGCCGTCGATAAGCAAATACCCTGCCATTCCTCTGGTACATCATAGTCCATCAACTTTTTCTGATTACTCCCAGTGAAAAGCTGCTTGTAGATTCCCTTGATGTTAACGAAGCGATAAGCCTTGATCATTTTACGCAATGGATTTAACTTCCGCCTAACAATCAGGCGTGCCAGTGCATCATCCTCGATTTCATAATCATGAATCGACTCACCTGTATATCCCCGTTTTTTCGCCAGATAGGCATGCGCCTTATGATACTCCTCATCACTAAGCAGTTCAATTTCATCCTGAACCCAAGGTTTAGTCCGTTCAAGCTTCTCAGCCTCAGCAATTTGTTTTAATAGCCAATCTCTTAATTTTTCAAGACGGCTGTGAAAACTGTTTGACGCCTCGCTTCTGTAAAACCTGTCTTCGATTTGCTGGGAAGTGACAATTGGCTCTCCCCTAAATCGGATGTTCTTGAAGACCATTCCAGAAACCTCGAGTGATTTCCTGTAGGATTGAATTGCCTCAAAAAAATGAATGGATGCTTTGAATTGAATCCCCGCTACCCTGGCTTTATACGTCTCGTCACCCTTAGCTGTTAAAACATATTCCAATTGCTGATATGGATTTTCGACTTCGAACTCATTACCCAGCCGATGATCCAGATATTCCTGGAATGTTGCCTGCTGCATATTCTCTTCTCCAAGTTCCGGAAGGACATTGGAAACATAACTGCTAAACATCGTATTCGGTGAGAACAGGATAATTTGATCGGAATTTAGTTGATCCCGGTATTTATAGAGTAAATAAGCAATTCGCTGCATCGCAGCCGATGTTTTGCCGCTCCCAGCCGCACCGTGAACAATCAAAAGTCTGCCGCGGTCATGGCGGATGATCCGGTTCTGCTCCTGTTGAATGGTTGCGACTATATTATGCATATGTTTATCGGTGCCTTTGCCAAGCACCTGTTGTAAAATCTCGTCTCCAATTGTAAGGCTCGTATCGAACATCGACTGCAAAACGCCGCCACGAATAAGATATTGCCACTTTTTCTCGAGTGTCCCTTCAACCGTACCTCCAGGTGTTTGATATTTTGCCGGACCAGGCTGATAATCATAATAAACACTTGAGATTGGAGCCCTCCAGTCATAGATCAAGAAATTTTCGCCTGCAGCATCAGTAAGCGAGGAAATACCAATATAGATTTGTTCTGGAGCCGAAGTACCTTCTTCTGTAAAATCAATCCGGCCAAAATAGGGAATCTCCTTCATTCGGCTTAGTGTAGCCAGACGCTTAGAAGAGTGCCTGTGTGTGCTCTGGCTAACCGATAGAGCCTGCGCTTCCTGCCTCAAACCAATGATTGTTTCTAGAAAATCATCAAAGGTATCCGTATTGACCTTCACTTCATCCCAAAAGTGCTTCCGGATGTGGACGACTTCATTTTTACGCCTGGAAGTTGCCTCTTCCACCCTATTCATCTCATCCGTAATGGCCTCCATCACACTGTTCAAACGCTTTTGCTCACGCTGAAGATCCAAACTCATTGCAACACCCCTAATTTTTTTGATAAAAGAGTTGACTTCCGTTTCGATTGCATTGTATAATTAAAATAGGGATAATTATATCGAACTCCAAATTAACAATGCGCATCTATATAAAGTTACCATATGATCTTATATTTTTCAATATGAAAAAGAGCAGTATTCTACGCCTTCACGCGTAAATACTGCTCTATTTTTGGCTATTTATCTTCGTCTTTTACAATTTTTTCTCCAAAAGTTTTATGAATACTTCATTCTGTTTCGTGCTCTTATGTATCTGATTTCTTCACTTTTTTCCAAATCAAGCTGGCGATCAATAGTACAACTCCAATGGAAGTACCAATAAGCTGATCTATTAATATATCACCAGTTTGGGAATACACAATGATCATTGTTCCGCCAAAGATTAAAATAATTAGTCCGGCTAACTGAATAAGATAATTTGCAGTAACTTTCAAGAATGCTCCTCCTCAAACACTTAAACATAATAGTTCTTTCAACAATAGCTTTATTTTTTCATGTTAGTCATCACCAAAAACAATCTTGTTGTTTTCTCTAATAACTTCGCTCAATTGCAATGGTGAAATAGTTCCTTGATGAAAATATAATTGCCATCTATCATCAATAAGTTTCCATATAGAGCTGCGTAATGTGTTACGGTCCCTGGTTTGATCAACAATAAAATAAGTAGATAAGACTACATCTTGTGCCAAAGGGTAAATTTTATAGTTATGCAGTGACATTTCAGTCAACACAACTCCAGTTTCAAGGCATTCTTTCTTATCAAACATATAGCCTGAACTGCCTATTTCAAAGAACCCGTCCGCGAGTATTTCATCCAGCTTTTCACGACTTGTTCGTACTTCAAGTCCTGTGTGACTCTCCTCCAATGCTTGTAAGTGTTTCTTTAAATTCTTCTCCATAAAACTGAGCACCCTTTATATTGAATATTGTCTCAATTGTACCATAATTAGGCATATCCTAGATGTTTCTTAAAGCAACATCCTTTACAAAGAAAACTAAAGAAAAAAGCACATCCTGATCTAATGATCAAAACATGCTCTCGTACTATTTATGAAAATTTACATATCCAAGTCTGTAAACGCGTATGGCAATAATTCTTTCAAAGCCAGCTCGCGGATTTCTTTTTTATCATTCGTTAAGTACACCGGCATATCTGGTGAAAAGAATTCCGCCATCACTTGTCTGCAGATGCTGCAAGGCGGCAGGAAGTCGGCTGTATCACCAGAGACGGCGATCGCCTCGAAGTCACCCTTCTTATAACCATTTGCCACAGCAGTAAAAATAGCCGTTCTCTCAGCGCAATTTGTCGCACCGAAAGATACATTTTCAACATTAACTCCGTTGTAAACGGTACCATCTTTTAGCAGCAAAGCTGCACCAACAGGAAATTTAGAATAAGGCGCATAAGCATTCTTTTTCGTCTGACGCGCACTCTCCACTAATTGTTCTTTGTTCATATTATCATTCCCTTTCCCATAAGAATGAACTTTTCACAGTCCCCTTTTACGCCAACCGAAAAGTTGGCAGGACTTCTAATATAATACTTGTGCTAATTTTTTGTCAATGGAAAAACGATGAACGAATTGATCTTTCAGCAAAAAAGAAAGGGTGATTACTCTTTTTATATGTAATCACTCCCTTATCATTACTATTCAATATAGTCTATTTTATTTTCTTGACACCAATCAATCGCAATTTGCTTATAACACTCGTCACGGTATGAAAACCATTGTTCTTCCATATCAAACTCTATTATTTTATCCTTAAACCTTCTAAAGGCACCATTTCCTCTGATTGTCCGTAATAAAGATTCCTGCATCTGCTGACCACGGACTGTTAAGCAAAAGTTTTCTATTATTTCATATTCATTTAACTCAAATTTAGTGGGTAACTCTATATAATGCTCAAAGTTTTCAACTACATCAATTGCAATCATTCTATTTTCTTGTTCCCATTCAGGTAAATGATCAAATGGTACTTCGTCTTCTGCAGCTCTTAAGTCTTCCGATGTTACCAACACGATTTCACCCGTTTTTTTATTTAATAATGAATGGGATTCTTCAAACTGTCCTTCCATTTCCTCAATTATATCATTAAGTTTTACTGGTATATTCACAATTAGATCACCTGTTTTATTTCTTAGTGCAGTCGTTTGATTTAGGACATTTCTACAAAAAGCATTTTTACGATCTAAATTAACTTTATGGTATAGTAGTTAAACCCGTTATTCAGATGGCGTGTATTTCTCATGACATATTATACGTATTCAATTTCCCCCGCAAAACGTTTAACTGCTTCATCAATTGCTCATACTCTTCGTACTCAATATTGCAAAGCTTCAATTCAGCAGCAATCTTCTGCACGATTTTCTCCTTTTGCTCAATCGCTTTTGGAAGAAGGGTGATGGAAACCTTCCGTTCATCCTCGGTTGAACGCTCCCTTTTCACCCATCCATTGGCTTCCATCCGTTTGATCATCGGAGTCAAAGTGCCAGTGCCGAGGTTTAACCTTTCGCCCAGCTCCTTAAGTGTAAGCCCATCCTTCTCCCAAAGAGCCAATAACGCCAAATATTGCGGATAAGTGAGCCCGAAAGCATCCAACGCTTTTGTATAAAGTTTGGTAAACTGGCTTCCCGCGTCATAGACAGCAAAGCACAACTGATTTTCCAATGTTAAAAAATCGTTCAAGTAACTCATCCTTCAAAATGCTTAGAGTAATTTAACAAGATCATTCTTAATTTTTTCTGGCTCAGTAGTTGGTGCGTAGCGCTTAACCACCTGCCCATTTCGGTCAACAAGGAACTTTGTGAAATTCCATTTGATATCCTTCGTCAGAACTCCGCCTTTTTGTTCTTTTAGAAAGGTAAAAAGAGGATCAGCTTTTGCGCCATTCACATCAATCTTCGCGAACATCGGGAATGACACACCGTAGTTCAACTGGCAAAACTCAGTCGTCTCCTCGATGTTATCAAACTCCTGGTCATTGAACTGGCCGCAAGGGAAACCCAAAATCTCCAAACCTTGCTCCTGATATTCATCGTACATTTCCTGAAGCCCTTTAAACTGGGGCGTCAAGCCACATTTACTTGCAGTATTGACAATTAACATTGGTCTTCCTTCAAAATCACTTAAAGTCTGCTCCTGCCCATTTGGCTTCTTTACCGTAAAATCATAAACAGTTTTCATTTATAGTCACTCCTCGGAATAATTAAATCGTGTACGATTAAATCGTAACAGATTCATTAATTTTTCGCAAAGATTTAGGAATGGAATTCTCATTAATAAAAAAAAACACAGGGTACATCCTGTGCTAGATTTATATATAAAGGTTATTATTGATCACTCGGCCGAGCAGCTTTCTTAATAACATCCACATTCCAGCTAAGGATGGTCGTACTGTCCCTGACATTTTGGTCCTTAATCTTCTCCAACATCAAATAGATGATGCTTTCATCCTCTTCAGTTTCAGAAAAGGATTGATAAATGTTGGCAGGGTCTGCGTAAGGTTCATTTGGGCATTCAATCAGCCCATCTGTGGTCAGTAAAAGCCGATTCTTCCCTGTTCTCAGTTCTCTTATTCCAACACTGTAGCAAGGAACATCCAATTCAAATGTATTGACCTCGCCAATCCACTCATAAAATTGTCTCTGGTTTAACTGATACTGCCCCATTGCAGCAAGTTCCTCGTGGAATAAATAGAGCACACAATCACCAACCGAAAACCACCATACATACTGATCCTTCCTGGCGACAATTAAGCAAGCTGTCTCACCAGTAACATTTCGGCAGGCTGACAGGAATTCTTCTGATAAAAATAGGCTTAATATCTTCTCTTCAATCTTTTTAAAAGTCAGGTGGTTTGCCGGCGAAGACAAGAGATGTTTTATAACAGCCTCCGCACTTTCAAATAGCTTAATAATCAACTCTGCACTTTCCGCAGTATTATGTGCGTCAAGTAGGATCGAAAACTCCCAATCTTGCTGCTCATTAAACCAAACTAAACATCCATCTTCATTCTTATATTGACCAGCGCTCGAATTGCCACCATACCGGCCAACCACAATTTTTCCATGACAAAAAGTCTCTTGCTGATCAATGAAATGTTCCTGACTCCCTACCCAGCTAAATTCCTGGCTGCTCTTATTCATCTGCAAGATTCTCTAAATATGTCCTGATGCGGGTACAAAGTGCAACCACATCATCGTTGTCACCCATTGGAGCACCTTCCCAATCATACACAGCATTCGGTCCCCAATATTCCTTAGGAGTGCCCGGATAGCGAGGAACCAAGTGCATATGTAGATGTGGCACCGCATCCCCCAACACATAGGAATAGATATGCTCAGCACCCTCACTTTCCATGAGAGCCTTGCTCACTTTAGCCATCGTCATGCCAAACACTTTTGCTTCCTCCATGTTCATATCCCCAAGTGTCGGAACATGCCTTTTTAAATCAATCATAATATGGCCTAAATAATTAGGATCCCCATTACGATCAATATGGCCAACATAAACATAATCATCCTCATAAATCGCCACACCAGAAGTCTGGATAGTGCCACTATGCTTGTTACAGATAAAACAATCGCTCACAAGAACCCCGCCTTTTTTGATATTTTTAAAAGTATAATATATTTACAGGAAAATTGGTATAATTTTCTAAGGAGAATTAAATGGTGGAAGGATGCTAGAGATGAAAACCATGTACTTCAAAATGACAATAGACGGATCCAACATGGATATTTATAAAAATACCATCGAGAGAATAGCAGTAAGAGCCATTATTATGAAGAATAATCACATTCTACTAGTTCAATCAAATACAGGGGATTTTAAATTTCCCGGTGGTGGAGTTGAAAAGGACGAAAGCCATGAGGAATGTCTGAAGAGAGAAGTAAAAGAAGAAACCGGGTATATTAATTGTATTGTCCTGGACAAGATTGGCACAATCATTGAACGGAAAAAAGATGACTTCGAAAAGGATGCATTATTTCAAATGACTTCACACTACTACCTTTGTGATCTCGTATCAGAAGAAAAAGATGAGTTGCAATTAGATGAATACGAAACGGTACTGGACTTCACTCCAAAATGGGTTACACTCGAAGAAGCCATTAAGCAAAACGAAAGCCTGATTGGCAAGTTTGGGCAAAACGGCTGGTTGAAACGCGAAACCTATGTATTAAAACAATTGGATGAAATGCAGTCTATCAATTGTTAAAAAAGATACCAGCAGAAGCAGGGAGTTTACCCTCTACTTATGCTGGTATCAAATTTTAATCTAATAGAGTTTAGGTCTGCTCATTTCTCAAAAGACTATAGACAATCAAATCCTCATAATGATCGTATAGAAATTGTCCCGCCCGTTTGATTCCTTCCTTTTTAAACCCTAATCTCTCAGGTATCCCCTGGCTTTTCAGGTTATTAGCTGCACATTGGATTTCAATCCTATTCATGGAATATCTGTCAAATAGCTCTTTAATAATACTCTTTAAACTAATCGTGATGATCCCTTTACCTTCACTATCCTTCGAAATGAAATAGCCAATGCTCGCGGCCCGATTCCCCCATTCAAACTGGACGCCTATCATGCCAACAAGATCACCATTATATCTGATAGCAACATCGAACCCGTGATTATTAGCCAGATTTTCTAACCAATACTTAATCACCGGCACCATATCTTCTGCACTTTTCCGTTTATCCACCCAGTAGCCATTGTCTTAAATGCTCTCGGTTGTTATCAATCAACTTAAAGATTTCCTCAGAATGATGCTGTTGCAATAATTCGAGACTTATAGAATCATTCACTCTAAAACTGAACATTGTTTTTCTCCCTTTTCATAAATAACTGCGTCCTGAGTCTGTAGTACGCTTGATTATTTTTAATATTATTGTTTAACAAAAGGAGCTATTTATTTAGCCACTTTTCTTCCTATTCCGCTTCTTTTTATTCTTCTGATGATAGATGATCGGTTCTTTAACTTGCTTACCTTCCAACAGACTCTCTTTTATTCTTAAAAACCACCTGACAATACCTCTATAAATTGGACCTGAAACGAAGATAAAAACTAGAAACAAAACAAAAAACATAACTGTTTCAATATTCGTCCCAAGGTTCTGAAGTCTAGGCAACAATATAAATGTCGGTATCAGAGCTAGAAAAGCATGAAATAACGGAAATCCAAGATAGCCAAAAGTTAAGCAGAACCCTATAACATTAAGAACACTTCTACGGTGGATCAGGAATAAAACCAGAACAACCAGGAAGCTGAGCATGGAGCCCGTAAGATTGTCCGCACTGCCAATCACTCCTGACCCTGTTAAAAGTCCAAATAATGATGAAATAGAAAAGATAAAAAGCAACATAACCCAAATCCAGATGAATACATAATAGACCGATTTGAAAAACGCTTTAAGGAAGGACTTCATTTCATAGCTCCTTATTAGAAATCAGGATATTATTACTCTGAAACCATATTAACATAATTATCCATTATGCATTTATCCAAAAAAAAAAGCACTTCAGGAAAAGTGCCAATTGTTCGCTCATAAATATATTTATCACAACTGTGTTTTCATTAGGCCGGCTATTTGTAAATCGTTTTGATAAGTTGATTTTTCTAACTGCTCAATGACTAACTCTTGCCGTTCAGATGGATGATTCTGACTGAGTTTAGCCTTTGCTTCGATTTTAGTAATATTGATTTTAATCGCAACAATGCCTTTACTCAGCCATATCTTGAATCGACATTTTTCAAATTGCATGGAATATCGGGCTTTTCAAATTTATTTACCATTTTATTTAAAGAATCAAATATTACCCTCTTCATTTTCATAATTTCCAAATTTGAAGATTACCGAAAGAAATTGAAAACATCACAATAAAGAACGTAAATGATTAAATAAAAAGCGCATTTTTTCAGTGGATTCTTTTACTCTTTCAAGATGTATTTACCAACCTTTAGAATGGCCTCTGCCCTAAAATAGGCCTATAATAAAGTTGTGACAGAAAATTCAGAAAGGGTGATTTACAGTGAGAGAAGCTCAGCAAACAGTTTATGTGAATGAGTTTACCAATGGAATTCTTGACCCTGAACAGGAGATGCTTGGCCCGGTAAAAAATGGCGGCCATATCATTGCCAACACGACGCCAGGATGCTGGGGTCCGATGATCACACCATGTATCCGCGGAGGACATGAAGTAACAAAACCGGTATATGTTGAAGGCGCGGAAGTAGGCGATGCGATTGCCATACGGATAAAGTCCGTTCAGGTCACTTCAATGGGAACTTCCTCAGGGAACGATTCACCTGTTGAAGGCAGGTTTGTTGGCGATCCTTTTGTCGCCGTTAAATGTCCCGGCTGTGGAGAGCTTTATCCTGAGACAAAGGTTGTAGGCACAGGTCCTGAATCCGTTCGCTGCAGCAAATGCGGTACAGATGTAACCCCTTTTGTTTTTACAAATGGCTATACGATCGCGTTTGACTCCAACAGACAGGTGGGTGTCACTTTACATAAAGAAGCAGCCGAAGAAGCCGCCAGCCAGGGTCGAGCATTTATGAACACACCGGAAAAATCGGTACAAAACCCAATTGTCGCTTTCGCCCCTCATGACCTGGTTGGAACAGTCGCAAGGCTTCGTCCTTTCCTTGGCCAGCTGGGAACAACTCCCGGCAGAGCCTTACCGGATTCTCATAATGCAGGTGACTTTGGCCAATTCCTTGTTGATGCCCCTCATGAATACGGAATTACTAAAGAGCAGCTTGCAGACCGCACCGATGGCCACATGGACATAAACAGAGTCCGTGAAGGCGCCATCCTGATTTGCCCTGTAAAAGTAGAAGGCGGCGGAGTGTATATCGGGGATATGCATGCCATGCAGGGAGACGGTGAGATTGCAGGACATACGACAGATGTATCAGGCATCGTCACCCTCCAAACAATCGTTATAAAAGGGTTGAACATCGATGGCCCAATCCTGCTGCCAGTTGGCGAAGACCTGCCTTACCTGGCAAAGCCAATTACGAAAAAAGAAAAAGAATCTGCACAAAACGTAGCCAAACAATGGGGAGTGCGCAAGCTAGAGGAATCACAGCCAATCTCCTTCATCGGTACTGGAGCCAACCTGAATGAAGCAACCGAAAATGGATTACAACGGGCAGCCGAAGCATTCGGAATCACAGTTCCAGAAGTCATGAACAGAGCCACCATCACAGGCTCCATCGAAATCGGCCGCCATCCAGGAGTCGTCACCGTAACCTTCCTGGCACCAACCAGTTATCTTGATCAAATTGGGTTGACGCATTTGGTTAGAGATCATTATCGTGAGCTTTTGGAAAAATAGTTTCTTTGTCTTAAACTGCACCCTGTGGAGCCGACTTGTTGCACAGGGTCTTTTTAATACAAATATAGTAGAATATAAAAAAGATGACCCCTGCCGAAAACAGAGATCATCTCCTACTTCACCTAGTATTTTCTAAAAAGATCAGCCATTTGGTCATACTTGCGTTAGTGCTTTATCTTAACCCTGTTCCTTTCTTCTGAAGTACCTTCAACCCTTGGCCCATATCTGAAGCAAGGATATAATTACGGTCCACAAATACTCCCCAAACGTTTGCTTTATCAGATACATAAGAACCGACTTCTACTGGATTGCTAGGATCGGTAAGGTCGACCATTCGAATACCGTCTGAGTAATGGGACAGATAAAGAGTATTTCCTCTGACTTTTGGATCGTGTACTGTATAGGTTCCAGGCTGTCTTTCGCCTGCTTTAATCTGAACCGCTGAATTCAATGTACGGAATGTGCTCAGCAACACCGGGTTGCTTTTATCCTTAATGTCATAGACTCGGACATAGCCCCATCCTCTTTCGAATGCTGGATCATGTGGATCAGGATTAAATACTTCCCTTGTTTCGATGAGAATATTTCCTCCATGAGCAAGTGCAGCTGAATGGGCAGCTCCCTGAACATCACGCTCAAATTTAGTACGGCCTACGAATTTCGGGTTTGCCGGATCTTCAATATTTAAGATGATTGTTCCCAGATCCCAATAAGACAGATATGCATACTTACCCGTCTCGTCCGCAATTACACTGTGAAGGAATGCAGTCCTTGACGCTCCCGTCTCATCCTTGTATGTATAATTGCCATCAAAAGCACCGCCTACCTCTGTTGGATCCCAATTGGACAACTCTTTTGGCTGGGTTGGATCCGTGACATCGACAATGGAGAAGTCATGCACTTCTACTCCCTGTTCCTTATATCTTTTTGCTTGATAGTTAGTTGCCAGCAGGATCAAACGGTTGTTTTGCTCCGTCAACCAGAATTCATGCGTGCCAGTTGGCAGGTTGGAAGGAGTTTTCCAAAAACCTAATTTCTTAGGTGACGCAGGATTTGTGACATCATAAAGTACAACTCCGCCATTAGGAGACGTTTCACCTTCATAGCCATATCGTTCCTTATCAACTCGTTGAACACTGATGGCAGCTATATCCCCTTTAAAAGAAGGAGTACTGACAGAGCGGACAATGACTTTTTCTTGCCATGTTCCTGGAATATCATTTCCGATGACGGCTACTTCCTTAGGATTTGCCGGGTCCTTCATGTCAAAAATTCGGACTCCCTCGTTTGTCATCTTCCCTCTGTGAGTTCCCAGATAGGCATATCCTTTATGGGCAAAAACATCAGCAGTGGTCACTGACGATCCCTTCAACTCTTTTAAAGGTACTGCAGCAGTTTCCTGCAGATTCATGAAGTTTTTTGAGCCCTTCACAAGAGGAATTCCGCCAAATGTGGAAACTCCAGCTTCAATGTAACTTTTTTGCCCATCCTCACAGGCCCAGGCAAGACTTGTTCCTGCTAGAGTGATGGCCAGAGTTCCGGCAAGAACCTTTGAAGATAATTTAAACATTATAAAACCTCCTTTTCCTATCTAATTACTAAGAATATAGTAGAAACAGATTCTGTAAAAGTTTACAAAGAACTAATTTATTGATGATGTAAAATTAGGAAACATCTCCTAAAAATGATAATAATTATATTTAAACAACTCTATTTGTCATATTTTTATTGGGAAAAAAACAGGAACTGTAAACTTCGATAAACCAATACGTTTCTCTTTTAAAAAAAGCAAAAGGCTTATTAACCTTTGCTTTATATTAAATCCGAAATTAATGCGCATTTTCGTTTACTGCCCAACTAAGTGATAAATCACTATTGACCGTTCTATTTGTAGTATTTATAATACTCTAAGTTTAAAACTTTACTAGCATGCATCCTATATCGATTAATATATCTTCTGCTTTCTAACTAATTCTTTTCTTTTTACGCTTCTTTTTGTTTGTCACTGGGTAGAGGAGTAACAGGTTCTAATGGATCCTTCTTTTCCAGTAAGCTCTCTTTCTCTTTAAAATACCACTTGATAAATCTTTGATAGAAAGGACTTACAACAAAGAAAAAGACGAGGATTAGAACAGCCTCCAATAATTACTTCGTGAATCCATCCGTTATCCTCGAATTTAAACAGCAATAGAAAAGTCGGAACCATAGCCAGCATAGCATGCAATACAGGATATCCCATAAAGCCAAAAGTCAAACAAAAGCCAATTACATCAAGGACGGTTTTTCGGTTAATCAAGAATGATACAAGCACAATCAGAATACTCACCAGCGACCATATTAAGTTATTTGCATTTTCAGGCACCCCAGGTTGAATGATGAATCCTGATAAGGCTGAAACGAAATTGAATGAATCCTATTATCCAACCAAATACAAATATGTAACCTACACCTTTAAAAATACTTTTAAAAAACGCCATCCTACTTCTCCCCAAGACCTTTTTTGATACCAACAGTCATTTAAAATTGTTCCGATGCCCTTCTAAACATCTTAATGATGTTAGATAAAAAGAACAATGAATTTATTAATTCAAACCATCCACCCAATTAATGAACTTTGTTCTATTCCTCTCATACCAATCATTGCATACAAGATATTTTTCATTATGTATAGTAACCGGCTTAGCCCAGTAACGGAAATATCCATTCACTGTTCTTTGCTGTATTAAAGGACCGTCATATGTAACCTTTTTTAGCATCGGATAATTTATGTCAAATAAATTCTTGCAGTGTCTTGCATCCTGTAAAACTCGTACCTTTTCTGGACTTAGTAGGTGGTTGCGTATTATTTGTGCTAATTTTGTTCTTACCAATTCACCTATCTTCTCAGTGCTATCTACTGGTAAAGAGTTAGGCACCTTAATGGATTTGTTCGTTTTGCTTTCTTCAATCTTCTCGTGTTCTCTAATCCATTTTTTCATATACTTAATCTTTTGTTCATCTGTAAGTCCGTCCACTGACGCTTCCAGCAATATATTAAAGGTTATCTTAAATGTCTTTTTATCCATCATTTTTCTCCTTAGTTATCTTTAACTATTCTTCTACATCAATCAAATAAATCCTTTCCCTAAACCCGCCTCTCTCCTCAGCTTTTCTTTTGCGTATTTCATCAATCTGATCAAATGTATAACCATGGACTTTTGCTATTGAATGCATAACTTCTAGCAAGTCCGCCAGTTCTTCAGCTGCTTCTTGATTGCTGGCACTCTGTGCGTACTCATTCATCTCCTCAAATGCTTTATTTCTCAGTTCTTTTATGTATTCCTCATGTGATAGTGTTCTAATGTTAAATGATTTACCTGATTGATGAATGATTTCAGGTATTCGGTCTCGGACTAGCTTGTTATATACCTTTGACTTGCCAATACTTAAACCATTAATCCACTTCCTGAAAAAATCCCAATCCCGGACAGAACCATCTTCATTTAAAACTCCAAGATAGGTTCCATCCCCTTTCCCAACCTGCCAAATTGCCTGTGCCGAATTAGGTTTATCTGTAATCCCTTGCTGCATCACATATTCAATAAATGCTTGCTTTCCCGGCTTAACGTTCTCTGCAACGTAGGCAACTAAATAAATATCAATACAGCTAACACCTAAAGCATTGGGATCCTGATTTAAAATATGCTGTTTTACAAGATTCGTTCTGCGCTCCTTTGTCGGTGCATTCATCACTTCTCTTTTGATTTTACTAATCTGATAAGCTGCATAACTCCTCTTTTCCCACTGCTTTAATTGACTTACATCCCCATCAACTACAATCAATTTATCAATGACATTTTTCAAATTGGACACAGTTGGAATAACATTTAGATGAATACTTCTGCCTCTTAAGTTTCCTGGCAAATCAAATTTTTCCTGAGTAAAAGATGCCATGTCTTTTTCCCTCAATTCAGAATATATTTTAGTTAAATTATACCATTCAGCTTATCCAAGTGATATATTCATAGAAAAAGGGAGTGTTATATTTATGGCTATAAAGATGTTTGCTGAAATCCTAAAATATCCCTACGTAATCGTTTATGACACCGCTACTGGAAATAAGCTGCATAAGACAAGCTGCTCCTATATCACAAAAAAGAATTTTGATTTGAAAGTGATCATTAATCAGGAGAAGAACGGTTACTATCGGCCTCTGGAACACCTTGAAGGAATAAACGATCAATCCGTTAAACCATGTAAAGTGTGCAAACCAACCCTGGGATAGAAGTATGTAAGAATGCAAAAAGAAACAGCAAAAGGCAGACCAAATAGTCTGCCTTCAATAACCCTTTTGTTGAATCATCTCCATCAACTTCTTAAAAACCCCTGAAGGATTTCTCTCCAATTGATCAATCGAAATTACTTCTTCTACACTATTTTGAATAAACCGGATTTCCCTCTTCTTCTTATCCATGATCACTTTGATATCCTTAATCTTATACTCTGAAATTCCAGAAGCCCGGTCTAGATTCTCATGATCCAGGTCAATCCTAATTTGATCAGAGACCCTCCTAAGCATACGCCAAATGGTCATCTCTTCCTTGGACTTCATGAATAATTCAGGAAGTTCCTGCGCTTCCTTTAGAGTATTTAAGGTCGTCATCACATAGGTTGATATGCCGTAATTAACGGGCCTAATGTTCTGCTTCAGCCTAGACCAGGGTGCTGCATGAAAACGCATATATTCGTCTGTTCCATCATGATAAGGCCTAACATCTTTAATCTTCGCATAAAGCTGAACGCCATTATCAGTATTTAAGCTGTTTTTAACATACAAGGCTATATACTCAGCTTCCTGCCAACCTTTCCTTAATTGCTTTACAGGAATTTGATAATAGGCTTCTTTGATGAATTGATCATAACTCTCTTGATCGGAAACCAGCCCTACCAACACCATTTGATCCAGGCTCGACTGCCATTCTTCATGCGCACCCCTTGGCAGGATCCCTTCCTTTTGAATCTCCTCTGGGCTCTTATCGATCAATCTTTCTACAAAACGTTCAACCATATTCGTGGCATTCGGAAGAAAAGGCAGCCCACCTATATTCACTTTATCAATACTCTTGTAAAAATGGTGCTCTTCATAGACGTTTTCATCAAACCATGGGAATAACACATAAGCTCCAAAAGCGGTTCTCTCAAATGGACCCCCATTTGTCGTAACAATCGAATCACGATAGCGGTGCATTGTATTAATATCATCTTCCATGGGACCGGGTGTCTTATATCGTTTCTGATAAAAGCTGTCTTCCTGAGCATAATCAATTCGATACTTAGCATCAAAAATATAATGGTACTTGTAATCCTTTCCCTTCTTCTCAATGCTCAGCATCGTATCAGGTATTTGCGATACAGTCGGCAAGCTAGTCTCCCGTTTTTGGTACGCTAAAATGATTTCTTCATTTGTTACAGGGTGCCTGAATATTCTTCTTGCCGTTTTATTTGCTTCCAGATTTACAAACAGCCCTTCCCTATTAACTTGAACTATATCCTGGCTAATAAGCTTATACTTACGGCTAAGAATCTGTCCGAGCTTCAAGAAAGTCCAATATTCATAGAGAGTGGCAACATCCTTCACCGACATTCGGTACAGCTTTCCCTGCAGCATCAATCCTTTTGACACAGTTAAATAGATTTGAAAAGCGTCCCGATAACCGGGTGCCATTTGCAGTACCAGACTCATAACCGATCGGTCCAACTTGCCAATAGATTTCCAAAAAGGACTGCTCATCTTTGACTTTAACTGTTTGGACATCGATTCAATTTTCTCAACTAAGTCATAATCTGGCTTCTCTCTGGTCCACCTGTTTTTACTCACAATAGAGTCCATTAAATCATCTAGCTTTTGTTTAATCCGCTCAATCATCCACTTAACATAGCGGTTCTCCAAAGTATCATATGTCAGCTCTTTTTTGATTTTCAACCCTTCAGAAGGCATCACCGTCCTGCCATGAACAGCAATCCCTTTTGAAACATCGACAAAGACGTTCGCACGCTTCCGCAAAAAATTCCTGCTAACAGAGTCTTGCTTCCTCAGCTGGTCCCCACGTGCTTTTTCATACGTCTTCTCTAATTTATGATGAGGTTGGAATTCAATTCTCGCAACAGCCTGGAGAAATTGATGAAAATGCTCACTAATCAGCCGGTAAAATTCCGCTTTCGACGGATTCCCCTCCAGCCTTAACCTGGCACCCAAATACGTTTTTCGAATAAAGTGAAAAGCCAGGTTATAGATTTCATCATTCACTTCCTCTAAAAGCTTCTGATAATCCTTTTTATAATCGAGTTTAACAGGGAAAATCTCCAGCGTGACTTCAAGAATCTCCTTACCATCCGCCCTAATTTCGAACGATGTAAACCCAACCTCATTCTGAAACTGCAGATTCCCCATTAAAATAGAATGGCTGCCAATTGGCACCGTAGAGACGGCTTGTCTGATAAGAGGATATTCGTGATAAAAAGTGAACTCCCGATCATCTTTCGGAACGACGATCAACTGATAGACCCCATTTTCAAAGAAGATTGGTCTTTGATCAGAGGGAGTTACCAGCTCCTGATTGGCGATATCATAAACCTTGATCTCTTGTATGCCATCTCCATTTACCGTAAAATCCATCACATCATGACGGTCCATAGCCTTATATTGTCGTAAACCTTCATACCGCTCATGATAAGGTTTTCCCTTTATCACTAATGAAAGATCCTCGGTCTCTATTTTTACTAATTCAACATCATCACGAGATCCAGAAGGAAGTAAAGCCATCGTTTCTTAACCTCCCAAGCATTTCAGCAACCTTTGCTGCGCTTCGTGGATACTTGGCATTTTGAATGTCAATTTGGCAATCTTCTTCATACTCTTGATTCGCAAACAGACTAAAAAGTCCCCTCAGCAATTGTTCCACTCGAGTATCGCTGCCTGCAATTCGCGGGAGAATTTTCTGCAAGATGCAGTGGTCAAATGCCGGTTCAAACTTCATTAAACTCGATTCTTCATTGTATGCAAGATAAAAACAAATCTCATCCCGGACGCGGTAACCCACATGTGCATTAATCAACTGGAGCGATTCATTAATCCTAACCAGTTCATCCGTTGCCCTGATCACAATTTCTTTATTATCTTTATATACATCTTTCAAATGAAGATACTTAGAAGCAAAACGATCCTCACCAATGACCTTCGGCTCCACTTCTTCAAGCTCAGTTAAAAAGGCCAGGTTACCAAGATGAACACGATTAAACTCAATCGTATTTGCCCGATCCAATACCTTTTTGCTGAATGGATGCGTCGTTTCATCCATATTAACAGTACCGATAATATAAAGATTGTTTGGAAGTGTAAGATCCTCCCCATACACATCACTTGAGAGGAGAGTAGAAGAAACAACCTCCCCATTCTCCCACTTACGGCTTTCCATCACGCTTAAAATATCACTAAAATAATACTCCACACGCGCCAGGTTCATCTCATCCATTAGAACAAAATAAGGTAACTCAGGATTCTGGTGGGCGTTCTTGATCACCTTCGTTAAAGGACCTTCTTTAAACTCACCTTTGATATCAACATAACCCAATAAATCAGAACCATCATTCCAATCTGGACGTATCGGGATTAAACTAAATTGACCATTTTTTTCAGTCGCTCCTACACTTTCAGCAAACCATTGAACAATTTTGGTTTTACCTGTTCCGGAAATACCTGAGATGATCACGAAAGGTTTTGTTTTTAGGGTTAAGAAGAGATTAATGATTTCGTCCTTTTCGTAATAAAAACCTTTTCCCTTAATAAAAGAATAAATATGAGAAACTAAATCATTGTACGAGAGGTATTCGAATTTTTCTCTAGTTACATCATGTGGATTTTCACTCATAATATCTCCCTCATACCTAGAAGGCACACTGCCATTCTTAATCAAAATAAAGTTCTCGTAAATATTAATCATTTCTTCTAGGTCTGCCACTAGTTCACTCTCATCCGGCATGTTTTCATATTCATAAGGAATATAAAGCGCAGTAGATTGCGCGTAAGCCTTTGCCCTTGGACTATTACCTAAATAAAGATCATCATCCTTCCTTACTTTGCTGGAAAGAGGAACAGATTCACGTATTTCTTCTTTTATTTTATACATGGCCTCTCGTGAAGTTTCGGTAACTCCCTGAGCTAGAGTTAGATATACCCTACTCATATTCTCACTGAAGAGGTAAACAATATAGTAGCCTCTTTGGGTTGACACTGTGACAGATCTATTCATTATTGCAAACCAAGGTACATGAGCCCATACACCCTGTCCTACAGAGCCAGTGACAACATAGTCAGTTGGAGGTACAATAGGTAATCGAGTAAACTCCGCTGGTACGTCATTCCTTACAAACGTTCCGAGTGGATGACCTCCAAAAGGCTCTCTTTTTGCTTGCAAGTACTCATTCATTACTTTTAATAAGCTTGCTCTTAAATTACTTTGCATACCGTTCTCCCTCTTCTATTGATACCTGCTTGTAATAAATAACTATCAGACCGTGTAATTTAGTTTTTCACATATACGGACTCCAAACTTCAGATATCCCATTTAAATTTGAAAACTTGTATAAATCTATCAATTTTTCTTGATTATAAAATTCAAAATGAGGTTGATTATCTTCCTTTAATTTAAAAGCTAAATCCTCGTTACGGCCCAGTATATTATTGAGATAAACTTCCTCTGCAAGTTTATCGTTCTTTTTTAAGTTACATGTTTGGCAAGACAAAACCAAGTTCCAAAGGTTATCGCTTTGTATAAAACTCCAAGGAATGAAATGGTCAACATGGATCAAATTGTTCTTAGCAACATTAAGAGGTTTACCACAATAAAAACAAATTTTTTCTTCATATTGATATAGGATGGTTAAAAAGTGGTTTAATGACTCTCTTTTGGAGACGTTCTCCACTTTATTAAGTAAATAGTTAATATTAGGTATTTGATTGTTTCTTTCTAAAAAAAGAGCTAGGTGATAATTGGTCATGTATGTGATTATCCTTTGATGCCTTTGAATAAATTTATAGACCGGTATATTGAAACGAAGATACTCTAGTTTAAGATCAAACTCATAAAAAAACTTCCCTGTATCAGAGTAAAAGGCTCCTATCACGTATCTCTTTCCTGCTTTTTTAATTTTTTTCACAATTTCTATTTGAGCATTAGACGGCAGTTTATCAAAAGTAAGATCTTGAGGTATTGAGTAAGATTTCGCAAATTCTTCTATGATCTTTTGAATACTAGATTTTTGTGTTTTACTTGACGATTGCCATAGTGAATGGTGAATAACAAGATTCCAATATATTTTAGTAAATGAATAAAATAAATGATCATAATTTAATTCTAACTTTTCATTAACCATATACAAATTTTCCAAGAATGACTTTAATAGACCAAATTTGTAGGACATTGTTACATTTGACCGAAAAAAGAAGTTATTAAGGGCAATCCAAATATCCTCATCGGTTATATAACTTTGTTGTATTTCCCCAATCTTTAAATTCCAACTCAATTTGCTTCACCTCATTACTAACTTAAAAATCTTTTTCTTCCAAAACATTGGTAAAATATAATTGTAACTAATTTGGTATTTTTTTAATATAACTATGTTAAAATTTTAATATATTCGACATATTTCTATATAAGGTGATTAAAAATGAAAGAAATTACAAGAAGAGAAACTGAGCTTCTAGCAAGAATCTGCAATGAAAATGGTATTCCCTTAAAGCTAGCGAGAGATCTTATTAAAACTGCTGAATCCTATTCTTATAAAAATGTTTCAGCTGGAGAGAGAAATAAGGAATACTTGGACTTGATAAAGTACAATTTTAAAAATGAATCATAAGGTGAGATTATGTTAATAAAAAAACTTATATTTGATAGTTATAAGACATACTACGGTCACCAAGAAATTGACCTCTATATTCCAAAGGATGTCCGTGAGCAAGAAGGGAAAAATATTATTCTCCTTGGCGGACTTAATGGTGCCGGTAAGACTACGATACTGAAAGCAATCCTTTATGTTTTGTTTGGTAAAAGAGGCTTAAGTGATACTGAATATAAACGATTATTTTCCAATGTAATTAATAATACATTTTTCAGTGAAGGTGGCCGAGAGTGCTCTGTTTCTCTAATTTTAGAGACGGATTCTGGGGAAGAATGGGATCTTCGTGTTAAATGGTTTTTTGACCAATATAAGCGAATGACACATGAGGAGCGAGAACTTAAAGTTAAAAAATCCTCATTTAGTAAAACAAAACATGCAAGGATCGATAATATCGAAGTATTCAATAAGTTCATTGATCGGATTATTCCTTATCATGCTGCTCCTTTCTTCATCTTTGATGGTGAGGAAATAAAAGATATTATACTTCGTCAAAATAGCAACGAAATGAAGGAAGCAATTCAAAAAATAACTGGTATGGAAGCTTACAAACAGTTACTAGATGATCTCAAATCCTTAAAAGCTTCATTAGAGAATAAATTAGCAAGAGCAGTAAGCAAGTCTGCATTGAGTAACATTAAACTCGAAAAAGATAAATTAGATACAACAATTAAAGACTTAGAAGAAAAAAGAGATAATTATTTAAATGAAAAAAGGAAAATAGACAGTCTTATTAAGGAAGCCAGGAACCAGCGGAATAATAAAATATCACTAAACTCTAAATCTCGTGAAGTGTTTATTCAAAGACAATCCAGACTGACTACTGAACTTGAGTTAGCAACTAAGGAACTTAACAATTTCCTAAATAACAACATGATTTATATTTTATTAGGTCAAAAAATTAGCAAACTAAAGAAGCAGTTAAAGTACGAAAATGAAATAAGCCATAAACGTATTTTGCAAAATGCTTCTTTAGAGCCTTATCGTAACTTTATAAGTCAACTTCTCAGCAAGAGTATTACTCCTCCCCTTTCAGAGGATCAAATTAAACAAATTAAGAAATTGGGAGAAGATGTTTGGATTAGAGAGAACCATATTAGGTATGCAATTCCTGAGGATTTCACAGAAGTTCATGATTTAACAAATAGTGAGTACAATTATTTAATGAATTTGCCAATCAAGAATAAACTTGAACTAACTAATCTCATCAATAAGATAGAAAAATCACAGCAAGAATTGATTTCCCTTGAGACTGAAATCAGAAATGCGCCGGAAGCTGTTAATATTGACAAGGAAAACGAAAAGATTGATGTACTGGTTAAAAAAGTTGGTGTTATAGATAACAGGCTTAAGATTGTTAATAGTAAACATAGAACTGCTGTTGAAGAGAGAAGTAATTTAATGAACAAAGCTTCTCGCCTCTCTAGCCAGGATGAAAATCTCGAAGAAGTTCAGACTCAATTAGAGAATGTTTCCAAAACAATTAATTCAATGAGCCAATATATCTCTGAAGTAGTTGATATGAAGGCAGCCTTTATTAAAGAGCAATTTGCCTTTATGTTGAAGAAGCTATTTAGAAAACAAGATGAATTCGGAAAGATCGAATTTGACGTTGATACCTATACCATCCGCCTCTTTAACGATCGAATGCAGGAGATCAGTGTTCATGAACGATCAGCTGGTGAAATGCAAATGATTTCATCAGCGTTAATATGGGCATTAACTAAAGCTTCTGACTTGTCCTTGCCGATGGTTATTGATACTCCATTAGGCCGCCTGGATAGTTATCATAGGAATCACTTGATCAACCATTATTATAAAGAACTAAGCGACCAAGTGATCATCTTATCAACAGATACGGAAATAACTGAAGAGTATGTAGCCTTAATGGAGGAAAACTCATACAAGCAATACATGCTAGACTATAATGAATCTAAAAAATACACCATTGTGCGTGATGGATATTTTGAATTTGTAAGAAGGTGATCGAATGTCTAATCGAAGAATGCAATTATCAGAAGAAGGTAAAGAAATACTCGATTTAATTGCTGACATTATGGAAATAGAACGGCCGATGGCAGTTAAAATTGCACTTGCAAAAGGAATTGCCATGGCAAATGGACCAATTTCTGATGAGTTCCAGAGCGGGAAAAAATGGACTATTCCAGATAATATCATTAAAGATAAAGAGTTTCTCTTATATAAACACTTAATAGTAAGCGAAATAAACAGACCATTGAATGATGATGAATTGCATAAACATATGCTGTTATTCATTGAAAAAGGATTGCGTATTCTTAGGGAAATTCACCAAAACAAAACATCAATGGAAGACTTTAGATTGGCAATTCTATAACAAAAATCCCACCGTTAATCCGGTGGGATTTTTGTTTTATATTCTTTCTGTCAGAGGTGATATATCAACTACTGTTACTGTAGGAGTCGATAACGTACCATTTTCTGTTTGTATAGGTCCATGAACTATACATTGTCCCTTTCTTAAGGTGGCCAACTTATTTTCCCAATACTTTTTATCCTGAGGATCCTTGGATAAACTAGATGCAATTGTAGACAGCTCCTGTTCAGGAGGAGAAAAATAAATTTTCTCTGAAGAATTTTGTAATCTTGCCAGTTCGTCAGAATCCAATTGAGATTTCAGGAATTGAGTCGCATACCATGCAGACCAACCAAACTTTCTCCCCTCAGTCAGAATTCTTGCTGATGGGGACTTTTCTGTATGATCCAAATTTTGTGCTTCATCCATAATAACTGGCATCGGTTTGTTTTTATTTCCAAATCTAACTGAATAGTTCCATAGGTCCCACAGGATAAATTCTGTAATCATAAGTTGGACATCCCTAGGAAAACCAGTTAATTGAATAATATATACCTGCCCATTACTATCAACAATATCTTTCCAACTAAAAGATTGATCATTGTTAAATGGATTTCTATCAATTAAAGGTCTGATTTGAGACAATGCAGTTTTAGCATAGGAAGATCCATCTTCTTCTAATGTCTCTTTTAGTTTAGAAAGATCCATATGTTCTCCATACTTGTTTAACCCGTTTAAAACAGCTTCATAAATGGCATTTTGTTGCTGAATTCCCAGAGACTTATAAACAGCAGCGAATACACTCTTAATTCTCTCTGCCACATCGGTGTCAGATTCAGGAAGTTGGATTCCACCTATATCTCTTTGGTTCTTTTGGAAAGGGTTAATAGGAAGCTTCTCACTATACACAATTTTTTGTGTTATTTTGTTACCAAGGTATTCAACAAATTCTGGTTCTAACTGGTTTGGAAGAAATCCTTCAGTATAATCAATCACTATACTTGGAATACCCATTTTAGATTTCTCTAGGAGAAGACACTGCATAAAGTATGTCTTCCCTTGACCAGATTTTCCTGAAATCAGCAAATGCCTGTTAGCAAGCCCTTTATTTCCATATTCCCAGAAAATTTCTTTATTTGAATTTTCTGCTTTACCAATTTTAATCCGCAATTTTTCCAATGACTCAGCTTTTTCTTGATTAAAATCTTCTCTATTAACTGTACTATCTGAAGTTTCGACAGTGCCCCCGGTCTCTTCTTCATCTCCATCCTGTTCTTGCTCATGGACATCTTCAGTTTCTCTATCATCTAATTTAATTTTCTTTCCCGTCGAATCCCCATTCGTAGTTTCATATTCCTCATGAATGTTACCAGTAACTAAAAGCTTCTCTTCAGTTTCTGTTTCTATAATCGTTTCTCCAGCTCGGTATTTCACTGATAACATATCTTCTTTAACAAAGTCATTAGGCTCGTTTTGGATCCAATTTCTCATTGTATTAATTGGAATAATCAAACCTTCATAACCATCATTTTCTGTTAAGTTTAATAACTGGATGCCATCCTCAAGTTGGGCACTTCTATGATAAGCATTTTTCTGAAATGACAAGATCGCACCCATTCCGATATAGTCTCGGAATGTACTTGTAATTTTATAGTCATCCTTAAGGAGCTTTTCGATGACGTCAGAAGTCAACTCATAGCTCTTTTCATTCCAAAATTCGCTTGAATGAAGCTTATAGGCATTCGCAATTAACAATTGAGCAAAGAAGTTACGATAAAACTTGGCTGTAAAGGAATTTGCGTTTTCCCCGGTAAGAGTGTTGTATAGCAATTCGGAGGTTTTCTGAACTTGTTTTCTCGCTTTATCTAAGACTTCCCCTTTATTTATACCAATCTTTACTTCAACCGGATAGAAATGCAATGAGACTTCCCCATTGTAATTCTCCAAACCTAACAATAGAAGATCGTCACTATGGCTCCCTTTGACGCCTAAATTTTTAGCGGTAAATACACCCTCAGATTTATTTAGACTTACTGCACCTGCAACCCTAAGTATTTCTTCCAAAGAAATAGGTACCCACAGAATATTCGGATGGTCAAAATACGACACCGAATACTTTATTGCAGAAATAATACTCAATTTTTCTCGATCAAAATGACCTTTGCTCCCAATAATCCGTAACAGCCATTCTCCGTTAAAGGTATTAAAAGCCTTTATCGTATTAAAGACATTATCATCGGTTCCTTTTATATCTTTGTTTTTGAGGAATTCTTTAATTACTGCATAATACTGATTTGATTTATCCGTAACTGTTATTGCATCATATCTACTTGATGAGGAATATTGATCACTATAGTGAATTACAACCAGGTTTTCATCAAATTTATCAAAAAACTCCAAATCCATTGATGGGTCTACGAATGTTACCCAGTAAGAAGAGTTAAAGATGTTTTTTAGCAGCTCTTCATCCGCAGTTGTTGTTCTTGAAAAAATTGCTTCTCCCTTTCTATAGCTATCATGGCCGCCATTTCGAAGGTTTGCAGCTAACTCATTGACCAAGAAGGAAGTACATGCTAAGTAATTCTGGTCATCAAGTGTGTAATTTTTTGTACCAAAACCACTTTTGTAGTTTTCTTCGTCTTTCATTGATGGAACACTTGCATATAAACCATCTATCGCTATACCTGTTGTCATATCCTTCATAGGCTGTACAGCGTGTTTCTCTTGTGCATGCATCTTATAAAAAGAAATATGTGCGTATCTAAAATCATTTAACGATTTTTGCTTAAAGTAGAACAATCTCTCACGAATTGTTCTTAATACTTCATCTTCATCAAGGTCTTTCACTTTAAGCTTAACATTGAAATTCGTTTCAAATTCGCTGACAGTTTCAGTTCGTGAGTAAAGATCAAAGGAACTTTCAAAATCATCATCATTATATAGTGTGATTTCAATAGGTTTTAGGCTTTCCTTTCCACCGCTTTCAATTTCCTTGATCATCCACTGAAGGATCCCTCTCAAAACCTCCTTATCATTGGAGATATTAATTACATTGATTTGTAGTGGGGCCATGGACTTTTGAATAAATAAATAAGCGAAATGCTCTTTAAACTGAGAGATTTTATCATTAACCACTTTTGCTAGATATAAATTGGCATCTGATACAGATACTCTATTTACAGGCTTAAAGCATAACCATTCCATGGCAGCTTGTTGATGATCTGGTTTATATAAATGATTTTTTTCGTAAAGAAAAGGTATTAATGCATCAGGGCTTAACCTATTTAATATACTGTTTTCTATTTCTTCACCTTCCAGTAGTTCATATAATTTTAATTTAAATGCAACCATCAACGGGTGGAAAGGAGAAAAATAAATTTGTCCGTTTGCGTGAATAGTTCCTAGACTAAATAAATCTACACCTTTGCTCCCTGCAGGCACTCCACTCTGAAAATCGTTGATCGCTTTTTGGTATTCATTAATATATTCTAAAGCTCTAGCCCTGTATTCTTCAGTTATTGTACAGAGACTCGGAATTGAATTTCTTATTTTAAAGTAGGTAACAAATCTGCTATAAGCTTCTCTTAAATCATCATTTAACTTAATATCAGTACTTTTTAATTCATCTGATTCAAAAATTGCAAATCTCATACCCTCTTCTACCCAAAGGTCTTCCCATTCAAAAAAATTACGATATTCAGGATGGAAATAAAATTCTCTGTTTTCCAATATCAGTCTATTGTTTTCTTTAATCCACTGAATATCTTTACCAGTCTCTCTTATCAGTTTCCAAATTCTTTGACCTGTAATAGGCATTGAATCAGGCAATTCATTTTTCAGTAAAAAAGGAAGGGTCACTTGATCAAACTCTATATACAAGCTTAATTCATCATTGTCATTGTATGCTTCCGGTAAAGGAATGACAGTTAGCTTCATATCTTGTGTAAGAGAATGTTTCTCCTTATCACTTCTGATTTCCACTTTCTTATTTTCAAATCCATCCCCAAAACTAAATTCATCTGCATCAAACTGAATTTCTAAAAATCCGCTATCGACATTGACTAAATAGCTTGATTTAAATGAATCAATATATAATGGATTAATAGGTATTAATGCTATGAAAAATTCTGTTCCTAAAGAAGCTTTCTTTTCATGCTTGTAAGAAAACTTGTGAAAAGTAACCTCATTTTGGATCGGTGTAAGTCTTACACCAATATTTTTATTCTTAACATTTATTTCAATACCATTAGAGTTTTTCGGATAATTTAAATACTCTTTAGAAAGGCTTTTTATTTCGCCAAATAAATTAAAACTGATATCGAGATCAATTGAATTATTTTCGTCACCAGTAAAAATTACAATATGTCTTTTTCTTTTTCCTGCTGCTGTTTCTTTTTGTGGGCGATTCCATACCTTCAATTTACCTTTAATGTTCAGGCCTGAATACTCGATTTTTTTCTTCTTCTCGACAACTTTAAATTTATTTACCTTAGGATATTCAATATCCTTCCATCGTTCACCTTGAAGTTCTTTTGCACCTTCAGAAGTGAAACGCTTTTCGAGTTCCTCTTCTCCTAAACCAAGATCATGAACTTTTCGTACAAAGTCATATAGTTCTCTATTTTCTTTCAATCTTTCCTTTTGATCTTTCCCCTTAAAAGTACTAAGGTCCGGATCTTTAAAAAGACCAAATTTGGAATATTCATCATTACCTATTGACCCTTTTTGTAAAGTTGAGAAAATATCCTCAAACTCAAAAAAGGTTATTTGTTGAAAAGCTTGATCTTTCATCAGGTTTTCCAGATTATCTAATAAAATGATCTGATCAACCTTAGGTATAACACTATTTTCAATTTCGGTC
Organism: Mesobacillus jeotgali; assembly: GCF_014856545.2. NCBI lineage: Bacteria > Bacillati > Bacillota > Bacilli > Caryophanales > Bacillaceae > Mesobacillus > Mesobacillus jeotgali. The sequence goes on along the minus strand of NZ_CP109811.1, from coordinate 2,184,388 downwards.
TTTAAATTATTGAATAAGGAGTTTGGATGTAAAGGCATTCCTTCCTTTTGCAAATCACTGCTTCCACCCTGTATTGAATCCAATTGCTCAGACACAATACTTAACAAGGCTGTATTTTTCCAGACTCCTTCTTGTTCTCCTACCAGATTCCTTAAGGTGACTAAAAAGTCTGGTGTAACATTGTTAGAAGTATAAGCAATAACCAACTGTACCGAACCGAAAGGGATTGAAAATGTTACATATTCTTCACCAAGTTCATGCTTATAATTAAACCTTTTAGTGCCTTGGATTAACTTTAAGCTTTCTACCAGATTCTTGACATCACTATCTCGATCTAGTTGTAAATAGTATCGATCCCCATCATTAACGCCTGTATCCCTGAAATAATTTACAAGCAATGTAGAAATATATTTATAAAATTGGTTTGACATATTGTGCATCACCACTATCACTTTTTTTATCAAGAAGGTTCTGTTTATCAAATAATGTTAATATCTCCTTCTTGGAATAACGGTCGAACTTAACTCCCCTTTTTTCAAATTCAACGAAAAGATCGTTTAAAGGAATTCTTTTATCTTTTACTGATACAGCTGTTAAAAGAAGTAGAAAATCGTGTTTTACGTTAAGAATCGGTCCTAAAGCACCACGATTTTTCAAAAATTGATTCGCGCCCAAATCGTCAATGTTTTTCCCATACTTGTCACATACTGTAGTACTCATACCCTCTCTTAAACAAGAAAAGAGTACCTTAAATGCATCTGGAACTGTTTCCGAACGATCCTCGACCTTTATCTTAGCCCATTCAGAGTAATCAGCAATCCACAGCTTAAGATCTTTTAAGAATGCTTCCTCATATTCAGGCCCTTTTTCCTGGATCTTCTTATAGAGTTCGGCATAAGGCGTAAAGTTTACTTGATCAACCTCATCATAATTAGTCATATTAAAGTCATTGTGACTTAAGTGAGAGATAGTATGGATATGAGGGAATAAATTTATTGCATGTTCCTTGATGAACTTATATCCTTCAAGATCGTCGGCAGGTTTTCTCCTTTTGGTAATTGATTCCCAATCTAACGAGAAATACAATGGCTGTGTTTGATTATAGTCAGCATCTGTAAACTGCTCAAATTTTATTAGAAGCTGACAAGCATACATAAAGACATAGTAATGCGTTAGAAGTGGAAACGAAGTTAGAAAATAATCTTTATACCTGCTCAAATAAACTAGATCTTCCTGATATTGTTTAACTAATGAACTAAGAATGGAGACATACTGTTCTTTAGGTCTTTTATTGTTTTTCTCTTCAAGATTCCCCATTTTTTCAAGAATAAGTTCGGTTAATACATCATCTGCTTCCTTATTATTGAAGACATCTTTTATGTCACTATTGTCTCCAACTAATACCTCGTTCATAAACTGAGTATACTTCCCAAACTCATTTTTAAGTTTTTTATCTAACTGAATATAATTGAATAAAAATGGATGGATGGGACGTAAATCTTCTTGATTAAAGAGAAACTGATCAAGAAATCTAACGAAATCACCGGCAGCTTCCTCATCATCATCCCAATCAATGGTACTTGCTATGTGCTCACTCAATTCATTCTCATCTTCAGAATGATAGAAATCTTGCTTTGCTATAGCTTTTTCATTATATTTGACCCCACTAACATTCCTTGTAAACTCTCCAAGTAGCTTATTAAATTGACTTCTTATGGCCCCTGTCCGCTTAGACAAAAAAGGTAAGGCATCTAAAGCTTTACCCTGGTCGTGTTTTTTCTTACTATATAATAACTCTTTTAAATCATCTCTTTTTAAAGTTTGAACCATTTTATGTTCTACTCCCTTTCAAAAGCAAACGCGCCAAAACTATCACGTTTAACCATGTAAAACTTATTATCCCTCGGGAAATGAATGAGCATTTCTTCTTTCTTCTCTCCGAATTCCATTAGTTTTTCCATGAATTCCATGAATTTAATTGCATCCTCTTCGTCTCTCTTATTCGGCCTGTATCCGGCTACGACTTTCTTTAATAAAGAATACAATTGAAAATCAATTTCTATAAATAGATTATTTTCACTGTTTCCGTTGTTATAGCCGATTACAATGGAAGACTTAAAGGTATCCAGAACTTCATTTGTATTCGGTGATAAATGCTCAACAGTAGGTTTAGGCTTCAATTTTTGTGCCAATCGATATTTATCTGACGGTTTACTTAGGTAAATATAGTCTTTTTTAGGACTTCCCTTCCATTTAAAGATGGCCGACAGTATCTCTTCATAAAAATGACTTATTTTCTTCATTTTAACCACATTAAAGGAATAAAGATTTTCAATGTAATCCTTATAGTCTTGATCTGAGATATTAGCTGCAAAATCTTTATTGGAAAGGAATGCAATCCTAATTAATGACTCGAAAAATAGAGTGAATGAGTGTTCAGTTAGGTCACTTCTAGTCATAAATGGTGTTAACCAATTAAGCCCAATCACGTCATTAACATATTCTGAAATTGGCCCTCCCCAGTCACCTAAGGTATTCAATTTAATGATTAATTGATCAATATGAACGGATCTACAATGAATCGGATCTAGCTCGCTCATTGCATTCAGAATAGAAGACCTCTCTCTTCGGTTAAACAATAGTGTAGGCAGCGAATGATTTAACACTTCAAAATCACTTAGTATTTCTATCCTGTTTACATTGTCAGGGACCAATATATCAGAGATAAAATTAAGAAATGCTCTTGCAGAAATGACTAACTTTTTCTTAACGATGGTTTGAGTTACAAGCTGGACAATTTGATCTTGGACAAATTGATTTTGTAAAAATTTATAATTTACATGAACAATATTTTCGATGTAATTTTTCTGATCCTCTTTTAATGCCACGTAAAAAGGGTTTTGATCCGACTTATTTAATAACTTCTCCAACAAACAGGAGAAGAAGGATGATCGGGCCCCAGTTTCTGTTAATTCATATGTATGATAATCAGCAAAACTCAATAAGCTTAAAGAACCCTCTGAATAATGAGTTGTTATGTTCTGAGTAAAAAGCTCACTGCGTTCTACAAAGGCCTTAAGTGAATAATATGAATGCTTTTCATGGGTTGAATGAATAAAGTTATTTAAGACTCCCATATTGATTGCTAATATAATCTTGTCATTAGAATACTCCAAGTTCTCATCTGAAAAACCACTTAAAACCTCTTCCAGTGTTTCAATGGAATTTTTGTTCGGTGAAAAACTTTCGGTTGCATCATTAAATATTTTATAATCACTGATCAATTCTGGTTTTTTCTCTTTTAGGTAGGCAAGCAAGTGCGACTTTCCGTCACCGACACTACCACAGAGTAATATCAAGCTTCCTTTTTCTATCCCTTTGTTTCGTTCTAGAATTTCTTCTAGGTCTAATTGAATTTTGCGATCTACGTGCATATAGTCTTTAAATGAACTAAAGTGGTTAGCATTTTCAATCGCTTCCTGAGAAGATTCTTTTAACCTTCTCAATTCTCTCATTAAGTAGCTTTCTCCTTGAGCAAGATCTTTCTTGATTAGTGTCTCGGGTGATTTTCCATCCTTTATTGTTTCTGTTTCCTTAGGGTCCTTATTGACGACATTAGCTTTCTGAACGTTATCAAGCTTTCCTAAACCCAACAATTCTAAGATCTGTTTGTTGATTAATTCAGTAAATTCCTCTTTTTGGGGCACCTTATTCTTTGGTTTTGGTGCTTCGTATGGCGGGATCTTAAGCTGACCTGAAGAATAAACTTCGACAAACCATACACCCACTTTATACATCTCTTTATGTAACTTAAAAGCTTCAGTGATATCATTAAAGTTTGCATTATGCGCAGCTTTGTTTCCGGATAGCCGGATCGTATCAAATGCCTGCTGTATATCCCTATTAATAATTTCTTCTCTAGTAAGTATATTGATCTTATCGTAAAGTGAAGATTGATAAGGAACTTCTAGTTTCTCTATTTTAAAAACTTCAGATAGGATTTCTTCAGCAAATAATCTACCTTTAATGATCGAACTGCTAGCATCTTCGAATATTAGTTCTTCCATTTTCTTCGCGCTGTAGGCAGCAGCCGGGATCGAATCTTCAAGAAAACTTAATAAATACACTTCATTGGAACTCATTTATTACCCTCCGAATGAATCATTTCTTCTTATATAAATGATTTTAGCACATTCTTTAGCCTAAGCCTTATGGTTTGATCAAGATTTTTACAATTGGTTGCCAATTCCAACACGAATAAAGGTTCGTCTTTTTTATTGCTTGTACAACAGATTAGTTTTATAATAAAAACATAAAATTACGTACGTAAATACGGAGGCGGTAAAATGGATGCTACGTTTAGTTACAACTTTCCTGCCATTAGAGGAATCCAGGCTGGAAAAGAATATTTTGTTGCTATGTGCCCTTTGAGGATTATTCCTAAGATCTTTCTTTTTGATGAAGAAGAAATTCCTCCTGAGCATAGAGCCCAAAGAATTTTAAATAAGGCTCGTATACCAGAATTAACAAATTACATAGTCGATAATCAAAAAGATTACGTCTTTTCTTCTATCACAGCTTCTGTTGATGGTGACTTAAGCTTTGTTCCTTTCATTAATGACCCATCTGCCAAGGATCTAGGTCAGTTAAGAATTGCTCTGGATGCTAGATTTCTAATCAATGACGGACAGCATAGAAGAGCAGCAATTGAAGAGGCTTTAAAGATTTCTCCTGAATTAGGGAATGAAACAATCTCCGTTGTATTTTTCCATGATGAAGGCTTAAGAAAATCACAACAAATTTTTTCAGATTTAAATAGACATGCTGTGAATACTACATCATCTATTGGTATTTTATATGATCATAGAGATCGGTTGTCATTGTTGACAAAGGATATCATCCTAACCACCCCATTACTAAATAGGTATACGGACAAGGAAAGAGTTTCTCTTTCGAAAAACTCACCCAAGATTTTGGCTTTGAATCACATCTTTAATACCAACCTTAAATTGTTGGGTAAATCTAAGGGTGATCAAATAACCCAAGAAGATGAAGATTTCCTAAGGTTGTTTTGGTCTGTCTTATGTGATTCTATTAAAGAATGGAATCACGTGTTGTCTAAAGAGTTGTCACCGAAAGAATTAAGAGAAACCTATATTGTTGGACACGGTGTATTTATTGAAGCACTTGGCATTGTTGGAAATTATTTAAGAAGGTATCACGAACAAGACTTGCCAAAATATTTAAATATGCTATCCAAGATTGATTGGAATAGAAGTAATAACCAAGACTGGCTCGGTCGAGCTTTTAATCACAATGGCCGGATTCAAAAAACTTCTTATACAATTCAACTAACCTCAAATAAAATTAAACAATTAATTGGCCTGCCACTAACTGAAGCTGAACAGGCACTGGAAGATAAATTTTTTCAAGGAGTAGTTTAACATGGCTAACGGCATCATTAGTAATCTTTTATCTAAAAACAACCCTCATATAGAGGAAGCAAAAGAAAGAATTAAAGCAGCTTATAAAGAAGATAATCGACCTTGGGTGGTTGGATACAGTGGTGGGAAAGACTCCACTGTGGTTGTACAATTAGTATTTGAAGCCCTAACTGAGATGGACAGTGAAGAACTGCATAAAAAAGTTTATGTAATCTCCTCTGATACACTAGTTGAAACACCTTTAATTATAAATTCTATTAACCAGACGTTAAGAAGAATTCAAGAAGAAGCGCTAAATAGAAATTTGCCGATCGAAACGCATAAAGTAAAACCTGAATTTGAACAATCATTTTGGGTGAATATTATCGGTAAAGGCTACCCTACCCCAAACCAGCAATTTAGATGGTGTACCGACCGTCTTAAGATCGACCCTGCGAACCAATTTATAATGGATAAAGTCTCCTCATTTGGAGAAGTGATCATGGTTCTAGGTGTACGAGAGGATGAAAGTGCTACTAGAGGCAATGTCATTCGCTCGCACACAGTTGAAGGAAAAACTTTTATGAGACATTCCACATTATCTAATGCTTATGTTTATGCACCAATAAGAAGCTTCACATTAGATGATGTATGGGATTACTTATTGAACTTCCCTTCTCCTTGGGGTGATGATAATCATGAATTACACAGACTATATCAGGATTCTAGCAGTGGTGAATGTCCATTGGTAGTGGATAAGACAATAAAAGAATCAGCCGGATCTTGCGGAAACAGCCGTTTTGGATGCTGGGTTTGTACTGTAGTCAATGAAGATAAGGCATTGAGCGGATTTATCCAAAGCGGACATGACTGGATGAAACCATTATTGGATTTCAGAAATTGGCTTACTCTAATTAGAGATGATCGAACTAAACGAATGAAGTATAGAAACAAAGGTCAGATATATTATAAAGAAGTTAAAATCGAGGAAATTGAGGGTGTCGATCACGTACTAATACCTAAAAAAGCTGGACGTGAAAAAAAGCTCATACCTCTTAGTGAATATGAAATTGTCTCTAAAGATCAACTTAGAGAATACATCTCTAGAAATAAGATAGATCTTAGTTCGCCTGATGATTATATGATTTTAGTGAAATATGAGGAAGAAACTTTAGATGGTGAAGTTGTTACTAAGCATGCACAACTTGGTTTGGGACCATTCACCATGGAAGCAAGGGAAGAAATACTTAGAAACCTGTTAAAAGTACAGAAAAATCTAAGCCATCCTAGTGATCCAAACCATGAATTAATCAGTATTGAGGAGCTAAAGGCGATCAGAAAAATTTGGTTTAAGCATGGGGATTGGGAAGATCGTATACCAATGATTTTCCAAGAAATTATGGGCTATTCTATTGATTGGGAAATGGATGATCGTCCGCTTTTTGATAAGGACCAAGTTTCTGATTTAGAACTTTTGGCTGATCAATACAAAGTTGATATAAAGGTTATTAAACAATTAATATCGATAGAAAAAGACTTTTCTGGTTATAAGGTCAGAAGAGGACTTATGGATGAAATAGGTAAGGCCTTAAAGCAAGATTACTTACATTTATGATTTAGAAAATGAGGGTCCACAATGATTATTAATGAAGTTCAATTAACTAACATAGGTGCTTATCGAGGCACAAATACTATTGATATCCGCCCCGTTGATGACAAGAATGTAATTCTTATAGGCGGAGAAAATGGAGCAGGAAAAACAACACTGTTAAATGCTATTAAACTTGGATTGTTTGGCTCTTATGGCTTTGGTTACAAAAGTGAAAATGCAGAATACTATAAAAAGGTTAAAGGCATTTTAAATAACAATGCAAAAAAACTTGGTGAAAATAATTTTAGAATCAAGCTTGATTTCTCTCTTATCGATAATTTCGAAAAAACTGATTACACTTTCTATCGTCATTGGAAACTAACCCAAACTGGGATAAAAGAAACCTTTGAAATAGTAGCTAAAGGAAAGCACTATAGCGAATATGATAAGGAGTTATTTTTATCCAGATTAAAAGAAATCATGCCCCCTCACCTACTAGATTTGTGTTTATTTGATGGTGAAGAAATTTCAAGAATAGTTAATGAAAATTTATTATCGGGTTACCTAAGAAACCTATCTAAAGTGGTTTTTAATCTAGACCTTTTTGAAGCATTAGAGACTGACTTAGAAACTTATGCTAATCAATCTTTAGATGTTAAGAAAATGGATGGATTTGAAAAGGAGTTATTTGATTTAGTTGAAAAAGAAAAGCTACTTCGAGACAAGGTATCTCAGATTATTAATAACAGAGACAATCTATTGAAGGATCAAGAAGAATATCAGGTTGCATACAATAAAGAAAAAAATGACTTCGAGAAATTTGGCGGCCTTGTTAAAACAGAAAGAGAAGATCTTTTGAAACAAATTAATAGGATTGAATCTGAACGTAAGCAAAATATGGATAAGATAAAAGATTTTGTCTCTTCCCTACTACCTTTTTATTTAGCTAAAGAAATAGTAGCTGAAACTAGGGAACAGCTAAAAGCTGAAGAATCAATGCAATTATTCAAACAGTTGAACGAGAGACTTTCTATCGATGCATTTAGCCAAGCTGTTAATAAAGTCGCTAAGTTAGAAGATTTGGATACCCAAAGTAAGATGAGAAATGAAATCCTTAATCTGGTAAAACCGGATACTGATACTATACAGATCCATGGTGCATCTTTTTCTGAGAGCAGTTTAATTGAAAATATTTTCTTAACAATAAATTCAGATTCCAATGAGCAGGCATTAGGTCAAATAGAAGAGAACAAAGTAAAACTTGAAAAAATACGTACCCTTAAGGATAAATTGTCAATAAACGATAGCACAACAGAGTTTAGTTCTATGATTCAAAACATGGAAACTCTGCAATACTCCTTGCATGATATCCAAGTAAGGATTGAGCAATTGGAATCCGAGTTAAATGGTATCCAAAAAGAATTAGAATTGACTTTAAACTCAAAGGAAAGACTGCAGGCCATCTTAAAAGATCGCGATAAAACGGAAAGCTCTTTCTTACAGTCTCAAAAAATAATAGATTTCAGCCGGAAGTTCAGAGAAATCCAGTTAAAGAAAAAACTGCAAGAAGTTCAAATAGAGGCTTCTAAAATGCTCAAGAAAATCTTTAGGAAGAATGATTATATAACTTCTTTAACAATTGATCATGTAACCTATGATGTAAAATTGTTTGATGCACATAAGGATCAAATCGAGAAGTCTACGCTTTCAGCAGGAGAAAAAGAAATTCTCTTAATTTCATTGATTTGGGCAATCTTTAAATGTTCCGGCAGAAAGGTTCCTTTTATATTCGATACATTGCTGGGTAGACTTGATAAGACACATAAGGCAGCTGTTCTCACAGAATTTATTCCCTATAGCGGCAAACAAGCTATTATACTTTCCACCGATTCTGAAATTGATGAACATCATTACAATTTACTAGCACCTTTTACTGCTAAAGAATATATGCTTGAATTTAATGTAGAAGGCCATGAAACGGCTGTATTAAATCAATACTTTCCTTTTAAGCAGCTGGAGGTGAGCAAATGAATTTCCGATTAAAAACTTCTAAAGAAACCGGAGAGAAATTAGTGGCTTTGCAATCATACACAGGATTAACTTGGAATATTCTTTCCAGGATATCGGTGGCTCTATCTCTGAGAATTCCTTCTCTTCCAGAACCTGTTTTTAATAAAAATGGAATAGAAATCCCGAGAAATGTTATGACTGGAGAACATGATTATACTTATAAGGCAATTATTCGCCAGCATGCTAAACGAAATGTCCCGGATGAAGAGTATTTTCCAGATTTGTTTAATGCCCACCTAGAAAGAGGCATTACACTCCTAGAAAATGAATATAAGCACGCAGGAAATTATGAAAAGCTGCTAGTTAACTTACTAAAGATAGATAAGTAGGTGTTTTAATGCTTTACCTTGACAATAGTGCTACAACTCAGGTTCATCCTGAAGTAAAAGATGCAATGCTCCCTTATATAATGGAAGAGTTTGGTAATCCATCGAGCAAATATTATTCCGTAGCGGAAAACGCCAAAAAGGCAGTAAAAGAAGCAAGATCTTCTCTTGCTTCTTTACTTGGCTGCTCCCCTTCTGAATTGATTTTTACTAGTGGTTCAACCGAGAGTAATAATATGGTTATAAAAGGTGTTGCTGATTATTATCAGTCAAAAGGTAATCATATTATTACTACAAAAGTTGAGCATCCTTCAGTGTTAGAGACTTGCAGATACCTAGAAACAAAGGGATATAAGGTTTCATACCTAGATGTGGATCAATTTGGAAGAATTAATTTGGAAGAGTTAAGAAGAGAAATCAAAAACGAAACAATTCTTATATCTATAATATGGGGAAATAATGAATTGGGTTCCTTGAATGATATGATGTCAATATCGAATATTTGCTATGAAAATAACATTTTCCTTCATAGTGATGCAACACAAATTGTTGGAAAAGTAAATTTCAGTCTTGAAAATTATCCTGGATTAACCTTCCTGTCGATCTCAGCTCATAAATTTCATGGCCCAAAAGGAATTGGTGCTACTTTCATCCGCAAAGACCAGTATGATATATTAACCAAGTTAACTCCCTTATTACATGGTGGCGGACAAGAAAATAGCCTACGCAGCGGTACTTTAGCCGTTCATAATATAGTTGGATTAGGAATAGCTGCCAAACTTGCTAAGAAGAATTTGAGAGAAAATATTAAAAAGCTAAAACAACTAGAAGAATATTTAACAACTATTCTATCTGATAAATTCGGCAACAATATTCTCTATAACAATGATCGTGATAATAAAATACCTGGTGTAATCAGCGTTCAATTTAAGGGTACCAACAACGAGGTTCTATTAAAATCGCTCTCTCCGTTTATCGCAGCATCAACCGGATCGGCTTGCAGTTCCAGTAAACCATCTCATGTTTTAGAAGCAATTGGTCTATCAATTGAAGAATTAAGGTCAACTGTAAGGTTTTCCTTGTCTACGTTTATTTCCAGAGATGACCTAAATATTTTCCGTGAATTATAATTTATATAGGGGCTAATAGCCCCTATAATATTATCAAGTGAGATAATTTTAAAATTCAATAAATTTCTTTAAGGAGATTCTATATGGATATTGTAGATTTGGTTAATGACTTTATTGATAATCGTAAAACAGAGAAATCATCTGTACATACTAAAAGTAGTAATCTTAATAGCGAAAATATAGCTGAAGATATTGAAGCACAAAGAGCTAATAAGATAGAACAATTAACAAGAAGAATGGTAATTTAGATTACTATGTAGAGTTATTGAACCAGGGAGTAGATCCTAGTAAGATTGAAAAACATTTTAATCTTGCATATGGAAAATTAGAGGAGTTATTACTCTCTAACAACTATAAATTTTATTCCTTTATGAATTTTTGGTCTACTCTAGATGAAGAGCAGCTTTGTCATGATTTAGTATCACACCTAAACAAAGGAAATACCATATATGATTTATCAGGAAAATATTTAAGGGGAAACAAAGAGAGATTACGTTTTGTATCCATGGTTGAAAAACTGCTTGATAAATATCAATATGAATATAATTTTTCTCTAAAAGTTTGGGACATCAAAGCTTCAAGTAATAAAAAAGGATTAATTCTTATTGTGGAAGATTTGAATACCGGAAAACCTTTAAAAGAGGTTGCCGAAAAATTTGAAGTTACACCCGCAAGTCTCCGTCTTTCACTAAAAAATGCGAATTACAGATATGATCCTCTTTTTCAAGTTTGGACAACTAAAGAAAGAAAAGAACTTGTTGACCAGTTAAGCTTAGATATTAAAAATGGATTAATAACCATCGAAGAATTAAGAAAGAAAGGATTTGATTCTAGAACACTAGAAACACTTAAATATTTGAGTGATCACAAACAAAATACTGTTTTAGAAACAAAAACAAATTCTATTGATGAAAAAGTTAGTAATGGTCTTAATAAAGATAACATAATTAATCTTGAGTACGGTCAATTAGAAAAACAAGATGAAATCAATTTAGAACATGCCCACTTAAAAGCAGAAACAGCTTCAAGTGAAGCTGATATAGAAAAAAAAGCATTAATAAAGACACAGGAAGACAACGATCTTTCAGTTGAAGATATTAAGATTTTAAAAGAAATAATTGGATTCTGGACTCAAGAATCGCAAACAAAATCCGACTCCAGGTTAAAACAAATAAATATCTTTATTGAATCTCCTATTTTAAAGAAATTAGAGATTTACTGTTAATGACGTTCTACAATGTCCGGAAATTGATGGTACTAATTGTCCGAAAACTGACGGATTTCCTGTCCAAAATGAAAAGGGAGGCAGTTTTCCTGCTTCCCAACGATTTTACAAGTCAACTTGGTACGTCTCGTTTTTCTTAAGATAGAACTTTACGTCGTTACGACCAGTGAAAATATACCAATCCCTACCCAGTTCCAGACGGCAGGAAAGAGTCTTGCCATTACCTAGATGAAGATCAAACCATTCTCCACATCGCATCTTATAACCAGCATTGTCCCCCCAAAATACAACCCAACAATCCAACTCTTCATTGTAATTCATTTCTTTCCAACGGCTTTTCATGAAAGTTCACCCTGGATGACTTGCTTGATCATATGGTCGTCAATGATCCTTCGGCCATTTTGTGAGCCATAGAGTAGACTATGCGTGCAGAGTTTATCTATGAGCCTTGCGGCACCACCAGAAAACCGATGGATTTCATCGAGAGCCCCGTCAGAGAATATTGGTTGGTCAACTCCGGCATAACGAAGGTGCCTAGAAACATATTCTTCAACTTGGGCACGATCGAGATGTCCTAGCTGAAATTGGATATCGATTCTTTGGCGTATGGCTGCGTATGATTGGAGCCGAAGTCGATCCCATAATTCACTTTGACCGACAAGGATAAGCGCCATCGGGCTTTGCGAATCCATTTTGAAGTTCAGTAGGAAACGAACCTCTTCAAGCATTTCACGGTCCAGAAGATGGGCTTCATCCACTACCACCACAGGTTGTAGCCCTCGTATGCCTTTCATTAATTCAATCTCACGATGAAGCTGCCGTTTTGCATCTCCCCGGTAAAACTTCGCTTCGGAGCCTAACTGTTCCAGAAGACCTTTGTAAAAATGCCGAGGTGTTAACTTAGAGTCAGACAGGTAAAGGATATGGAATTTCCTTTTATCCAATTTGTCCACAAACTTACGGATGGTCGTAGTCTTTCCAGTACCACTATCCCCACTCAGAACGGCGAAAAGCTGTCTTTCAGCTGTGTACTTCAGCCTTCCAAGGATTTCTTGCATCATCGAGGAATCATACAATTGATCAGTCGGAAGATCTCTGGCGAAAGGTGTGTAATCCATTTCATAGAAGGCTTCAAACACGAGAATCATCCTCCTTCCAAACGGCACGGAAGGTCACGGCAGGTTTCTGTTCAGTTTGACGTTCCTGGTTCTTTCGTTCAGCTGCCTTTAATAGTCTTGAAGATTCTACATCCTGCACCTGCAGGTGCTCAGGTAATGCAGGACGCTTCCCAGCTCTTTCCCCAATGACCAGCTTCTTGGCTTTCCATGGAATATGACCCTCGAACTCAATGGTTAGCTCCTCGATATTCGCAGGGTCATAAACAACTTCAACCTGTCGTCCAATGAATGTCAGGCCCACCTCATATTTTTGATCCATGAAACTGATGCATCCTGATTTATCAACTTTCCTCGTTTCACAATGGAGAAATGCATTACTCAACGTATCCGGATCGATGAACCGAATCGCTTTCTTATCTGAACGAAATGCCGTTTCCGGGCTGATTTTCTCCCCAAGTGCAGAATGAGGCTTATTCTGATAACACTCTGTCAGCCACACTTGGAAAAGCTCATTCAGACGATCAAGTGTATTGGGTTTTTCGATGACAGCCTCACTTATGAATGAATCTATTACTCTGTTAAAGCGTTCAATTTTCCCTTTTGATTCAGCTGAGTATGGCCTTGTGTATGTAAGGCGGGTGCCTATTTTTGAGCAGGTACGCGACATCCATTTGGTTCGATATTGCTTTCCATTATCAAAATAAACAGCTTCTGGAACACCATACTTTTGTATGGCCTGCCGAAAGGCATCTTCAATGATCCTTGAATCCAAAGTAGGGTAGAAAGCTGCGTGAAGCACAAATCTGGTGGCGTCGTCGATAAAGGCGACAAGATATACTTGTTTCTTCATTCCATTCGGACCAATTGGCAGGTAAGGGCCATACTTGATATCTGATTGCCAGAGTTGGTTGCGATGTCGCTTCTGAAATCTCCTGGCAGCTACTCCTGTCTGGGAGTAGAGTCGCATATGCCGTGTGCTGTAACCTTTTTCAGTGAGCTTTTCCTGGAGCGTTGACCTTTTGATCTGCCCTGGTTCAGCCAACCCTTCCCACTCGAGTATCTGTATGATTTGAGCCACGCTCCGGCTCGGCACTTCCTTACGCAGAAGGATTGCCTGTTCCAATAAATGAGGAGGGATAGCCTCAGACTTTTGAGCACCTTTTCTTCCTTGCGGCTTTAGTCCTCCAAACCCATCTACCTGAAATTGAGCCAAATATCGCCTGATGGTTCTTTCAGAAAGACCGCTAGCCTTCGCTATCTGGTCTCTTAACTCCTTTACTTTCCCAGCGTCAAGCCCCTCTGCCAATAAAGGGGATATCAGCTGAAAACGCTGCACTGCCAATTCTTCTGATTTCTTATGATCACTCATGATACATTCTCCTCTCTGTGTCTATCACGAGTGTAAATCAGGTTCTATTGGACAATGAATGCGGAACGGGTGTGTAACCATAAATTTATATTTGCGATGGGCCGGACAATTCTTGTCAGCCATCCATTGGCATCTCCTACCAAGCGTCCTATCCTTTGAAGTGCGGTCCCTGAACATTTGGACGTAACATCCTGGGGGATCTTTCCCTGGTTGGTCCTGATCATGATGGAGTTCAAACAGCCGATCCAATAATCCATTAATTGATGAAACCAACCGTGCCATCTTGAAAGAGTGGAATCTTCGGCAGCAACAATGTGGGTGGATGGGTTCGTAAGAACGTCTTCGATACATTCAGCCTCATAGCGTTTATAAGGAATCAATAAATCTGGAAGTTCATGATGGATGGTCTGACAATTGGTGCACTGCATTCTTCGGATGTTATATGTTTTACTCTGACCTGTATGATCCTTGGCTTTTCGATTCTTTGTACCTCTAACCAACATGTCTTTACCACAGCAAGGGGAAGGGATCCTCCCCGCACCCCTAACTAAAAACTCCAGTAAGAGTGTTTTCAATCAGCTGATAATCTGATACAATAACCATATACTTTTTTGTGGGACGTCTCCTGTATAACTGTTGGCGCAGTTATACATTATGGGGGACGTCTTTTCCTTTCTCCAGAATAAATGTCGAAATGTTTCGAATTATATACGGACATTATAATCGACTAATTCTGGACAGGCAATACCGTCAACTTTCGGAAATTTAAGGATGTCAAAAACAATTTACTCAGAAAAAGTGGGCCTGAGTAAATCAAAAGTTATTGCAAACGCTCTTTTAGATTTCCTAAAAGACTAAGACCAGGAGTTATCCTCCTGGTCAGTCTAATCAAAATCTATTAAGTCAGCAATTGCCTTTAGGTTCCTTTCTTTTGTTGTTAAATGTTCTTCCATTGACATTAAATAGGCAAAATATGTGTCTAGCGCTAATTTAGGGGATTCCATTAGCATTTTATGAAGAATTTCAACTCCAGCAGCAGCATATTCTTCAAAAATCAATATTTTTTCCTCAAATGTGTCTTCGTCAGTATTTATTACATTTACTTCACCAGAATCGGCTAAGGCTACAGCGTTTATTACTGCCTCATCAGTATCTTGGTTAAAGACATTCCAGTGTATTCCTTCTAAGCTACCTTTAAAAGGTACTCTCTTTTGATTTATAAAACCTATTAGGCCTGCAGCCATAAAAACATCCTTATAAGTTGAGAAAAACCCAAATTCATTACTATCGGTTAATTCACGATACATATCCTCTTGTTCTTTTGGTCTTCTTATCCTTCTGTTATACACCTTTTTTCACCTCTATGACCTCTGTATACTCATATGGTTTATCCTTGTTAATTCTTGGGTCATTATATTGTAGATTATATTCTTTTCCAATTAAGTTCTTCATTTGTTCTTCTACTTCACCTCTCCATTGAGAAGTAGAGACAATGACAACAACTTGATCGGCTAATTTATGAATACCCTTAGCAATCCTTTCCCTATGGTCAGAATCAAGAGCACCAAATGGAGAATCCATAACCAATGGATATATTCCACCATCTTCAAATGCATTTTTATTCTCTTTCTTATGTTGTTCACGTGCTATATCAACAATAGCGCCAATAAAACTTAGACTTGTAATTTGTCGCTCACCTTGAGACATGCCAACAACTTTATTATTTGCATTTAGTACATTCAATTCATAATTCTCATTTAAGTTAATTTTATAGTCTTTGCGTAAAAATTGAGAGTATACATTGGCTATTCTTTCCTGAAGATTAGATTTAACGATTTTTTCACGAACAGTATAAATCTCCTCCATTGCTTTTACTAAACTTTCACATACATCTATTCTTTTTTGAGCCAAATTGACTTTATCAGCCCTTTTCTCTATTTTCTCACGATCACTTCTAATCTTAGAAATTTCCATTTCTATTTTCTCTAATTGAGATTGGAGTTTACCAATTTCCCTATCTGTTTCACTCTTCTGGGTAATTAATTTTAAACGTGCATTTTCGATTTCAACTATTTCTTCGGAATCCTTTTCCGATAAGTTTGCACTAATCTCTTGTATCTCTTCATCAAGTTTTCTCTCTTGAGCCTTATAATTACTCTCTTCTTCTTTAAGCCTTTTCAAATCTTGAAACAGTTGTTTTCTACTTAAATCAAGAATCTTAACATCTGATTTGTAATTTGTAATTGCAGCATCCAAGCTTATTGGAGCAAGATAATTAAGTAGCTCTTCTACGTGAGCATAATGGGAAGAACCCTTTTCTAACTTCTCCCCGCAAATACAGTTTCCACTAGCTAAAAGTTCATTGATAAAACTTGAAGTTAATCCAGTAACTACCTTATTAGACCCACCATTATAATTATCTAATTTACTTTGAGCTTCTTGCATAGGCGAAAAGCTAAAAGCTAAATAGCCTTTTTTGCTCATTATGTCTGTAATTTCTTTTCTTTTGAATTTTAAATCATTACGAACACGAGCAAGTTCGTCATTTTTTTGATCTCTTCTTTCCTGTAAGTATTTCGCACCTTCAATTTGTTTCAATCTATTTTCTTTTTCCTTAATTTGCTTCTCAAGAATCTTAAGATTGTCATTTCGCTGTTTTAATTCTTCTTGTATTTTTTCCTTTTCATTTTCGAGTTTCATTTCTTGATCTATTAAATGAACTGTTTCGGCGTCACCAAATTTTTTCATTTCATCTAAGAATCTTCTTCTTGCAGTTTCAGTATGTTTTTTTGCCCTTTCAAGAACTTCAAGACCCATCATTGTTTTGATTGCATCTTTTATGTCATCCGTCCCTTCCTCTTTGGAAAGGTTATCAATTCTTTCTCCATCAAAAAAGAAATAAGAGCGTAGGTTCTCAGGAATAATTCTGTTAATTTCAATAGTTGGGTTTTGTATTGATTCACTTTGCCCATTATTTTTAAACTCTAAAATTGTTTCAGGTTCAGAAAGATACATTCCTGTATTCGTTTTATTAGCGTGAATCATTCGAGTAAGTATGTATTTTTTTTCGTTATCCGAAAATCTCAAGATCACCTTTGAGGTTACCACACCTCCTACAGATGCAGTTTCTAATGCATACTCATTAATAATATGTTCTGGATTAGGTAAGTCGAGTTTCTCGTATAGGCACCAGTTAAAAGCGTTTAAAAGGGCTGTTTTCCCTGAACCGTTTTCACCATGAATGACAGTTACATTTCTTGACGAGGATTGGGAAAACTCAATAACTTGCCGTCCAAAATACTGCCTGAAGTTTTCTAAAGTAATTGACTCCAATAACATTAATCGTTCACTCTTTCTTTTATAATATTAACAATATCACTAACAATCGTAGTTCCCTGAAGATTTTTTCTATGCAATAGCTCTTTTTCAGACTGCAATATTTCCCTAAGGATTAAAAGGTTTTCTTCAGGTAACTTAGAAAGAATGCCTTGTAACATTTCCTTTTCATTTTGCATGGATAACACTCCTTAATAGCTAAGTAAGTTATAGTTCTTTTTAATCTCATTTAAGACTTCGTGTGCTTCTGGTCCATTCAAAGCAAGATCAGCAAACTCAGTAAAACGATCCAGTTCACGTTTCAACATATTTCTTTCAATATTGAAAGTTTTTGCATCGAGAGTTTTTACATCACTTAAAGGCCGAGGTACCACAATAAAATCATGAATATAAGAGAACGATTTTAATGGATGTTTTCTCAGAACCCTTCCTCTTCTTTGGATGAATTCTCTGGGATTGGTACTACTTGCTAGGATGTATGCTGTCTGAGTTGCAGGCACGTCAACACCTTCATCTAGACATTTAATTGCCACTAAACCTTGCAAATTGCCATTTTCAAATCTTTGTAAGAGTTCCTGTCTCTCTTGTTTATCTTCTCTTGATGTAAAGGTATGAACGCTCATATCAAGCTCATTTCCTAAAGTCTTCACAACCCGATCAATTTGCCTTTCTCCATCAATAGAACTGTCTCCACAGTAAAATAAGTTATAGTTTGACATAGTTCTATTGACCATTAATTCTTTTAGCTTATGGATTTTGTTCCTAGCCCTACTTAAAATCCTTGCTCTTTCTATCAATAAATTTTTAATGAGTTCCTTACTAGCCGATGGTCCATCATCATTCATTACGCTATACTTTGCTATCTTATTCGTTATTTCATGATAAAGTTCTGCTTCATCTTGATCCAAGTAAACCAAATGTGGATAATAGTAATATTGTGTTAAGAATTCACCTATTGCTTTGTCTAAGCCAAACTGAAAAACCACTTTTGAGCCGAAATAATTGATAAGTTGTTCTGTAGCATCATCGTCATACCATCTATTTGGAGTTGCTGACAAAGCTAGTCTGTATGGGAACTCATCAATTAACTTCACTCTACTTTGTTCAGCCCCTAAATGGTGAGCCTCATCTGCTACAAAAAGAATATCTTTCGATAAGCGTCTTAAAAGCGCTTGCATTGTATCAGTCAGGTAAGTTTTATTAGTCGTTATTAAACAAAAATGATTAATAATACCGGATTGAAAAGCTGTAATATGATAATTTAAATCTTCTTCCCATAGAGTTTTCGAATGGTATGCTACTATTGGACTCATATTAAAAGCTTTTATATCTTTAACCCATTGGTCGACCAGATGGGTATAAGGACATACAATTACAATACCTAATCTTCCAGTATGTTCATATAACTTAGAAAGAGCCGATAGTGCTGTAATAGTCTTCCCAGTTCCGGTAGCCATTTCTAACAACCCTTGACATTCATTCCTGAACCAGCTGATAATGGCTTCTTTCTGATATTCCCTTACCTTTATGCGACTTGGTATTTTGGGATAAAATTCCAGTTGGTTTTTTTCCTTTACAACAAGAGTGGTATCTTGATTTTCGGTAGCCTCGGGGTCAACCTTATAATATGTATCCTTCTTAAAAGATAACAATTTATCTTTAAGAGCCTGATGAAACTCTATAACCTCTAAATTTTTTGTACTATTATCCCAAAGTGCATTAAAATCTCTTTCTTTTCTTTCCACCCTCATACTCTCAGAAGGATTCCAAGAACAAAAGACATCAATTGACTCAAAGTTATTAACTAATCCCCCAATGGTTTCATTTGAAGATCCGGTAAACGCAAGCTTATTTCCAAAATAATCTTCCATAAGACCTAATTTTTCATGGTAAATTCCCTGCTTGAGGTTCTTTAATACCGCAATCTTAATATCCAGTTGATTATTTGCAATCAACCATGCAAGATAATTTAATCTTTCCCTCTGTATCTCATTTTCGGGATGTTCTAACTGTCTGTTCAAAGCCTCTTCTATCATTTCGTCCCTTTGCTTATAGCCTTGTTCAATAGCTTCAATATCTGCTTTTTCAAGGTATGGAGAAGCGATAAGCTGGATTTTTCCCCCATTCTCAATCAACTCAGAAAAACCTTTAGCTGCTAAGGAAAGAGAATTAGAAGTAAAATAACCAACTGCTCTCTTATATGTTTTACTCGAGCTTAATACAGGTATGTAAAAATCTCGCACAACATTTATCTCTTCAACATCAGAACGATACTGATAAGAAATATTAAGACCTTGGAAATCCATTTTTATCGACCTTCCTAGGAATAAGTTTACAAAATTAGTTAATAACATTATACCATTAGAATTTTCTCAATAATAGGTGATAAATAGAGTACATACTAAGGGCTAACCTAATTGAATGATATTTTATTTACCGACCCTTTTAGAGAGATTCTTACCGGACTGTAATTGCTGTAAAATAAAAAAACTCCCATGACGGAAGTCTCTTAAATCCAATAATTAATCATTCTACTCAAATATTCAACTTATTATTTATCATGTCATTTAAAAAGTATCCTTGATAATCTTTAAGTTGATCAGAATGATACTTATAATTCTTCCAAAGAATCAAAACTGTAATTATTTGAAATAACATTACTAAGGAAGTAATGATTGTTAACCCCAGTTCTAATACGATTCCAGTTATAGAAGCTACAATGGTTAATAACATACTAAAGAAAAGAGTTCCTAAACTATGTATTAATGTTAATCTATCACGATATCTTTCCTTCATTTCTTTCCTTAATCCTTCTTCAAGTCTATTGATATTTTTATCCCAAATGTATTCAAAGTAATAATACTTTTCTTTATCATTTAGGGAGTTCCAATTTTTGAGATAAGGGAAATTTTCTACCTTTAAAATAATCTTGTTGATGTCAATTTTTATTATAGTCCATGACATAGCAAAATATAGTTCGTGAATCAAATAACCCAGTGGAACACCAATACTTCCTAATATAGCTGTAATACTTAATGATTTGACAGCTTCATTCTTTAAAAAATCTAAAACTTGTTCCTGATGTGTTACTGTATAAAGAGATAAGAGCCAAGCCATCAGTATCCACCCTGGGATACCCCATCTAATTATTTTATCCCCCGGCATTTTTCTCCCCCCTTATAATAAATGTAACTAATTTACATTGAATTATTAATAAGTCAAAATTCTTATTTTTGAAATTCTATAGAAAAAATGGAAAGCAATCTAATAGTTTATAGATTCTTTCCATTTTATAATTTCTAAAATAAATTAGGATACGCCACGCTGTATAGTTTCATTAAAGCCCTCCTAGCCGCTCTCCTCGCAATCCTTTTATCGCTCCCAATCCCAATAAAATCCTTATAAGGTGGTGCTTCCTGGCATATCGTCACGACTACTTTATAATGATCTTGATACTTAATGATTTCCATCTCAATCTCATCGTTATACTCATTTATGAATTGGGATACTTTTCGATCAATAATATCTACTGTCTGCATAGTTACCTCCAGTTGGATGGGAATCTACTGCTTCTTATTTTTTTGCATAGCCTTTATTTCTTCTGCTTCTTTTGTGGCGATGATAAGGTAATTTTGGTTTTCTTCTACTTCACTAATTTCCTGACTCAGTTCCAAGTATGTTATGCCGAATGCTGCGGCTAGTTTGTACAATGTATCAAGCGTTGGACTAGATACATTTCTTTCTAAATTGCTTATGTATTTTCGATCGAGCTTGCTTAATTCTGCTAAATCTTCTTGGCTTAGGAATTGTTTTTTGTGTAACATTTTTAGTTTGTGGCCGAATTCAATGGTCTGTTCTTCCAAGGCTGATACCCCTTTTTAAGACCATTAGACTCCTCTGGAAAAAGATTGACCACGCACTATAATGACCATTTGTTTCCTTTGCGCAACATTTATGTAGAATAACAAAAAAGCGACAATATATATTAACTGCCGCCCTCAATCCTAATAAGCTATTAAATTAATATCTGTGAATCCAGGTTGGAACTCGGTTAAGCCCCCAAGCATTTTATTTCGCCACTAAACTCTTCAAAACTAGGTTCAAGTTTTGTGGCCGTTCTGCTAGTCTTCTCATAAAATATCCATACCAGTCATGCCCATATGGTACGTAGGTACAAAAGGAATACCCTTCATTCACTAGTTCTAGCTGCATATCTGTTCGGAAACCATATAGCATTTGGAATTCAAAATTTTTTGTCGGAATATCGTTCTCAATCACAAATTGTTTTACTTCGTTAATAATATTATGGTCATGTGTCGCAATTGATGTGAAACCTGGATGTAGTAACCGTTTCTTGATAAGTTTCAAGTAATTCGCATCAATTTCTTCCTTTTTCTGCAGAGATACTTGGTCATTTTCCTTGTATGCGCCTTTTACGAGTCGCAGCCGCATATGCTTTAAATTTTCAATATCGTTTTCTGACCTGTAGAGATAGGCTTGAATAACTGTACCGATATTGTCGTATTCTACTTGCAACTGTTTTAATATATCAAACGTCATTTGAAGATGACTGTAATCTTCCATATCTATATTGACAAATACTCCGTATTCTTTTGCTGCTTTCATTATGTCCTGCATATTTTTCAGGCAAAATTCTTGATCAACATCTAATCCCAGTTGTGTTAATTTAATCGATAAATGTGCGTCTACGCCTGATTGTTTAATGGCTTGCAGTGTTTTAAGGACATTCTTTTTGGCTTCTATTGCTTCATGCTCATAACGTACAAATTCACCCAGATGGTCTACTGTTGCACTAATACCATGAGAGTTTAGATTCTTCACTGATTGTATCATTCCATCTGTATCAATTCCTGCAACAACCTTCCCCGCCCCGAGTTTAAATCCCCATTTTTTTGCACTAGCATTTAATAACTGATTTTTTGACAACGCTATGAAAAAATCTCTCGCTATAGCCACTGCACATTATCCTTTCTGTTTTTAATTGGGAAGCTTTCTTATATGTTTGATACCCTTTTCCCTTTTAGAATAACTTTTTTGGCGTTTGCTAAACTCTAGATTCACAAATGGTTACCATTAAGTAGAATGACTCCAGCAAAAAAAAGACAAGCCTATTAATTTAACCTGAGGCTTGCCCTTTCTATTTATCGCTGTTAAGTGAAAGAGTTGTTAGTGTGTGTGAAAATAATGTTCTTGAACAGAAAGGCGCAGTCGACTGCAAAAGAAATTCCTATTCTTGTTCGCTGATTTTTACTCTCCAAATCATATGGTCAAAATTTTTACCCCAATAATCCTTTAATAGAACAGCTGGTTCTCCAAATTTCTTTTTCCATATAAGTTGTGCACTTTTATATCCACTATCTAGGCAGAAGCCTTCTATACCGTTATTCCGTAATGTTTCATACATTGCCTCCAATAGTAAATTTCCTACTCCATTCCTCTGATAGTCAGGATGGACAAATACTGTACCTACCTCGACAAGTGCTTCAAAAGCATGATCTGAAACATTTCTTATGATTTCATTTGCTGGGCCAAATTCTATGGATCCAATAATTTTGTCACCATAGAATGCTATTAAAAAATATCTTTCCTTGCCATTGCTTTCAAAATCACTAGTTAAGTATTTTTTCTTCACTTCAATCTCTTCATTGATAACATTTAATTGATCACCAATACCTTCTTTAATGAATGTATCGATGATCACTGTTCTAAAAAAATCCTTCAACTGCTCAAGATCTGCAGTGGTTGGTCTTCTAATATTCACATGAAGCAATCAATCCGCCTCCAAACCGAGGGAGTTTATTTAATTTCACGGCAACAAACTCAAAACCGCAAAAAAGTGCATGATCGATCCGGCTAAAACAAACACATGCCATATCGCATGGTGGTAATGGAATCCGCGCCAGACGTAAAAGATGGCTCCAACTGTATACAAGACTCCTCCGATCACCAGGAACAGCAGTCCTTGTGATGATACATTCTGCGTCAGTGGTCCCCAGGCAAAGACGATCAGCCAGCCCATGACGACATATAACACGGTGGATGTGTGCAGGAAGCGTTTGACGAACAGGGATTTGAATACTGTTCCTGCGATGGAAAGGCCCCAGACGATTCCGAACAGTGTCCATCCTAATGCACCTTTTACAGCGATGAACAGAAATGGTGTGTAGGTGCCGGCAATGAAGAAATAGATGGATGAGTGGTCCATGATTTCAAAGAAGTCCTTTGCTTTGCCCGGCGGAAAGCTGTGGACAAGAGTTGATGATGTATATAACAGTACCATGGTCACCCCGAATAAGGTGAAACTCACGACATGCCATGTTGTTCCGTCCAGGGAAGCGAACACAATCAGGATGACAAGGGCTGCAATGCTTAATAATCCCCCGATGCCATGGATGATGGCGTTTGCGATTTCCTCTCTCTTTGTAAAAATATGTACATTGGCCATACTGTTGACTCCTTTGCTCTAAACCGTTTCTTCTATTATAGTAGACCATTAGTATATCACCTATGACGTTGATTGGTGAAAGGATATGGAGCCAGCTTTATTTAGATTGCTCTTTGCATGAAAAAAAGCAGAGAATTTAATCACCCTGCTTTCATTCAACTTCTTCTCCCCCGCCAAACACCCAACTGAAAAACAATCCCTGTATAGGTAACTAAAATTGATGAGGCAATGATGACTTGCTTATAGTTAGACCAGATAGTGAGAATGGTTTTTTGAAGATTGCCTGTAAGATGCAGATAGTAGGTATACACCAATAAGAAGGAAAGAAATAATAAGAATGCAAAACGGAGCATACGAAAGAAAGAGCTTTCTTCGAAAAAGGTTCTAGGATTTTTACTTCCTTTGTTGGAAAGCACTGTCTTAGCCATCAACCACACCCCCTTCTTCATATGCTTTAATATTCTTTCCCTACAGGCCAATTTCCTTTGCTTTCTTTAATAAAAACAAATTTGAACACGCCATTCCTTCGTACTATAATGAAGAAAACGATTCTAAGGGAGTTTGTATCTTGAGCAAACATAAGGTCTATACAATGAGTTTCGCAAGTGTCTATCCACATTACGTGAATAAGGCAGAAAGAAAAGGACGTACGAAGACAGAAGTTGATGAAATTATCACTTGGCTGACAGGGTACAGTCAGGAAGAGTTAGAAGCAATACTGGAAAAAAAGACAGACTTTGAGACCTTTTTTGCAGAAGCTCCTAACATGAATCCTTCGAGGGACTTGATCAAAGGCGTAATCTGCGGTGTCCGAGTTGAAAACATTGAAGAACCAACGATGAGGGAAATTCGCTATCTGGACAAGCTGATCGATGAACTGGCAAAAGGAAAAGCAATGGAAAAGATCTTACGAAAATAACAAGTAAATCAAGAAAACACTGACTTTTATAAAAAAGGTCGGTGTTTTTTGTTATGAACCTTATTGAATATAAACCCGTTTTAGCGAAATTCCACATACTATCTCAGATGCAGAAAATAATAGCTATGAGGTGATATTATGTTAATTCCTAAAATATTAATTTCCTTAAGTCTTTTTTACAACGTAGGGATTATGACTGCCAACAGCCAAATTACTGTACCTCCACCAAAATTAATAAAAAGTGCTTATACAAACATCCCCGAAATCAACAACTGGGTTACTGTACCAAAAGGAACTGAAGAACTAACCATTTATGTAGAAGCCGAAAATACAGAAACTGTTCTGTTTTGGCTTATACCTACTGGCACTCAGACATGGTGGGAAAGAACCCTTATTGGTTATGCAATAAACACAGAAAAAGAAGGAACTTTTAATAGTCCACATACATTTTCATTAACCTGGAAAATCGACAAGCCTTTTCTACATGATCATATAGAAGTACAGCTAATAGGCATGCATGAAACCACTCGGGGTGGAAGCCTTAACATTACCATGGAGAGAAAAGAATGATAGTTCGTCTTAGCAAATCTGTGCATAGCTGCCAATTGTAGTATTTTTCCATTTAGATTAAATGAGTAAGAAAGTTGTATTTTGAATAACCAATTTAACAATTGTTATTTAACGCAATCTTTGAAGATTCGTATTGCTTAAGCGATTTTTCAAATCCTATTAAAGCTGTATTGCTTTCCAAACAATCTACAATTTCTCTTGCACATTCAACCATTGAGTGAGTGTAAGTATTAACCTCTATATCATAAAATTCTTGGCTATGTACAAAATTAAGCTGAGAAATTGCTTGCCCTATTTGGCGGTCTCCTCTTAACTCTTCCCTTCTCTTTAACTCCTCGGCAGGACAATGAACTCCCACAAGAATAATTGGGTAAGATTTTAGCGTTTCATAAAAATTCTGTAATGTAATAGGGTCATGAAGAATTTGATCTAGAATTAAATTAACACCTCGATCTGAGAACATTGCCACATTTTTATAATAGAAATATTCTGTTTCTATAGGTATTAGCCTGTCGTTTTCCCTATCTTCCATCTTTTCTATCACTAAATCATAATCATCCACGCTAAAATCAAAAAAATCAGGAAGTAACTTTGTTAATTCCTTTGCTAAAGTTGATTTTCCTGAACTTGATACACCGTTTAGAACAATAATCATTCCTTTTTCCACAAAAACACGCTCCAATAACTCAGTTATAAATCCATACTCTTTAAAATTCAGCACCCATGTTTAGATTCCTGGATAAGGAAATAACTAAAGAGATCAAATTGTATTATAAGTTTTTTATTTTATTAAACTAAAGCACCTTATGTTTAAGTACGTTTTTTCACAAACTACTTCCAAACTTCGTTTAATTTATCCGAATAGAAATCAATTGCCTTTTTATAACTTAAGATTTTATCGTCTGTTGTTGTATCTATTAAGCATTTTAGTAGCAACTCCATCGCTTTATTATGCTCGTTTAAATTATATAAGGTCATCGAATAGAATACCTGAATTGCTCTATTGTTTGGAAAAGTTTCAATTCCATTTTGAAATGTCTTTTTAGACTTTTCATATTCCCCTAATGTTCTATATGTACTTCCTAATCCTATAAAAGCTCCTTCCAGTTCACTTGAATGCAACCCTAATTTGATTGCAGTTTCGTAAAAGGTTACTGCTTTAGATTCTTCTCCTAATAAATCATAACTCCAAGCACATTGATAATTAATCGAAGCATTTTCAGGGTACTTCTGTACCAGTTTCATAAGTAATTCGTTAGATTCTTTATGACTCCCACTTTTCCGTAGATCAATAGCATTTTCTAATTCTTGTTCCAACCTTTTCAACTCCAATACTATTTATGTATGTTCCACTATCCTGCTTCTTTAGTCGATCAAGGAATACTGCTTTCATTCTCAGCATTGACTGGAGCTCTTGCTCCCGTTAATACAGTAAATATTTATTTAAAGATTAATTCTTTTAAGAGTTTTTAATTTGAACATGGGGATTCCTTTTTTGTAACTCGTTTACAAATAAACTTATTTCTTTAGGTGATATCTGAATAGCCTCATACTTTCCGTAAAAGTTATTCTATTAAAGGGATGCAGCCTCATTAGTATTTTCTGAATGATTATAAATGTTTCTATTCCTAAAACATAAATAACTAACGAAGACAACCCAAACCCCAGCGAATTTAAACACATTTTCAACATCAATAATATCTGCAAATATCCCACCAATTATATTTGAAATTGGAATCACCATTACACTTATAGCCTGAATGGTGGCAGAAACCCTTCCTCGATATTCCTCGGGGATTAATAAAATAGTCACTGAATAAAGTGATATGCTTGCCAACGATAATGAAAAAGTCAGGAAAAAAAATATGGGTAATACAAACTGAATACTATTCATCCAGCCAAGTAATACAAAGAGAGTCCCAGTAATAAAATAGAAAACTACGATCTGCATTGAAGGTTTCATTTTTTTATTCACAAACCTGTTGGCAATGCCCGCAATAACCCCACCAATCAATCCCACAGCTTGAAGAATTCCATAAGCTTCGGCTCCTTCTTGAAGGTGATCGTTTATGTAAACGACATATAATGGTCCTACAAGAGATGCAACATTCATCATCATTGTGATCATTACAATTGTTCTCAATTTCTCGTGCTTATAGATTACTATTACTCCATCACGGATTTCCTGAATAATTGATTTAAGATTATTATTAAAACCTACTCCAATATCACTTTTATTTTTCCCTGTAAATTCTTTGAGGGGGATAAGCATTCCTAAAATAAATGCTGAAATAAAGAACGTAAGGGAGTTAAGATAAATCGCTCCTGTAATACCAAACATTAGAATCACAAACCCTGAAAGTGCGTTTCCAAGTAAACCTGACAATTGAGTTGAAGATGTACGATAACCATAAAGAGTTGAAACCTGTTTTTCATGAACCAAATTAGGAATGATTTTCGTTTCAGCAGGAGTTGTAAAAGCGTAGGATGCATCTCGTAAGAACATAATCACTAAAAGTAACGCCAATGCTTTCCAATCCGAGAATATTTGAATCCCGAAACCAAGAAACAGTAATAAAAATGCGTTAGTCAATAATGCAAAAGATAAAATCCGTATTGGATATTTGCTTCTGTCAACAAAAACTCCTGCAACTGGACCAATCAAGAAATTGGTTATGTGAATAAACGATCCAGCTATTGCAGTATAAAGAGCTGACCCACTTTGCTCGAATATATACCACATTACTAGAATGGGAAAAATAGAATTTCCTACTGTTGCAATAAAATCATTTGTAATCATAACAATTACATTACGAGTTGTTTTTTTGAAATTCCCCTCCATTAATCGAATAGTCCCTCCTTAAGAACACTTATAAAACAATCAATCTTAATTTTGAAATTATTTACATTTACGTTTTATATCAAGATAGGTTTCAGATTTTTGAAAAATTTTAACACCTGGATGTTCTATAGTGTTCAAACAAACTCTTCTTCAACATTACTCCCTCAATAAATGAAGCCAAAACGCCGATTTACTCATGTTTTCTTAGAATTTCATAGTCGTTTACCTTCCGGTAACTGGCTTTATAAATGGAGGATCTTCACTTGAAAGGATTTTTTTGGACAGAGTAAGAAAAAAGAGCTACAACCCACTAACCAGTTCCTTACAGAAAATGGTGGATGAGTAAAAATATAACCGCACTGGTGGATGTCCACATTTACTCATGGAGGTCAACCCTCCCATGCCTCACAGAGTCTTCGCTCTCAAATTCCTTCGTCCAACCTTTCCATGAGGTGGATGTCAGCCATGCTGCCCCACAGGGTCTTAGCCCGTAATTTAGTTGCTTTGCCGACTAATCCGTGCTTCAAATGTCTCCAAAATCTATAAAACCAGAACTACTATTCATCTAAACTAAAACAGAGTTACGCTGCCATTTCCGTCTTCTGGGCTAGTGCCAAATGAGGGATGTCCTTTAACATCTTTTCTTCATTAAACTCAAATTGCTTTTTACCAATACTAAAGAGGATCCGGATTAGTTTATTACACAAAGCGATCAGGGACTGCATCTTCTTTAATGGATTATCCGGACGTTGAGTATAGTACGCATGTAACGCCTTAAATGCCGTATTTTTGGCGACAAGAATCATACAAACCCTGAATAACAGGGCCCTTAGCTTCTTACGGCCCCTTTTTGTAATGGTCGTTTTTCCTTTGTGCTTACCCGATGTATTTTCTTTCAAGCTTAAACCGGCCAGCTTGATAATTTGCCTGGGATGATTATATTCGCCTAAATCTCCTACTTCAGCGAAGAAGCCGGCAATTGTATCCCTGCCCACACCTTTTATCGCTAACATTTGTTGTACACCTGGAATATCATTAAGCAGACCGTCAAGTCTTGCATCCAATTCTCCGAATTGTAACTGGATTAATTCATACTTAGCCAGAATGGTTTTTAGCTCAAGCCTGGCCATTTCAGCACCTTGTCGAAGTCCGATGGACTTACTGGCTGCCTGTTTTAACTCGCGAATCTTGTTTAATCCAACACTCCGTGATACGGATTTTCTCAAATGAACGAGTAGTTCTTCTTCGGTGAATACAGCTATTTCATGTGGCAAGGCATAGAGCTTTAAGAATTGTAAAGCAGCCTTACCTTCCCATTTCTTAAATACCTTGAGGAATTCCGGAAAATACCGGTCAATCCAGTTGTGTACCTGTCCTTGGACCGTTTGTAGGTCTTCAGTTAAAAGATCGCGAATTTTCTTTGCCACCCGGAGTTCTGCATAAACACCTTGCGGTATCGTAGGTTCTGCGTATCTTCCGTCCTTGACCAGCTGAGCTATGACCTTGGCATCTTTCACATCATTCTTCGTAGGTGAGTTATCATCCAACTCCTTGCTTTTCTTGACGTGCAAGGGGTTTACAGCGACAAATTTAATCCCGTTATCTTTTAAAATATGGGCCAAGTTAAACCAATAATGGCCTGTCGGCTCCATGCCAACCATCACTTTTTCCATACGCTGTTCTTTTTTAATTTCCGAAATCCATTTAAGAAAATGCTCAATTCCTTCTTTAGTATTTTCAAATTGACATGGAGATCCAAACTCTATTCCCCTAAAATCTTGAGCCCGTGCCACATGCTTGAATTTGGCAATATCGACTCCTATAATAAGAGTCTGAGAAGTTATTTGAGCAATCTTCTTATTCTGGTTATAATTCATTTTAAAGCCTCCTGGTATTTGAGATATCTGTCCTTTTTGCTGGCCAGCGTCAGGACTCTCTCATTCTACCAAGAGGTTATTTTTTTGTTCAAACACCATTTTCCTTCATTACAGGAATGCTGCTTCGTTTGTTGAATAAGGGATTCAACAAGCTAGTGCCTCATTATTTTATGGGAGAACGCTCCAGTAACTTGATTAATATTAATTATTCTTCTATATAATTCATTACGTTTTGAATGTAACTATCTAAAGGTTGTGAAGTATCTACAGTCAAACATTTATAATCAATAGGCTTTTTACTGTTATTAATAGTATATTTAAAAGCTTCCTCGGATTTTATCTCTTTTATTTGGCTTATCATTCTGGCACGGTTTTTTAATCTATTATTTATTTCATTTCGGTCATCAAGGTAACATTCCACATATTTGTATTTAACATTATATTTTTTTGATAATACTGTCCCTCTTTGAACCATTTCTTCATATAAACAAGGACTATCAAAAATTACTGCTTGTCCTTGTGATAAGTGAAATTCAATTAAAGACCAATCAATATTATATGAAATTTCACCAGCATGTTTTGCATCAATCGGTGATTCCTCAATCGAATTTAATAATGCAGACTTTATAATATCATGGTCAATGATAACTGCACCTGCTCTTATTGCGATTTGACGAGCAAGTGTAGACTTCCCCGAACCAGGGAACCCTGACATCTGAACAAAAAACATGATAATACCTTCCTTCAATAATTAAGTAACTGATTTCATTTCGGCATCAATGTCCATCCTTATTGCACTAAACTGCATCGATAGCTAAATAACAAAAATGTCGCCGTTGAAGGGCAGCACGAATCTTAGTTGAATAAGTTTACGAACATATCCTTATTTTGCTTCAGCTACTTACTACAGTCTAATTCGAGGATTTAACTCTAAACTCAACTCGAGCTTTTAAGTTAAAATCCTTCTCCTGACCTGTTTCCTCATTCTCTAAAACCGTATAACTCGCAAGACCATTAACGATGTAATGACCATTCGGAAACTCTTTTTTCATAATTTTTTGAATGAATGTAACATAGTTCTTTTTATCTTCCGCACTATAAGCGCCAGCTCCGCCTGTATATTCCTTTCTTAATGGTTTGCCTTTTCGAATAACAGTCTCTATCTCTGGCTCTGCCATAGGATAGCTTATTTTATAATCCCTTGTTGTTTCGACCATGGAAAATGAGAATGGAGAGGCTGCATGCGAGATAAGAACTTCTTCTTTATCACCCACATATTCTAATTCAGCGATAAGCCTTATTGGCCCATTCTCTTTATACTCTGATTCTTCTGTCACAAGACGATAAATAAAATCCCCTTCTGTCACTATCTGTTTTGTTTGTAAATCCTCCTGTTTTACCTCGCTACACCCTAGCAAGACTACTATAAATGAAGAAAGATAAATAACAATTGATAAAAATCTTTTCAATTAATCAACGCACCCTTCCGCATATTAGATTTAAAAATTTGATTACTAACCTGCATCTTATGTTGGAATTCAACAAGATTAATCCTTCCCTGTATCAACGCACCCGTTTAGTTTGATCAAAAACCTCTCAAAACTATTTAAAATCATCTGGGATTTTAACAAGAACATAATTTCCAGTCCACATTTGAGTGGTGGCAATTAATCTCCTTCCGTCTTTTTCAAAGAACAGACCAGCACCATCTTTATCTTTAAATTCCCATCCATTTGAACCAATCAATTGTTTTATATATTCATCAGCACTCGATATACCTTGGTTCTCACTACTTATGATATACCAAATAGAATCGCCTTCTACTGCAATTTCTGCTATTTTACTTTCCGATTCTTTTAGTTTATCAATTGCTTCTTTTGCTGATAAATTCTCTATTGGAAGAGAGGGATAGTATAATTTATTTTCAATTATGAACACAGCTATAATAACTATTGCTATACCTAGTATAAATTCAACCTTTTTCATTTAATTACCCCCTCATTTGGGCTCAAGCCAAGGTATTTTATAGATTCATTCTTCAACTAAACTCCTTCGTTCGTGATACAAGAAAAGCTGCCATAATTGACAGCTCCTTTGTTACATCTAGCAATCCTTGTTGAATAGTAGAGTGTTAATTTTATTTTCCTTTAGAAAAAAGAAACCTGTCCCATTTTCTTGTGGAAGAAATCCTTGTTTAGCTGAACTCTTTTCCACCATATTCTGTTCTTCAATTGATATATTTGTAATAGAAATTTTTCCTTCAGCTTCATAACCTTCTCTTCGATTTTGCTCTCCAACTGATATAACTCTGTATTGATCTCCGTTATTAGTGGCTGTTTGTCCAATTTTTACGTTTGATGTTTGTGCAGATACCTTTGTGCTTTCCAGGTCTTTCGTAAAACCGTTTGATAATGCTAAAGCTCCTGCAAAAACAGTAATCAAAACTATTTTCCTTTTCATCATAAAACTTCCTAATACTTTCGGGCTTGTACTAATAACATATTTTACCACAAATGATACTATGTTACATTAAAATCTCTTATTCTGCTCTCCCGTAAGATTAATTAGGACTATATTTTTTATCCGAAAATTTGGGCAGCAATTCCGAATAATGTTTTGTTTCTAGGTGGCATATTAACAGAATTAATCACCATTATTGGAGGTATACCAGCTTTTATAAATCCTGCTTGCTCCAAAAACAACATAAACTCTTCATTACCTGAAGGCACATCAATCCTTAATTTCCCTTGATATCCAAAAGCTAACCTATTTAGTATTAAAGCTGCTGTTTGAGTATCAGATGCAACAATAGGTCCCAATATTAGGTTTATTGGTCCTAAAATTGATATACCAAAACCAATAATGTTTGCATTACTATCTTTTACAACTAAGCATTGTTCTGATTGATTTATCCTATTCTGAAGAAAATTTCTTCTTTTATCTCCAAAGGCAGCCTTATCTAAATTTAAAATTTCGGGTAAATCCTTCTCACTGAATTTTTCAAAGGATACAACACTGGTAGTTAATAGTTTAGGAGCTGTATAGTTATTACAAAGATACTTATGAACATGATCTACTGTTCTAAAACCCATTTTTTCATATAAGGGTTTCCCTTCATCAGTTGCAATTAACATAATTGAAGCGTTACTTGAAGCTAAATCTATACATTTTTGTGTTGCCTCCTTCCCTAATCCTAAGCCTCTATATTCTTTATTAACAATCACCATACCAATAGAAGCTAAATAATTATCATAATGAATTACAGCAGCAGTAGACACAATTTTCCCTTCAGCATTTTTATGCCCATATATTTTACCAGATGACATTACAGTTTTAATTTCATATTCATCATAATCCCAGCCAACTGATGCAGACAAGTCAATCAAAGATTTGATATCAGATTGATCAAATTGGACTAATTCTAATATTGTTTTATTGTATGCAGCCATTAAATTTCCCCTTCAAATCTATTAAGTCCTTATGTTAAATTCGATAAATTCTTGTTATTGTACAAACCCTTTATTAGGACAAAACGCTTCCAAATTGCATTATATATCTTGCACTCTTACTTTAATAAGCAATACTGTAATTCCTTATTTCCTTCTATCTAAAATTCTATATAAAATGGGTGTTTGCTATTATCAGAACAGTATTCAATTCTTTGCTTAAAGTTTCCCACGGTTACCATTTCTAATGCTTTCTCAATTGGATAGAACCCTACTTCTAAACTCTCTGATGAAGTTGTTAATTCTCCTCCGATTGGCTTAGCCAAAAACAACGTATTACAGATTGATTTGTTCACATTCTGAAAGATTCCACAGAATTTCAGAACTTCAATATCAATACCAGATTCCTCTTTAGTTTCTCTTACTGCTGCATCTTTCAAAGACTCACCTTCTTCTACTATTCCACCTGGCATTTCCCATCCTCTACTAGGTCCCTTAATTAACAAAATTTCATTTTCTTCATTGATTACAATAGTTGCTGCTGAAACAAAATGTTTTGGTGGTGTGTAAATTTGTTGTGTACTTTGCACCATAATAATCCCCCTCTTTTATGTATTTGTTTTATGTTTTTAACAAACTGCGGCTTCTTTAATGCAATCAAAGACGGCCCAAAACCGAATCAGTCGCTTTTGTAACCATTATGTAGAAAATAAGACAAACCCTTATTTTATAATCGGGTATTTTCTCCCTTCTGCCCAATCCTTAATAAAAGGTTTTTGACGTGGATTTAAGTTAGAAGGAAGTTCCGTCTTCCTGAAAAATCGATGTTCCCTGCTTTCATTACCCTTTTGTTTTAATTCCCCAGTATAATGTGTAGCTTTGAAAATGATTTGAACACTAAAGACCTTATCTCCATTGGGATATTGAACAAAACATTTCTCTCCTGAATAGATTCCAAATAGGTGTAAGTTCATAACTCGTAATCCTGTTTCTTCAAAAGCCTCTCTCTTGGCGGTCTCTTCAAAAGTTTCTCCTATTTCCATAAGCCCCCAGGAATACACCAATTGTCTTCATCCCTTCGATGTTGCAATAAAATCTGATCATTTTCCTCTATTATAATTCCGCACCCAACTGTTAACAGAGTTTCGTGCCCAATATACCGCCGCATCTCTTTTATATAATTCATCGACTAATCTCCTTCACCAAACCTATTATCTTACACTTCGACAAATTAGATAATTTTTCCTTTTTAATTAATTTACGTTTCAATAAGGAATACGGCAAAAAAGTGCCTGAATCCATCGTACCTTTGCATAAGTAAAATTGTTCAATATATTTTTGTAGTAGCAAATAAAAAATACGCCTTCTAACTAAAGAAAAGCATCTTATTATTGAATGATGATCAACAAACTTCAGGAATGTTGCACATATCTTCAATAAGGGGAAGCGTCAGGAAATGCGGATTTACAACGATAAGGAAATCCCAAAATAAAAAGCCCAACTTCTCTGCAAAACAAAATAGAGAAAGTGAGCTTTTCAGTTACTTCATTTATTTGAACTAATATAAAACTGCAAAGTTGATATTTTAGCTCAGCTATTTATTGAATTCATTAATTGGAAGTAGTATTCAGGTTTATGAGTCTTATTTAGGTTATACCATGAATGTAATGTATCTGGTGCAAATACATCTAATTTTTTCAGTACTTCCTTCGCAAATTCCAGAGGAGCTATTCCTGATGCAGTAACTAAATTCGCATCAGATACCGCAGTTCCCACCTCATAAAACTTTTCTCCTTTATAGTTAGGACATGCCATTTTAGTGTATTGTAAATTATTACTTGTATGCTTTCTGGTATCTAAGTATCCCATATTTGCAAGGGCCTCAGTTGCACCACAAATTGCAGCAATAATAGTACCAAGCTTTAAAGCTTGGCCAATTCTTACCAAGATAGGTTGATGAATTTCTTCACTCCAGGTAGTCCCTCCTGGTAAAATTAAAAGATCTTTATTCTCAAGAGTACATTCATCAAGGGAAATATCAGGTTTTATGCTCAGTCCTCCCATAGTCGTAATCACTTCTTTATTAGCTCCTACTGTAATTACTTTTAAAGGTGCTAAATCTTTCTTGAAATATCTTCCTGAGTTTAGTTCAGCAATTAAATATCCATATTCCCAGTCCGACATTGTATTAAATACATATAGAAAAACTTTTTTTGTTTTCATCCAATAACACTCCAATCACAATTGATATAGCTATTATAATAAAACTTCCCTGACAGTTAACGTCAGGGAAGTTATCATACTTGATGAAATTTTATTAATTCCGACAGAACTTCAATAAGTCTTTTCTTAAGACTTATTGGCTCAATAACTTTAATAGATTTATTGTACGGTAAAAGTAAATAAGGTACATATGTATGTATTATATCTTTTTCAAGAAGAAAAACTGCTTGATTTGAAGTCCGTTCTTGTAAATAATGTCCTAAAAACCAATGTTGGCAAATATCAGCCAATACACTTTTATCCCCATTAATAACCAAAGAAATAATCCCTTCCTTATCTTCTATAGTGGGGAGAAGACTTTTTATAAAAAATTCACGTGCTGAAAAATTTTCTGGCCGGCTAAACTTATTTTCGGTTAGCATTAGACTTTCAATTCGATTTACTCTAAAACTACGGATATCATTCCTAAGTTGACAAAATCCAATCACATACCACTTATTATTCCAAAAGATAATTCTGTACGGATCGACCAATCTATAATTTAATTGCTTTTCGCCACTTTTATGGTAAAGAATTTTTACGGAATACCCGTCAGCAACGGCCTGCTCCAACTCCTTCAAAAAAGGGTCCATAGAGGGTGAACTTAATCGACTTATTACTTCGAGACTAGCTAAATGTTGGTTTATCTTTGTTTCCTGCTCTTGATTTGAGTATTTACTTAGCTTTGAAATGGCCCTATTTAGTGCTTCACCTCCATAATATCCGGCTTCTTCTGCAAAAACAGCAGCGTGAAAAAGTGAAGTTTGCTCCTCAAAATCAAAAAAAAGAGGAGCATCAATAAAATTGTTCAATAAAGTGTATCCACCGTTATGTCCTGGTTCTGAAATTATAGGTACCCCACTTGTTGAAATTGTATCAATATAACGATACACAGTCCTTATATTCATCTCTAACTTTTCTGAAATTTGTTTTGCAGTAATTTTTTCACCTGAACGAAGCATCCATAGAATTGCTAACATATTGTCAATTTTAGGCATATAATTCCACCTCTATATGAAATTTATTTTCTATTATATATTTCCGATTTTTGGTATAACTCAACAACTGTTCCTTTCTGATAGCTTTCTATAAAAATAGGATCTCCAACTACATCATCTTGCCCGGGTTAAGTACATTTCTTCACAATGTACGTATACATGACTTTCTTATTATTGGATTACCGTACCCGTGAACGTCAACAAATGGTGCATTGGTCCAGTAGCATTATTGCACCATTTGTTGAATAGGTTCTCAATTAACATCTCCTAAATAAACTGGAGATATTACGTTATTAAAATGCTTAACAATATACTCTCTTAACTGTTTAGGATAAACTCTATATTGTAGTAAATTGTTAATAAGTATCCATTCGATTCCTACCTGAAGGCTATCAGGATTAGTTGGTTTTTGATGGTTTTCCGTTATTACTTTGCAATTAAAGTAATATTCAACTTGATGAATATTGAAATCTACCGCCGAATATTCGTGATTCTTCCCTATATACTCACGAATATGGAGTAGTTGTCCAATTTCTATTTGTTGCCCAATTTCCTCAATACACTCTCGTATTAATGTTTGATGAATTGTTTCACCGTGTTCTTGTCCTCCACCAGGAAAAAGATAAAAATATCCATCTTCATCTTGGTTTTTGGTTAATAATACTTTGTCTTCCCTAATAATAATAGCTTTTGCAGAATTTCTTATATGCACTTGTATCCCCCCATATATCCAATTGCTAACCTTAACATCTTAAAGTCTTTTTAAAATATCCTGATTCTATAGTTCAATAAGGAATTCAATAAAAAAGATGCATGATCCTTCCTGGATCAACGCACCCGATAGCCCAACAAAGAATGTATGACTACTCTACATCAACTAATAAAGTATCGTAGGCAATTTCAATATTCAGACCCTCCAACTTTAGTCTATCTTCTAAAGCCTTTAAATCATCGAAACTAAAGCCATTTATGTGGGTAAGCAAAGTTTTTTTCGGATTAAGTTTTTTTATAATTTCAATTGTCTCAGAAAATCTACATTCTTTTTTTAAAACTGGATGATTTACATCAACAAATCTCTCTCCAGTAGAAGGGTGATATTCTAATACACCAATCGGTAAAATTGCGAGGTCTAGCCCATCAAAACTATTATCAGGGGCCCAGTTACTCAGTTCGTCAGGAATAATCAAGATTTTGTTATCTGAATCCTGTACCAAAAATCCATAAGCATAATTTTCAGCCAATCTAAAAGGTGTTACTTCTACATCATTAAAATTCACAGTATTCCCATCTGCTATAATATGAATTTTTATGTACCCCTTGTTGTTTAAGAATTCAAGATGGTCTCCAGTTCCTAGAAAACGTTTAATATCATTTCCTACTTGTTCAGGGAGGAATACATTAGTTCTTGTATTCATTGGTGGGTGATTGACATAATTTGCGTTTAACTGTTCCAATACTCTTCTCCCCATAACGTGGTCTGGATGCCAATGTGAGTAAAATAGTCCGTTTATTTCTGTAATTTGTGAACGATTTATTTGCATATTTATATCTTCTGAGGTGTCAAATAAAAGATTAGGTCCGTGTAAAAATAGGCTAGGGCAAGATCGACTGTATGGAACACCCTCTTCTCTTGCTTGGTGGCAAACCTCACATTTACACAAAGGTCTTGGAACAGCCATTGGACCAGCAGTTCCTAAAAATTCAATTTTCACTTTAGTTTCCTCCATTGCTCTGTTCCTATATTGTTCTTCAATCAAACTCCGTTCGTTAAATAAGGAGTTCAACAAAAAAGGCCGTTAATCCTTCATCTTGGTTCAACGCACCCATTTGAATGAACAATTAATTGGCTGGAATGCCTTTGTTATGTAGTTAATAAGGAAATCTCTATCTTCAGGGAAGGTTAATTCTAAATTCTCCTAGCCACCATAATGTCCGCTAGATATAAACTCCTATGTGTTTTCTCCCCCCGTAAATTTTGTAAGGAAGTATGCTGATATTATTGATAGAGAAGCGAAAATAACTATTTTCGAATTTGAAAATTCTAAAGCCCATGGACCATATTTTTCTGGATTCATCCTATACATCGACCACCACTGACCATCCAAACCTTTAAATTGAGAGAGTATGACCCATAAACCAAACAAGAAAAATGTCCATAGACAGCGAATAATTATCATACTAGTCCTTTTGCTCAATTCATTACCCCCGTATGGAACTACAATATCTTTTACACTTTTTTAGATACTTGTATATCTAACTTGTTTCGCTTGTTGAATAAGGTAATCCCCAAAATAGTGTTAATTTTTACTGGATACCAAACTCACCCTTTACAACAATAAGTAATTACTCATTTCAAAAATCAAATTTACTTCTTATGTTATGAGTGGATGAACTCAATGGCTTCTCTTAACAAATCAGTAAAATCAACAGGGAAAAAGTGGCCTAAACCCTCTTTGACTATCAATTTGCATTGAACGTTATTTTCCTCAAAAAGTTTTACTAATTCAACAGTTTTATTATAAAAAGGATCTTTATCTCCAGTGATAATGCAGCCCTTAATTTTATTTCCATTTCCCATTAGTAAACTTTCTAAGGAAGCCACATCCTGAATGGCTGGAATAACTGCTATAAATCCTTTTGTTCCAAGAATATTTCCATTTAAACTTAATTCAATCGCTAATTTCCCGCCTTGTGATGCACCAGCAATAATATCCTGATCTGTATTATATTTTTCTTTGAAATCGCTGAATGATGCCGATATTTCTTCAACGGCAATATTTTGATTGTCCCAGCAATAAGCATTGTATCCGAAGACCTGAGATGATTGCGGAAATGCAAAAAGAAAATCGTCTAACAAACCATTGTCAAACCAATAAGGAGCGAAATCTTTTACATTAGATCCCCGCCAATGCAAAGAAAATAATCCTGTATTTGATTTCTCATTTCCATAAGTAAACAGTTGTGGGTGAGAAATATATTTATGATTTTCCAAGATATCCTTGCACTCATTTACTATCATTTTAAATTCTTCGATGTTTTGGAGGTTATTTAAATCTTGGTCACGAATTAAAGTCAAAGGGTTCCACCATATTCCCTTTTTTAATCCTTCTTTTAAAACTGCAATAGCGTTCTCTTCGTTTCCTTGTCTAGAATATACACAAGCCCTCCAAAAGATTGTTTTATTTAGTCTTTCGGGAAATTCCCCCTGTGCTCTTTCAATTAGTGCATGAATTTCATTATATTTCTCCAGCTCAAATAGACTAAAAAGTTCTTTTTGAAGGTCTACGAATTTTGTTTCCGACACGGTATTCACGCTCCTCATCCTTTTTTAATTATAAATCGTAAACTTGGACAATTACTTTTAATAACCTACTTGTTCAAATATCCTGCTTCTTTAGCCAAATAAGGAATTCAACAAAAAAAGCGCTAATCCTCCCTGGATTAACGCCTTCATGAATAAAGTATTTATTTGTTGTTTTCTAACCATTCCTTTGCCTCTTCAATATCATATGTTTTTAATACCAACTTTTTTAGTTCTCCTCCGTTGTCTTTAAATATTAAAATTGCTGGAGCTTTTTCTATATCGTATTTTGGATATTTTTCTTGTGCTACCTTGAGGCTGGTTAAATGCTGATATTCAATTACAGTTTCCCCTACATATTTTACAAACGTTTCACTTATATTCTCATCACCAGAAACAATGATTATGGAATATGTTTCGGTTGTTTTTTCAGAAGAACAAGCTGCCATGAACATTATCAATACAACGAGAATAACAATTCTTAGGTTCCTCATAAGTTCCTCCCATTAAGTTACTATTTCTATCTAACTTCTTTATATGTTAAAGCTTTTACGCATGACACTAGACTTCATTTCATATCGCTATTAGGTCGAATTCACACTATAATAAAAAAGAGAATAAGAGAGGAGAAATAAATGTTTAAGAAAATTAATATATTTATCATCATTATACTCCTTATTACATTAACTGGTTGCAATCTAAACAAAACTACACTTGTAGGCTCGCTCAACATGAATGAAGAGCTTTTAAATTCTGCGAGGATTATCCAAGACACAGGTGAAAGCAATATTCTTGTTGATAGTACCTACTATTCAATCGATAAGGCTGTAATTGGTACGACTTCTGGTAAAAAAATTTCTTCCAAGGATTTTCAACCGGGAAGCCTAATTAATTTAAAAACGACAGGAGTGATCATGACATCCTTTCCGGGACAAGGGGAAGCAACTAGGGTCATTCTTTATGATGACAAGAAAAGCCAGGAAATAAGCGAAGCGGTTCGTTATATCCTCATCAGCCTAATGGGAAAATCATATCTCCATCTTTACAAAAAATAACGGATGATAAACTAATTATTCATTTTTTCGAATGGACTATAAACGGGAAAAAATACGAAGCTACTCTTAATCTGAAAAATAAGGATTTAAAAGTGATAGAGATCAAAAATGAGTTTGCTGAGAAATTAAAAGAACAGCAGGAGAAAGCGCTCAAAGATAGAAAGGATTTTATGTATACTGGATACATCACGAAGGTTTTACCAAACGGATTCCGTATCAACAGAGTCGATTTTACTTTTGACAAGTCGATTACTTTCAAAAACCAAAAAGGAGAAACTCTCAAATTAGAAAATTTCCAAGTCGGGGATTTCGTGACAGCTTACCATTCCCACACATCAACAGAGACATTTCCGTTTAAAGGAACACTTTATCAACTAGAACAGCTTATGAATAACACGCCATCTACAGATTGGGTAAAGTCCTTAACAGAAAGTGGCCAATTTATTGAACCTGTCATCATGGATTTCTGGCAAGAAAAAGACGGCACTAAAACGGTGAAAATTATTGATATAAAGAAAACCAAGAAGTTCCTATACATCGTAAATTACAATCATAAAACAGGAAAGCAAACCGTCAAAGAGATTCCGAATAAGTAGGAAGAAGTGACAGACAAAGTTG
This sequence comes from Mesobacillus jeotgali, assembly GCF_014856545.2. Classification (NCBI taxonomy): domain Bacteria; kingdom Bacillati; phylum Bacillota; class Bacilli; order Caryophanales; family Bacillaceae; genus Mesobacillus; species Mesobacillus jeotgali. The sequence goes on along the minus strand of NZ_CP109811.1, from coordinate 2,142,446 downwards.
TCTGTCACTTTCTTTTGATTAGAATTTCGTTGATAGACCTGCAGCTATTCAATGTTTCAAGATGCTTTTCTTGGTAATGCCACTCATTCACTATTTTGCCTAAGTCGCATGGCTTATTATGGGCTACTTATTCACAACGAGTTAACTAAGTCTGTTAAAGCTGTTTAGTCTTTTGTATTAAAAGATTTCATCTCTTCTTGAGAAATATACCCCGTATAGATATTGGTAATAGGGTCTGGCATTGAATGATTTTCGCGAAAATAATATCCGATCTCCCATTTATCTTTTAATTCTAAATGAACATAAATATTCCTTGTATTCTTGATACCGTTTTCCAATACTGTCATTTCTGCTAGTGCTTGCGCAAAATCCCTATTATCAACGCTTGGTTCAACAGTTAGTATGTTAAAAGACAATAAATACGAGTTTGTGTTGTACTGATTCTCCACTCTTTGAATCCATATTTCCTTAGCAATTTCCTCTTGAACTGGGTACGGTTTCTCAGCAAAATAAACTACTACGTATTCTGATGCACTTTTATAGTCTTTTTTAACTAATAGTGATAAGTATTCTGATAATGCATTATGAATGTTGTCCTTCTCATCTTCTAAAAAAATTTGCGAATTACAGCCTGTCAATATAATAAGAAGCAAAGTTTATACGGCAATACATCTGATTATAATACTTCCCCCATTAATTAAATCACTCTTAAACTCCTGCCCTGTTTGATTAATATAGAATCTGTAATGATTATTCAAGAATCTTGGTCGTAATTAAATGTGAGGCTATTAAAGAAAGTAGTATACATACTGGTTCATATTCGTCGAATATCCCTTTAAATGAGATAGATTCAACAATTAAGTATATTGCAAAGGTCAGAAATACCAAGGTAAAAAGATAAATTAACTTACTTTTAATTCCCAAAATAACGCCTCCCCCAATAAAATTCTTCTTAGACTCTACTGTTCCTTAGTATAATTAGAATTCAACCAAAAAGGTGCCTAATCCTTCTTGGATTAATGCACCCACATTTTGAAGCAGATTTTTTCACAGATATATTTAAACCTGATCTGCCTAAGCATCCCTGTATCATTTAATCTGTTTTAATTTCATAATCTGTCACTAGGTCTTTATCATTAAACCAAATGACCAGCCATTCACTATCTATACTCATAAAACTCGAATAAAATGTTCTTTCGGCCATTTATTTCCCTCACAGTTCCAGGGGATTACTCACCTACCATGCCGTCCCCATCACGATCATCCATATATGGGTATAACCAATGATCAGACGTTATCGGCATGCTGAAACCTGCGGCTTTTGCTTCTTTAATCGTCACCTGTCCATTACCGTTTGTATCAACGCTTGAAATATCGCCGTTTGTGTTTGAACCTGTTGAATCGGAAGGCTCACTGCCTGTTGAACTTAGTGATTGGTTTATCGCATCAGGGTTCACATTGTCGAATTTATCAATGATTTCGTTACCCATTAAAGTATAGGTATACTGATAACTTGAAGGAATCTGGGTTTGATTATTCGGATATGTGATAATTGCTTCAAAGTTAGTTGCTCCACCTGCGGTAAGGATCGATTTTTCCATATAAGCTTGATCACCATGACGGTTAAGTGTACTATCTTGTGGGGTAATATTATATGCATTCGACACCCCTCCGAGAGAATCAGCAATCACATGTCCTTCATCTAAAACGTCACTTACGACACCGGGAACCTTTGCTTCATCAGAGTAGTATCTGCCAGAAGATAATACAGGTTCGTTACGGTCATCTTGGAGAATGATTTCTTTAGCTATTACACGTACTAGTTGCCCGTACTCATTCGTAAAAGCCCAGTACTCACGGTCTCCGTATCCAATATCTACGACGACGTTAGGTTCTCGAATTCCTGACAAATCACCACCATCAACTTCAATTAATTTGTATCCTGAGAACAGCTCAACATTTGATTGGGTTGGTTGTTCCTCTACTACTGGTTCGTCTACAACCGTAGTGGTGGTTTCTTCTTTTTCACTTTTTTCATTTGTATTAACCGTGGATACTTCTTGCGAATCTGTTTCTTTATCTGTAATTGGTGCATCCTCTACGTTGGTACAACCTACCATGAAAGTGGTTGTTAAAAGTAAGATTAAATAGTTCTTTTTCATTTTAGGATTCTCCTTCTATAGTTTCAGATTATTCTCTCCTTTTCTAGAACTTAAGACTTCAATAAATATTCGGGTATATCTATTAGAGACTCAGTTAAAGAGTTGATAAGGAAATACAAAAAATAAATCCCATCTCTTAGTTGAGAAGGGATTATACACGATTCAATAACAAAGAACGGTCAACTAAGTGAACCTTAACCTTGTGGAGGATTACCTTCACTTCCTCCACTATGAGGAGTGGTATAATACTGATATTTCATTGTATCAGATTCGATACCATGGTTGTGGCGTGGCTCTGGTGGAACAGCCCCTCTTTTCTTTTCCAATATCAAAGCAATAATGATCAAAACAATTAACGGTGCTCCAATTATCAACCAAATCATCTTTACCACCTCGATTATAGTATAAAGTAATTGGTATTAATTGTAAATGCTCCTATTACCCTATTTTTCTCTTAAAAAATACTATGATTCCTTTTACTCCCAACCTATACGATATTGCCAGTGTCCTACCCGGCAAACAGTACGAGGATAGATTCTGCCCGTTCGTTGATCAAGGTATATTCAAAAAAGTGTTAACCCGTTCTGGATTAAAGAATCTCTTCGTTCAATAACCATTACAGCATCCTTGTATGGTCAGCGCTAATATAAGTGGACTCTTCAAGGGTTGATTTGCTTTATCTTACGTTTCCTGTTATGATGAATAAGAATTATTTTTGTTCGGTGTAAAGGATAGTATAAGTATCAAACTTTTCGTCTTGATGATCACTTTGGGCAAGGATAGTAATACGTTGTGCGATAACGCACTAGGAGGCAACAAAAATGGAACAAGGTACAGTTAAATGGTTTAATGCAGAAAAAGGCTTCGGATTCATCGAGCGCGAAGGTGGAGACGACGTATTCGTACACTTCTCTGCTATCCAAAGTGAAGGTTTCAAATCTTTAGACGAAGGTCAAAAAGTTACTTTTGACGTTGAGCAAGGTGCTCGTGGAGCTCAAGCTGCTAACGTTCAAAAAGCTTAATCTTAAATCGTTCATACGAACAGGCTCTATATAGAGCCTGTTTTTTATATTCCATAAAAAATTCTCAATAAAAAAAACCCTGCTCAAGATATGAGCAGGGAGATGGAACCGGTAATGTAAAAAGATTTAAAGATAAAAAGGTTTGTTTCCAGTATAACATACTGGATTGACAATAGGCGGATTTTATCAAATTATATATTTTTCAATCTTTCCCAATTAGGTTTTATTCTTGGACACACTGCTCATACACTACTTCAAAATAGCTAACATGGTCTCCTTAAAGCTATCATAAACATCTGACCATAGAACTTGATCCTCTGTATACCTTTTCCTTAAAGAACCAAAGGCTTCTTTTTGTTTCTCCGCAAAGGAGGGATCCTCTTTTGAAGGCAATGCAGCACGGACTTCATCAACGATATGCTGAGCCTTGGGTGCACGGGGTCCCCATTTTCCAAGTAAATGTCCTTGGTTATCAAAGATTAAAATCATGGGAATGGCACGTCCACCGTTAGTTAAGTGACGATCAATCAGATCTGTATCTGTATCTCGTAATGCAACGCGCATTTCAATATCAGCAGCTTCAGCTAATTTGCGAATAACAGGATTAATCATCATCGCATCTCCACACCAATCTTCTGTAATCGTTAAGAAATGAAGTTGGCTTTGTTTTAACTTTTCAGCAAATCCATCTGAAGGGAGATGAAATTGTTCATATACACCAAAACTTTCCTCTTTTAATATGCCCATTTCATTCATATAAGTTTGAATTGATTTTCCTTCTTCAAAATACTGTTGTTCAGTTTTCATCTAAATGCCTCTTTTCTATGTATTGCTACTCACTATCTTACCTAAATAAAATTCAACTAACACTGAGATCTTTAAATAGCAAATATCGTTTCTTATTCTTTAAAATCATAATAGCAGCTATCACTTATCTGTATTTTCGACCAAAAATTTTAAAGGGGAGAACCCGTTTTTTCAATAAAAATGGACAGATTTTAAATCTCTGCCAACCAAATTAGCGGATACGGGTTTTAGTTCCAATTCTCTTGCCCAAACTGAAAGCTGGCCGATATGATGAATTTCATGTGCGATAATATGGTGAAGTATATCATTCACATTGTATTTTGCTTCATCCCAAGGTACACTGACAATCAGTTCTTTCAAGTCTGATAGGTCTGTCTTTAAATATTCGGCTAATTCAATGCGTAATTGATCTGAAAGAGACTTAACCTTTTCAAGTGTATTATAGTCAGCAAACTGAAAAACCACATCCTCTTTCCCCTGAATACCACGTATCCAACTATATTCCACATCAATTATATGGAAGAGTGTGTATAAAATATTACCTACTCCTCCTTTACGATCCTTTAATAACTCTTCAATTGTTACTTGATTACACCAGTCAAACCACTCATCTCTTACCTGCCAGTTATACTCAAAGAATTTAATCATTGTACACACTCCAAATTCAGCTTATACAATGTATTTCTATTTAAAGATAACCATTCCTTCTTGAAGCTGTTTTATTATTTTAAAAACAAAATTATGCCACCCATGAATGGCAGCACAATTATTAGAAACGAAACCTATATGCCGAGTACATTCCGCACAATCTGATGAAAAAGTATGTTTTATCTACTTTTTTTCTTACCAATGTAAAGTAAGTGAGTAGAAATACCAAGAATATAAGGGTCAGCAGCTTTTTCTTTTATTAAATCAATGATTTTTCTTACTTCTTGATCACCTTTATCTCTCCAGTAATTCCAACTATCATTGTTAAGGATCGCTCCAGGATTTGAACCTATTAACTCCAAGGTTTCAAACCCTTGTGATTCCATAAAAGGAATGATTTCTTCAATATTAAAATAATACGCCCCTGTAAAACGTCCCTCATCAGCGTGGTTAAAGCAACCCGTTTGAGAAAACTGAACAATGGTATCCATATTGTCATTCGGCTTCCAATTCTCCGGATTTATCAGCGATGTAAGTATGTGCCTAATTCTTGGCATAAAAGCAACAAAAACAAATCCCCGTTTTTTTGTTACTCTATTTAACTCTCTAACAGCCTGGATACGTTCATCTTTTTTTTGCAAATGATACATAGGACCAAGCATTAACGATGCGTCGAATTGTTCATCTTTAATCATATTAAGATCTCTGGCATCCGCAGCATAAAACCCTTCAAATTGTCCTTCTAATTTTAATTCTTTTGCTTTATCTTTTGCAATTTCTACTAATCGTGGCGTTAGATCCGTGAGTATTACCGTATAACCCTCTTTAGCAAGTTCCATTGAGTATTTTCCTGGTCCAGCACCATTATCAAGAACGTAACCTGTTTGGGGCAAATATTTTTTTATAAAATGCCAATTCACTTGGAATTCAATTGGTTCACGTTCTAACCTTCCCCACTCATCAAATTGATTGTAATAGTTTATGATTTTACTCATATTTTCACCTTTTTCCACTTTTTACCTATTTATATTCGATGCAGCAATGTTCAAATCCTTCTCGAACTATACTGCATGGTTTGTTAAGTAGGGGAATTCTGGCTTATTATTCGATAACTTTTACTTTTTTTGCACCCACTTTTGGAGGTAATGATTCTTGAGCAGGTCCAGAATATGTTACTTCAACCTTATTCCCAACTTCTATATTTTCATAAGTTTTCTTATCGACGTAAAAATTCAAGCCATTATCAGGTAATGAAGCTATTTCAAGTAATTCATCAGCAGATTTGTTTTCCAGGTCACTATCACTTATATTTTTTACCACAAGTATAAGATAGCTATTATCATTTCTTTCAGCCTTTTGAACAACTTTCCCAGAATAGATACTCTCATTTGAGCAAGCTACTATAAGCAAGCAGCAAAAAAAATATAATATTAGATTGAAGTATTTCCTATACATTTGTCACCTCCAAAAATTCCATTTAGAAGCCCATTGCTGTTACCTTACTACCCGCCAGTGAAAAAGGTACTTACTTTTCAACCCAAATTGCCTTTGTATAAGCTATACTCAATCCCGCTCTTTCCATATTATTTTGACTGACGGAGCCGAATTTTGCTTGTCCTACAACTAAATCACAGTTTTGTAGAATTGCTTCGTTGATACGTTGATTTATTAATGCACTTTGTATACCTTTATTTCTAAAAGCCGGTAATGTTGCCGCTGCAGCTAAAGTAACTATACGGTCTTTTATGAACGAAACACCAATTCCAGCAGGTTCGTTTTCATAGCTGGCTAGATAAAATGTCCAATTTTTTATGTTATAAAGTATTTCATTATTTTGTGCTATTCCACTTTTTAAGAATGCTGGCATTTTGAAACCCTTTGTGTAGATTTCTGCAAAAGTATCAAATTCATTACGTTTTAACTTACGGATGGAAATTTTTTGTTCATTTAATTTATAGCTTGTTACTGCTTCGTTAGAAAGTGAAGCATATAGAGTTGTATGAAAATCATTATGATAAAATCCAGTTTCACTGAGGTGGGTTAATAAGTCTGGAGAAGTATGTGCTGGAGTTAGTTCAAATCGAACAGGAATATCTTTTTGCTTGTAAAAATCAATGATTTTATCTATTTGCTTTTCGTCTCCTTCTTTTAGACCCTTAACCGTGTTGAAGGATGGACCAGGTATATTCTTTACCGTGAATGCAGTCGCATTGCCAAACTTTTGAATTTCAACTTTCATTGGATTTCCATCTATTTTTTGCATTTCTGTTAACCTAGAGCTTAAAGTATCGATCTCTGAAATCTCCAACCTTTCTGCTAAGCCCTTATTGACAACTAAACTCATTCTCACGACTCCCAAAAAATAATTTTTGCTATTATAATTTCACAGTGTCATTAGTATCTACTTTTGATGAATTGACCTCCAATAAAGGGGCGTTAATCAGGCCTTGATCAACGCAAAGTGTAAGTGCATTCCTCACAATATTAGACATCAATTTTACTTGAGTTCATCGTATACCGTTTTTAAATTTCTCTTATATCCATCGAGACCTGTCCATGTTGAATATTCTTCAGGTGTTTCCAAAGCTAAAATTTGTTCCAATTGTAGTCTTTTTTCCAAAGCCTGACTTACCCTATCAGTAAGGTGGTGTAAATAGTTTAACATTACATCTATTTGACTATTTGTTACTAAGTTACCGTGACCTGGAACGATTCTTTGAATATCGAACTTAGAGATTTTTATTAAGTTATCAATAAATTCTTGAGAATTGTAAATGGGAGGATGAAGGTTTTCTAATACGATGTCACCCATAAATGCAATTTTCTCTTTAGGCAAATATAAAAAAGCATCACTCGGAGTATGCCCCCCGCCAAAACAATAAAACTCTAAGCTTCGAGTTTCACCGTGAAGAACCAGTCTATTTTCAAACGTCAGATTAGGAAGCACAATTCGAAGCTCAGGAATTGAATCGTGAACCTTTTTCATTTCCTTTATTTGATTTTCTAAGCTTGCTCTTAAAATTGGAATACGCTCAACTTCTAACCTTTCCGCCAATTGATCCAGATAATTTCTCATTTCCTCCATTTCTTGATTCGGATCAATGATTACATTTTTATCTCTATGTAACTCCCTAGTTTTAGCAGTTGAGATAATCGTTACATCCTCGAATATTTGATTTCCAAAAGTGTGATCTCCGTGGTAATGGCTGTTAAAAACATACTTAATTCTTTTTTGTGTAATTTCTTCCGCTAACCGTCGCAATTCTCTGGCAGCGGTTGGAGTTGTAAAGGTATCAAAAATGACGATTTCTTTGCCAATATCAATAAACCCGGAGTTCCCCATTGCACCCTCACCTTTATTTGCAATGGCAGCATATACACCATCTTCGAGTTTTTCTACAGTGAAATAAGGTGATTTTATTTTACTTGTGGTCATTTATTATATCTCCTTTAATCATTTTTTTGCGGAGACATTGCTATCAATGCACCTGCTTCTGACAGCTTTTGCCTGTTCTGCCTGTAACCTGTCTGAACTCTGGACTACTTCTGACAGCTTTTTCCTGTTCTGCCTGTAACCTGTCCGAACTCTGGGCTACTTCGGACAGCTTTTGCTTGTCCAGATTGAAACCTGTCCGAACTCTGGGCTACTTCGGACAGCTTTTGCTTGTTCTTCCTGTAACCTGTCCGAACTCTGGGCTACTTCGGACAGCTTTTGCTTGTTCAGACTGTAACCTGTCCGAACTCAGCGCTACTTCGGACAGCTTCTGCTTGTCCAGACTGAAACCTGTCCGAACATTTGCCTACTTCGAGCAGCTAAATCTTGAAGTGAAAAAGGAATCTTCCTTCTATCCTCTCTGGATGAATGAACCCATTAAAATAGATACAATTCTTCACGATGTTTATCTGTCATACTTACACACTCAAATTAATCATCCAGCTTCAAAGTTCGGGCTTTTCCGATGGTTTGTAGCCTGTTCAAAGGCATATGCTAACTTAATTAATTTCCCTTCACTATAAGCGGTTCCTGCAAAGGTAATTCCAAAAGGCCGTCCGTTTTGCTTATATCCAGCGGGTATGGCAATGGATGGATAGCCTGCTTTCGCACTGATCGTAGAACCTATATATGAAGGAAATAGAATTGAATCTAGATTGTATTTTTTTAAAGCAAGGTCGATCCCTTGGTCCTGGGAGTAATACAAGTCTTCTAATTTGTTTAGTAAATAATCGGGACTCCTTAATGTATTTGGAAAAGAGACTCTTTGTTCTAATTTATCCTGTCCATATTTTAATGCCTTTCCCTTGTTGATTTGATTATATTGAATTAAATCTTTAATTGAATGAATTGGTAAGTTTGTTGGGAGTTGTGAAAGAAAATTATCTAAACTGTGTTTTAATTCGTATAGATTTACTCCCCACTTCCAATCCCTGTGAAAGGAAGGTATTTCTATCTCTTCTATAATGGCTCCCTGATTTTTAATGACTTGTATAGCTTTTTGAAACAAAGCCTCATCGTACTCATCCGAAGCTAGAAAGTCATTGGATGCATTTTTAAATATGCCGACCCTGGCCCCTTTAAGACCCTCCGAATCAAGGAATATTGAATAATCCTGCTCAATCCTTCCTTCACTTTTATATGTTGCTGCATCTTCCTTATCCAGACCAGCTAGAACCACGAGCAAAAGCGCTGCATCCGTAACATTCCTCGCCAATGGCCCAGGAGTATCTTGAGAATATGTAAAAGGGATAATGCCACTTCTGCTAATTAACCCTACAGTTGGTTTGATTCCCACCACTGAATTTTGTATAGCAGGACTAAGAATGGAAGCATCTGTTTCTGTACCTACGGATAATACGGTAAAATTCGCCGCAACTGCCACAGCCGAACCAGAACTAGACCCGCCCACAAAAAGGTCAGTGTCACCATAAGGATTCAATACTTGCCCTCCCCTTGAGCTATACCCAGCCCACATTAGCTAATTCAGTCATATTCGTCTTGCCTAAAATAACTGCACCTGATTCACGGAGCTTTTCAACAAGAAACGCATCTTTTTCAGCTCTATAATCCTCCAAAGCAATCGTACCTGCACTTGTATGCATTGAATCAGACGTTTCAATATTATCTTTTAAAAGGACAGGAATTCCGTGCAACGGTCCTCTAACACCCTTAGTTTTTCTTTCATGATCAAGGGCTTCGGCTATAAAGATAGCGTCAGGATTTATTTCAAGAACGGAATTGATTCTTGGTCCGTCCTGGTCATATTTCGCTATCCGATATAAATAGTACATCACTAATTCTTTTGAAGTTACGAACCCACTTTCCATTGCACTTTGAATTTCATTAATCGTTAATTCTTCCTTATAAAACTCATTAAAACTAATAGTCATATTAAGGCCCCTTATTAAGTTGTTGATTTACATTATTTTATCACTTTTACAAATATTTGGGTGCTATTTCTTTAGACCACTCTTCCGCTAACTTGCCCAAGTTGTTAAATAAGGAAATAAACAAAAGATGCCTCAATCCTACTGGATCAACGCACCTTTTAGTCGAACAAAAATATGAAAGGTTATTTTAATTCTTAGTTCCCTTAATTGCCACGGTATGATATCCTCTTGAATCTGGACCTCTGACAAAAGATACATCCCTAAACCCTGTTTTTTTCATAGACGGAATTACTTGATTTTCTGTAATACCTCTTATGCCTTCCCAAGTTTCGTCTTCTTTCCCGTCAGAAAACGTAAGGATTACTATTCCTCTTGGCTTTAGAACCCTAAAGATTTCTGATAATGTCGTAGTTATATCCGTCCAAAAATAAATAGTTTGGATACTGAAGACTGTATTGAAATTTTCATTATGGAAGGGCAGTTTATTGAAATTTGCTTGTACCAGTTTTACTCTCTTTTCGTTTATTGCCTTTTTGTTTCTAATTCTTGCTGATCGAATAATTGTTGGTGAGATGTCCAAACCGACTATTTCTTCAGCTAAATCCTTTTCAGAAATTGATTTAACTGCATATCCTGCTCCACATCCTAACTCTAAAATCCTGTCCCCTTGTTGAATATTCATTAGCTCTAATGACCAATTTGTTTCAGTCTTGTGCTGCTTTACCATTTTTTCACCAATATATGTACCTATAATTCCTCTTGGCGTTTTATATTGACTATCAATAAATTCTCTAGTTGTTTTGAAGAAACCCATACATAACTCCCCTTGAAATGCTCTAATACCTTATAATTCAACAAAGTTTAGGTAGACCCTTTCAAATATTATTTAAATAACATGCTTTATTCGTTTTATAAGTTCAGCCAAACAGCTAAAAATGCAGCTTGCCACGGAAGCCTGCATTTAAACCATTTTCCTAACCGATTTACGCTTTCCTATTTATGATGTGTTTAGATTCTTCCCTGTTTTGCTCTTCCGACCTTTGCTTTTGTAACTCTTTAATCTCTTTTTTCAATTCCTTTATTACCCGTGATTCATCTATACCTTTTGCAACGGCTGTTTTAATAATTAGATAAAAAATAAATAAAAAAATTATGCTATATAGTAATTCCATACTAAGTCTCCTAAAATGGTTTTTCTCTTACTGAAAGGACTCGGCTGTTTCAACCATTCTTTCCTTGGTTCCGTTTTCTTCTGAATAGGATGTCAAGATGTAATGATAATCGCCATCCGTCCAATGAATCGAGGATCCAGGTCCCTTTATATAGAAACCGTCGTTACCGTTAACGGTCACTTCGTATCCCTCGAAATGGTATTCCACTGGGGGTGGTTGAATCGTCAATGAAAACTGCATTCCTCCCTCTTCCCCTTTGAAGATCACCTCGTTTATATTTGTTTCGTGAGGAGGAGTAACTCGTTCGTACTCTACTATGGTCATTGGAAATTTCGTCGGAAGCTTTGGAGCAATCCCTTCCTCTTTTAATTCTTCTTTAAGTGCTGTATGGTTAAACCTTTCCTCATTTTGACTGCATCCTAATAAGATCATGGGAACTAATAAAAATAACATAGCCAATACTCTTTTCATGATCATCCCCCCCTTTAAATTAACTACGTTTTATTTCTGTAAACGTTTCATTTACATAAAAAAACGTTAACGCTTTGATTTAATTTAACTCCCTTGTTAGGATAAGAAATCATCTCACGGTTGTTTTATTCCTAAATTTTAAATTCATCCAAACAAATAAAATAGAAATAATAAAGACAACAAAGCTCGATATTAGAAATCCATTTGCATAGGATGGGATACTTTCCTCTGGTACTCTGTCATTGATCTCCATGGCAAAAAAATAAACTCCAATACCATCGCCATCCACATCTGTTCCAAGAGACCTTAGATCTAACCCTTTGTTAAATAATAATACTGCAAATAAAAATAGAATAACTGCGATTATCCAACGACTAGTAGTATTCATATATTTCTCTCCTTATCATTACTTTGGTACTTTGCCATAGAAATCATCAACTTAGAAAGTTAAGTATTGCTTAAGTAAGCTATCATATCCCTTTACAACTATTTAATAGATTTGATAGTAACTCTGGTCGTTTTTTATGTATAAAAACATCCTCTATAGGCACCACTGAATACCACGAACGTTCACTTCTTCCAGTTAAGACGGGCTTATCATAGATCAAATGAATTCTTAATCGTTTATTGATCTTTATAGATTGAGATAACTCCCTGTAAACCTTATCCATTCTGTCATGATCAAACACAGCCTCAATCGCTATCTTGCCATGAATCCCATTCCACCAGGCTAAAAAGAACTTCTCACTTTCTGAGTATCCGAATGCACCTGCTTCATTTTTATAAAACAACTTTTGATATAATTCATTGTCCAGATGAAATACTCCATTGTGATCATACATATGATCCTGGGAATTTTTATCGACAGCTGCTTTCCAAACTTCAGTAAAAGTTTCTTCGAATTCTCCCTCTAAAATTCCCCACATTGAACTATCCACATAAGGGAATAACGGTCTTTCTCCTTCTCTATTTTTGCTGTTTAGATAAATGTTTTGGATCATAATTAAGTAATTTAATGAATAGGGTGTATTTATTTCCATCTCGAATCCAGTAGGTAATTCATCTCGAATATCGTGCATCATCCCATTCCCCTTCCGATGATTGTATTGCCCTTAAGTTTCTGGGTGCGGCTTCCCCTGCTTCAGGCTATATCCTCAAAGCACCAATCCTATTTAAAATCTTGTAAAACTTCCTTCTTAAAGCACCAAACCACTTACTTTTCAACATTTCATCAAAGCACCAATAGATAAATGCAGAAATTGTAGCAGAAAAAAAGAAAAAGCCATTATTTCTTAAACTCGAAATCCAGTTTGCGTTTTCAGCATCAAATATAAAAGTTGGGACGGCAACAAACAGCGCTCCAAGAAAAACATGGAGTAAAGCTGCAGCTGCAATTCTTTTTCCTCTATCCGTTTTCCGTGTTAGGAAATCAGATAGTATGGAAGATGGAATTCCATAGATTAAGATGATCGGCAGGATGTACATACCGAAAAATAACCCTATTCCTGAGTGATCTAGGATCGAGAACAAGATTACCATCATCAATGTTGCACCTATTGCAGAGACTAGTTTTCTTATGAACATCCTATCCCCCCCTTACGGCTGAAAAACGGACCAATCCACCCTTGCACATAAGTGACAATAAAGGGCCATTGCTGACTTGTATATCTTACTTTTTAGTATGACAAAGAAATCTATGCGTTGCTGCCTGTTTTACATGCCTTCCTAATCATTCTCCTTTTACTTGTTAGATTCCTCTTGTGATTTGTAACTGAAAGTTGAGGTTGTGTTTATTTTCATAGTTTATGATGTTCATTGTTCAGGGCTCATTCCGAATTCTGAAATTGGGATTTATCCGGAAAGAGTGCTGAAGGATCGATTGGATTTCAGTAATGAACATAGGAGGCAACAAAAATGAAGAAAATGCTTTTTTCCATCACAGACTGGGTTTCAACGAAACGCGGAATGTGGATTACCATCATTGCCTGGCTGGTGCTGATGCTAGGCTTAAGCGCAGGCCCGCAGCTGGGAGATTACAAAGTGAACAATTTTCAATCGCTGCCTGATAAGGCAAAGTCGATGATCGCGCAGCAAAAGACAGAGGAATTTTTCCCGAGTGAACAGGGTACTCCTGGCATTCTCGTCTTCCATAATGAGAGTGGGGACATTAATCTTGATGAAGTGAATCAAATCCTGGATGGGATCATTTCAGAGGATATTGAAGGAATAGAGAACATCGTTGATACTCGATCCCTTCCACCGCAGGCGCTGAGTGGATTTATATCCGAGGACCAATCAACGATGATTGTCCCGATGGAACTTGGACAAGGGCTGGGCAATGACGAGTATGCAAAAATCAATGATAAGGCAACGGAAATTGGCACAGGAATTGCTGACAAGCTTGAGAGCACTGCTTTTTATATCACGGGTCCTGCAGGAATTTCTGGTGATACCATCAAGCTATTTGAGCGGGCGGATTTCGTGCTTTTATTGGCAACGGTCGGAATCATCCTTGTCCTGCTGATTGTGATCTACCGTTCTCCGCTGTTGGCCATCATTCCATTATTGGCGACGGCCATTGTCTATCAGGTCGTGAACCAGAGTGTTGCCCTTTTGGGAGCAGGCGGACTTGAAATCAATAACCAGACAACCTCGATCATGAGTATCCTGCTTTTCGCGGCCGTTATTGATTATTCTTTATTTGTTTTCTCGCGTTTCCGTGAAGAACTGAACCATTATGAAAATAAATTTGATGCGATGAAGCATGCAATGCGTGCTACAGGTGAACCGGTCTTTTTTGCTGGCGGAACGGTGCTGGCTGCGATGCTTGTGCTATTGTTCGCTGATTTCCGTGATTATCAGAACTTTGCTCCAATTTTCGGAACGGCGATGTTCTTCATCATGATTGCTTCCGTAACATTGGTGCCTGCATTATTCACTTTATTCGGACGCAAGGCTTTCTGGCCGAAGGTACCTGAGTATGGTGTTGAAACAGAGGTTAAGCATGGTGTCTGTGGACCAATTGCCAGGTTGGTTGTCAACAAACCAGGGCTTTCAGGAGGTCTGGTCGGAATATTCCTGATTGTCACTGCCCTGAACGTTTTCAATTTGGAATATGAATTCGACATGGTGAAAAGCTTCCCAGAGGATTTGCCATCACGCGTGGGCTATGAAATAGTGGAACAGAGATATGATAAAGGTGAGCTAGCTCCTACTACACTATTGATAGCAGCTGATAACTCATTTACAGAAGCAAATGCTATGAAGATTATCGAAAAACTGCAGGACGAAGAGCAGATTGCTTCTGTCCGCTTATCAGGGATAACTGATAACAATGAAGCTGCCAGGTTCAGCATTGCCCTCGCGATGAATCCATACTCAGTAGAGGCGATGGACTATATGGAGGATTTGCAGAATAAAACACCACAAATTCTTGACGATTTAGGTTTGGATGCTGAGGCGTTTTATAGCGGCGTCACTCCAAAGCTGGTCGATGAGCGCGAATATAGTAATGGTGACATCATTAAAATCGTTTTGTTGGAAACGGCTCTGATTCTTAGATTGCTTGTTGTCTTGACTCGACGCTTTAAAATGCCGATTTATATGATGGGAACCATCTTGCTTTCCTACGTATCCGCTTTAGGTCTAGGAGTATTCCTGATTGACGTGCTTTTCGGGTATGATGCCATCAGCACCCGTGTGCCGGTTTATGCATTCATTTTCCTCGTCGCACTCGGAATCGATTATAATATAATTTTAGCGTCCCGCTTTATCGAGGAACGTGAGAAACATAATGTGAAAGAAGCACTGGAAATCGCCATCCGCAATACAGGCGGCGTTATTTCATCCGCAGGGATCATTTTGGCAGCAACCTTTGCAGCCCTGACGACGATGCCAATTGCTGATCTGTTCATCTTCGGATTCATGGTAGCGATTGGGATCCTGATCGATACCTTCCTTGTGCGTGGTATGCTGCTGCCCGCATTGATTCTTTTCTTTGAAAAAGACAAGCAAACCAGTCCGGAGATTCAATAAGGAATGGAGAGGGCCTCCTCTCTCATTCCCCTTTTAGGAGGCTGAAGTATGAGAATTTTGGTTGTCGATGATGATGTTAATATTCAAAGGCTCGTGACCATCCATTTAACCCAGGAAGGATATCAAGTTTTCAGGGCAAACGATGCCGAGGAGGCGTTAACATTGCTTGAAAACCAGAATGTAGACCTGGCGATTGTTGATGTGATGATGCCTGGGATGAACGGGTTCGAACTGACAAAGATTTTGACCGATGACTGGGAGATTCCCGTCATCCTCCTTACCGCAAAAGGCCAGTTAAGCGATAAAGAAGAAGGATTCCTGTCAGGCAGCGAGGATTATATTGTCAAACCGTTTGAAGTGAAGGAGCTTTTATTCAGGGTGGCCGTTGTCCTCCGGAGGATGCAGCGGGCCATCGATTCGATCATTCTCGCCGGGAATATGAAGATTGACCGCAACAGCTTTGAGGTGGAAATCAATCAGGAAACAATTCTTTTTCCGCTAAAGGAGTTCGAGCTGCTGAGTATTCTCGCCTCACGGATGAATAAAACCACTCCCCGCGCGTCATTGATTGAACAGGCTTGGGGTGCGGACTATGAGGGCAGTGAACAAACTCTTAATACTCATATCAACCGTATTCGCGACCGGCTGAAAAAGCACCAAGCTTCAGTTGAAATCCAGACCATCCGCGGAATTGGTTACAGACTCGAGGAATTGAAATGAAAACATTGTACCGGAAATTCATCATCGCAACCCTTCTCATTCTGGGAATCAGTATCGTGATTGCCTTCATTTTGGCCAATTGGGTCTACATGACCTCGACAAGAGAACGGATTGACTTACAGAATGTAAAGGTTGCTGAAGAGGTTGCGTCGAGTCTTGAGCAAATGCACTCGACAACCCATATAAGTTTCACGGGCTATCTGGACTCAATCAGCAAACTGGGCTATCAACTTTATGTGCTGAGTGAATCGGGGGAGGAATTCTTCTTTGGAGAACCTTTTTCGAAAAAGACCCTCCCGGATGAGGCTTTGAAAGTTGTTAAGGATAAGAAAATCTATCACGGAATGGACAATTCACCCTCTCCTTGGATGATGATGAGCCATTTTTCGAATCAGCTGGATAATACTGTCGGCGTTCCGTTCACGATAGACGACGAGGACTATGGCTTGTACCTGAGACCAAATAACAAATTGTTATTTTCCGATGTCCATGTCATCTTCGCCTGGTTTTTCGTCGCGATTTCAATCGTCAGTATCAGCGGTGTCATTTGGTTTGCCAAACACCTAATCCAGCCGATCACCAAGCTTACAGAAGCCACAAGGGAAATCACCAGAGAAAACTTCAATTACCCCTTGAACATCCATCGAAGCGATGAAATCGGCCAGCTTGCCGAAAGCTTCAGCAGGATGCAGGTTCAATTGCAGCACAATGATGAAGCTCGGAAGTCCTTCATCAATAATGTATCGCATGATTTTCAGTCACCATTGATGAATATCCAGGGTTATGCGGAGCTTTTAAAAACTCAGGCGCTCGATGGGGAGCACCTTGAATATGTCGATATTATCGACCAGGAATCGAAACGGCT
Organism: Mesobacillus jeotgali; assembly: GCF_014856545.2. Taxonomy (NCBI): domain Bacteria; kingdom Bacillati; phylum Bacillota; class Bacilli; order Caryophanales; family Bacillaceae; genus Mesobacillus; species Mesobacillus jeotgali. Next base: position 2,125,159 of record NZ_CP109811.1, on the reverse strand, counting down.
GTCCAATTTGACGAAGCAGCTGCTGCTTCTTACCTCACTGGATCAGAAATCGTATCCAATGAAGCTTGGCGTCACAAGGATTGACACACAAATCAAGGATACGGTCAGAAGGCATCAATGGCGGCTGGAGGAAAAGGAGATTGACATCTCCTATCATCTACCCCCTACCCCGATTCTCGCTGATCCCGAGCTATTAATGACAATCTGGGACAACCTGCTCACGAATGCAATTAAATACAATCAAAACGGCGGCAGTATTTTTATCCAGATTACCGGAAACGACGACCTTGTCACGGTCACTTTCAAGGACACCGGGATCGGCATGAACGAGGAACAAGCTTCAAAAATCTTTGAACGCTTTTACCGTGTCGACGCCGCACGAAAGAAAGATAGAACAGGTTTGGGCCTGTCGATTGTCAAACATATTATTGAATTACACAATGGAAAAATAGAAGTGGAGAGCGAGATTCAAAAAGGTACTACTTTTACAATAAAGCTCCCTATAGAAAAACAGACGGAGGAATAAAAAATGGAACAAATTTGGAGTATTCGACTTATACGATTTGCAGCGATCTTTGGACTCATTGGAACATTCATGGGCTCACATATGGCGGGTGCTGGCGACTATGCCATGCGCCCGATCCATGCCCACATCCTGTTAGTCGGCTGGCTATCCGTATTCGCCTGGGGAATCTTTTACAAAAACTATCAAATCAAATCTAAAAAACTAGTAGCCATTCATTCGATAACAGGCATGATCGGTTCTCTCGGACTCACCATCGGGATGTGGATGTACAATATCAACCCCTTCAACCTGGATGAAACTTTAGTGATGGTCCTGTTCATCGTCGGCGGCTCACTGCTGCTGGTCGCGTTTATTTTATTCGTTGTTGTTACTTTTTTTATCGAAAAAACAGGAAATTAGAATGAGACCGATTCAATAAGAAATGACCTACTAATCTGTGAGTAGGTCATTTCTTTTTGCATGGAAGTTAACCATTTTGAATTTCCGTAATGCTTTTTCCTCCCAAAAAGGCATGTCCTGTCGTAAGTTTCATGACGGTATCAAAGCCATAGCGGTTATATACCTTTTCTACCCTTTCGTTAATAGGAAATACCCATAGGTTTTCAAAACCCTGTTTTTGTACTTCATGCTGAATATGTTGAATGATATATCCTATTAATCCTTTTCCCCGGTATTCCTTTAGAGTCGCTACACTTTCCATGCGAGCTTGGCTTCTGTGAGCGAAGATACAGGCAGTGGAACAGGCAACACCATTGTACCTTAACAAAAAGTGCTGGTAAGCGGGATGATCAAACTCATCCTTTAGTGCTTTTTCTCTGACTTCGCGGCCGCCAATCTCTTTAATGCTGCATTCGATCTCTAACGCCTCTTGATAGTTTGCTTCTGTCACTTCTTCAATTGTAATAGTATCATTGTCTTCAAGGTTAACCACTTTCTGATCCCATAATTGTACAGGCGTAACTAATTCCTCATATTTAAACCCTTTTGATTTTAATTCGCGCAGTAAAGCAGGTTGTTTAGCGGGATTGTATAAGTAAAACCGCGGAATAATATTCTTTGACTGATAAAAGGATATGACTTCATCGACCACTTTTTCTGTATGATCCACTGGTTTGCGAATATGTGCATGATTCGCATCATAATATACAGGCTGATTCTCATTTAAAAATAGAAAACCCCAATCCCTGTCGTGACGAGTTGTTAAGGTAGCAAGATATAAAAATTCCAACTCTAGTATTCTATCTAACATGTATCTCATTCCCCTCAGTCATATTTTAGCATATATATCCAAGTTCAGGAGTTGTTCTATTATTTAACGTAACTGTACATACACTAGCAACTAATCTCCTGTTCTAGTAGTTCGTCGGCTGGCTGATTCATTCATTTTTTCGAAATGCCAGCAGTTTCTTGACAGCTTTAGCTTCTTTTCCGGCAAACCTGTCACAATAACGAGCTTTTCTTGATAGCTTTGACCTCTTATCCAGCAAACCTGTCACAATAACATGCTTTTCTTGACAGCTTAAGCCTCTGTATCTTCAAACCTGTCACAATAACAAGCTTTTCTTAACAACTTTAGCCTCGGCTCCAGCAAAACTGTCACAATAACAAGCTTTTCTTGACAGCTTCGGCCTCTGCTCCGGCAAACCTGTCACACTCAAAAAGCAAAGGAGCATCCTTTGCTTCTTGAATTTATTCGTAACTACTACATCAGACTCTTCAGTTACATCTGGTTCTAACATGTTTTTTCTTCCGGCAGCAGGTTCTTCGCCTATTTTGTATACCTGTTCGCATAGCTTGAGGCAACAAATGAATCAGGCTTGATCTGTGCTTCTAGCCCGACTGATTCGATTCGCTTAATCATTTCATTTACATATATTCTGGTTTTGTTTTTCGTTCCTCGTCCCAAGTCCAAATGCCCTACCATTTTGAAATTGGCCCCTTTTTCGACATATGGAATCATTAGATCGATTATTTGTTTTTGCTTTTGCGGAGTGAACATGCAGGCAACTTCCTGAGTGAAGTTAGTTTCCAACGAAATCTTCTCCTGTAAGGTTTCAATTCTCCTTGCTAGATCAACGGACCGGTAACATGCCCATACACCTTTGCCTTCCCGTTGTATCACAACTCCAGTGATGAAACGAGTGTACGAACTATGTACTTGAGAGTCCGTGCCAATGATCAATCTGTGATTGCCATTTGGCTGCACTTTAATGAACGACAGGATATGCTGGAAGACCTCCTCAAAATTCATATTCCGCTTTGACAAATTCTGAAAACCTTTTTGAAATTTCATTTCATCCACCTGCCATTAGCAGAATAGTTGTACTCATTTATATGCTACAACAAAGGTGGTTATCAGCATTTCTGCTTTTTTCTAACGTGATTCCATAATCAAGCATGTCGTTCGAGATATTTACCTTTCAGGATTAAAAATTGTATATTATAAATATAACAGATCTTCCGGCCGCAACCGGAAACTCAATGTACATCAAGCTGCTTGAAGTACAGCGGCCATAGGTTGAATAAGAAATGACCTACTCAAACATTTGGTGGCGCAGGGTAGGTCATTTCTTTTTAATTACAGAAATACCCTACCTGACTGCCGAAAATGATCACCTTATCGCGGCAGGTTAAAGCCATAATATTTACTTTTCGCTTTAAAAATGTTTATAATATAACTATATAGTCCATATATTAAAAAAGAGCTTCCGGTGGCAACCGGAAACTCAACGAACAGCAAGCTGCTTGAAGTGCAGCGGCCATTAGTGTGAATAAGAAATGATCTACTCAAACAATGGGCGTTGCAGGGTAGGTCATTTCTTTTTGTTTGCAGAAATACCTAATGCGATTACGGCAATGACTAATGTGGCAAAACTAATCATCATGTTCATTGCTTCGTACGTAACCATCAGCGGCACCCCCTTTCCTAAGAAAGTGAGGAATGGCCGCTGCCCACCCCGCATTTGCTGTACAAATATAAGTATACCACGAGAATGTATGTTCGCATATCTATTAGTGTGTTTTCTCGGAGGTTGTAATAGATTTGAACAACCTTCTGCTTTTTCAGCTGATCTTGTCTGAAGTTTCATCTACTTCGGATAATTTCTAGCACTTGTACCTTCCTGTCTCCTAAACCCTGCTGCTCAACTGCTTCCCAATAAACTCCTTAAATGCCTTTATCGGTTTTCGTTGCAAAGCACTCCTCCACTTTACATATTCTAACGCAAGAATACAGAGGATAAGCCAAATGCCTCCTGCCAGATAGCCGGCGATGACGTCACTTGGATAGTGGGCTCCTAGATAAATCCTGCTGATTCCAATGAATATAATCAGCACACCACATATGCAAAGTGCCATCCACTTGATTGTTTTTCGGAGGCTGGAACGGAACAGTAAATAACTCAGGAATCCGTAAAATATCAAAGACCCCATGGAATGGCCGCTTGGAAAACTGTAGCCGATGGCGTCAATAGTTTCATCGATTGAAGGGCGTTCCCTTCCATAATAGTATTTCAACAGTTTGGTCAGGAGGCCTCCACCGCCTATGCCGATAATGAAAAAGAGGATGCTCCATTTGTCTTTCTTTTTAATCCATAGGAATGAAATGATTATGATCGAGAAAATGGATAGGAACCAGACGGAACCCAACTCAGTAAAAATAAACAAGATCATATCTAACACATCATTTTCTATATGATAAAAGAATTGAATAATGCTTTCATCAAACCTTTTAACCTCGGATTCCAGCATTTCTTCCGCCAGCTCAGCAAATAAGTAGAGAAAGGCAATCGATATTCCTAAGCCTGCAGCAACCAAAAGGATTGGAAGGACCACGTTTTTCGCCTTTGTTTTGTTTACCATCATATAACCTGCGTCCCTCCCATTACTACCTACATAATAGAAGTTCCCTTCTTGAAATTGTGGCAAACACAAAAAACTAATCGTAATTGGTTTAAAAGTATAATTAGTAGTACCTTCCGTACATACTTGCAAAATCCTGAAAAACACAAAAAAAGTCCTTATGCAAACAACAGAAGGACTTTGAAACGTTCTACAATTAATTTTTTCGCCTTACTAATTCGTCTCTATCCGATGCCATTGGCGGCTGTTCCAACCAGCCATTTTTAATCATAATATTAGCTCCATCTTCAGAATACATCTGAACTTCCATTGATAGCCTGTTATACATCGCCCCAATATCACCTCTGGGACTTTGACTGGTGGCTGTACCGTAAAAGCCCACGCTCAAAGATATCAAACCAGATGTAAAGAACATCATAAGTTTATCAGAAAATGTATACGATGTACTATTTGTTATTTCTGAATCCCAACCCATAGGAGCAGGGAGTTTACTTTCCTCTAACTTAGCCCTGAATAATTTTATATGTTTATTCCCAATTTCTAACCCTTTTAAAAAGAATTGCTTCACATCTTTATTTTGTGCAACCTGACTGAATCCAGTAAGTGTAGCAACTCCCAATGCGTTTCTTTGGAGGTTAGCAAATAAATGATCTACTTCTGCTGCTATCAAAGGTCTTTTCTCGCCAAACACATCTAAAATAAACCATTGCTTTTTCACAAATTCAACCTTTTCTAAATTAGGCATACTGGGAGACCTGAAAAACAATCCTTTTGACAATAATAAATCAGTTGATTTTTTATATAAATTCATCGTTTCGGTAAGGCAGTCCATATAATAGGTTTTTATATCGTCTCTTACTGATGCTGATACACTGCCAGCATAGGATGTAAGTCCAACCTTAGCCATCTGGTTTAGAAAATTTAGTACAAAGCCGTCTGAATAAAGCCTGGGAGCAGTTAAGTCAACATCCTCTTTTATACTAAAACCATAAGGAACGACATTTTTTTCCTCTGTTAAAATCGTCGTGATTTTTTGAATATGTGATTGAGATAACTCTAAGGAAAATTGAATTAAAGGCTTAATTTCTTCATCCTCAGCTTTTTCTAAAAAATACGAAAGAACGCATATGCTGGCGCTATCATTTAAGTATTGAATCCAAAGTTGAGCAATCTCACCTGCTGTCAGCCTGATCTGGTTTCCTTTTCCCTCCATAAGTAACCTCCACGAAAGATATACTAAAAATACTTTCCCCATGAATTACCTTTAGTATGTATTCGTTACACAGTTATAAGGAGCAGCAGTCTCTATAGTTCGTATCTAAAGAAATTTAATCAAAACAAGAGATGCACTCATTACAGTGCACCTCACTCTGTGATTCATATTACAGACTTCCTTCTTTAGTTACTCAACTTTTCAGACAATCCATCATCATTCAAGTATTGAATACTAGTGATTTTGCCTTCATTGTTGAATTTAGCTCTGCCTGTAACCTCAGCAGAATTTTGACTGCTATCTTCCTTGCCGTACAATACGGTCATTTTAAAGGTGTAAGTATCTTCATCCTTTTCAACCTTTACTTTATCCATCTTTATTTGCTTATCATTATTAAGAGCGACAAGGATATATTGGTAAGCTGAGGTAGAAATGAAGCTATTGTACCTTTCTTCTGTAAAATAGGGCTTATACCGTTTTTCATAATATTGTTCAAGTTTTTCGATATTGTCCGATCCCTCAATAAATTCAGGGTCCGGTCCCGTGAACTGATGCTCTAAAACTGTCTGAAGGGCCGTGATGTTCGGATCCTTAGATAATGGCTTATCAGTTGCAAAGCAGCCTGTGACAAACAAAAGAACGCATGATAAAAGCAGAGACAATGACAATGTTAGTCTATAATTCAATAATTTTCACCTCATTACCTAATACGAACAAATATGTAAAAAAGTTCCGTTTAGATGAATTTATTTTTCAGAAGTATGTGATAGACCAATACTTTTGTTGCAATGGTTTTTTCAACATGGACTCTCCCGCATTTCTCCAAAAAAGCAAAGGGTTCGCAACCCTTTGCTTCTAATCGTCATCTTTTTTTTCTTCTTTCTCCCGCTTTTTCTCCTCTTCCTTCTCTCTCTTTTCTTGTTCCTTCTCTCGCTTCTCTTCTTCTTCCTCGCGTTTCTCATCCTCTTTCTCTCTCTTCTTTTCTTCTTCGTCTCGCTTCTTCCCTTTCTTTTCCTGTTCTTTCTCTCGCTTATCCTCCTCTTTCTCTCTCTTCTTCTTATCTTCTTCCCTTCTCTCCTCTTCCTTTTTCTTCTGGTCATTAATCTGCTTTTCGATCGAAGCCAAACTAAATTGATTTTGCGAAAATTGATTAATAGACTTGGAGAAGATTTCTTTAAATAAAATTGTAACCGTGGAGCTGCTTGATTCTGTTAAATAGTGCTTTTCATCTGTCTTGTCATAGCCCATCCAGACAGCTCCGACAATTTCGGGTGAGTATCCAACGAACCAGTGATCCTTGGTTCCCTCGTTATTCCCAAAAGGAGTTTCTGTTGTTCCTGTTTTACCGGCAATTTCCCAGCCATCGACTCCTGCATTTTTGCCTGTACCTTCCTGGACAGCCCCTCGAAGCATGTAAGTTATTTTATCAGCAACCTTCTCATCCGTTACTCTGATTGCGTTATTATTCCATCTGCCAATAAGGTTTCCTTCAGCATCCTCTATTCGTTTAATGGAATGGGCCTGCACCATCGTCCCCTTATTAGGATAAGCAGAAAAGGCTTGTGCCATTAATAATGGAGATACTCCTTTATCCATTCCGCCCAGTGCCAATCCGAGCTTATGGTCCTTTTCCTCTAATTCAATCCCAAAACGTTCTACTGCATTGATTCCATACTTAATCCCCATTTTGTCAAGAAGCCAGACGGGCGGTACATTATAGGAGTTCACCATCGCATCGTACATGGTAACCTCTCCACGGAACTGCTTATCATAATTCATTGGCTGATATCCATCTATATTAATAGGAGAATCCTTCAGCACATCAAACATATCGTAGCCTTGCTCCAATGCAGGCGTATATACGGCCAAAGGCTTCATAGCAGAACCCGGCTGCCGCTTCAGCTGTGTTGCACGATTAAACCCGCGAAAGGTATGTTCTCCTCTGCCGCCAACAATCGCTGCTATCCCGCCTGTCTGTGGAGTGATAAAAACGGCTCCACTCTGGACCAGCTGATCTGATTTGCTGGCTGGAAACATACTATTATCCTTATAGACTTCTTCAACGGCAGCCTGTATTTCAGGATTCATTTCAGTATAAATTCGCAGACCGCCAGATAGAATTTCGTTTTCAGTAAGGCCATACTTCTTTATTGCTTCTTCAATAATATGGTCAACGTAATAAGGGTATTTTCCTTTATACTCATCAATCTTCTTGCCTTGCAGGACAATTTGCTGTTCCTTCGCTTCTTCCAGCTCCTTTTGACTGATATATCCTTCACTTTCCATTAACGATAAAACGATATCTCTCCGCTCAACAGACTTATCCATGTCTTTGAAAGGAGATAAATGCGAGGGAGCTTTAATCAAACCTGCAATCATCGCTGATTCACCTAAAGTCAATTCACTAACATCCTTGCCAAAGTACGTTTGTGCTGCCCGCTGTATGCCCCAAGCGCCTTCACCAAAATAAATCTGGTTTAAGTACCGTTCCATAATTTCTTCTTTGGAGTATTTTCGTTCGATTTTTTTCGTAAAAATCAGTTCTTTAAATTTCCTTGTATAAGTGCGTTCCTGTGTTAAAAAAGCATTTTTCGCCAGCTGCTGGGTCAGAGTGCTGCCCCCAGCAACAATTTCTCCTTCTAACGTATTTTGCATGAAGGCTTTAGCGATCGCAAAATAGTTAATTCCATCATGCTTATAAAATCTTTGGTCCTCCGTAGAAATGACAGCATGTATCAGATGTTCCGGAATTTGGTCGATGCTTACTCCTTCAATGTTTGAAACGGCCACCTTGCTTGCTATAGCATCATTTTGATCATAAATGATCGTCGGCTGTGGAGCCGGATCTTCAAGCTTGCTGACGTCACTGGTCCAAATCAAAATATTTAGCACAAGAAGCCCCAAAAGGAGCAAACCGATACCAATACCAAAAATTTTATACTTCGTACTTTTTGTATTAAATTCGCTCCATATCCTGCTTGACGACTGCCTTTGCCGCCTTCTCTCCGCTCTTCCCACTGTTGTTAACCACCTTATCTTCTAATGTTCATATACCTGCTGCAAAAGTGAGTTTATTCCTTGCCAACTCATTGCTATATATATATCCAAGAGCACTACAACATTTTATTTTTTTATCCAAAATAAATGTTGATAACAAATATTTCTTGATCAAAATGAAAAAATGGGATTAGTATTCTCGAATGACTAACATCACAAAAAAGCACGGCAGTAATCAAGTCAAACTGCCGTGTTTTCCTGTCTTATTTATTTTTCATGAGCCAATATCGCCTGCTGCACGGTTCCATAGGTGTTCAACCTAGAGAAATCGACACCTGTGTTGATGACATCTACTGCGAGTTCAGGGCGAATGCCTGTCAGCATCGTCTCGATCCCAATCAATCTCAGGACTTTATTGATATTGAAAATTCTCGCTGCAATTTCTGCATCAATCATCGCAATTCCAGAAAAGTCGATAATCAGGTTTTTGATTCTGAGTTCACTGATCTTTGGAATTACATGTGTCATGATATGGTCGCTGCGTTCGTAATCGAATTCGCCGATCAATGGCAGGATGGCCATGTCCTCTGCGAGCGGAACAATCGGGGATGACAGCTCTGTAATCATCTTTTGATTCATTTTGTTCTCTTCAATAGCAAGCATTTCCCGCTCTATCATTGTTTCCGTAATACCCAAATCAAGCAGGTAGCTGAGTCGGTTATTGACGAATACAACTTCTTCTGTGGAAAGCCCCTCTCCGATTGAAAATTTCGTCATCATTTCAATAAGCTGCAGCCTAGTTTCTCCATATGGCTTGAGGATACTCGCGAGTTCTTCATGGCTGAATTGATATTCGCGTCTGTTTGCTTGTCGAACTTTATACCACTCAATAAATTTCTCTGCCACTGTTTCTTTAGATAGGTTCAGTGTTTCACCGAGAAATTCCATAAGAGCTTTGTTTGTGTTTATTGATTGCTGGATGATTTCTTCAGGCAGAGTGATTTCAAGCTTTTTCACATTATAATCTGTAATTTCCTTACTGATCGTCTCTGCATGATCGATGAGGTATTTAGAAAATCTTTCGATGGAATTCACAAATTCAGCTCCTATAAAATGTTCCTTTTTTGTTTTTTAAGATTATACCACGTTTAAGTGCTTACATATAATTTTAACCACACCAAACATAAAAAAACGGCAGTTAGCGAGCTGCCGCGAAAGATTGTCCCTTATGATACTTCAGCTTTTTTATTGAGCTCGGAAGTGATAACATCAACCTTTTCTTCACTACCTTCGCTCCATTTAAAGACGATCACTCCTGCTGTTATAACAAGTACTCCAAGCAATTGCTGCCATGTAAAAGGCACCTTCTCCAATCCCATCCAGCCTAATGAATCCAACAATAATGCGAACCCAAGCTGTGAAGTCAATACAATGGATATTGCAAAGGTCGGTCCAAGGAATTTTATCGCCTGTACTAAGCCAGCAATGACCCCGATTCCGAGCAAGCCACTGAACCAGTACCAACCTTTCATTTGCTGCAGATCGAACATTCGACCACCTTCAAAAAACAGGCCAAGTATGAAGGATGCTAGAAAACCCAGCCCCAATACTAATGTCGTAGTCGTCCATGAGCCCGCTTTTTCATTGACCTTGCTGTTAAAAATATTCTGCATGCCAACAAGCGTGCCGGCAATTATCGCAAATAGTAAGCCTAATAGCATAGTATTTCCTCCAAATTTTTACTCATAAAGATCTTCCTTAGCCAGGGACTTCAATCCCTCAAGATCCTTGATTACGATTGCTCCGTTATTCCGCTCCACCATGCCTTTTATACAGAAATCTTTAATGACTCTATTAAGATGCCGATAGCTGGTTCCAATTAAATTGGCAATATCGGTCAGGTTCGATGTACTGACCTTCCCATTGACGAGCGCTTCGTTTTCATCATAAGCGACAGACACGAGATAGCTCGCTAACCGGGTTTCCACCGGGTAGAGGATGTTATGGCGCATGAATTGGGATTTGATATAGAATTTCCTCGCAATGATTTTTAACAAAAATTGCAGGAATGGTGAGTGGTCTTTTAGAAATCTTCGCACTACAGTTTGCCGGACTCCGATCATGACAACCGAAGAAACAGCCTCAACCGTATTGATCGTGTCGATTTCCTGCACATATTCAATATCACCAATGACTTCTATTGGAGTTTTAAAGGAAAGAATCAATGTCTTGCCCTCTTCTGAAGTGGTGAAAATCTTCACTTTCCCCTTAACCAATATATATAGGTACTCAACAGGCTCACCCTGTGAGCAAATCTGTTCGCCTTTTTCAAATTCGAATAAGTTTAAGTAAGGGATGATTTCGTCCGTAAATAATGTTTCAACCTTGTAAGACCGCAAATACCTTTCTATCTGTTCAGTTGCATTGATTTCTGTCATACAGCTTTCCCTGCCTTTTTTCGATTACCAGCCCAGGATGACCACGCCGACTATCATCATTGTAATACCAACCAGCTGAGGCACCCTCATTTTTTGCTTTTTTACCTCGAACCATCCGTTGCGGTCAATCAAGAAGGTCATTCCCAGCTGGGCAATCAACATTGCAGAAACCGTTAATGTTACACCAATGTAATGGATCGCCTTTACGTTTCCAAAGACAACAATTGCTCCAAACAGCCCGCCAATCAAATATAGAGGCTTCACTTTCCTTAATCCCTGCCACTGTCCCTTTGTGAAAAAAATCAAGACCAACAATGCAGTCAAAAATCCGGTAAACTGTGTAAGCGAAGCTGTCTGCCATGTACCAATATCCTGGCTGATTCTCGCATTGGCTACACCCTGCAGCGTAATAAAAGCTCCCCCTAATAAAGCAAAAATCAAACCTTTCATTTCTCTCTCCCCAAACCTTATGTTTGTAATAATTAAATGACACAACGAACCTGCTCGGGAAGGACATATGTCCTAAAACGAAAAAAGTTTCATTCCAGCAAAAAGCTGGACCAGTAATTTCCCGGTCCAGCTGGTACTAATTATTGCTTTTTAACCATTTCATATCCATTCTGCTGGATGGCATATTCCACGCCCTGCTGCAGACTCGAAAAGGATTGAATGTGCTCAAGGTTCACGTTTGAACTTAAGATTTGGATGCTAAGTTCCGCGGATACTCCGACGATAAAGCATTGGCCGCCAATCAGGCGAACAGATTGGATCAGCTTTTGAATACCATGGATCGTGTAAGGATCAACATGCTTTATACCAGTTAAATCGATCAATAAGTATTTTGCCTTCAGCCTCGTGAGTTCAACTAAGGCTTTTTCCATCATGCTGCTGATCCGCTCTTCGTTATATTGTCCAATCAGCGGTATGACCAGAATCCCATTCAAGACTGGGATGACTGGAGAGCTAAGCTCCTGAACGAGAGAGTTAAGCTCTTTCGTTCGTGCTTCTACTTTTTGCTCCAGTTCTATGATACTTTCCTGTTCTTTCTTTCTGGCTAGCTCATGGATGTTTTGCGAAATAGTCACGGATGAAGGGAAAATCTCCACCTCATCATATTCATGGCCTTCCTGCTGGCTTTTCACCATTTTATACCACATATCCTGCTTGAAAAGCCCGCTAAAAATACCTGCCCAATGACTTGGAAGCAGGACACCAGCCTCATTTTTACCAGTCATTTTAAAGATTCGATGTTCCCAGCTGTTCCGTATTCTTACGACAGCACGTTTCTCTTCATAAGAGTACTCTTGAATCTCAGCGACTCCCCAACCAGCACTTTTGTATATATCACTATATTCACTCAACAGCTGGACCACGTCTGTTCTGCCTTCGTAATAGGAGCTCACAAGCTTCCCCATACGAAACCCGGTAACTTCATAGACGGTCTTCGATACATCACTCCCGGAAATTTCCTCAATCGTATTTAAAAACAGCTCGATCGCTGAATCCCAAAAAAGCAAAGCAGGAGCACCATCGAATGTCAGCTCCCCCTCCTGGCTGTTCCAAACAAACTCATTTTTGTTCACTTTTATCTGATGGTTAGAATTGACCATTATAAGACTCCCTTAATATTGTGAATTAGTTCAATTCTATCTGAAAGAAATATGAAATTCCAATCTAATGGTCTAAAAATCTGGGGCAATGGAACTTTTCTTTACTTCAATTGCCTAAAATTCATAGAAGAAGTTAATCCTTATGGCCAGACGATTACACATTTTATCTTCTCACAAGTACCAACACTCCCAAGAAATTATACTCCTTAGATTAATACTTATTGCATTTGAACCTTTCCCATCTTGCGGAAATAAAAAAGCTGCCGGCAGAATTGCCCGACAGCATGTTTATCTATTTTCGTAAAAGCAAGTACACAAAATAAGGTGCCCCAATTAATGCAGTCATGATTCCAGCCGGGATTCCTTCAGGTTCAAGGACATTGCGGCCAATGGTGTCAGCGAACAGCAATAGCCATCCCCCAATCAATATTGCAATTGGCAAGAACAATTGGTTTCTAGGACCGATCAGCGCTTTTGCGAGATGAGGAGCCATCAATCCGATAAAGGCGATTCCGCCTGTTACCGACACGGCAGAAGCTGCCAGGGCTACGGCTGTCAAAAGCAGGATGACCCTTTCCTTTTCAATCGATACACCTACACCGATCGCGACAGGATCGCTCAGGCTTAACAGGTTTAATCTGTTTGCTTTATAGAGCGTAAAAGGAATAAGGATGATCAACCATGGCAAAAGCGCCCAAATAAACGGCCAGTCTGTTCCCCAGATATTGCCGGCAAGCCAGCGGGCGATAAAGTCAACTTTTTGTCTTTCCGCTGCGGAAATAATGACAATCATTGCTCCGGATAGTGCCATCGAAAACCCGATTCCTACAAGAATCAGTCTTACAGGCTGAAGCCCGATTCCCTTTTTATAAGAAAATAAGTAAATGAGAACAGCCGTCAGCAAAGCACCAGCAAACGCAACCAATGGCAGCATATAGGCAAACGATGCTGCATCAATTGGGAAGAAGAGAAAGAATACGGCAATTCCCAGGCCTGCTCCTGAATTGATGCCGATGATTCCCGGATCTGCCAGATCATTGCGGGTCAATCCTTGTAAAATCGCCCCCGAAATGGCTAGTGCCATTCCTGCAAGGAGCGTTACAATGATCCTGGGAAGTCTAATTTCAAACAAGACAAACTCTTCTTTAAAAGTGCCATTTCCGAATAACGTTGGCAAAATCCGGTCATACGAAACGGAAGAATAACCAAGGCCAAGACTAGCAGCCATGGTTAACACAATTAAAATGAATAAAGTCGCAACTATGATTCTTTGTTTCTTAATAATGGATGGATGGATCATGTGAAGCTCTTCCCCCCTTTACGGACGATGAACAGGAAGAACGGCAATCCGAGAATGGAAATGATCGCATAAATTGGTGTTTCATAAGGAGCATTGATTGTCCGGCCGAGTGTATCTGCAATCAGCATGAACGAAGCTCCGAATAAGGCAGACATCGGCAGGACAAATCGATAATCTGTGCCGACAATCATCCTGACAATATGCGGGACCATCAGTCCGATAAAGGCCATGTTCCCAACTAGAGCCACAGCTGACCCTGCCAGCAAAACAATAACAATGAATAATACCAATTTAATTAAGTTAGTCTTTTGCCCAAGTCCCACTGCTACTTCTTCAGACAAGCTCAAAATCGTCAATTGCCTCGACAGGTAAAAAGCAACCAGCATACCAATCAGAATGAAAGGCACGATGATTTTCAGCTGTGTCCATGAAGTTCCCATCAGGCCTCCGGCTGTCCACATCGAGACATCTTTTGAAATTTTAAAATAGAGGCCGATTCCTTCGGCTACTGCGAACAAAAAAGCCGAGACCGCAGCTCCGGCCAATACGATCCGTAGCGGAGAGAATCCGCCTTTTTTTAACGCGCCAATACCAAAAACAAGCATGACACCAACTGCTGCCCCGATAAAACAAGCAATCGTGATGGCAAGATAACCAGCTCCAGGACTGAGCGCCATAATCAAAGCAAGTGCAGCATTGGCACCAGCCGTGAGCCCAAGCAGTCCCGGATCAGCGAGCGGGTTTCTCGTCAAGCCCTGCATGATTGCACCCGCTACCGAAAGGGCAGCGCCGACGAAAATGGCGCCAACCTCCCGAGGCAGGCGGATTTCCCTGATCATGGTGATGGTATCTGTTTTAACTGTCGAAGTAAGCGCCAGCCAAATCTCTTTGATGGTCGTGTCAGCCGCCCCGAAAACCATTGCCGTCATGAAACTGGCAGCCAGGACGAGTACACCTGCAACGAACTTTATGAGCATGGGAAGCGAGCTGTTTGGGTTTATCATTTGCATCTCATCTTTCTGATAGCAAGAAGAGGAATTCCATAAAAGAATTCCTCCTGCTGCATTATTATTGTTCCAAGAATGATTTTTTAAAGAATTCCAACTGATATTCAAGTGTTAAAGGATCATTGAAATAGAATTCCTTCGCATTCACTTCGAATACACGATTATTCTTTACGGCAGGAATATTTTTATAAGTCTCTGTTTGCTGGAAGGAAGTATCTCCCTCAGCATTCTTGCTGAATACAACATAATCACCGGCGTATTCAGACAGTACTTCAGGCGAAATCGCATAGTAACCAGGCTCAAGTGCCGCATCTTTTACTTTTTCAGGCATGTTGAGACCCATTTCCTGATACAGGATTTCTGTTCCTCTCGCCCAGTTATCACCGAATACGTATAGTTCTTTGTCAAAGTTTTCGATGACAGAGACAGTTGCGTCTGCACCGATTTTAGCTTTGATTTCTTCACCTGCAGCTTTTGAGTCAGCCTTAAAGTTATCGATCCACTCCTGGGCTTCTTTTTCTTTATTTAAAACCTTGCCGATTTCCAAATGCTGCTCAAGATAACCTAGCTTTCCGTAGGTAAAAGTAACAGTTGGCGCAATTTCTTTTAGCTTATCGACATTCTTGATATTTGATAGACCAATGATCAGATCTGGATTTAGTTCAATGATCTTCTCAAGGTTTTCATCTGTCACTTCTTCGACTTCCTGCAATTTTTCAAAGCGCGGATTCATTTTTGACCATGAGTCAACTCCCACGATTGGCACATCTAGAGCCATGACATTTCCGGCAAAGGAAGAAAGAACGATGACTCTCTCTGGATCCGCAGGTACTTCAACTGGGCCATTTTCAGACTCATAGGTAATTGTTTGAGGCTTATCTTCTTCCTTTTTCCCACCAGAATTTTCTTGCTTTTCTTCTCCGCCGCAAGCACTAAGAACAAGCACCAGCATAAGCAGGAATGGCATAAGTAATTTCTTCATTGTCTTCTTCTCCTTTTAGTAAGTTGTACGTGATGCAAATTGGTTTATTCGTACGCGGATCTTTCCCGATTTCAGCGTCAATCTGGAAAACTTCCCTGAGTACTTCCTTTTTGATGACCTCTACACTTGATCCCGTTTTCACGATGCTACCGGCTTTTAAGGCAACCAGGTGGTCGGCAAATCTTGCGGCATGGTTTAAGTCATGAAGCACCATCACGATTGTCCGGCCCTGCTCTTTGTTCAGCTTTTGCAGCAGCTCAAGGATTTCAAGCTGATGTGCCATATCCAGATAGGTGGTCGGTTCATCAAGGAAAATCATTTCTGTTTCCTGTGCAAGGGCGAGGGCGATCCATACACGCTGTCGCTGTCCGCCGGATAATGAATCGACAGGCTCGTATTTGTAACTCGCCGTTCCCGTTACTTCAAGGGCCCAATCAATGGTTTCGATATCCTTTTTCGTCAGCCTTCCGAACCCCTTTTGATAAGGAAAACGTCCATATGAGACTAATTCCCCTACCGTCAGGCCGGCTGCGCTTTCGGGGGTCTGGGGAAGAATAGCCATCTTTCTTGCCAGGGTTTTCGTATCTTCTTTTGAGATACTTGACCCATCCAAGAATATAGAGCCAGATTGATGCGGAATGATTCGTGACATCGATTTCAACAAAGTCGATTTTCCGCACCCATTAGGGCCGATGATAATTGTGATTTGCTGATCAGGGATTTCCAAAGTCAGGTCATTCACGATTGTCCGTTCCCCATATCCCACTTTTAATTGGTCTGTGTATAAGCGGACCATCATCATTCCTCCAAAGTTTTTCAATTTCTCGTTGATAATGATTATCAGTGTCGGTTACAATGAATACTATAAAGCTATTATTTTATTCAGTCAATGACAGATTTGTGAACTATTCATTTTCACACCATTTTGGTACCGTATACATTCACGATTTACACAACACAATTGAGGAGTGTTTCCGATGGATAACATTGAAATCTATGACATTACGATTATTGGCGGCGGGCCTGCCGGATTATATTCAGCTTTTTATGCTGGCTTGCGTGAAATGAAGACTAAGATCATTGAGGCGCAGTCAGACCTTGGTGGGAAGATTCATGTCTATCCGGAAAAAGTGATCTGGGATGTAGGCGGCATCGGCCCTATTACAGGCGCAAATTTGATTAAACAGTTGAAAGAACAAGCGATGACGTTTAACCCAGAAGTTGTCTTGAATGAAAAAATTGAATCCATAAGCAAGGAACAGGATACATTTTTGATAAAAGCTGCTTCTGGAAAAATCCATTATTCAAAATCAGTCATCGTTGCCATTGGTAGTGGAATCCTGAAGCCCCAAAAGCTGAAGCTTGAAGGTGCCGAAAAATTCGAGGTATCAAACCTCCACTACATGGTTAATTCTCTTAAGTATTTCAAAAATCGTACAGTTGTCATTTCTGGCGGAGGCAATTCGGCCATCGACTGGGCCAATGCGTTAGAACCGGTTGCAAAAAAGATCTATCTGGTGCACAGGAGAGAATGTTTCTCCGGCCATGAATCACAAGTGACCCAACTGATGAACAGCACTGTGGAATGTGTATTCCAATCTTGCCTTACCAATTTAATTGCAGATGAAAGCCGGACATCCATTGCTGAAGTCGAAATAACCAATCAGTCTACCGATGAAGTTCTCCACCTTCCTGTTGATGATGTTCTGGTCAACCATGGATTTGATCAGGATGCTTCCTTGCTCGAGAAAAGCGAGCTGGAACCAAGGATGATTGATGGCTTTTACATTGATGGGACTCCTACGAGCGAAACATCCGTACCTGGTATGTTTGCTGCAGGAGATATTTTAAAACATGAAGGCAAATTGAATTTGATTGCCGGCACATTCCAGGATGCAGCCAATGCGGTCAATAAGGCTAAACAGTTCATCGAACCGGCAGCCTCCCATTCTGCAATGGTGTCATCTCACAATAAAGTATTTTCAGAGAGAAACAAGGAAATGATTCTTGAGTTAATCAATTGAGACTTATGTTAAAAGGAAATCTCGGTACGACTTCTTGTTCGGGCATTTTTATCTCCAATGTCTTTGAAGGACAATCTTTTAAAGGGTAAAATAGGGATACGATGACGAGAATGAGGAGTTCGTTATGTCAAAATATAAAAAACTACGGCAACAGGAACGATGGGACCATAAATACGATTCACTCGACCTGAAAAAGCTGCTGACGATCCTGAAGGAGAATCGCCGCGACATCCAAAGTAATCAGCAGCTATATTATGACCCTGATCAGGATGAGCTGGATATCAAGAATTATTACCGCGGTGCTCAGGATCTGGACTTGTCCGGTCTGGCTCTGTTTTATAAATTCCATACGATCATATTCCAGTCCCATAAAAACCAGCTCCCCTACTTCCTGGCCAAGGATTTGTATTTGTACACCTGGGTCGATTTATATCCTGATGGATCTGCTAAGAGTATCTATTCCAGCCAGATGAAGAATCCTGAGTCATTGCTTATTGAGGATAATGAAACACTAAGAGAGAAGTATGATGAGTTTAGAAGGCGTTCCCGGAAAATCCAGGTGAATGGCTTTGATTCAATCAAGGAATTGAAGGTATTTGAGGATCATTTTAAAATGAACACCGAGCACATTGTGCCCCAGTCCTGGTTCGAGGGCGCTGAACCGATGAAGGGCGACCTGCATCACCTGTTTGTCTGCGAACCTGATTGCAACATCTCCCGTTCCAACTACCCGTTTGCCGACTTTGATTTTTATAACCCTGAATCGGAAAATGAACCGATTCAGAATAACTGCGGCGTCACGACAGGATTCGAGTTTGAACCTGAGCATGGCAAAGGAGCTTCCGCCCGGGCGATGCTTTATTTTTTCCTGAGATATCCGAAAAGAGTAAAAAAAGAATTCAAAAAGAAGGTCGACATCACGCTGCTCGCCCGCTGGAATGAAGAGTTCCCGCCCACCCTTTATGAAAAGCACCGGAACCAGGCCATCTATTATATCCAGGGAAACCGCAATCCGTTTATTGATTTTCCGGAGTTGGCGAAGAAGATTGATTTCCCATGGTAAAGCTGAACCAACATGATCTGGTTCAGCTTTTTGTATGTATTCGTTTCTTATTAAGTTACTGCTGATTTTCAATAACATCAAAGATTTTCCTCGTGGTCACGATCGAGGCTGGAAAGAGAAAAACGATGGAGAAAAAAATCTGAATGATAAAAAGAAGTAGACCATACGGAAGCAGACTTGCTTCGATTAACAAGAAAATATAATCAAAGATTTTTATATAGATAAGCAAGAAGATTACTGATAAAACAAAAAACACGATTTGCTTCGCCATAGATGTGCCCCCTCCGCCACTGCAGTTATTTCTATTTTAATAAAACATGACAATA
This sequence comes from Mesobacillus jeotgali, assembly GCF_014856545.2. NCBI lineage: Bacteria > Bacillati > Bacillota > Bacilli > Caryophanales > Bacillaceae > Mesobacillus > Mesobacillus jeotgali. The sequence continues at coordinate 2,105,812 of NZ_CP109811.1, read as the reverse complement.
TACACAGGACCTGCTGGCTTGTTACCGAAAATTTCGTTAAATACTCCAATTGGGCACATGTTCCCCACACTTGTTACCGTGAACCTTAATTCCGGTCTTTCACGGGCACAAGTTTCTCCATCTTGTTAACGTGAAACCTATTTCCGGTCTTTCACGGGTACAAGTTTCGCCATCTTGTTACCGTGATTCCTGATTTTCCTCTTTCACGGGCACAAGTTTCGCTATCTTGTTACTGTGATTCCTGATTTTCCTCTTTCACGGGCACAAGTTCACCCATCTTGTTACCGTGAATCTTAATTCCGGTCTTTCACGGGCACAAGTTCCTCCATCTTGTTACCGTGATTCCTGATTTCCCTCCTTCACGGGTACAAGTTCCTCCATCTTGTTACCGTGATTCCTATTTCCGGTCTTTCATGGGCATAAGTTCACCTATCTTGTTACCCTGATTCCTAATTCCAATCCTTTGTACGGGCACAAGTTCCTTCAACTAAAAAGGTAACAAAAAAAACGTCAATCCTTCTTGGATCAACGCATCATCTTGTTTATTAATGAATTAAGAGGTTAACAGGAAAAAGGCTCCTGCTATAAATCCTAATCCCAATATGAATATCAATATTCTCTTTACTATTGATGGGAATAGCATGAAAATTATCAGGAAGAAAAACTCGAAAACATTTGTTGGTACACCTGGACCCACCTCTTTAAGGTCCTTTTTTTTAATGAAGATTGCCGTCAATATACAAACTATACCCAATACTATTAAAAAAATTGAAATGAATACTAATTCCATTTAAATACATCATTCCTAAGATGTAAATCTGTTCGCAAGATTAATTATTATGCTTATTAGATTTTAAATAAAGTGGTAAATTCTCCCGCTTTCAAATGATTAATTCGGGTTTTATATTTAATTCAAGGGTCCATAAAGGCCAATCAATTTGCCAGTGGTTGCATCGAAAACAACTGTTGGTTCATGACCTTTTAATTTTATATTGACCTCCCATTGCTTTCTATTTAAGAGTTTATACCAAAGTCCCTGCCTTGAATTTAGTGTTGCTTCAACGCTATCAGGTGGGAGTCCTTCTAACTCGCTCAAATCCAGGGTAGGAGTAGAATCTCCCCATTCTTCTGATGACTTTTGTAAAAGTTCAACTGAGTGGACTATAGCTTGTCCTGTAACCATTGGATTCTGTTGATAGATATAAATCATTGCAAAAAAAATGATCAAAATTGGGACAACCCACTTCTTCATAAAAAAATCTCCCATCTAACATACCACCATAAAAGTACAATAACCCATAGGAATATTAAACTTTAACAGTCCATTGTTTCGTTTTCCCAGCATTGATGAGTGCCACTTCATTCCCTGATATCCACTTAAAGGTCCCCAGATGTGAAAACAAAGCTCCATTCATTGCGTCTTTCAGATATTACTTTCACACTCTTTATCTCTTCACCCTTTTGATTTTTAATGTTTAACTTGACATTCAGATTTGTTTTATCTTTTATGTTTTTTCCTAAAGCAATTACGGCTTACGTATCACTTTATACACTATGTAAATAAAGGCAAATATCAGGAAGGAATATGCGATGACCAATGATTGTTCAGCATCCCCTGTTTCCTTTCCATAGGCAATGATTAGAAGGAGAGAACCAGAAATAATCATAGTAATGCCAAAAATATCGAGACATTTCATCCCCCTCTTTTATTAAAAAAGCTGTGTTAGTTTAATGTTGATTATACTATTTAATTAGGCTGCCATATAATGACAGCCTAATCGTTTGTTTTGTTTAACGCCCCGTTACTACAATAGCTGCCACTCTATAAGTTTTTTAGATTCGAACTAACCAGGTTGTCAAACATTTGAATATCTTTTATAAAATCGAACCCTAATTTCTCGTATGCATTTAAACTATTGTACATTCTAACGGCCACTGCATTATATTCGGGAATGACAGTACAGGAACATCCAGATGCCCCAAGTATTTGGTAGGAACCTGCGGGTAATTCTGAACCTAATTCATTGTAATCAACAGATATATCACCATCTTTCACCCACCATAGAAACCCGAATTTCGGAAGTTGATGGGGTAAGGAATTAGGGCTTTGCACCGTAGTAGTTAGTTCAAATATTTCTTGTGGAAGTATTGACCTATTTTCAAATATCCCTTTGTTTAAATGTAAATTACCCCAAAATGCTAATTCTTTGGCACTTACATAAAGATTTCTTTCATCACCTATATTTGAGCCAATTCTTAATGTTGGATAATTCTTTAACGTATCTATATCACAGACTAAATTGTTATTCCCTTCAGTAACCCAACCAGTGTTTGTCCAATTCAAGGGCTTAAACACTCTGTTTGATAGGACTTCATTTACTGTCATGCCAGTAGCTTTGTATAAGATCTTCGCTAATATTTCGGGTCTCTTTCCCTCGATGTTAGTTCCTAGATCAAAGACACGGTAAACTGTTCTATTTTCAAATTTTAGACCAGTACATCTTGTTAATAAATGTCTGATTGTTGCCTCTCCAAGGATGTCTTTATTATATTCATCATCTAAATAGTCACTTAATTTATCATCCAGGTTTAATAAGCCTTCATATATAGCTAATGCAATGGCAAATCCAATATAAGTAACTCTAACGGAATATACATTGAATCTTGAATTGCTATTTATCTGTATTGCACCTTGCTCATAATGGTGCCTTCCAGAATACCACTCGTGTACTATTTTATTATCTTTCATAATAACCAATGCAGAACCTGATGCATTCATATCTCTTCTTACTTTTTCTGTATATAAGGTGAGATCTTTAAATGCATCTTTGTTAAAGGTTATATTCATCTCTAAATCCACTATCCCCTTTATATTTCACTCTTAATGCTTCGTTGAAGAAGCTGCACTTGTTATATCACGATATTTGATGACGTAAGTGTATTATAAGTTTCTATATTTGGTATTAGATTTCCTTTAATTATCAAGTCTTTTATGTTAACGTCATTTCTTTGGTGTTAAATAGTTTTTAAAACTTGTAACCAAGTAAGATAATTATTAAGATACTTCGTTGCAACACCCTTAAATCCTTTTTAGCCTACTGTGGTAGCTGTTGACGTTCTGGAAGCTATTATAAAAGAAATTCACTTAAAAAGTGGGGTGTACATTCCTTAAAAAAACAGACGATTCTACCCTTCAAGTAACTGAATATAATACATGGCCTCGCCATTCTCCGTTTCTACATAAATCGTCCCTTTATTCCCGTCATTCGTATCATACAAAACGGTTCCTTTAGGTAACTTTGTAGCTGAAAAATTTGTGAAAAACAGGCTTGATGTCGTAACTTTTTTGATTTTTCCGATTTCCTCACCCTTTTGAATCCGTTCCTTTTCTTTTTCAAACCATTCCAAGTTCGTGACATTACTGTAGATAAAACCATCATATTTCAAAATATCCGCGTTATCATTCTGCTTTAGAACATCTCTTGCAGTCACTCTGCCGCCATCTGCACTGCAGCCGGCCAGGAACAATATTAGAATCAGTAGTGTAAGTACCATGATTTTCAGTTTCAGCATTTGTTTTCTTCCTTTAAACGTAATTTAACGAGACTTTATCCTTCCTAAACTCACGGCATACGAAAGCCTTACTCGGGGTATACTCAAAGAGATGCTCATATATGGGAGGTTTTACTAGTGAAAGAAAGCTCTTCAACACAACGTTATATGCCTATGACTTCAACAATGAGCGGGATGATTCAGAATGGTGCGGCTGGTGTATACAGCCTTACTGTCCAGATTGTAAACGTTTGTTTTGTCCGCATTTCCGAACAACCTGGTGACTGGGTGCTGATCGATGCCGGAATGCCAAAGTCTGCTGATAAAATTATTGAAGCTGCAGAAGAGATTTTTGGTGAAGGAGCAAGACCGAAGGCAATCATTTTAACTCACGGTCATTTTGATCATGTTGGCGCCATAATCGACTTAGTCGAGCGCTGGGAGGTACCTGTATATGCCCACCAGCTTGAGCTTCCATTTTTAACAGGACAACAAGATTACCCCAAGCCTGATGCCACAGTCGAGGGCGGCCTGGTTGCTAAGATGTCCCCTACTTTTCCGCATGAGGGAATTGATCTTGGAACCCATGTACAAGCTCTGAACGAGGATGGAACGATACCGCATATGACCGGATGGACATGGCTGCATACCCCGGGACATACTCCTGGGCATGTGTCACTGTTCAGGGAGTCCGACCGCGTCCTGATTGCAGGCGATGCTTTTGTAACGGTCAAACAAGAATCCCTGTACAGCGTGCTGACTCAGGACCAGGAAATAAGCGGCCCTCCCCGTTATTTGACGACCGATTGGGAAGCAGCCCGCACCTCCGTCCAGAAGTTGGAGGCACTGCAACCCACTTACGCCATCACCGGGCACGGAATCCCGATGGCAGCCGAGACTTTAAGAGAAAATCTCAGAAAGCTCGTTGATGAATTTGACGACATTGCCATCCCCGATTACGGGAAATATGTGGATGGTGAAAAATAGATGGTTAGCAAGGCTTGCCTACATTAAGGCAGGCCTTTCTATTTGGTCCACTTCATTATCAGGTTTAACAGCCCTTGATCATTTCAAAAAAATCCTCGATCATCTCTTTGAATTTTTCCTTTTCCTCCAGGAAGGGTGAATGATTGCTTTTTTCAAAGACATAAAAATTCGAAGCAGTGATCAGATGATGTATTTCTTCTGAAAAAACAAAAGGACATTGCGAGTCATGCCTGCCGCAATAAACAATAGTTGGCGTATTGATTTTTGAAATGGCCTGTCTAATATCGAAAGATGGAAGTTCTTCATACGAAAAATAATCCAATCGCTGCTGAACCACTTTTCCACTGCTTGGCTTAGAAAAATACTCATCAAATCGGCCTGGATCAAATAATGACATTTCGGTCCATTCTCTGCCAGCCTCCATTCTCGCCTCCCTTGTTGAGTCACTGGATTTTAGGATGGAGAAGATCTCCTTCAATCTTTTATTTGCAGGGTTTTTGGCACTGTATATGCTATCTCTATGCTCCATATATTGATTTGTAGCTGATGCCCCGCCAATTATCAGACTCCTTAATGAACCAGGATATTGAGCAGCATACACTAGCCCTAACATGCCCCCAGTGGAATGTCCGGCAAAACTCCATTGTTTAGAACCGAGCACCGTCCTAATCGCTTCCAAGTCCTCAACTGACTGACTCATGCTTAGCTCATCTTCCTCTTGCACTCTCGCTGACTTTCCTGCTTCCTTCAAATTCACTAGATAGACTGTAAAATAGTCAGCAAACAAATCGGCAAAATAATTTCCTAGATGATTAAATTCACTATACAGATGAGTCACACAGAGCGGCTCCCCTTTACCTGCCACAAATACTTCAAACTGACCTCTTTCTGTCTGAACCAGTCGTTGTTCCCACATATCTTTCTCCTTCTTGATTAAGTTCTATAAGTAAAATAATTCCACAAAAACAGCGTTAATCCTCCATTGGGACTAACGCTTTTGTCGGTTATTCTTATGGCTGTAGAAAGACAGGTTCTTCCTCAATGTTCTCGATCCATTTATATTCCTTGCCATCCAATCCCCGTTTCACCCATAAATCAATCTTTTTGCCATCCTGACGCAGCCAGGTAATATTAGTTCCGACAACTTGTGGCTGACGATCGAATTCGTTTTTCTTTGGATTAGAAATTTTGGTCTGTTCATCCTTTTTTATATCGATGGCATACAGTGCTGTGAACATCGTTGGAACAGGACCTTCATCCCACTCCTTGTTTTCTTTCGAACGGGCTACAATCACTTTATCAGGAGAGTACCAATCTAAATCTAGATCAACATAGCCTTCAGGGGTGTACTGCTTTTGCTGGATTACGGCCGGCATATCCGCGATGCTGGTTTTCTTGTTTTCCACAAAAAAACGCCCTTCTCCAGAAATATAGGCAAGTTGATTGGCTGCTGGCGCCCACTTCATCCAGTCTTTAAAGCCCAGCATATTCCCCACCGACTGAAATTGTATTCCCTCGTTGGAAAGGACACATAATGTATTGCTATCCATCGACCATGAAGCTGTGGGGATCAGTATGAAAGCAACCCATTTTTCATCATTACTCCACTTGAAAAAGTCGGCATCAATCCCGAACAAATCGGGTTCACGTGTTTTAATGGTATAAAAGGATTCCATCTTATTTTTATCCAAGTTTGCGTTGATCGGGATCTTATAAAGTGGAACTGGCCCCCACCCGGTTGGCCGTAAACTTGATTGAGAGGAAACAATGAATTCCCTTCCATTCGGGAACCATTCGAAGCCACTCACACCCAGGGCCACATTCTCAAATCCCTTTGGCCTGCCATCCTTCATTCTTGTTACATTCAATACACCATGAGAATTATAGGCCAATTGGTTTTTAATCGGGGACCATTTATAATCAGACGTCTCAATTTGATATGGCTGAAAGCTCTCTTTTTCCTGGGTATCATAAATGAACAGATCTGATTTTTCACCGTGTTCATCTCCGTCAATAAAGGCAATAAACCGCCCATCATAAGACCATTTTGGCGATTGCACATCTCGGCGCTTCGTCACCTGGACCTCTTCACCTCCGGTTTTGATCCACAACTGATGGTCACGGACAAAAGCAGCAGTCAGTGGTGATTCAGCGCTTACTTCTATTGGTAAAAGAAACATCAGCACTCCGTACAATAATATCCTCAGTCTCAAGAACATCCCTCCTGTTAATAGAGTGTCCTGTCCCCTGGAGAGGATTCTTATTTAGGGGGTTATTTTAATTCAAAAAAGGGTAAAGAAAATCTATGCTAGCCGACTTGCTTGCTAAGTACTTTCTGCTGAGCTTTCTTTTTCCTGATGGGAAAGGAGAGTTTTGCGGGAGGTGGTTAGGTGAGCAAAATCTATGGAATTCCCAATCTGGTCGCATACCTGGCCTCGGCAGGCTTTCCGCTAACCGAGGAACAGATCCAGCAATTCATTGCTGAGAAAGACATCCCACATCTAAGACCTGCTAAAAATCTATATGTCTTTAACTCAGACCATATTGATTGGTGGATCCAGACTAAGCGGCTGGACCATAGTTAAAACCCTGCATTTGCAGGGTTTTATACTTCCTTAATAGTGGATCAAATGTGAAATATATCGATCCTCCTATTTTAACAGAGCTACTTTCCTATTCAGAAAGCAGCATTGTACAGAGCTTAAAGGTTTTCTGAACTTATCTCCGGTTGTATCAGATTTATCTCCAGTTGCAGCAGTTTTATCTCTGGTTGCAGCAGTTTTATCTCTGGTTGCAGCAGTTTTATCTCTGGTTGCTGCCATTTTACCTCCGGTTCCACAATATTAATCCCGCTTTTATCAGTTTTAATCCTGGTTTTAAGATTTTTAATCCCGGTTCCTGCAGTTTTATTCCCGGTTGCGGTTTTTCGTTTGTTTAAGTTCCCTCAACTTGGCTCCACAAAAAAACTGAACCATCATCAACCTGGTTCAGCTTCTAATCATATTCTACAAACGCGTATCCGGCATCTTGTACCATTGCCAGGGTGGCAAGGACGCATTCGTGAACTCTCTCGATGGATTCTCCGTTCACGAATCGGCGGATTCCTTCGATTCCAAGCGCGAACTCTTTCAATGCAAGCTTCTGTTTTTTGCCTGTATTGCGTCTCTTAAGACGTTTTAAATTATCCGGCTGTAAATGCCTTCTTAAAAAATAAAGGATTTTTGCGGGTGATCATCAAGACAGCCCTCACCATAACGTTCAAGTTTCTCAATCTCTTTTTCATCGATAAAATAATGCTTGTAATTGTCCAGTACGGGAATAAGCGCAAAAATCTGCCGCAAAGCCATTTGCAGGGGTGTCCTGCCTTTAAGAGTAATAAACCTGAAAGAGCTTTTGGATTTCAGTTTGAAATCCTAACCTTGTTTCTTTTCCAATCTAGACAGTCTACATTCTAAATAACCTAAATCAAATTTATATCTGTTTAAGGTATCCTCAATGGCATCCATAACAATACTTGGATAATCACCTTTTAACTCCTTCTCCAATTCAACCATATCAATTTGTATAAGTCGAATAGCTTCTAATATTTCGTTCCTTTTAATCAACCGAAAAATTGGTCTAATCCTTTGCGAAGGTCTAAAGTTCACTTTTAGCACATCCCATACCTTTTATACATTTATCCCTAATCTTGTCAACTCATCCTCGTTCATTACATATGAAAAAAGAGCTGCCAATACACTTGTCCTGGTTGCTCCTTTAGATTATTGCAAGCTCTTCTTATCTATCAATTTCACAATACTTTGTACATCTTCTTTACGTAGTAAGAACATTGGTCCAGTGTAATTCTCTCTTTGGATTCTCCCTGTGTTTCTGTCAGGATAAAGCCATAAGAGTATTGTGTCAGAGGTATCATCTTTGTAGGAAAGTAATATCTGAAAATTTTCACCTTCATCTGTCATTGGACCCGAATGAGACGAGGCATCCTCTAATGCTTTTAAAATAACTTCTATTTCTTCGGTTTGTTCAAAAACTACTTTTCCCTCCTTTAGCTGGCCCTCAGTTTCTGAAAAACATCCCAAGCCGTTTCCTGTTATTGTTATCATACTGACAGACTTTACCAAATCAATTCTTTCTTTTTCGCCGCTATTATCATTGAAATTAAGAATTTTTTCTTCGGGTGAACAAGCAGCTACAATCATGATGATTCCGAATAATATAATTGCACTTTTCTTCATCAATATATCCTCCATAAATTAGACGATGTCTTCATAGTATGGTTATCTCTAACCTGGCACCTTCAATCCCAAGCATCCGCAGAACCAGCCTTCTGATGGTTGCTATCCTGCATGCTAAAAAATCATTCTTTCCTGTTATTGTTCATCATAAGTCAAAATAGACATCAGCTTTTGTGAATCTTCCTCACTCAACTTTGCATATTTTTCAGCGTCGGAAAGAATTCCTATCATATTATCATTGTGTTCTGGATATAGTTCGTAAACTGCTGACGGAGCTTGTTTTCCTTCTGTTTCGTCTTTATCCAAGAAAAAATAGATTATATAAGCAGGATCTCTTGTAGTAGCCCAATTACCATCCTGCCACGTTACTTCATTAAGTATGTTTTTGACTTCCGTTACTTTGTTTGAATTCATGATTGTTTTTAGAGTTTCATATTGATCATTTTCCTTGTTTCGCATATCTACCCTGATAATTTCTACAGATTCACTTACGCAGCCAGTTAGCAATAAGGTCAGTATCAGCATTCCATACACAACTTTTTTGAGGTTCATTGTTATTCCTCCTCCGTTATATATAAACAGACGGATTTCTCCGGATTACGTTACCACTTTCACGTTATAACTTCTCTATGACTTTTCCTTCTTTAGATATCCCTAGTATGGAAGCACCTAAAAGTTCTTCGCCTTTGGAGATCAAGAACCAAAGCCGCTCACTATTGTTGTATTCAATAATCTTAGCTTCGTAATCATTACCTTCTTTTGTTACAACTTTTACTTTCTCAATCTCAGGTGATAAAATCTTACCCCTAATAAAATCGGTATAACCGGCAAACTCATTTTGTTCCAAATTAGAGTAGCCCCAGTCTAATTTCCTGTCTTTAGTTATCTGACTGGAATAAGAACCCAAGGCTTCCCATCCCAATATTCCTTTCTTAAAAATGGCTGTTCCAAAATATAATTCACCTGTTGGAACTGATTCATAAAAGGCAACGGCATGGTTTTTATCTAAAAATTCCACATGTGCCATACTCAATAAAGGTTCATTGATCGTATGAACAATGCTTTCGATTTCTTTACTATCATCTTTTAAGAGTATGTTAAAAAAATATCCTCCAAATAATGCAATACCAATAATCACAAGAAGACGAATTCTTTTAGTCATCATTAACTCCTTCTCCCTTAATACTCACCATTTCGTCAGTTTCGTAGATTACTAGAATCTATCAAGATTTAAAGGAAACTGCCTAAGAAAAGTTATAGTTTTATTTAACCATATATTGTAAGTCTTGGTGAAGTCAACATCCCAAAAAACCATTTCATGCCCCCATAAGGCGAATGGTTGACGCTTTTTTCTGCTTAACCGCATTTTCGCGCCTCAAAACAGTAAAAAGCTGAACCATATCTTATTCCTGGGTTCAGCCTTTTTGTGTTTTACCTTGATTCTTTTGTTGGCGAATATATTTTAACGGTTAGCTCCTTTAATTATACGGTTGACTCGATTAATTTAACGGTTGCAGAAGATTTTTTAACGATTAGTCTAACTTTAATCCCCGTTGTTTTTCTTTTAATCCCTGTTGAACACGATTTAATCCCCGTTGTTTTTCTTTTAATCCCTGTTGAACACGATTTAATCCCCGTTGATACAATTTTAATCCCAGTTGAACATGATATATTCCCGGTTAACCCAATTTTATTCCCGGTTGAGCACGTTTTATTTCCAGTTGACCTAGTTATATTCACGGTTGATTAAACTTTGAAACAAGTTAGCAAATGCAGGTCACTATTTCAACGAACATATTTCGAAAAATCACACACAAAAAGGCCGAGCCGGCAACTACCGGCTCAGCCCTGTTCAGTTCGCCTTCTTCTCGTATTTCAAAACATAAAGAGGTTCATTCTCCATCCATTCGGCAAATAGTACATCTTCAACATGATGGATTTTCTGTTTCTCTAACTCATTTTTCAGCCATTGCTCATCGACGCCGGCTTCTTTAAGATTATCGCTTACCACTTCACCATCAAGGATCATGTTGACTGGCAGGCTTGGTTCGTCTGCTTTGATTTTCATATCGCTATTTTTAGGTGTGTCATAATCCGCTTTGGGCAGGACACTGACCATCCCATTCGTTTCATGATGGCATATTCCACTTCGCGAAGTGAGAAGTAACCTTGCTGCCTGACAAGACTCTGTAGCTGATTGATATCCAGCTTTGCTTTTTTCAAAGCTTCGAATTTAATCTTTCCTTTACGGACTACAATATTCGGCTCGCCCTCAAGCAGCTTCCGCGATGACATGAATTTTTGAGTAATAGTCTCAGTCACATAAACGAGTACTCCCCACAATGTTACAGCAAAGGCAATTTCGCCAATCTTCACTTCGTGATCATAAATCGCATTTCCTACAAGTTCACCAAGGATAATGGCAGAAATAAAATCAAAGGGCGTTATCTGGGAGAACTGAGTTTTCCCCTGCAATTTCGTCATGATAAATAAAAACACAAACCCGCTTGTTAATTCTAGTGCGATTGATAAGTAATGATTCAACACTCCCACTCCTTCCTCCCCATTATGGGAAGTTTTTCAGAAGTTGAATCATTTTTTAAAAAAATATCTGCAAAAAACGACAAATGAATCGAATTTTTTGTCAAACAATTTCATTACCATTTAACGGTAAAACATGTAACTTTTATAATAAAAAACCGTTTATAAGTATGTAAATATCTTTACTAATACAGCAGGACCAAAGACTTTTGTGTAGATCGGCCTGCAAATGAATCAGGGGGATGGGGAATGAAAAAGTGGCTGGTATCAATGATGCTTCTTGTATCAATGATGTTTTTTGAGGCACCTGCAGAGGCTGCCGGCGGGGATTTGATTATCATTAATAAGTCTATCAATCAACTGGCTTATTATAAAAATAATAAACTGGTAAAAACGTTTAAGGTGGGTACTGGGCGGAAAGCATCCTACACGCCTGAGGGCAAATTCAAGATCGTGAACAAAATCAAGAATCGCCCATATTACAGTGGAAAGATTCCTGGCGGGGACCCAAGGAATCCGCTTGGCGACAGATGGCTGGGCTTAAATGCAAGAGGCACATGGGGAACAACGTATGCGATCCACGGTAATAATAATCCTAAATCAATCGGCGGATACGTTAGTGCCGGCTGTATCAGGATGTACGACAACGAAGTGCAATGGCTTTATGACCAGGTTAAGGTAAACACTCCGGTTGTCATCACATCAATCCAAAAAATCCTTCAATGCGATCGCATCCGCTAATGGGTATAAGGTTTCCGGCCAGGCTTCCGTTCCAGTGACTGCTGTTCCATCAAGTACTGTCCTGAAAAAAGGGATGCGAGGTCCTGAAGTGAAGCAGCTGCAGCAGGCGTTGACAAACAAAGGCTACAGTACGAAAGGAATCGACGGTGTATTCGGTCCGGCAACAGAAGCAGCCGTAAAGAGTTTCCAAAAGGCGAAGAAGCTCAAGGTAGACGGTGTCGCTGGACCTGCCACCAAAAAGGCACTCGGAATGAAATAGCATCTGCACAAAAAGACGGTCCCTCCTAAACAGGAAGGACCGTCTTCATCTTTATACGCCTTTAACAAGTTCCCTCATCGAGTTCAGCTTTTCGGAAAGCTCCAAGAACCATTCTTCATCTCCAGTGGCAAGCGCGAGATCAATTAGATATTGAATTTGTTCTTTGTTTTTCACCTTCGGATTAGGCAGTTTTTTCACTCCGTTAGTGGACATTGGAATCGTTTTGCCTACCATTGATTCATCATCACTTGATGTGATTGTTGCATTTACTTTATCATCCAAAATATCAAGTGACTCTATATATCCGATGAATAATTCTCCATCTCTGGATTTTCCCTTGATCCAATCGCCTACTCTTAAAATCGTGTCATTATTGGAAAACATATATGTCACCTCATTTAATATAAACTGTAATATTTTTCATTACATTTACCAGCTAAGAAAGCTGGCGTGCTCTTAGTCACAACAGTTTGTTTCTTTGACCAGGTCGACTACTTCCTTTATGGAATAGTGCTTTAAATATTCTCCCAAATGTTCTTCAGCACCCAGGAAAATGGCAAACAACACTTTGTGCATATTTGCTCCGACAACGCATTTTTCGTTAGAGTCCGGACACTTAGGCTGCAGTGCCCCTTCGGAGGTCAATTTATAGATATCCCAGAGGTTCACTTCATTTAAATCCAGTGCAAAAATGAAGCCGCCGCCGGTTCCCTCTTTTGATTTGATAAATCCATGTTTTTTTAACAGGCCCAGCACTTTGCGGATCCGTACAGGATGAACTCCAGCACTCTCCGAGATCGCTTCGCTTGTCGACATTCTGTCCGGCTGCAGAGCAAGTAAGGTTAAACTGTGAATGGCAAGAGTAAAATCGCTGTTCATTGCCTGCCTCCTAACAGATTTGTTATGCTATATACTACATTTTATCCAGTTAATTGAAAAGCAAAAAGTATTTTGAGCACTAATTCGCGATGTTTTCCCACTCAAAGCCGGAGAATGTACGCAGCTTACGCGGCAAGAAACTGCGAATTTCTTCCTCATTATACCCAACCTGCAGGCGTTTATGGTCCTGGATAATCGGACGGCGCAGCATTTGCGGGTTTTTAATGATTAAATCATATAACTGATTCAGCGGAAGAGAGTCAATATCCACATCCAGCTGCTTATAGGTTTTTGAATTCGTCGAGATAATGTCTTCCGTTCCATCCTCTGTCAGGCGAAGAATAGATTTAATTTCATCGACTGTGAGTGGTTCAGATACGATATTTCGCTCAATAAAATCAATCTGATGTTCCTGCAGCCACGCTTTTGCTTTCCGGCAGGAAGCACAGCTTGATGTGATATATAAAGTTACCATAATCCACAGCTCCTTCGTTCAACTGTAATGATAAAAATTACAGATAAACAGCAATAGGTTCTTAAATTTAAAAAATACTAATACTGTAATAATAAACTTTACAGTTAACAAAGTCAATAGTCGTTTCTAGGTCACTCCCCATTTTCTCATTCCTTTTAAAATAGGCTTATCCTTTCGAAACTCTGTTGAAATCCTCTCGTCAAACTATTTGAGGTGATAAAAAATGATGAAGACAAAACGTTTCATACAGCTTGGGTTGAGTCTCTTATTGATCGGTTCCTTACTCTTTTTTACCAACGGGTCTGGCTATGCAGATAATCATGCTGTCACTGTTAAAAAAGGCGATACATTATACAGCCTTTCGAAAAAATACAACCTGACTGTCGAGGAGTTAAAGGATTTCAATGGTTTGAAGAATAATACTATTTATATTGGCCAAAAACTTCTCCTTCCCGGCTTGGCTGAATCACAATCTATGTATGCAGTAGTCGGGGGTTCTTTTTCCAAGAAAGACAATGCAGCGAAGCAAATCGCAGTTCTGAAGAAGAAAGGAATTGAAGCCACAGTCATCACAAAGGTCATTAACGAAAAAACCTTATACCGCATCCAGGCTGGAGTTTTTTCTGAAAAAGCAAATGCGGAAAAACAAAAGGCTTTATTGATCAAAAATGGCATTAAAGATGCTTACATCGATACGAATAAGAACCTTAATGTTCATGGTGTTTATATTGGTTCCACCTATAGCCAGCTTCTGCAGAAATTCGGGAAACCGTTAAAAACCGAGGATCAGCTGAATATCAGGTCGCTGAACTACACTGGAGAAGGTGCCGGAGTCCGCGTGAATTTTAAAATGAAGAATGGTTCGGTGTTCGGTCTGCAAGTCTATCCGGAATATTTAAAACTAAGTTCCCTTCCGAAAGACAAAAGTCAGGTTATCAAGATATATGGATACCCTAATGAAGTAAAGAGCGTCTCCTGCTACGAAAGCGCGACTTGCGAACAATTCATCTACCAATTTAACAAGAATGAATTAATCATCCAGTTCGACCGTGATGGAAAAACCGTCCAATATTTTGATTTAAGCAGATTAGATAATTAGATTCGAGACCGCCGCTTGGCGGTTTTTTCTTGAACTATTTTTGGGGATAGAAATATGCAAGGAATAAATAATAAGGAGGATACAATTTACATAAAAAGGAGAAGGTACAATGAAAAAATTATTGTTGATGGGTTTTATTTTATTATTCCCGCTAAACATGATGGCAGGATCAACACCTGCCTATGCTAAACCACAACACAAATGTATCACCCAATCTGAGGTGAAATTCGAGAATGGTTTCCGGAGACTGTGGGTTGACCATGTTTTATGGACAAGCAACTATATTACAAGTGCCACAACAGCTGGTGCTGAGGACCAAAAAGAGGTGCTCGAGAGACTCCTGAAAAACCAGGAGGATATCGGAAATGCTATTAAACCGGTGTACGGCGAGCACGCTGGGAAAAAGCTTACAGATTTGCTTAAAGAGCATATTGTCATCGCTGGAGGTATTGTCGAAGCAGCCAAAAGTGGAGATAAAGCAAAGCTGGATCAGCTAAATAAAGAATGGTATCGAAATGCTGATGATATCTCGGCCTTCCTTAGCAGTGCCAACCCGAACTTAAAAAATGAAGAGGTTAAAAAGCTGCTATATGCGCATCTCAAATTGGTGGCAGATGACCTTGCTGCAAGCCTGGATAAAGACTGGGCAGCACGAATCGTTTCAATTGATGACGGAATGAGTCATATCATCATGATGGCCGATGCCATTTCTGAAGCTGTCGTCAAGCAGTTCCCTGAGAAGTTTAAGAAATAACGTTAAATCCCTGGGGTCTAGACGGACACCAGGGATTTTCTTTGATTTTTCAAAGGTAAAGAATAAGAAACGGTACGCTGAATGCAAGTAAAATCTTTAAGCATCACTTCGGGCATATATAACCTTCTTAACTAACACTCAACCCCTCGGTTATATTCTTTCCTGGACAGGCATAAGGTTTAATGTAACTTGAACAAAAGGAGCCATTAAATTGATAAGAATACTAGGATTATCCGCACTCTTGCTATTCTGTATATACCTGGTCTATACCTATCCGCAAAATGCCCAGAAAAACGCTGATCTCGAATATTTGGAAACCGACGCCAGTGTCCAGAATGACAATGAAATTTTAGAGACCATCTTGCCTGAATTTGAATACCTGCACATAGAATCCCTGGACAAGGAAGTAGATGGATATATCGTTGAAACCTACAGAGAGTACGAAATCCATCGCGACCAGGACGGCCACATTTTAAAACGAATTCCTACTTCAAACTATGAGTATGTACGATATAAAAACTATTAATCACTTCTTAATAGAAGATAGCCTGGCACAATGTCCAGACTACTCTAGTTTCTCCATGGTTAAGATGCAGCTTTTGTCTTCAGCAAGCTTATGCCCATTCCGATAAAAACAATGCCAGTCAAACGGTTTAAGATCGTTCCGGCTTTTGCATTTTTCCTGAGACTTGATGTTGCCATCGAGGAGAAATAGGCAGTCAGCAAACTCCAGGCTCCCCCGGTCAAGGTGAACGTCAATCCCAGAATGATGAATGGAATTGGGCTTGCAGCACCCCCATCGGCGTGAATAAATTGAGGAAGAAATGCCAAGAAAAACAAAGCCACCTTTGGATTCGTCACGTTCGTGATCATGCCTTGAAAAAAGATCTTTTTGTTGCTTTGGATTGGCAAAGCTTTCTGTTCACGTGCATTGCTTTTGGATATTAACATCTGAATCCCCAGATATGCCAGATAAATAGCGCCGGCAATTTTAATGGTTTGAAATAAAAAAGCTGACTGTGTTAATATGACGGATAATCCGAAAGCTGCAAGGAGTGTATGGACAACGATTCCGGTAGAAATCCCAAAGGCTGAGAAAATCCCAGCTGTCCTGCCTTGGGATATACTTCTGCTCACTATGTACATAGTGTCTGTACCAGGTGTTAAATTGAGCAGAATCGCTGTTGCCAAAAATACTTCGAAATTACTTATCCCAAACATCGTTCATCTTCCCCTACTGTAAAATTAACTTTCTCTTATACAGCATTTTGCTGATGCTGTTGGATGAAAGCTCCCAATGCTTCTTTAAACTTCTGGATTTCTTCCATTGTATTATAAGGCGCCAGCCCGATCCGTACCCAGCCTCCTGTTGGATAGACATCTAGCACCTCAGCCATCGTGGAGGCATAGAAGTCCCCATCTGCGACACACATATTGAATTTATCGGCTAGCCAAGCCGTGACCTCACGGGAATTATGACCTTCAATTGTAAAAGCAAATGTTGGTGTCCTTCGTCCAGATGCTGCACGATACAGCGTCACTTCCGGGAGGCTGCGCAAAAAGCTTTCCACTTCTGCTGCAAGTTTACTCTCATATTCATCGATTGCTTGCATTCCGGACAGCAGTCGTTCTCTTCTCGTCTCGCCATGTCCCAGCTCTTCGATGAACTGGATGGCTCCCATCACCCCTGCAATGCCTTCATGATTCTGAGTCCCAGTTTCAAGCTTGTAAGGTATTTCCGCAGGCGCTGGCTTTAGCTTATAAACTGGAAGCTTTTCAAATAAACTCTCTCTTACCACGGCGATGCCGACATGCGGACCGAAGAATTTATATGCAGAACATAGCAGGATATCACACCCTAACTCCTTAACATTAATTGATAAATGCGGCACTCCATGGACTGCATCGACAACTGCAAGGGCGCCAACTTCTCTCGCACGATCAATGATTGGTTTTAAATCCGTCACAGTCCCTGTTACATTCGATGACATCCCTGCGGCCACCAGCTTTGTTTTATCAGTGATGATCTCTTCTAAGTCTGCTACATTTAAAGTGAAAGTTTCAGAATCCAGTTCAATAAACTTAATCGTCGCGCCGCAATCCCTCGCAAGGGTAATCCAAGGATCCACATTGGCCCTATGGTCGAGCTCGGTGACCACAATCTCGTCACCCTTTTTAATAAAACCAGCCAGACTCCGTGCAATCGCAAAAGCATGTGTCGTCATATTCGCTCCAAACGCAACTTCATTCGCCTGGCATCCAAGCAAATCAGCGACAGCCTCGCGTGCTTTGTCCAGCATTGCATCCGTGTCAGCACTTGTGTTGAAGGTACCATGAAGATTTGCCATGCCATTCCTTATGTACCGATACATTGATTCCATTGCATAATCGACCATTTGCGTACCGCCCGGCCCATCAAAGTATATTACCTGCCGACCATTATCCTTTCGACTTAACGCAGGAAACCTCTCTCTCACCTGGTCGATTGGAAACATATTAGCCAACCCTCATCACTCCTTCTGCCAAACTGATATCAACTTATTATGTCATAATTTTCTAAAAATTGCAGTTCTAATCTTTCGACAAACGAAAGAGGAACCATTTTAAACGGCTCCACTCTCGAGATAATCTTTATTCTTCTTCGGGAAAATACGGGCAAACTATAAAGCATTGGCCGCTCTCTGAACAAACAATCTGGCAATCGTCGAATGGGTCTTCACCAACTGCATAGCAGGCTAAATAACAAATTGGGCCTACACAAACCAATACACAGTCATCTGGTACTTCCCTTACAGGAATGACCCTTAACTTAGGAAAAGGCACACTATTCACGTTATGGCCGCAAAACAAATCAGCTAAATCACCCTTCTGATCTTTTCTTTCCATCTTTTCACCTCCATACTATCAAGGTATTCATGGAGGGAGACAAGGGTATGGATGTCCGTTCTGTAGAGAAGAAATTAGGCGTTCTCCTTTACTGTTTATTAATTACAATCGAAAGCTTATAGCCCACATAATTGCTCAAGTCTGTCAGAAATTCATCTAGAATCTCGTTAGATGGAAACCTGCATTCTAATAGGTAACAGCTTTCCCCACTGACTTTATAGTGGTTCATAACGTAAGTTTCTTGTTTTTTTAAGAACGAAAGATATGGCTGGTGATTTGTAGTTTTCGTAAAAATATGTATGATTGCATGAACTGAATACCCCATTTTCATTTGGTTCACTTTAATGGTATACCCTTCAATGATTCCGAGATCCTCTAACTTGGCAACCCTCGCTGAAGCAGCCTGGCCAGTCAAATGGACTTTTTCACCTAGTTCCTTCATGGTAATCCTGCTGTTCCTGGTAAGCTCATCTATAATTTGTGAATCAGTGTTATCCAACATTGTTTCAAATCCTTTCAATATTCAAGTAAAAAAGGAAAAAGACTTGATTTAAGCTATGTAAGTCTAAAGCGGTCTTATTATAAACTATAAATACATTATAGAAAAGGAGCTAATGAATATGAATATACAACAAATTCGAAATGCAACATTGGTTGTACAATACGCTGGAAAGAAGTTTTTAATCGATCCATTTTTGGCTGAAAAAGGAGCATATCCTCCGTTTCCAAATTCATTAAGGCAAGATCGAAACAATCCTTTAGTAGGCCTGCCGGTGTCCATTGACGACATGGTCAATGATATAGATGCTGTCATTGTAACGCATTTACACCTCGACCACTATGATGAGGCTGCCAAAGAGGTGCTTCCGAAGGAACTAAAAATGTTCGTACAAAATGAGGAAGATGCCAGTGCAGTCCAAAATGACGGTTTTAAAAATGTAGAAGTTTTACAGGATGATACCGTTTTCGAAGGCATTCAGTTAATTAAAACAAAAGGCGAGCATGGCAGAGGAGAAATATTAAAACTTGCCGGCCTCGTGTGTGGTGTTGTATTTAAACACGATACCGAGAAAATCTTATATGTAGCAGGAGACACTGTCTGGTATGAAGGTGTACAAGAAGCAATCGATACTCACAAACCAGAAGTCATTGTCGTAAATGCAGGAGATAATCAATTCCTTGAAGGCGGCTCACTTGTCATGGGGAAAGACGACGTGTATGAAGTGCATAAAGCCGCTCCTTCTGCAAAAATCATCGCCAGCCATATGGAAGCCGTCAACCATTGGACACTATCAAGGGAAGAACTGAAAAGTTTTGCAGATGAAAAAGGATTCTCCTCAAGTGTTCTCGTCCCAAATGACGGAGATTCATACAGATTTTAATAACCTCCAGGTCACCCAGAAAGCTCAGAGGCTTATTAAGATCCTGAGCTTTTTCACTGTAGTTAAAACAAACTATAAACAATAAATGTTCCAATACAAAGATTTTGAAAGTAAACACATATTAACATTCAAGTATGATACACTCTATTGATAATGTCTTTTATTTGATGGGGTGCTAATTTGGAAAGTATGCATTTAAAGGAAGTTAATGAACTTGCAGGCCTTACCAAGGGACACGGATTATATTTCTTTGAGAACCAGGAACAGTATGATACTCGAGTGGTTGACTTCGTTATTTCGGGACTGGAACACGGAGAATATTCCATCATTGTAGAAAATGACCGAATGAGACCCTTGATTATCAGAAAACTCGTGAAGTCAGTGGATGAAAACAGTTTGGAAAAAGTAAAGTTCATCAATAACTTTGACTTTTATTATGCCAAGGGAGACTTTAGCGTTAATTCCATTCCTGATTTCCTTCCTAGCCTGATCGACGGTTATTCAGAGCCCGATGTAGTCATTCGCAGCTGGGCTCATGTAGAATGGCGGGATGAACAAGAAATCACCAGAAAATTAATCGTTTCTGAACAAGAATCTGATACCATTGTGGCCGAAGCAAAATTTCTAGCTGTTTGTGCCTACGATTTCGAAAGGGTTAGCCAAGAATTAATAGATGGCCTTATAAATTGCCATGATTTTATTATTAATGGTAAAGAATGAAAGAACTCAGGCTCACCGATCTGGCGAGCCTGATTGATTATTTAATAGGTACTTCATTTTTGCAGAAGCTTGATCGCCGACATAGTTTCCCGTAATCACCCTGCTTGCTAATCTTCGAAAAGAATAGGTAGAACCTGGCCACAGAGTGCTGTTCCTTCCCGTATGGTCCAGATACCAGCTTTTACACCCCCCGCTTGTCCAAACAGTTCCTTTCATCGATTTTTCTGTATTTTCCACAAAACCCTTCTGGGCGTCCATACTCGGTTCGATGATGTCGAGCTGATTTTTCTGCATATGCTTCAAGACCCCCATCATTTGTTTAATTTGTGCTTCTATCATATAAATTACCGAGGTATGGCCAAGTCCAGTATTAGGACCTTGCATAATGAATAAATTAGGGAATCCTGACACAGTTGTCCCCAGATATGCTTTTGGACTTCCGGCCCAGACATCAGCTAAACGCTGGCCATTCTTGCCAAAAATATATCTAGCGAAAGGGATATCTGTTATTTGAAAACCTGTACCAAAGATGATTGAATCCACCTTTGCCTCCGTACCGTCCGCTGCAATGATGGAATCCTCGGTTACCTCCACGACTTCTGAAGTAACAACATTTACGTTGGGTGCTGCCATTGCTGGATAGTAAACATTTGATTGAAGAATCCTTTTACAACCTATTATATAATCTGGTGTGAGCTTCTCCCTTAGTACAGGATCCTTGATGGAACGGTACATATTGCTAAGGGCAGCTTTTGCTACAATTTTCATATACTTTGGATTCCGGAAAGCAATCCCAAGTAACTCGCGCCTGATATAAATCCCTAACCTGGTTGCTTTTTGCAATAAAGGAAACTTGCTATACAGCTTCTGCTTAGTTGGGGATATTTTTTGATCAGGCCGACCAACTACCCAGGCCGGGGTCCTCTGAAAAACTGTCATGTAGTCCACTTCAGGCTGTAATGCCGGGATAAACTGGATTGCCGAAGCGCCAGTTCCGATGACGGCGATCCGCTTTCCTTTTGGTTCAAAGTTCTTTGGCCAATTGGAGGAATGGAAAGCCTCCCCTGCAAAAGTATCTAAACCTTTTAGCTTTGGAATAGCGGGATTACTAAGTGCGCCAAATGCACCAACGACCATTTGAGCATTAAAATCTCCCTGACTTGTGGCAACATACCACTCACAGGTGTCTTCGTTCCATTCCATTCTCTTAACCTCATGCCGGAAGCGCACATGACTTATCAGGTCAAACTTTTTGGCACAATCCTGCAGGTACGCATAGATTTCGGGTTGTGAAGAGAACTTGTGGCTCCAATTTGGATTAGGCGCAAAGGATAAGGAATATAGATGGGACTCCACATCACACGCACAGCCTGGATAACGGTTATCCCTCCATACTCCTCCTACGTCTTCACCCCGCTCAAGAATGATAAAGTCATTTTCCCCGGCTTGTTTTAGCCTGACAGCCGCTGCAATCCCGGCAAAACCGCTTCCGATAATGATGATTCTCGCTTTGTTTATAGGTTTCATCTCTCAACCCCCTGTCTTACATTTATTTTCCTTAAACTTTCTGAATGTTATAAAGTTTTATCACCTCTTCCTCAAACTAAGCTAATAGATAGGAAATACTATCTGGAATTCGTTTCTTGAAGTTTTGATAATTATGTTCCGCTCCCTCAATCACTTTCAGTTCTGCTTCAATTCCTTTTAGTCTGATTATCTAAAAAATGGCTTTATTGGTCTCCAGGAATGGCCCAGCGAGTTTCTCGCCACCCTCTTTCGTGCCGCAATCAAGATATACTTTTTCCAGTTGAGATAGGTCTGCTGTTTTTAACAAATGCTCGATCTCCTCCTGGTTACGGTAAAAACCGGAAGAAAACCCTGCTATTCTTTTAAAAATATGAGGGTATGTACATCCAGCATATGTTGTGATTAATGCACCAAGAGAGATGCCGGCCATATAGGTTTCATGCGGATTCGTGCTATAATTTGAATCTATGAGAGGCTTTAACTCGTTGACAATGAACTCCACATACTCCTTACCTTTTCCGCCTTCAAAACTTGGCTTGCCCAGAAGCTTTGTTGTATAATCTCCATTCACCCAGGGACAATATTCATTTATTCTCTCAGCAGAATTCTGGTCAATGGCCACTACAATTAGCCCCACTTCATGTTTATCCAGATACTCGTGTAATTCCAGCCCCACGCCGCCAATCGCCTCTTCGTTGCCAAACACATTCTGGCCATCATGCATGTATAGAACAGGATATCTTTTCTCGGCAGAACCAGAAGGCATATACACTCTAATTTTTCTATCCTCACCAAACAATGCCACTGGGAAACTTTCAATCATTTTTTACACATACTTTCCTATTAATTTGAAGGAAATTTTACCATATCAACGAATTCCATACTAGAACAAGTTGCACAAAAAGCATGGGATGTCCCATGCTTAGTTGCTAATGACCTTCAGCTTTTTCTTATCGCTGCTTGAAATTACAACCTGGTATTTTTCATCCTGGATGGAAAGTAAAGCTTGTTCAGATTGGAGAAAGTCCTGGACTGTTTTTTCGATCGTTTCAGCTACTTGCTCAATATCAGGATCCGTTGACTTCAAAACCAACCGAATCGAAATGTAATAATGCTCTTTTTTGTTATTAGAGAAGCCTACAGAATCGATTTGGTATTCCGGATTTGCCTTTAACCCTGTGGCAATCGAATCAAATATCTTCATGAACTTGCCGCCACGTTCTTCAAGCCCAGGGTCATATGTGTATACCTTTACTTCGATATCGCCAAGTTCTCTTTGTTTCAGCTTTTCTTTTATTTCGATTGGGATATTCTTGATATTTGGTTCGGTTACCGGAAGCTCGAGATTGACTCGATTCACGCTGATCCCGCTTGTGTGTCTTGGAGAATCATAATTGTATTTGCCCAGCACTTCATATACCGTTTTCTCTATTTCAGCAATCTTTTTATCAGATTCTACATCAATCTTGCTCCATTGTTCAGCAGCTTCCGGATCGTTTGCCACCCTGATATCGTAATCTTCTTCATTCCTCGACTTAAGAATAGCGCTGATCATATCCTTAATTGGTGTTTTCATTTCGTGATAATATTCCTCGGTATTAAAAACCATCGCTTCTATATATTTTTCTTTTCTATTAACATGCAGTGCAATATTTGTAAAATTCTTTTCCACGATTGCTTGATTTATTTCATTTTCAAGGGTTTTTACCTCGATTTTCTTTTCAAAAATAAGATTAAGGTAAGGTATCCGGGATGCCACTTGCGCTACAGCTGGTGAAACAAAGGCTGTGCTGATGAAAAGCCCTAGTGTCGCTGCAGCCGAAAGTGAAAGTATAGCCATTCTTTTTCTGATGATGCCGTTTCTTTGTTTTCTTAAATTGGTCTGAAACCTATTCCAATCTTCATCAACTTGTTC
The DNA here is from genome assembly GCF_014856545.2 of Mesobacillus jeotgali. NCBI lineage: Bacteria > Bacillati > Bacillota > Bacilli > Caryophanales > Bacillaceae > Mesobacillus > Mesobacillus jeotgali. The sequence goes on along the minus strand of NZ_CP109811.1, from coordinate 2,081,860 downwards.
ATCTGCTTCTGGGGAGATTTGTTTCTTTGGTATCTCGTCGATCATTTGAAAAATACTTTCAGGAACCTCCAGCTGCTCAAGTGATTCGACCTTGTCCTTTTTATTAGATCCCATTTACCTTCACCTCCTGTACAAATTGCCTGGATTCCTGAAGGATTTTTGCCAGGCTTTGTTTTCCCCGCTTCATCCTTGCTTTTACCGTATTGATATTTTCATTGAGGATTAGCGAAATCTCCTTTACAGACATGTCTTCATAATAATAAAGGAATATCGGCAAGCTCTGCTCCCTTTTCAACTTCATCAGGTGGCGAATCATTTCACTCTTGCTTTCTTTATGTATGGCGATTTGCTGAGCTGACTCAGAAGTAATTTTCAGCTGAGCTTCTCTATTATCATCAAAATCTATGTAAGCCAGGCGATTGTTTTTTCGGTATATATCTATAGATCGAGAATAAACAAGTCGATAAAACCACGCCTTAAAATTCGTGATATCTTTCTTTTTCATAATGCTGACATAAGCACCCTCCAGGGCAATTTGCAATGCATCCTCAGTATGCTCTTTTGATCGAAGGATTATATACGCTGTCTTATAAGCCGAAGACAACAATGGCTTAACAAGGATACTGAATGCCTCATGGTCTCCTCCCCTGATCCTAACGATTAATTCCTGTTCCTTATTCATTGAGGAAACCTCCTTTCATTTGCTACATAAGTATAACGAAATGAAGGAAAGATTTGGTTGCACTTTTTTTAAAATAAATCTTAACATTTAAAGCAGGAGGATTATTCACTAACGGCGAAAACAAGGAACAACCACTACTTACTAGGCATATTTGGATACCGTAAAAATATATTTAAGTTGATTTCAGGATTGCTTAGGGGGCATTTTATGAAAAAAACAATCATGATTATGTTGATGATTATCATTGTCGCTGTCGGGATCATTTGGACATTTGACTATGTCAGCAGTGATGGAGATTTTACTAAATGGAGCCATACCACCATGGGTTCTGAGTATTATAAAGATGATAAGAAATTCTATCTGGGATATGATTTTACCTGGGAAGGCATCGGAAAACCCACCCTCGAGAAAGTCGAGTTCATCAAGAAAGACGGGACGATAGTCGCCAAGGATGATGATGAATTCAAGATTGAACCCTATATCGCAAAAGGACGATATATTGGTGCTTTCGATGAGGAACAAGTTCTAGAAGAAGGAATACAGGAAGATTTCATGAATATTAAAAATTACCAGGTAGATAACGATTTTCATTTAATCCTAGCTGTCCAATATAATGGTACGACTCCAGAAAATGATATTAATTTATTAAGAATTACCTATAAAAAATTCGGCGTCACCCAGCATCGAAACATTCCGTTTGATGATGGAGTTATAACTGATCCCATGGAAAATTAAGAGATTCCGCAATAGCTTGATTGCTAGAATAGCAAAACTATTTCACTTGATAATAACCTCTGTAAAAAATTGAGTTTTTCGGTTTAATTGCAATTAAAAATGAATTGTAAATATCTGAAGCAGAAATTATTGAGTTTATCCAACACACAAATAAAATGATTGATTTTATTTCTCCTGATACATAGAAAGACATAGCGGCAGGCACTACCGATAATGCAATAAAGGGCAAGCTCATGAAAATCCAAAATCTTGTTTTGGATAGAATTGCATCTGTATTTAGCCAAAAAAATACCCCGCTAAATGTTAAGCTAATATCGCCTTTTTTGTTTACGACTAAAACATGTAGACTTTCGTGAATAAGGAAGACAAAAATACCTATTATAATGAGATAAAATACATTAATATGAGTGAAACCTGTTCCAAAGAAATAGGGTAACATAAAAATAATGAACTGAAGTAGATATACAAACTTCATATAATGTTGTCGATACCACTTGTTCTGTATAAAAGGAGTCCATTCAGACAAGTCCATACTTATCTGTGGTAAGTGGCGAAACCAAATCATGATAAGAGCTCCTCTCCCTCAAAAGAATATTGAAAAATAAACATTTCATTTACTATCAATCTTCATTTGTAAAATTTTACAAATAGATTTCTTATAGTTTACCATAAGATTTCTCAAAAACTCCAAAAAATTCAGTAAACTACACAACTTAAAAACGCACAGTAAATCATTTACTGTGCGTTTTCTGATATAAAATTTTCTTGCGCCAGATTACTTTGGCATTTTTCGCACGAATAACGACCCTGTAAGACTGTTTCCCTTGCCTTTCATTTTCGCCTATTTCTGCTTACCTAGCTGTGCAAACTTCCTTTTAACCATTGACGTGGTCGATATGAGCCGATTGGTATCTGGATTAAGCTAGTTTTTCCTTTCATTCGATAAAGATCGTCGGCCTTGCTAGCATCGAACCCAAGAAGGGGATGGCCCCCTAATCCAAGTGCAGATGCTGCTAAAAGTAAACTTTGAACGAGCATTCCTGCTTCCATTTGTAGTATTCGATAACCTCTGTACCCTAATTCTTCTCGTAAAAATTCCTTATTGCCTGCGACATGCAGGCAAATTGGTACTTGCTGCAGGTTTACATTATCAATCGACAACATTGTTTGTAAACGCAGACGTTGGTCCCCTTGCTGGATTTCTTGTAATCTATGTTCTGCATGGTTGTAGTAGTAGGCTCCATTTGTGATGCCTTCTACATTATAGAAACAGCCATAGATTGAAACCCTTGGCTCCTGGCTGGAGTGAATTTCGTCCAAATCATTCCGGTAGGCAACAGCCGACATTGATTCCTTCAACAAGGAGGCCAGCTGCTGCTGACTCACCCTGGACAAAACAAAGTCCATCTCTGGAGAAGAACGTTTTTTGCTTACCTCTGCCAAATCAAACGCTAATGATTCCGTATGCGGGAGAGTGATCTGCACACTTTCTTTAACTTCACAAGGCGGGTTACATACCCCGTTAAACGACTCGGTCGACTCTAGTTTTGAGGCTTCATTCAATGCTATTAATTTCGGAAACTCCAAAACTTTTTTCGACCTTTCATAACTCTTAAATAGAACCGGTTTCAGTTCCCTTTTCAATTCATCAGACGTTATGTTATAGCGTGAAGCTGCTCCGTTTGCAGACCAGTTGGTCATTTCCACTGACAGCGGAATAATTGAATACACACTCTCCTCCTGCTCACATAAGCCGAGAAGATAATTGATTGCCGAATCCAGATACTGAAAGTAAACACCAGAAGCGAAGCCAAAACGTTTTGCTGTTGCCAGAAGCTGCCCCATCAGTACCCCAGCATCTAATCCTTGCAGCCGGTAGGAGAAATTATTGTATTTAAAGAAGTTTTTCCAAAACATTGTAGAAACGAATGCAGTCCCAAAACAGGAAGAGATATCGCAACGGTCACCAAGAGCAGAAGCAATATAGGAATCGAAGTTTCCAGCCCGCAGCAAAACAAGGCGATGATGAGCCGGGTCATAATGGTAGATCCCGTCAGGCAGATCCTCTAGCTTTAAATAAAGATAAAGTTCGTTAGGATAAAGGCCCCCGCCGGAAGGAGCATGCCTCCTAAAGGTATGGACTGGATCAACCTCATCTGAAAAATGCGACTCGCTTACTTGCGTTATTCCATAAACATACCAGAGGAAATGTCCGATTTCCTTGATACCCGGTGTGGCTGGTTGCCTGTTTTCTGCCAGGGACAAAGGCACCTCCCCTGACAGAGGCACTACTGGCAATCCTCGATACAGTTTATAGGGTAGTGGAGCGTCTTCCCAGTTAGGTTCCCAGTTTTCCTGATTGGCACGTTCTATATTAAACTGAAGATCGATTAAAAATTGCTCAAGATTCATTCTGCTGCCTCCTAAGGGAACGGATGCGGGAAGTGATTTAGTTCTTCAAATGACAACGGTTTATTGAAATAACCAAGCTTCATTGGGACGTGGAGCACCCGGTCAAGCCCTTTGAGGCGAGTCAGATGGTGCCCAAAGGTCATTGGCAGCATCCCCGGTATCAATACTTTCACACAATAAAGACCATTTTTCCTTATTTCGGGAGGAGTCTGGTCGACAACGATAACATTGAGGCCCAACCGGCGGAATTCCATGAGAATACCCTTTAGATCCTCCGTCAGGTCAGCATGACGTGAGCCCTTTTGAAAAGCGGCTTGAAAACTCTGTAATGGCCGGTCATCTTCGAGCAGGAAGCCTAAACGGTCCTCTGCCTGCGGTAATCCATATAGCATTCCATGATCATCCATTTCCCGCACTAGTGAATCATCATCAAGCATTTGCAAGTATTTCTCCTTGTTTCCTTCCAATTTCCCATCTAGATTCAGCATCATGCCGGCGAGCTCCTGAACAGCACTTTTCGCTGCCTTGACCGGATCAAGGTGGGCCCCTGCCGCACAAATAATATTTAATCCTTTATCCTTTCTGTTTTTCGCCAGAGCCCATACACTTGGAATTCCATGCTCCATGGTGGCATTATATAAATACAGATCATAGCCAGCTACAGCCCTCATCCGCTCCGCCATCAATAGCAGTTCTTCATCATCGGCAGATTGAAGATCAAGGCGAGGCAGTTTCAGTTTTGAGTACCATGACAAAAGGAAGGAATCCCGCTCCACCACTTCCATGATTCCGTAGAAAATCGCCTCTTCCCTGCTTCCGCCAAGCGCGCAGCCATTGGACGTTTCATAGACAAATCCGGCTGAACCGCAACCCAGACTATAATAGGATAGAAGCTCTGGCACGAGAATCGGGCGCTCTTCGATCAGAGAGTAACCCCAAACCCAATCCATTGGCCGTTCAGGGTCGAATTTTTGAAATGGAAAACCGGGCTTTTCATATTCTTCATCAGCATGGACACCTACTTCTACTGGGTTCAATGCCTGCTCTTCCAAGTTCCGGTAACTATCATGGATGACAGTCCGCTTTCCGCGGGGCTGAAGTCCACAGTGGCGCTCAAGTCCTTCCAGTATGGCAGTCAATTCGCTTTCTGCGTAGCATTGTGTCCTGCCGGCTGTGCCTTCGTTGCCGCCAGTAATCATTGGCAGATTGACGCTCGCATCTGCGAAAGGGGTGACCAAATCGTACATTTTACTGTTTAAAAGCCCTGTCCGATTGTCAAAATAATCGGCAACGAGCACTTCCTTCATCTTATCCAGCGGTGTACATCGATAGCTGCCGGCACTGATCTTCGGACTTGGATTTAATGCGATTTTTGCAAGCGAAGCTGAATCGTCTGGAATGGTACTGCATACCTGGCACAGGGAATCCGCCAGGAACGAATGCCAGGATCCATTCAATGTTTTAAGTCGGTAAAATACATCTGTCCTGCCGAAAGGCCCTTCTTGCCCGCTAGAACCTTATCCGCTTCAGTTACAATTAAATGAACCAAATGCAGAAGTCCATTTTTCGATGCCCATGAATCCGAAGGTGTTTCTTTTTCGGCTTCCAGCTTTCGCTTCACCTTTCGCATTTCGCTTCGCTCCTGGCCCCCTAGCAGCTTCCTCAGGTCAGCACATTGCAAACATCCAGGTTTGCCTGGCCTGACGAGCGGCCCAATGATTCCCTCCCCAAACGAAACAAAGGCCCGGAGCCAGGGACTGCCAGTCAGTTTTACCGCTTCTTCAGCTTTTTGATGCGCTATGGGGTTCCAATAATCATGAAGGACAAGCATCAACTCTGAATTCTCGGGCAGTCCATTCTCAAAATCAATCCTTCTGAACACTTGATAGCGTGATGATAATTCCTCAGCAACACAATCAGCCAGCCAACCTTCTCCTATAATGACTACGAAGGAACTCAACTTGATCCCTCCCCTCGCAGCAATACACCATATACTCCATCTAGTTGTTGTTTGAAAATCGGTTCAATGCTTAATTCATAAACGAACATTTTGGTTCTGTTCTGTTTAAGAACCTCAATGGCTGCCTGCAGGATTTCACACTGAAACCTTCCAGTATATTCTGGAATTTCCAAGCTTTGTTTACCTATTTCAGAAAAATAAACCTCTGAATCCTGCAGAACTTGAGACCCATCCCCAGCTGACTCATTTTGAAAATCGGATAAAGCAATCTGCAAAGCGCTTCTTAATGCCAAAGTTGCATTCAGACCAGCACTTCCATACCAGCCTCTCTTTGTTCCGATCCAGACAACAGGGAAGCCACGAATTTCCTTTCCAATCCCTGCTAGGGGTGCTCCCTGTATCGTAGTGAGAGCCTTTATATAAAAAGCACAACGTTGGTCTTCAATCGGCTCGAGGTCGACAAGGGAAATCGACTCTTTTTCACTGAGCTTTCGATGATCCAGTTCTTTGGAGAGACATTTTTGCAGACCTCGCCCAACAGCTTCCGCAAAAGTTTCACCGGCACCAACACCCAGAATGCCGCGGTTTTCAATGATTTCTGCAAGGCGGGCAGTATATGATTCAATCCCCGTCAACGCCGCCTCCATTCTCGCTTCTTCATGTGTGAACCCTGTACAAACCCTTGCTGTCAGTAATTCAGACGGCCCATCTGACAGCGGATCGACTGCCTGAACCCTGCATTGTGCCAATGGAAGCTGCTTAAGATCCCCCTCTTCCCACTCATGTAAAATTCCCGTCTCCTTTGAAGTAAATAGACTGAAATACTGCAAAAATTTTTCTGGTTCAGCTTTTCTGAGGTCCTGACCGAGCCGCTCTTCAATGTCTTCTACCTCTGCGGATGAGAAAATTCCAGTTACTAAGGGATGTGGTGAAACCAAATGCCAGCTTCCCTCAAGAGTGTCTAGATTGAGCAAATAAATCCGGTTTCTTTGATCAGCTTTCGTGATACCTGCGAGTTCTTTATATAATTCAAATGTAATAACATTAGCCAGCAAAGCTCCAGAGGTCAAAGATGCAGGAGAGTCGCTCTGCTCTTTTACGAAAACAGAAGAATGCAATCGCCGCCACGCCGACTCCCAACAAAGCTCTGAATCTGGAATAAACGATGGACCCGCTATGCCTGTTTGTTTGAACAGGATGGCAGGAATGAAGGTTTTCCTTTCCTCCCTGCAGATTGATTGCAAAACCTTCAATTCCTCCACATTGCCATTTTGTGAAATGTACAGGACCGAGTCGAAAGGCCTCAGCAGCTCGCTCCAGTTCCCATTCATATTATAAAATTCCTTGTACTCCACCTCCGAATCTGTTTTACGTGCATGATTCACGAGCTCTGCCAATCTTTTTCTATTCGTCCGGCTTTCATCTGTAATAGCGACATTCACTTTCTCCAGACCGGATTCAAGCAAAGTCGATACGAGTGAATTCAACATGGGACCAGAGCCGATGGCCAGTACCTTTGCCTTGCGGAATGACTGGAACCTTGATGCACCTGAACCAGCCAAATTATCGACAAACTCTATTTGCGAAGCGAATTTTTTCAGGACTTGCTCAGATAATTGATGCGGTTCATCCTGGCTCACGTCCCGGACAAAACCATTCTCAAAAAGAGCCTCAGCAATTTGATAAACACGCTCCCTGTATGGTTCAGGCAGGCCATCCGTCAATTTTCCCAGCGAATACTCCCCGTTAAACATTGGCAAAAGCTTTTCAACCCATTGGTCAATACCATTCCCTTCAAGACGGAATGAACATGAATTATTCCTTAAATAAACTCCCCGGTTCGGTTCTGCGAGATAAAACGTATCTCTTTTCACCTTCAATATCATAGAAGGTTCCAACTTCACCATCTCACTCCTCCTCAGGCATTAAAGCCTTTACTCTGCTTCATTGACTGTCATTATCATCGTATGTAGCGCAATTTGTCCCTTATGTCTCGGAATGAAATAAGAAAAGCCCCTGCAAAGAATTACCGCAGGGGCTGAATTCTGGATTAATTAACTTAACCACGATGGCAGCGGCCACAACCGCCACAGCGTCCGCACCCGCCGCAATGAGCACATCTTCCACAGCCGCCACATCCACCGCAGCGGAAACACCCGCCGCACCCAAAGCAGCTAAAGAAGCAAGAAAAACCGAAACAACCGCCAAAGCCACCCAGTCCTAAAAAAATACGTTCATCCCCTGAATGGTACTGGTTTTGATCCCAGCTAACCGGCTGAGTTGCCTGGAAATCACCAACATTCAGCATTTGCAGTTCATTTTGAAAATTATTCATCATTTGTTTACCTCCTCGAAAAATTGACAGGGCTCCAACTAAGCAAGAAACCAAGTGAGCAATATGCAAATATTTCTGTATATAAGGATAAGACACCAATTAATAAGGATACTCTTTAACAATTTATGTAGACGAAGTGGGCATTGTCACATATGCAAAAGCCTATTTTTGGGTGTTGAGGATTTTCTAAATGAAACTGAACATATTCTAATGCCAAAAATCTTAACTGTTTCAGCCTTTAATCAAGGGCAGAAGCAGGAAAACAAATGCGTACCTTTAAAATGAAATAATTGAGGTTCTAAAACCCAAAATCTTTCATGATGCCCGAAGAATGCTGTCCTTTTAAAAATTCTGCAACTTCCTACGCAAAGTTGTACAATGAACATGTAAAGTAGATTTTTCTGGAGGGAAAAGCATTGAGAAACCATGAAATTGATTATAAGATTTATGGCGATGACATGCAGTTTGTAGAGGTTGAACTGGATCCGAATGAAACGGTTGTAGCTGAGGCTGGCAGTCTGATGATGATGGACCAGCAAATTGAAATGGAGACGATTTTTGGCGATGGCTCCGGTAGTGGCGGCGGCTTGGTTGGCAAACTGTTTGGTGCAGGAAAGCGGTTGTTGACGGGCGAGAGCCTTTTCATGACAACATTCACGAACATTGGCCACGATAAGAAGCATGTATCATTCGCGTCACCCTACCCTGGTAAAATCATTCCGATGAATCTAAGCCAGAATGGCGGCAAGATCATTTGCCAAAAAGACGCTTTCCTTGCTGCGGCTAAAGGAGTTTCTGTCGGGGTTGAATTCCAAAGGAAGCTTGGAGCAGGTTTTTTCGGCGGAGAAGGCTTCATCATGCAGAAGCTTGAAGGAGACGGAATGGCATTTGTCCATGCGGGCGGAACGATACATAAGAGAGAGCTTCAGCCAGGAGAAGTCATTAAAGTCGACACCGGCTGCCTTGTTGCAATGACGAGCAATGTGAATTACGACATCGAAATGGTAAAAGGAATTAAAACTGCACTATTTGGCGGAGAAGGGCTTTTCTTTGCAACACTCAGAGGACCAGGTACTGTTTGGATTCAATCACTTCCATTCAGCCGCCTTGCCAGCAGAGTTTTCGCCGCGGCTCCACAAGCTGGAGGCCAGAACAAAGGTGAAGGCAGCGTCCTTGGCGGAGTCTTCAGAATGCTTGATGGCGAATAGAGAATACAAAAAGGGATGGTTTCCGAATCGGAACCATCCTTTTCCATTGATAAAAACGATATTGTGTTCGGGTAATACTCTGGAACGAAGCAGCCTAAAAATAGTTTTGCAGTGCGCTGATTCTACTATTTTCATCTTTTGACATCCTTTTCAGCTAGCCATTTTCTAATTAGCAGCTTCCCCTTTCAAAGGAATATAACCAACCTCCTCAATCAGCTTCTGCCCCTCGGGTCCCTGCATCCATTCCAGCATCGGTTGCACCGATTTTTTCCGGTTATCCTTTACTGTAATTGCATACAGGTTGACGACAAATGGATATTTACCTGACTCGATATTTTCTGGTGATGGTTCAACTCCATCCAGTGAAACCAGCTTGATTTTTGCATTCGGATTCATGCCAGTTGTGAAAAAGCGGAATGAGTAACCAAGGGAGTTATTGTAGTTACGGTAGCTGGCAACCTCCTCCATCAAATCGCCCATTCCCGCCACTTCTTCTTTCAAAGCGGGCATCAACGGGGTGTCACCCATGAATTTTTCCATGATCGTCTGGCTGCCAGAGTCTGCCGGCCGCTGGAAAGCCATAATCCTGTTTTCCTTTCCACCCACTTCACTCCAATTGTTTATTTTACCTGAGTAAATCGATTTAATTTCCTCTGAATTCAGGTTGTCAACTGGATTTTTTTCATTTACGAAAAACACAAATGCTTCCTTCCCAATTGGAGTGAGGACGAGCTCCTTCCCCTTACTCTCTGCCAGGCTTTGTTGCGAAGCCGAGGGCTGGGCACCGAAAAATATATCTACTTCACCTGATACAAGTCTCTCAAAGGCATAGAGCGTATTCGTAAAACTAACGACCTCTTCACCAGTCGGAAGCGTGTTGTTACTTCTTATCTCTTTATATGTCGCGTTTGCGAAGGCCGCATATACTGGATAAGCTGCCTCTGCTCCATCCAAAATTGGCATTTCACTTTGAGTTTCCACACTAAAACTTGCCGGGCCTTCCAGCTTTGGTAATTTATTATTTGGGTTCGTCACATAGTATGGTTCAAGGTCAACACTCGAGAAGCCATTGCCATAATCAAATCCATATGAAGGTGGAAGAACATGCTTGCTCCGCTCAATATAGATTGTTCCAATCACAGCCAAGAGCAGCACAATGATACCGACGCCTGCGATCAGATTTCCCTTTTTTATAATGACTTTCTTCTGGGTTTTCCGTTCAGAAGCGAAAAAGCCGATCAAAAAGAATAAATAATAAGAAAACGGCACAGCGAAGGTAAGAATGAATTCACCCATCAATGCTGAAATAAAAGAATTCGGTAAAAAAGGGAATAGCGCGAATACGAAGATTCCCCAAACCTGGTGCCCGAAAAAGCCTTTAGAAATAATCATCCCTATGGCAGCAAGAAGTACCGTCAGTAAAAGAGGTGCAAAAACCGGAAGATATCGCCCATAAAACGAGGCAGCCCTTGGCCTTTTCCCAAAACGGTACCCTATAATAAGAGCCAGAATCGAGATGGTCAATACCATAATAGGCGGCCCATAATTCTCAATCGCTAAAACTGCAATCCCTAACAATGATAGAAAGAGAGGCATAAATATTAAGTAAATAATTAAAAAACCGGCATCCTTCTTCAAAATGAAGACCCCCAGTAACTAGTTTAATATAGTGTAATTTTACACTATATGAATATTTTAGTAAATATGTAATTTTAGAAGTAAACATAAAACTTGGAAGTAAATGGATTGGGAGCGACAATTAATTCTATTGGTGACCTAATTATCCAGTTTTTGAGAAAACAGGGCACCAATAACCTCTCTTGGTGTCCAAAATTTACAGTTTTTGAGAAAATAGGGCACCAATGAACCCTATTGGTGACCTAATTATCCAGTTTTCGAGAAAACAGGGCACCAATAACGATTAAGTCCGTATAATTGTGTAAAAAGAAAGAGTCATTTTATTCACTCTTGGCAACACTGTTTTCAACCACGATAAACAAGTGAAAAGAGGAATATAAATGACTCAAGTACAGTTTAACCTGAATGTTGATGTTTTAAAAGAAGCCATTGTAAATTCCAACCTTGATATGGTCATTAAATCAGCCGTTGTGTTGGTATTAAATGAGTTTATGGAAAAGGAAAGAGACGACTATTTAAAGGCTGCCCCTTATGAACGTGCTGTCGAACGCCGTGACTACCGGAACGGTTACTATGAACGAGAACTGTTGATGAGTATCGGAAATATAGCCCTAAAGGTTCCACGGACGCGTAATGGCGAATTCTCAACCACCGTTTTCGAAAAGTATGCCCGGTGTGATCAGGCCCTGGTCCTTTCCATGTTGGAGATGGTTGTCAATGGTGTTTCGACGCGGAAAGTGACCAACATCGTGGAACAACTCTGTGGTAAGAATGTGTCCAAGTCCTTTGTTTCATCCCTTACACAGAAGCTTGATCCTATTGTGAATGAATGGGCTGGACGACCATTAAATACTACCTACTACCCTTACGTTTTCGCAGATGCCATGTATATAAAGGTGCGTGAGCACAATCGAGTCGTATCTAAAGCTGTTTATATTACGACAGCCATTACAGAGAATCATACACGTGAAATCCTTGGCCTAAGTGTTGACCATGCGGAAAGTTTTGAAAGCTGGAGCCGTTTTTTCCAACAGCTTAAATCACGCGGCCTCCAATCACCCAAACTTATAATTTCAGATGCCCACCAAGGACTGCAGAAAGCCATCCAACGTGAATTTATAGGCGCTGCCTGGCAAAGATGCAATGTCCATTTCAAACGAAATATCATTGAAAAGTTGCCCAAAAAGGATTCAGCTGAAATCCGCATGATGATAAAGCGAGTATTTGAAGCAGTTACGATTGATGACGTACGCCGGTTCAAAGATGAATTGATGAACCGTTTTAGTAATGAGGCAAGGTTTGGAAAAGCGCTTGCCATCTTGGATGAAGGTTTCGAAGATACCATACAATATATGAATTTTCCTGAAAACATTCGTATCCATATCCGAAGCACCAACTCATTGGAACGGCTGAACCAGGAGGTTCGCAGGAGGGAAAGAGTGATCCGTATTTTCCCTAATTCCCAATCTGCGTACCGTTTGGTTGGTGCCGTTCTGATGCATTACCATGTGTCAGACTACACAAAGAGGAAATCTTTAATGGGTCGGGTATATTAGCGCATTTTCAGCTCCACTTCCATCATGGATGATTACATCTCCGGGAAGGGATATCAAATTGAAAACCATTTGACATCCCTACCCGGAGATGAAGAAAAGAAACCATGGAAGCTTCGCAAAAAAATGAAAGGGTTTGGTTGAGAACATTTGCCGTTGATTTTACACAATAACCAGGACTTGACTCCAATAACCTCTCTTGGTGTCCAAAATTTACAGTTTTTGAGAAAACAGGGCACCAATGAGCCCTATTGGTGACCTAATTATCCAGTTTTTGAGAAAATAGGTCACCAATGAACCCTATTGGTGACCTAAATTTACAGTTTTTGAGAAAACAGGGCACCAATGAACCCTATTGGTGACCTAATTATCCAGTTTTTGAGAAAACAGAGCACCAATAACTTCTATTGGTGACCTAATTATCCGTTTTAAAAAATCAGGGCATCATTGTAAATAATTGGTAGCGTGAAGTAGTTTCCCTCAACATAAATATATAAAAGAGGAACCGTATTAAATACAGTTCCGCCCCCATCATCAAGCCGTTTTATTTAAAATAAAATCCTTCCTCCGATAGACACTTAATACTACTCCCATAATAAATGCGTTGAAGACCATCGGGACGAATCCATAACTGATGAATGGCAGAGACATGGACGTCAGTGGGAGCAGGCCAATCAGCATTCCGATGTTATAGATGAATTGGACAAGGAACAATGTCACCCCGCCAACAAGCAACAGGTTTGCAAACCGGGAGTTAATTTGAAAAGAAATCATTATAATCCTGGCTGCAAATAATGATAGGATCACGAATAGTCCAATCGCAAATAGATACCCGTAGTGATAAGTCAGATTGACGAAGGCATAATCCGTATGTTCGAATGGCAACGCATTACTTTTGGCAGCAGGACCGAACCAGCCGGAAGAAGCTAAGCGTTCTTTCAGCTGCAGGTAGTTATATCCCCATGTGGATGGATATTTTTCCGGATTGAGGAACCCTAATATTCTGGCAAACTGATATTCTGCAGCAGTAAACCAACCAAGTGTGCCATAAGCGGCAGCACCAAAGCCTGAAGCGATCGTAATGATCATTGCCGTTTTCCTGCTAATTGCACTCCACCACATCATCACAAATACCATTACGATATAAATGAAACTTACTGCCATGTTTGGTACGGCCAAAAATAGCATCAGCGGTAATGCGAATAAAATGAAGTACTGCCAAAGTTTTATTTTTGAGTTATTGAAAAATGACCCCCATCCCAGGAATAAAAATGGCAAAGCGAAATAGCTTTCGATTTGGAATGGGCCAATCTGAAAGTATGGAGCTCCGTTCAGGATTCTGTTTGGAAAGTTGATCAACATGAAAAGAAAGAACACTCCAACTGAGTAAAAAGCCCAACCTTTTCCTTCAAACTTCCGATAATCGATAAACATCATGATCACCGCCAACAATACACCAAGGAAGACATGAATGGCTTTCTTAGCCATAAAATTGCCCCCTAACTCATCTCCCAATGTAAGCAGGGGCAGGAAACTCAGCGCCATGGTAATAGCCAGCAAGCTAATCAGCCACCAGTCAATCCTCGGTTTATGAAGTTTATTCAACTCGTGTCCAAGCTTGGCCGGACTTCCCATTTGGCTTACTGCCTTTTCCTCCGCCGCCTCCTCACTCATGCCTTTCCCGATCCATTCCTTCTTCACCTGATTTAGGTGAAATTCCAATTCCGAGGCTACAAACTTTTTCGCTTCCTTTGAACGGATATGTGTCGTTACTTCACTTAAAAAAAGATTCCATTTATTACTCATAGCACGGTCACTCCTCTAGCAATCCTTTTATGGCGATTGTACCGGAGACGGTGTTCTTCTCCAGCCTGCGGGCATATTTTCTCCCTTTATCGGTAATCTGATAGTATTTCGCTCCTTCTTCATTCCAACAGGATCCAATCAGACGTTTCTGTTCAAGCGTGTGCAGCATAGTGTACAAAGAACCCTCATTGTCCTCGAATTTTTTGAGACCCCTTGACCTTAGCAGCCCGGTTAATTCATAGCCTGTTTTTTCATGTAAAAGAAGCTGCAGGATGGCCAACGTGATTAAATCATCATTCTCATCTGGCATATTTATTTGTTTGTGAATTTCTTTCCTCATCTTTTCTGAAAAATTGAGTTCTTTAAATGCGGACTTCTCCATAGATTTTCGGAGTTTACTTAGCCGGTCTTCCATTTATATTTCCTCCAATCTTTCCTTCAGAAGTTCTTTTGCTCGCTTTAGCCGCGTCTTGATGGTGTTTTCTTTTGACTCTGTCACGACAGCTATTTCCTTGATCGACATCTCCTCAAAATAGAAAAGATAAATCACTTCCCGATAATGAACCGGCAACTCCATGACGGCCGATGCCAGCTGCCCGTCTTCTTCGTCCTGGATCACCGTTTGCTCAACACTTTCACTTTGGATTGAATCATAAATGGGCTGGTAATCGGTTGTAAAGACATTCTTGTTGTACCAGCTTTTTAAGTAATCCTTGCAGTGATTGGAAGCGATTCTCCAAAGCCAGGTCCGAAACTTTGATTTACCGCTATATGTATGAAGCGATCGATAACATTTCACGAAAATCTCCTGAGTCAGATCCTCAGCGATTTGTTTATTTTTCACATATGAAAAAGCGAGTTGCAGAATCTCTTGACCATACCTTGTCATGATTTCATCAATTGCTTCTGCGGCATTCTCGCTTACATTGATGCCAATTGTAATATCATCCACAACTGTTCCCCCTTCATAGTTTATAGACGACGCACCCTTGAAAAAAGTTTGGGTTTAGTTAAATAGGGATAAAAGTTCTATTTTTTAAAAATTGAGAATAATATTCGACCGTCTTCACTTTCGTCTAGTAAAATAGAAGATGGATGTCAATCGTATTCACTTATTATACAAAATAATTTTAGGGAGGCTTTTAAATGATTAAAGAAGAATGTCAACAAGCCTATGCCCCAGATATAAATAGTTTTCATGATATAAGCTTAGCACTAATACACGCTAAAGATTTTATCTCCAGTCATTCCCTTGATGGAAGCTTCCAATATGTAGCACCTTCTTGTGAAAATCTTGGCTACACACCTTCCGAGCTGCACGGAAAATCCATTTTCAATTTTTGCCATCCATTGGACCAAGAAAAGTTAGAAAAGTATTTTTCTAACTTTCATCCCGGAGAAATTCCGTTCCGGTTCAGAAGAAAAGAAGGCGATTATATATGGCTGGAATCCAGCAGCACGAAGGTGAATGAAGACCACTCTGAGATAGTGCTGATTTCAAGAGATGTTACACATCGTGTTAATCAGGCGGAAAAAATAAAAGAAAATCAGAGGAGAGATCGGCTGTTCCTCGAACATTCCAAGGATACAATGGGGATTATCACAAAATACGGAGTGTGGACATACATTAATGAGCAAGGAAAAAAATTAATGGGCGCAACCAGTTTCGAAGAGATCATTGGTACATCTTTGTATGACTATATTAATCCACAGGACTATAAGCTCCTGAAACAAAGTCTGGATTCAAGAGACTCTAGTGATTTTGAAATCAGTTTAATTCGAAAAGATCATGATACGAAGAGGGCTGAGGTACAGCTGATTCCAACAGTCTTCAAGAACAGAGACGTCTCACTTATCATCATCAAGGATATAACAGAGCAGCGGAAAACTGAGGATCAGCTGCAGGTGGCTGAAAAACTTTCTGTCATTGGCCAAATGGCAGCCGGAATCGCTCATGAAATCAGGAATCCATTGACTGCCATAAAAGGCTTCACCCAACTTTTAAGTGAACATCCAGCTGAAGAAGCGGAAGATTATGCTGAGATTATTCTTGATGAGTTGGCACGAATTGAATCTATAGTAGGAGACTTACTGGTCCTTGCTAAGCCTCAGGCATCCAATCTATCAAACGTAGACTTGATTTCCCTTGTGAATGGTGTTGTAAATCTACTTAATCCACAGGCAACACTATCAGATGCCTTCATTAAGGTTAAAACTGATACACCTAATTTATACATAGAATGTGAGCCTGATAAAATAAAGCAGGTGTTGATCAATTTAATCCAAAATTCGATTGAGGCAATGGCTGACGGTGGAGAAATCATCGTTGCCATCTCACAGGACACCGATCTTGCTTCAATCCAGGTAATTGACCAGGGCGCCGGAATTCCCGAAGACCGGCTAAATAAACTAGGTGAACCCTTCTATAGTACAAAGGAAAAAGGAACAGGACTCGGCTTGATGATTTGCCAGAAAATCATTAAAAACCATGGCGGCAAAATCAATTTCACCAGCATCGTTGATGAAGGCACTACCGTTACGCTGACATTGCCTTTACATGAGCCATCTAATATCCAGGACGAGTCTTCAGAAGCACACATGCAAAATAATTATGGCTAATTACGTAAACTTTTTTGCTTTCTCAACCTGTTTTTTCTGAAGATTCCACTTTAAGAGAACTGAAGGTGCAAGTACGAAAAACAACAATCAAACAAACTGAGAACAGCCTTAAACAAAAAAATGAATGCCGGACCCGTGAACTTAAATCGGGTTCGGCATTTTTTTCTACAATCAAATCAGGGTTTTTCATTCTCAAGTAAAAATTCAGCCTCGCCTTTTACCATTTCTATGTAATGGCTCTTTTTAAACGGCTTAGTATACTTTCGGATTCCTTTAAGACTCCCTTTTGTTACTGTTTTCTTATTAGCTACATCCACGATAACCGTTAAATATGCCTTTTCAGCATGTTTCACTACTCCGGTTACTTGACCTTTTTCCATGTCAACTGTATATTCAGGTACAATTTTTAAAGGAGCAAATGATGTCCAGCCACCATTTTTAGGTTTTATTCTAAACAGCCTGTACAACAAACTAGTAAGAAGTTTTTTCAATCTGTACATCTGTTACCACCCTCACTGATCAGCAAATTGGAATGTCTCCGCTACTATTGTGCCCTTTGCATAAAAACTGACTTGAATAGGGCTGCTTATTATCTCCTCAACAATAGCTTTGAATGATTTTTTAAAACTCGATCCTCATTTTCCCATAAAAATCATAAAGAAGCAGTCCGATTCCATTGGTAATGGAGGACTGCTATCGTTTAATAATTATTTTTAATGCATCAGGTAATTTAAAATCCCTTACACAATCCTGCGCCCGCTTTTACCAAGGGCATAATAGATGCCATGCTGAAGAGTTTGCATGCATTCGTATTTTTTCAAACCGGTCAGTGTCTGGGAGATCGTAATGGCCAATTCTGCAGAGATACCGACCAGGATGACTTCCACGCCAAGGAGGCGGGCAGCTGATCCCAGCTTATCAATTAATTCTGCTGTGTATATAGAAATGTCTTTATTTAATCCTGTTAAGTCGAGAAGCACGTATCTTGCCTGATGATTCGGCAGGTTGTTCAAGGTGTTCTGAATGAGGTCCTCCGCCCTGTCCTCATCGTACCTGCCAATCAGTGGAACCACGACAATGCCATCAAGTACTGGTATGAGCGGGGAAGACAGCTCTTTTACCAGTTTTTGAAGTGCTCTCGTTTTTTCTTCTACTAGCGCTTCTAGCTGGGCGATTTCTTCGGCCTCTTTTTTCCTTGCCAGGTTACGGATATTTTGCTGTATATCAATCTCGGAAGGGAAATATTTCACAATTGTATATTCATTATTTTCACTTTGATGCTGGACAATTTTATACCAAAATTTCGTTCCAAATAGACCGGTAAATACACCAGCATAGTGTGCAGGCACAAATATTCCATCTTTGTGCAGTTCACTCAGGTTATTCATTTTATATTCCCAGTCATCCTTGATATATAAAGTAAATATATCATTTTCCTGATCTATCTCATTAACTTTCACATATCCCCAACCTGCAGGAACATATGTATTTGACAGCCAATCGACAACATTGGAGGTATCAATATTTTTCATTTCCTTGAACCCTTCCCCCACTATGATTCCCTGACGGTAACCTGTAGTCTCAAGCACGAGGTGTGTTGCTTCTTCACCTGAGATTTCATTAATGGTGTCAAAAAAGGTTTTCATGGCAGACACCCAGAAAAAAACGACGTCCCCTCCCTCAAACAATACCTTTCCGGTCGTCAGATCCCACTTCAAATCCACACCGCCAACAACAAGACTCTTTTGCATCTCCATTTCATTCACCCACTAGTAATAGATTATGTAAAAAGGAAAATTGAGATTTATTATCAGTATATTTTCGACTTTACCTCTTTCAATTCCTGCCAAATTTGTCATTTTTCGTACTGCTAAGTCGATAGGATACCTTTAAGGAGCGATAATCGTGTGCATAGGGGTGTAGTTTTGACCGATAAGTACCCTTATGAAGTACTAATCGATTGCATAAGGGCACCTTTCTGGCCGTTTGGTATCCTTATGAAGATCGACTCGTGCACATAAGGCTATCAATTTACACGAAAAGACGGCAATCGAACAAAACGCAGCTTAGATTGCTTGTGATTGGGTAAATTAAAGATAAAATCAAAATAGATTAGACACCCTTTTACCAAAGTTAGGTAAACAGCATAATTCCAGCCATATTTTAAGAGATTACTGATGTTGAGCGAGAGATTAACCATCAATGATGAGAAATTATCACCTATCTTTACTCAATTAACATCCTTTAGTAAGAGAATAATTTTTCCAGTAATTAAAGTGAGGTGTAAATTGTGAGGACTACGCAAAAGGATCGTTTGCTGGTCGGAAGTTCGATTGTATCAGGTGTGATGAGTACCATAATTTTAGGTTTGACCATTTACCATAATGCCAAAGTGCAGAATAAGCTGGATGAAATCAGGAAGGATTAGTGATTATGTCACAATCCTTCTCTTTTTTTTAGCTCTTTCTGCTTTCTTAAGCAAAAGTAAAAACCGGCTCCTGGATTTTTACGGGCCATTCAGAAGTCATCTCGAAAAGATATCCGACCATGTACTAAAAGCCATCAATCAATACGAAAACAGCTTTTTTTACAATAAAAACTATCATGATTCCTTCGACTCCCAACTCATGCATGAAAATAAATCTTCTATGTCCATAATGTAGAGGACACAAACGGTTTATAGGACGTGGCTTTTTATGGTGGCTAAGACCCTGTAATAAAAACTGTTTGAGTGGATTTGGTGATCAACCCTTTGTTGGCTCATTCCCTTTGGGAAGGATGACCACGTACAGAAAAATGCCTATTTTCAAATCCACTCGCTGTTTGTGATTTAACACGCGGAGGATTGGTATTATGGATGTATTTATTGAACGTTGTGCTGGTCTTGACGTTCATTCGGAGACAATCGTTGCCTGTGTTCTGACGGGCAAACAGGACGAAGATTTGATTAGGGTAACTGAAACCTTTCCAACCTTGACGAAAGATCTCTTCCGTCTCTTAAAATGGCTGGAAGACCATGGGGTTACCCATATTGCGATGGAAAGCACGGGAGTATATTGGAAGCCTGTGTTTAATATCCTTGAAGACTTTTTTGATATTACTCTTGCGAATGCCCAAAGGATTAAGAACGTCCCTGGAAGAAAAACAGATGTTTCCGATGCCGAGTGGATTGCCAAATTATTGCGACACGGACTCATCGAAAAGAGTTTCGTGCCTCCCTCCGATATCCGGGAGCTACGGGACCTTACACGCCTTCGAAAAAAGTGGATAGGTCATTTAACTTCCGAGAAGAACCGGATTCAGAAGGTTCTGGAGTGCTCAAATGTAAAGCTGAGTTCTGTTATTTCCGATGTCTTTGGGGTTTCAGGGAGAAAGCTGCTTGAGAGACTGGTGGAACAGGGATACGTAGATGGCGATGATGTCGAAAGCCGGATACACGGAAAGATGTCATCTAAAAAACAATTAATTACTGACTCGCTCTTCGGCACAATCAATGACCATCAAAGATTTCTAATCAAACAGTCTTGGCTTCATATTCAACAGCTGGAGGGACATATTGTAGAGGTGGAAAAAAGAATTGACCAGCTTCTAGAGGAATTTAAAGAAGAACTTCATTTACTCCTGACCATTCCTGGAATAAAGAAAGATACAGCAGCCATCATTATTGCCGAGATTGGAGTGGATATGAACCAATTCCCCACCTCTCAACACTTAGCTTCGTGGGCAGGTGTATCTCCTGGCAATCATGAAAGTGCAGGGAAACGCAAGAGTACTCGGACAACAAAAGGAAATCCGCACATTAAATCAGCCATGTGTGAAGCAGCCTGGGCCGTTTCAAGAAGTCGAAATAGGTGGTTAGCTACGAAATATTGGTCTACTGCCGCTCGAAGAGGAAAGAAAAAAGCACTCGTTGCGACATCGCATCGAATGCTTCGAATCATCTACTCCATGCTTATAAACAAGGAGCCATTTAAAGAAAGACAAGTTATTTAGTATAACCAAAACCAAATAGAAGTATACACGGTTACCCTCCTACCGGTAGCCCTGCTTTCTTATTGGCTTTTTTAGGTTATTTTAATGATTGCCGAATATGATCAAGATTATTCGAAGAAGACAGAATTAATTATTTTCACAGAAAAAAGCATGAGATGGAATCCCATGCTTACTCAAGACCCTGTTACCTGGCCGCCGTTCACGTGAAGGGTTTGCCCTGTTACGAAACGTGAATCGTCTGATGCCAGGTAAACAAAGGTTGGGGCAATTTCAAATGGCTGGCCTTGCCGGTCCATTGGATTTCCGGCCAAAGCTACCTGGTCTGCCGAAAAGCTCGATGGGATGAGCGGTGTCCAGAACCTTCCGGGAGCAACAGCATTAACTCTAATTCCCTTATTTACAAGGTTATTGGCTAACGCTCTTGTAAAACCTACATTTGCAGCTTTTGTTGCAGAATAGTCGATCAGCTGGTCATGCCCATAATAAGCAACGACTGAAGCCGTGTTGATGATGGAGCTTCCGGCCTTTAAATGCGGTAGCGCTGCTCGTGTAGTGTAAAAATGCGAATAGATATTTACCTTAAAGGTGTCATCGAACTGTTCATCTGTAATATCAAGCAGGCTCATCTGCTGAAATTGGATTCCAACATGATTGCAGAGAATGTCCAACTGATTGAACGTCTCGACTGTTTTTTCAACAATTTCATTACATTGATTTTTATCCCGCAAATCACCCGGCAAAAGCAAACAGCGCTGCCCGATTTCTTCGATTCTTATTTTCGTCCGATTAGCATCTTCATGTTCATCAAGGTAGGCAATCGCCACATCTGCGCCCTCTTTTGCAAAAGCAATCGCGACAGCCGCCCCCATTCCGCTGTCGCCACCAGTAATCAGCGCGACCTTTCCCTTTAATTTCCCACTGCCTTTGTAATGGGGATTTTCAACAATCGGCCTGGGAATCATTTGGCTCTCCACACCTGGCTGCCGCAGCTGCCTTTGCTCTGGTACCGTAAGGGCAACTTCCTCATATTTTGTAATCTTGCCGTAATTCGGATGCATCGGGTACGTTTGCTTCTCTTTATTCGGCATGGTCAACCTCCTGAATTCTACATTCTGAATCAGGATATGTTGGGCATAAGCCTATCGTGCCTGGCAACGCTGGTGTCAAACTGGCTGTGCATGAATAAAGTAATGTGAAGCAATGCAGAGGAGGAGATTCATTTGCAAAACCTGCAATATAGTCCGGAGGTCAAACTATTATTAGTGAATCAATCCGATGAGAAGGTGAAAGTACTTTATAATGACAATAGCAAAAGGTTCGAGATGCCGAAAATTGGAGCGCGGCCGCCTTACTACGCCTACCCGCGCTATGAGCAGTATTACCCGATTATTTAATGGAGCAGGCTATCTTCTTTGAGAAATTGCATAAAATGAAAAAGCTGCACAGAGACATAACTCTATGCAGCCTTATTTATATTAGTAAGGACCGGTTTCGTGGCTTTTCTTCACAGCATCTTTTGCTGCTTCATTGGCAGCTAATGAACCCTGTCCACCCTGGCCATATTTAGAGTTACCAGATTCACGGCCTGGAACATTGTCTTCCTTAGACATTGCTTCAAGTTCCTTCACGCGCTTTTCGATTCCTTCCTTCACGCGGCGGCCATAGTCTTCATCCGCTTGTGTGAAGTGTTCGATCATTGCATCCTGAATCTTTTTGTTGCATGCAGCTAGGGCGTCTGAGAGGTTTTTGATCAACTCGTCACGCTCCCAGTCCTCAAAGCTGCGATATGTGTGACCAGCTTGGCCGTAGTTATTCGGACGGTCGATCGGCGCGCTCATCACCACTGCATTATAGGATGGCTGATGTGGCGGATGCCCTTCATTACCCGTTTCCTCAAAGCCTCCCAACATCGATGGCTCATAATTGATATGTGGATTGTCACCTGACTCTTTCGGGTCACGTACATCCATCTGGCCGCGATGCTGGTTTGTGCGCACGGGCGCTTTTGGTGCATTGACCGGAAGTTTCAGGTAATTAGCGCCGATTCGGTAGCGCTGTGTATCAGAGTATGAGAAAGTACGTCCTTGCAGCATTTTATCATCCGAGAAGTCCATCCCATCAACAAGCACACCTGTCCCAAAGGCAGCCTGCTCAATTTCTGAATGAAAATCAACTGGATTGCGGTCAAGAACCATACGTCCTACCGGCAGCCATGGGAACTGATCCTCCGGCCATAATTTTGTATCATCGAGCGGATCAAAATCAAGTTCCGGGTGGTAATCATCCTCCATGATCTGGACAAAAAGCTCCCATTCTGGATAGTCTCCACGCTCAATCGCTTCATAAAGATCCTGGGTTGCATGGCCGACATTTTTCGCCTGGATTTCATTGGCTTCTTCCTGAGTCAGGTTTCGGATCCCTTGTTTAGGCTCCCAGTGATACTTGACCAGGACTGCCTCTCCTTTTTCATTCACCCATTTATAAGTATTAACACCAGAACCCTGCATGTGACGGTATGTAGCTGGAATACCCCATGGCGAGAACAGGAAAGTGATCATATGTGTTGCCTCAGGTGTTCTTGAGACGAAGTCAAACATGCGCTCTGGATTTGGCACATTTGAAGACGGATCGGCTTTGAACGCATGAATCATATCAGGAAACTTCATCGCATCGCGGATAAAGAAAATCTTCAGGTTATTGCCGACAAGATCCCAGTTGCCATCTTCGGTATACATTTTAACCGCAAATCCACGCGGATCACGTGCCGTTTCCGGGGAATCCTTCGCCCCAGCAACTGTCGAGAAACGGACCATTAGCGGTGTTTTTTTTCCCGCACCGGAAAACACTTTTGCACGAGTATATTTTTCAACGGGTTCGTCTCCTACTTTTCCGTAGGTTTCAAAATAACCGAACGCACCAGATCCACGTGCGTGTACGACACGCTCAGGTACTTCTTCGCGATCGAAGTGGGAAATTTTTTCGATAAAGTGATAATTCTCAAGAGTTGCTGGACCACGATTGCCAACAGTACGGATGTTTTGGTTATCTCTAACAGGATGTCCTTGGCGTGTCGTCAGCTTCTCACGCTTCATGTCATCTCCGTTTGAAGTATTCTTATCCTTATTTTCAGCCAAAATGATATACCTCCTTAAATTCGTCACCCTTATCGCATCTCCGCTTGGGAAATTTATACAGGCGCATTTTTTTGTAAACTTCAATTTATGAAAAATATAAATTGACGTTATAGGGATAGAGATTTGGGAACTTTCCCATTTAACGGCTTTAGTATGTGCAATTATGTATGAATCATAAGCCTTTTTTATCATTTAAAGGATATAACTGCAATATTTCCCATTACATTTAGTCAATACCCTTTAACCTGCTGACTAAACGGCTATTTTTAACTTTTAGAAATTAAAAAAGGAAACCTAGGGATTTCAGGTTTCCTGGGTATGGATTATATTTGATTCAGCCAGCCAGTCCCACTGCGTGTTCATTCTATTTCACTGGTTTCAAGAATCCAGTCCCACGCTTCCTCAACCTGGTTTTCACTAAAGTATTTAACCCTTAGTCCCGGCAAATAATTTGCAAGGGATGCTAGATTTCCTACGAGGTCATTCTCACTTATGACAGCGAATTTATTAAACTGGTTCCATCTCTTCATATCAACTTTTAAACCGTTGATCATTCCCGGAATGCTAGTGCCTTCAATCTCCTTGATAAAAGCAAGCACATTAAACCTCTCATTTTCTTTAAAATGGGCCTTCACATGCTCATCCAGTCTCTCAGCATCTTCCTTGGCAGCCTTCCCTTCAAAAGAAAGCGCCACTGTAGACGGATCCCTGCTCTTAAGAATTTCCAGCATCATTCATCCCTCCACTATTAAATTTAATTACTAGTTCCCCGGAAAGAATGATTTGAAACTTTTCGAACCTTGGATCCAAAAGAAGATTCCCATACAGGGCCACTCGCCCTTCATGCCTCCGGTGAGGGACGCTTTTTCTTTTTGTCCGTCCATTTCTGTCCGTCATGACCACGATGACGGACACTTCTTCTTTTTCCCAATCCATTTCTGTCCGTCATTACTCCGATGACGGACACTTTTTCTCTTTATCCGTCCATTTCTGTCCGTCATAGCCACGATGACGGACACTTTTTCTCTTTATCCGTCCATTTCTGTCCGTCATAGCCACGATGACGGACACTTTTTCTTTTCGTCCATCCATTTCTGTCCATCATGACTCTGATGACGGACACTTTTTCTCTTTTCCTCCCCATTTTTGTCCATCATAGCCACGATGACGGACACTTTTTCTCTATGTGCGTCCATTTCTGTCCGTCATAGCCCGTGCAATAAAAAATAGGATACCCCTTAACAAGAAAACGCGTTGATTCATCAAGAATCAACGCGACTGAATTACTCACCAATAATCTTCATTTTTTTAAACGGATAATAAACAAACTTTGTTGTCCCAACTATACTATCAATCGGGACGGCTCCAATATGCCGGCTGTCTCTGCTATCTCTTCTGTTATCGCCCAATACAAAAATATGGCCCTCTGGAACTACATCGCTCCCAACTGGTGTTTCGCTAAGTGTGAATGAACCAGTCAGTGGTCCATGAGCGACCTGCTTTTTGTTTTCCTCCAAATAGGGCTCATCATACGGTTTCCCATTTATATAGAGTACATCATCCTTGTATTCAACCCGGTCACCAGGAAGCCCGATGACCCGCTTGATATAATCCTTGTCCTCGGTTGCATGGAAAACGACGATATCAAATCGTTTCGGTTCACCTATTTTCGTAACGAACATCCTCTCCTGGCTATGTAAGGTTGGTTCCATGGAGGCACCTTTAACTTCAATTGGAGTCATTAAAAAGGCTCGAACAACAAAAGCCAATACTATTGCGATAAGTAATGCCTTTACCCATTCCCAGATTTCATTCCGCTCTTTTACCATATTACGCATCCTTTCCTACTGTCTCTATGGGATTTTATTCCACATTAGTCATTGGAATTCCTTCCTCTTTAATAAATTTTCGCAGACACCTGAAAAAACAAAAAAAGAGGCGTAAGCCCCTTTTTGGTTAAGATCATTTTTTTACATACTGCATTAGTGTATCCGGGTCAAAACCTAGAACCCAGTTGCCATTCACCTTTGTTTGCGGTACACCCATCTGGCCAGTTTCTTCAACCAGTTTTTGTGCAGCAGCTTGATCGTATTGTACATTAACTTCTTTGTAGTTTAATCCTTGACCCTCAAGGAATTGTTTCATCATTGTGCAGTAAGGTCAAGTGTTTGTAGTGTAAACTGTAATATCGTTCATCTTGCATGCCTCCTTGTTTATTTTCAAATACCCTATAATGTATTATCCCAAAAATGCTAAATTTATGCAAAAGAAAAGCATCGGGATACCTATGTTTTTCCCTATTTTTCAAAAAAAAAACAGGATGGGAGGTATTCAGCTATGATAGAGACAGGACTATAATCAAAGCTGCTAGTCCGATGATGAAATATGAGGAAAATGATCTTTTTTCTCTTAAGCGCTGGAAACCAAGGGCAATTAAATTGAACGCTATTAAAATATGTACCAGCTTAAACATCCACTGATATGTTTCGCTAACTGTTGCAATTAACGCGCAGTTAATGATATCTCCTAGGTTAGAAAAGAATTAGAGCTGGTAAAAAAACAAAATGAAGAAATACTAGAGCTGTTATCAAATCAAAAATAGGTAATTTACTGCCTTGGAGCGAACAGCATGACCGAAACTCCTATTATACAAATCCCTGCACCGAGCCAATCGTAAAGATCCGGAGTTTTCTTATCAATGCCCCAGCCCCAAATGACAGACAAAACAATGAATACACCTCCGTAAGCTGCGTACACTCTGCCGAATGACGGAAAGGATTGAAACGTTGCAATCACCCCGTATATGGCAAGTGCCAGTCCCCCTCCTATTCCCCAATAAAGCGGTTTTCCTTCCCTTAGCCAGAGCCAGACCAAATATCCTCCGCCAATTTCAGCAATCCCTGCCAAAATGAATAATATTATCGCGCCTAAAATAAAAAACACTTCCTAAATTGGTATGTAACAGCATTATATCGTAATTTTGTGATCAAGATTTAAAACACAATCTAGCTGCATGACAGTTTTATAGCGATTTTCCCGTTTTTATAGCGACTTTCTCTTTTTTATAGCGAATTGGTAATTTTCAAGTATTTTTTCCAGATTTACTCATGATAAAATAAAGAAAAAGAAACGTCAGGTGGTAAATTTCATGTTGAATTGGCAATATGTCAGAAGTGTCAGCCTCAAAAGGGAGGAAGTGCCCTCCTTTCAGGAATATCCGTTCAATCTCCCGAGTTTCAAAGCATTGGACGAGCTGATTCTCCACCCCAAGGTCACCTATCTGATTGGTGAGAATGGGATGGGTAAATCGACATTACTTGAAGCAATTGCAGTTGGACTCGGTTTTAATCCTGAAGGCGGGTCATATAATTTCAATTTTTCCACCTATGACTCCCATTCGGATCTGGGGGATTATTTACGGATTGTAAAAGGAGTAGAAAGGCCGCAGGATGGATTTTTCCTCCGTGCCGAGAGCTTTTATAATGTGGCATCAAATATAGAGGAGTTGGATCGTGAGGGATTCGGCCCAAAGGTTATTGATTCATTTGGCGGAGAATCTTTACACGAGCAGTCACACGGTGAAGCCTTCTTCTCAACCTTTCTTCACCGTTTCCGCGGGAATGGCATTTATATTTTGGATGAACCTGAAGCTGCTCTCTCTCCGTTACGGCAAATGTCGATGCTCACACGTATTCACGATCTAATCAATAAAAACTCCCAGCTGATCATCGCCACACATTCTCCAATCATCATGGCCTATCCGGATGCAGCGATTTATGAATTCAGCGACGAAGGCATTTTTAAAAGGCAGCTAGAAGAAACGAATCATTATCGCATCATGAAACAATTTTTCGAAAATACACCTAGGATGATTCATCATTTATTGGAGGATTAATCAGCCTCAGTAACCAGAGCTGAAAATATAGCCGAACTTTCGAGAACGGATCTGCTGCTTCCATTTGGTGACAAAAAGAGCCCGCGGAATTGCTAGCCAAGAGCAACTTTGGAAGCACACCCAAAGGGCAAGCACAAAAACTGAGTATATTACTTTACCGATAAAATACTAATACTTCTTAATCGCCTGAGTTGTACCGGATTACTCAGGGATATTACTTTTTCACAATCATAACTTGTAAAAATTTGCATACTCTGTGATAGACTATTTTTATAGAAAACACCACGAGACTAATAGAAATATATTAAAGGGGGAGTATGCGTGCTTAGCAGTGGTTTGATCCTGGAGGGCGGCGGCATGAGAGGTGTCTACACCGCCGGGGTGCTGGAGTATTTTTTAGAGAAAGAATTGTTTTTCCCATATGTGATCGGGGTTTCTGCCGGTGCATGCCAGGGGTCATCCTATGTAGCCAGACAGCCCGGGCGGAACAAGCAGGTTACGATTGATTATGTTACGCATCAAGATTATATTTCGTATCGAAACTTATTCTTTAAAAAAGAATTGTTCGGGATGGATTTCATTTTTGATAAACTCCCTAATGAGCTGGTTCCTTTTGATTTCGAAACATTTAACAGTGCAGCCGAAAAATTCCTTGTCGGCACTACCGACTGCATCACCGGCGAACCAGTTTACTTTGACAAAAATGATGTTTCTGAAGATTTCCTGAAAATCATTCGGGCTTCAAGCACACTGCCATTCATGGCTCCGGCAATCGAATTTCAGGGGAGGACGCTGATGGATGGCGGTATTTCAGATCCTATCCCCATCAGGAAAGCAATGGCTGACGGTGTTCAAAAGAACGTCATTGTATTAACGAAGCCAAAAGGATACCGCAAGAAAAAATCATCCTTCGCCTGGCTGCCGCGATATGTGTATAAGGATTTCAAAGGGCTGCACAAGGCTCTGGAAATACGCTATAAAATGTACAACGAAACACTGGATTACATAGAAGAGCTTGAGGCCAGGAATGAAATCATCGTGATCAGGCCTTCGCAGGATCTCAAGGTGGGACGAGTTGAACGCAATCCAGAAAAACTTACCCGCCTATATGAAGTTGGATATCAAGATGCGAAGGAAGGTTTTCAGCAATTGAAAAACTGGCTGGTAGAGAAATGATGGCGTTAGACGATGCACTTGAAGTTTTAGCGAGCAGCCTTAAAGGAGACCCAAGAGTTCAAGCTATTTTTGTAAAAGGATCTGTCGGGCGTGGTGAGCAAGACAAATTTTCTGATTTAGATTTGTATTGCCTTGTTGATCCAAAAGACTTGGATGATTTTCTGCAGAGTCGGATCCGCCATCTTGAATCATACGGAAAATTGCTTTTTCACGACGACATTTTCATCGTTGCACCGCAAATCCTTGCCGTATATGAAGATATGCTTCATGTGGATTTGTTTACTGTGACAGAGAAGACATTTATTGAAAAAGACTATTTCAAAATCATCCATGACCCGCACCATCGATTGGAAAAATACAAGGCATCGCAGAGCCTCAGGTTATCTCCTGGGGAGTACCAGGATGCTGTAGATGACATTGCCTGGTTTCTCTATCAATATAAAAAATCCTCGGCACGAGGGAATGATTTATGGTCCGTTAACCTGCTCAATCAGGTTATGGCGCATCTAGCCAGAGTCCTGCTGCACAGATACAAACCAGAAAGGGCTCAATTAGGTATAAAAACAGTGAAAACCTCACTCCCTGATGCCGTCATTAAAAAGGTGCTTGAAATCCAAGAAAATATCACTCCGCAAAAACATCATAGCGCTGCAGCTTATCTTCGTGACTTTTTGGATGGTGAAGAAGACTGGATTTTTAGAGAAATGCCTAACCCTGAGAAAATCAAACCATTATGGGACAAGGTAACCTCGAATTAGCTTGTTATTGATCGGAGCCTTCCATGGCAGTCTGGAAAGGTTCCTGATCCCCCTCCTTGAACTTTCTAACTGCAACTTGCAGGATAAGCCCTCCCATAAATATTTGCAATTAACCAAACCTTGTTTGTGTCCTAAATTCACAATTCTCCATTAGGATAAACATCTTGCTTCAAATATGCTTCAATTTGAGTTGCTTCCCCAGGTTCACCAGTGAATGAAATAGGATTATCAGGTAAAAATGATAATAAGAACTTCGCTCGGGGGAACTAATGGACAATTATACTAACGACAACACAGCAAGAAGGTACACCGCCCATGTCAGCACACTGGGAACCACCCAGATTCATCTTAGAAACCCTTATATCATCGCCTGGTGGAGTGCTGCATTTCCAGGGTTTGGCCATCTGTTGTTATCGAAGTATTTGCGGGGTTTTGTTTTATTCATCTGGGAAGTCGTCGTAAACATAAAAGCTAATGTTAATTTAGCAATGATTTATTCCTTTCAAGGCGAGATTGATATGGCCAAGGACATATTAGATACAAGGTGGTTATTAATATATATCCCGGTTTATATATTCGGAATCTGGGATAGTTATCGGACAACCGTAGATTTAAATAAAATATACTTAATGGCAGAACGTGAGGAGCACAGATTTAACTCCTTCAGTATAGGCGCGTTGGAAATTAATTATTTGGATAAAAGAAATCCTGTCATGGCTATAATTTGGTCCCTATTTGTACCAGGCTTAGGTCAACTTTATATTCACCGAATCGTGACTGCTTTTTTTGTCATCATTTGGTGCGTTGTCTTTTTTTATTACTCCCGCGCTCTGGAAGGTATTTCACTCTTATTTTTAGGCGAAATAGCAAAGGCAACTTCGGTCGTTAATCCTGAGTGGCTCTTATTCTTCCCTTCTCTATATGGATTTGCAGTTTTTGACGCTTATATCAATACTGTTGAAAATAACAAGTTATACGAAAAAGAGCAGCGTGCCTATTTTCAGGAGAAGTACCAATCTCCTTTGTTTCGTGTGCTGAAAGGTATAAAGGTGGACTAACAAATGCAGCTATTTTCAACTTTTCAACATACTGTGCATACAGAAATGGCTATTGCCACTCTTGAAAAAAAGGGAATTAAAAAGGAGGATATTTTTGTAGTCCCCCTTGATAATCGTATGGAGGAGCGCATAGTTTTTGATAATATCAATCGATCAGATGGAACATCACTAATCGATATTGGGGCAGCGCTGGCTACTGTATTTTCAGTCATCGGCGCCAGTATCGGGTTCAAGCTGGCGTGGGGTCCTATTTATTGGGGGTTGATCGGTGCAGCTATCGGAGCACTGATTGGATTTGCCATTCGCCTATTCACTGAAATAATCATTAAAAAGAAACGAAGATTGTTAAAAGGGTTTCAATCCGAATTGATTGTTATTGTCGATTGTAAGGATTCTCAAGCCGAGATGGTTGAGAATATATTATTTAGCCACTATGCATTAGGAGTTGCAAAAGTGAAATAAGACGAAAATAGCAACTTAAAAAGGAAGCCCTTAAGCTTCCTTCTTTTTACAAACGTAACCCTATAAACTTCAATTCAGTCATCTCTTCCATCGCATACTTGACGCCTTCCCTGCCAAGTCCGCTCAATTTCACTCCTCCATACGGATAATTATCTTGGCGGAATACGGACGAATCATTGATCCAGACGCCTCCCATCTCGAGATTGTCTGCGACTCGATAAGCCCGGCTGATGTCTTTTGTGAATACACCCGCCTGTAGTCCATAAATCGAGTCATTTGTATTTTCAACCGCTTCTTCTTCGGTCTTAAACGGCATCACGGTCACAATCGGCGCGAAAGCTTCCTCTTTGACGACCTTCATGTCCTTGTTGACGTTGGTGATGATCGTCGGGTACATGATCGTACCCTTCCTTTCTCCGCCAGTTTCGATTGTTGCTCCTTCATTCCTGGCTTCTTCAACCCACTCCTGGATTTTTTTCGCGGCATTATCATCGATCATCGGACCAAAGTCCGTTTCTTCTTCCAATGGATCGCCGATTTTCAGGTTATTCGTTGCCTCTTTGTATTTCTTTAGGAACTCATCATATACACCTTGCTGGACATAAATTCTTTGGGCCGATACACAAACCTGGCCTGAGTAACCAAACGCTGCATTGACAAGGCGTTCGACCGCATCATCTATATCGGCATCTTCAAAAACGATGTTTGGTGAATTGGAACCAAGCTCCATTGTGACCTTTTTAAAGCCCGCTGTATCGCGGATGATTTTTCCGACTGTCAGGCTGCCTGTAAAGGTGATTTTCGGAACATCCTTGTGAGGAACGAGTGTGGACCCTGCCACCTTACCGGTACTAAGCACAAGATTCAACACCCCGTCAGGCAGACCTGCCTCTTGAAAAAGCTTCGCAAGCATATAAGCTGAAACAGGCGTTTTTTCTGCCGGCTTAAAAATGACCGTATTGCCTGCAGCAATTGCCGGGGCAATCTTATGCAGCGAAAGATTAAGCGGGAAATTGAAAGGAGTGATCGCACCGATTACACCCATCGGCTCCCGTTTAACCATGCCCATACGGTTCTCTCCGCGAAGACCCGCATCCATGGGCAAGACATCTCCCTCCATATGCTTGGACAGTTCGCTTGAAAATCGGATAACTTGAATCGAGCGTTTGATTTCCGCACGGCTGTGCTTGATTGGCTTACCAGCTTCCATGGCGATAATTTCAGCAAACTCTTCCTGCTTTTCCTCCAGCAGATCGGATGCCCTGCGAAGAATATCTGACCGTTCATGGACGGGCATAGTTTTCATTGTTTTATGGAAGGTCTGGAGACTGTTCTCGATTGCTTCCTCCATCTCCTTTTCACCAGCCAGTTGCATCTCTGCAACCAACTCGCCGCTGTATGGATTCCTTACCTCCATCGTTTCTCCGCTGCTATCAATACTTTCAGCGCCGTTGATGATCGAAGCAATTTTCATGACATCCCCTCCGGTTTCTAGCATAAGATTTCACCTAATTTCTCGGTGAGTTTCATATTTTCGCTATAGTCCACAGGACAATCGATCAAAACTGGCTTCTTCATCTCGACCGCTTTCTTGATGGCATCCTTCAGTTCTCCGCCTTCTTCTATCCCAATCGCTTCGAAACCGTATGATTTTGCCAGCTGGAGGAAATCCGGGTTGCCGAATTTGACATTCGAAGTTCTGTTGAATTCCCTGCGCTGATGCCATTCAATAAGGCCATAGCCGTCATCTCTCCATAAAAGGATGATGATTGGCAGATTCAATCTTTTTGCTGTTTCAAGTTCCGCACTTGACATCTGGAAGGCACCGTCACCAACGACGGCGACAACATTCCGTTCCGGATGGACCATTTTTGCAGTGATGGCGGCCGGGACGGCTATTCCCATAGATGCAAGACCATTTGAGATCAGGCAAGTATTCGGTTCAAATGTATGGTACATTCTCGCCATCCACATTTTATGGGCACCGACATCCGAAATGACAATATCTTCTTCATTCATGACGGACCTCAGATCCGAGATGATTTTCTGCGGTTTAACAGGGAAACCAGTATCATCCGAATAGGACTGAAATTCATCAAGCGTTTTCTCCCTTACATGGGAAACCCACTTGTTATCCCTTTCTTTGGGTGAAATTACTTTTTCCAATTGCTTGAGATTTTCATTGATGTCACCAATCACACTATGTTTTACAGGATAATTTTCATCTGTTTCGGCCTCTATTGTATCGATGTGTAAAATAGGTCTTTGGCCGTCAGGGTTCCAGTTTATCGGCGGATATTCAGCCATGTCAAAGCCTATCGCGATAATCAAGTCCGCCTGATCAAATCCACATGTTATATAGTCTTTGCCGCTAATGCCAGCCGTCAGCAAACTTAGATCATTTTTCCAGGAAATCGCTCCTTTACCCATGAAGGTGTGAACGACGGGAAGATCTGCTTTTTCCGCAAAAGTTCTCAGACTTTCTTCCGCTTGTCCCCTTTCAACACCCATTCCCGCAAGGATCAGTGGATGCTCTGCCTGTTCAATTAGTGTTGCAGCATCCTTGATGACCCGCTCTCCTGCTTCCATGGTTGTCGGTTCACTGATGTTCAGAGGATTCCCTTCAACCTCCATTGCTGCAATGTCCTCTGGCAAATCGATATGGGTGGCTCCGGGCTTTTCGCCCTGGGCAACATCAAATGCTTTCCGGACAACCTCAGGTATGATTTCCGCTTTTTTCACTTGTGTATTCCATTTCGTCACCGGTTCAAAAACCGAAACCAGGTCATAATACTGGTGGGAAATTTTATGCTGGCGGTCCAACCCTGCCTGTCCTGTAATCGCAACGATTGGACTGTGATCCATATTTGAATTGGCCACCCCTGTTAAAAGATTAGTGGCTCCTGGTCCAAGAGTCGCGAGGCAGACACCCGGCTTCCCCGTTAATCTTCCATAGGTCCCAGCCATAAAAGCGGCATTCGTTTCATGCCTCGTAACAACGAATTCAATACTTGAATCGAGAAGAGCGTCCATGATATCAAGGTTTTCCTCACCGGGAACACCGAATATATATTCCACACCCTCACGTTCCAAACATTTGATCATTAACTCTGCTGCGTTCATATCAACACTCCTTTACATGGGATCATCCTTATTAGTGACTATTCCACACAGGAGTGCAGTTAAACTTTCAGGAGATTCTGGAGCATTGAAACAAAAAAAGTGCGGCAACCCATTACGGGTTACACGCACTTCTGCTTCATTCATTATAAAGAGTTCTCTTCACCCTTAGTTTTTTTCGCTGGAGCAAACCAACCTAGAAGGGCTATTGCTATTAACACACCATAGAAGATGGTTGTCCAAAGTGTGCTATGAGGGAAATCATGATGTAAAACCGCAATGTCTTCATGCGCAAGGGTGATAACTGCTAGCTTAACACCGACCCATGCTACAATTGCGTACGCAGTTGTTTCCAATGCTGGTCGCTGATCAAGCAACTTAACGAACCAGGTAGCTGCGTATTTGATTAAAATCAGACCTGCGATTCCGCCAAGAAGAACCACTATGAATTTTCCACCGTCCATGCCGCCAAAATCTGGCAGCGGTGAATCTGGTAGACCAAGGGCAAGCGCAACTGCTGCAAGAATAGAATCAATCGCAAAAGCAAGGTCTGCTAAACCGATTTTACCTACAGTCGGCCAGAAGCCCATTCCTCTTGCTTCCTTCTCTTCTTCCTCGCGGATATTTTCATTTTCCTTACCAAACTTAGCCTGGATAACATGCTTCAATCCAAGATACAGAAGGTAAGCAGCACCGATAGCCTGTACCTGCCATACGTTTGCAATGAATGAAATAGCAAATAATGCCCCAAACCTGAAAACAAACGCCATCATAATCCCATAATTGATTGCTTTTCTTTTTTGATTATCAGGTAAATGTTTCGCAATGATAGCCAGTACAAGTGCATTATCAGCCGACAGCAAACCTTCAAGACCGATCAATATCAATAATGCCCAGGCATATTCAAGCCAAATTCCTTCCATCAACCTCTCTCCTTCCTCTTACACAACACTTATGTAGATGTCTCATTAACAATAGAATTACCCATTAAGCCTTGCAAAATTCCACACGATTATTGCTTAATTTCCTGAGCGTCATTCTATGTCTTCCTTATTTCCCTATATCCATATACCTTTTTAAAGCTATAGATAAACTTACCAAAAGAATTACGGTTGAGACTATAATACTCTATATTTTTTCAAGAAAATATTCAACATTTTTGTTTTTTTCAGAAACAAAAAATAAACAGACAGCTTGTCCGTTTGGATCATTTCCCCCCTACATGGCAATAAATTCAGAATACCGGAATCCTTCTGCGTTAACCTTTTTTTCTTTGTTCTTTCTGCTCCCTTAGAGCCAAGTTTATGGCCATCAGCAATAATATTAATTGCGAAGCAAAAAATATCAGGGAATACATCGAATTTAACGCTAAAGCAATCGCCACGGATGAGGTTGATAAGAAGATTAGCTCAACAATCGCTCTCCTTTGCGCATTGGCCCTGGTTTTCATGATGAAAATGGTCAGGGAAACAATGGCTGTAAAGGCAAGAGCAGAGATCGTAAGCTGCATAGGTATCCCTCCCTTTTGGCCAGCTTTTTCACACTTTCCAATTATACCACTTTTTTCCGAGAGTGAAATAAAAAAACTGCCAAACCTGGCAGCTTGATTAATCCATATGACTACCCTGTCTTATCAATCGTCTTTAATTTATTTCTAGACAGCTTCTCTGCGTTTGGTGCCAAAACTGTCTTAAGTTGACCTTTCTTTTGACAGCTTTTCTGCATTTGCACCCAAACCTGTCTTAAGTTGCTCTTTCTTTTGACAGCTTTTCAGCTTTAGGCACCAAACCTGTCTTAAGTTGCTCTTTCTTTTGACAGTTTTTCAGCATTTGCACCAAAACCTGTCTTAAGTTGCTCTTTCTTTTGACAGCTTTTCTGTATTTGCACCCAAACCTGTCTTAAGTTGCTCTTTCTTTTGACAGATTTTCTGCTTTAGGCAACAAACCTGTCTTAAGTTGACCTTTCTTTTGACAGCTTTTCTGCTTTAGTCACCAAACCTGTCTTAAGTTAGGCTTTCTTTTGACAGCTTTTCAGCATTTGCACCCAAACCTGTCTTAAGTTGCTCTTTCTTTTGACAGTTTTTCTGCTTTAGGCACCAAACCTGTCTTAAGTTGCTCTTTCTTTTGACAGTTTTTCTGCTTTAGGCATCAAACTTGTCTTAAGTTAGGCTTTCTTTTGACAGCTTTTCAGCATTTGCACCCAAAGCTGTCACAATACCTCTGTTTTCTTGACAGCTTTCCTTTGAAAACACCCTAAATTGTCCGAAGTTACCCGCTTATCCTAAATGAATCTCAATGCTACAAAGAAACAGCCACTTTTGGCAGCTGTTATCACTTCGACTAATATTCGTCCTGATGGGTTTTATAAGCTTCCCTATTTTTCAGTTTTGTTACCCTGTAGTCGTGGGCTTTTGAGGCGGATTGGGAACGGTGAATATTGTGTTTCCTTTCCTTCTTCCAGTCTTGGTCGTCTTCATCGAATTCATGGAGTAAATGGGCTGACCGCATTTCTTTTCTGGCAGTGATCACACGTTTTGATGGACGTCTTTTACCTGACTGACCTCTTGGATCCATCTCTGCACCCCCTGATTACGACTGTTCCTTCCCTATTATTTTACCATGTTCGTAATTGTCCTATTATTGAACATCAGAGAAATTTTTTCAAAATGAGAATAGGGCTTCATAAGAAATTTCTATAAGTTTTTCCTAAAAAACCCTTTTAATTAGTGTAAATTTACACTATATTGTATATATAGTAAATAAAAGGGGGATGACCAGTGAAAAAGAAGGCTGTAGTGGGAACCATTGCAATTGTTGCTTTATTGTTGATGTCGAGTATCACCTATCTATTATTGGGTGATCGAGATGCTTACAAATATCATACAGGGCTTGGGAGCGGGCTGGCTATCTCAAAGGATGATCAGCACATTGCCTTTTCCTATTTCAATAACGGCAGTTCTGCGATTTATACAGCCAGGCAAGATGGAACCGATGTAAAAAGAGTGAGCAATCCTGACCAGGTTTATCACTCTAATCCACAGTTTTCATCTGATGGCAGGAAGATTTTATATTTGTCACGCAATAAAGACCGTATTCAGTCCCTTTACACCGCCAATGTCGACGGAACCAACCCTAAGAAACTTTCAGACAACTCACAGCATATTTCTGGGGCTGTCTTTTCAGATGACAGTGAAACGATTTTCTTTTCAAGCATGCCTGCTGAAGAATCTCTCAAGTCAGAAGGGGAAACGAAGGAAGGTTTTGACCTATTTTCTGTAAAAATTGATGGCAGTGGAATGCAGCAGTTAACTGACCGGGACTTCTATACAATGGAAAGCCTAATCTTTTCTGCTGAGAAAAAAGAAATCATCTTTAAAGATTTTGATGATATAAATGCCTTTGACTTGGAAGACCAACGGGTGTATACGTCGGATTTACACGGTAAGATGCCTAATGATGTCTTCAATTTAACTCTATCGCCTGAAAGAAACGCGGTTGCTTACACGATGGTTGCAGGAGAATCAAAGGAAAATTCACTGTATGAATATGAATTGTTTTATCAGGATTTGCAAAATGGAGAAAAGAAAAGGCTCACCGACTTGAATACCTCTGTCGTTTCTCCGCAGTTTTTTAACGAGGAAAATGAAATTCTCTTCCTGGCATATATAAATTGGCCGGGAGAACCCGAGGAATACACATTGCGGACGGTGAACCTTGAAACTAAAAAGTTAGAAGAGCTTACACTCGATATGCCTGAGCTACAACCCAGCAACTTTGTCATGAAAGCCATTGATTACTCCGTTAATAGCTGGACGGTTGGCCTGTTATACACCGTGCTGTTCATGCTGATTACAGTTTACGTTTTCCCTGCGAGGGTGTTTTTGCCTTCATTCATCAGCCTTTCCATAGGAATGCTCACAATTGTGGCTAGCATTATTGTGGCTGCAACAGTGGATCCATGGGCAGGAATTGGGGTAGGAATGCTGGCAACCGGTGTACTAGCCTGTACGATTGTTCAATTCATCTTTGCCTTTGGCTTAAAGCTTTATAAAAAAGGGGCCAAATAAAATGCCAGAATCAGTTGGGATGATTTTGACGCTTTTAATGAATATCGCCCTGTTTAGTACGGCGAACTATTTTGCAGTGAAGCATTCAGCGAGAAATGTTAAAAGACGTATAATCGCCGGAGTGGTTTTTCTCCTATTTACACCAGTAATCTTTTTCAGCACTCTTTATCTCGGTTTTACATGGGACGAGACGGGCTGGGGTGCCGGAATCATGACTGTGATTTATACCGGGCTGTATCTATTGAATGGTTTGATCCTCTTGTTGTCTGCCATTCACATATATTTCAAGAAATGATTCCACGCTGTTCGGTTGTTATTCGCCGGACAGTTTTTCAGGCAAAAAATCAAAAAAGCTGCCAGTGGCAGCTTTTAATCAATCAACTCTTCTTATCTTTTTCGTCTTCTCCCATTTCCTTCTTGATGTCATCAGTGAGTCCACTCGTCGCATTCTTGAACTCTCTCATCGACTTGCCGACCGCTCGACCGATCTCCGGCAATTTGTTTGGCCCAAAGATGATCAGGGCAATCACGAGAATCAGGATTAATCCTGGAAATCCTATATTTGAAAACATTGTATCTCTCCTATTGAAAAAGTTACGTCTATTATATCGAATCATACTCGCAAATTAAACCCATAGCCTATTACGTATCAAATTCCCCGCTATGAAAACAATAAGGTTGATAATATTTTATAAGGGGTGTTTAAAAATGAAGACAAAATTAGTACAAGTAGCAGCATGCTTGTTTTTATTAATCTGTTTTTGCGGTACTGCCCATGCTCAAACTGAGGTGCCTGCTGACTTTGGTGCAAAGGGAGCTCTAAAGGATGACTCGATAACATTGGATGAAGCATTAGTTTATGCCATCCAGGACGAGTACCTTGCACAGGCCAGATACGATGCCGTGATTGGGAAATTCGGCAGCATCAGGCCATTCAGCAATATTAAGGCAGCAGAACAGCAGCATATCAGTGCCCTCGTTACTTTATTTCAGAAGTACGACAAACAGATTCCTGAAGACAATGCAAAACAATATGTTTCTGCCCCCGGTACTTTGAAGGAAGCATTTAATGAAGGAGTTCAAGCCGAAATCGACAATATAGCCATGTACGATAAGTTAAAAACCATCCCTTCCCTGCCTCAGGATGTTAAGATGGTTTTTACTCAATTAGGAAATGCTTCAAAAAACCACTTAAGAGCATTCCAGAGAGGTGCAGGCCGGAATTAAGATGGCATAAAAGAGAAAGAGACTGGGTAAAAACCAATCTCTTTCTCTTTTTACTAGAGGCATTACATATTCGGTGGCAACTTCCCTGGCGGAGGTGTTCCGTGCATATGAGTTGGTGCCGGAGCCAATTCCGGTATTTGTCCCATCGGTACAGGATTTTCAATATATTCGAATTGCGCTTTTCCATCTGGCGTGGCACCAGAAGCCCATTTTCCTTCAGCACTTTCCGTTCCTTTAGAGCAGTTCATGAAGGAGTAACTTACTTCCTGCTTTTCATACTGCTGGTTAAAGGTGCTTGGAACGACAAGCCCTTCTTTTTCCTCAAGCTCTGCAATCGCGGCGATCCACTGGAGCTGATGCATATGGTCTCTTGCAATCAGGAATGATAGCATGTCCCTCACACCCGGATCATCTGTCATTTCATATAGTCTTACCGCTTGAAGCCTGCCCTGTGACTCCGCATTCAAATTGGCACGGAAATCAGCAAGCAAATTGCCGCTTGCGATTGTATAACGTGCATTCCATGGATATCCCTGACTGTCATCCGGCTTCGCTCCAAGCCCTCCGACTATCGCATGCTGCGGATTCATGCCGCCCATTGCTGCGAGAATAATTGGATCCTTCGCTGCTGCTTCCTGTTCCTCAACTGGTGCACCATCTAGCAGCTGGGCAATCATCGTGGCAAGCATCTCAACATGCGCAATTTCCTCAGTACCGATATCCAGCAGCATATCCCGATACTTCTTTTCACCGCGGCAATTCCAGCCCTGAAAAAGGTACTGGATCATGACGCTCATTTCTCCATATTGTCCGCCAAGGATCTCCTGAAGCTTCTTTGCATATACAGGATCCGGCCTGTCCGGCTTGGCATTATACTGCAATTCTTTAACATGATAGAACATCTGCTAACCTCCAAACTTTTAACATACATGGTTAACATTTGTTATCAAGAACGAAAATATGTAGACATTAAAATGGACAGTACCATATTGGTACTGTCCTGGAAACTATGAAGCTTTCCTCTCGGATTCTTTT
The DNA here is from genome assembly GCF_014856545.2 of Mesobacillus jeotgali. Taxonomy (NCBI): domain Bacteria; kingdom Bacillati; phylum Bacillota; class Bacilli; order Caryophanales; family Bacillaceae; genus Mesobacillus; species Mesobacillus jeotgali. The sequence goes on along the minus strand of NZ_CP109811.1, from coordinate 2,040,988 downwards.
TCAAAACTTACTTTTTTGACAAATTCCAATTTAAAACCGAATAATGCAAAGATAATCGATAAAATCGGAACCGTGAAATTCAGTACCGCATACGGTGCGTATTCAAATGGATGTACAGACAGTGCTGAAATAATGAACACCGCGCAAGTATTCCACGGAACAAGCGGTGATGTCACCGTGCCGCCATCCTCAACGGCACGAGACAGGTTTTTCGAATGAAGCCCCTTGTCATCATACGCTTTTTTATACATTCGTCCTGGTAAAAGGATTGATAGGTACTGTTCTCCAGCTGCAACATTTGTTAAAAATGAGGTTGCAACCGTAGAGACAACCAAACTTCGAGCTGTCCGAGCCATCTTGAGGATTTTATCCACGATTGATTTTAGCATACCCGTCTGCTCCATAACTCCTGCAAATGCCATCGCTATAAGTGCAAGAGATACGGTATACATCATATCCTGAATTCCGCCTCGACTGAATAGCTCGTCGACAGAAGCATTCCCCGTTTCAATCGTAAAACCGTTTTGAAGTGTATTCACCGCATCAGCTACTGCGCCACCTTGTACGGTAAACTGTGTAATCCATCCTAAAAACACTCCAACAATTAGGGCTGGAAGTGCTGGCACCTTAAAGGCAACCATTAAAATGACCGCCGCTGGAACTAAAAGCAGCCAAGGTGATACCACGAAATTTGTTTGAATCACATTCATGATTTCTAGAATCTCCTGATTATCTACTCCTGCATTGCTAAAGTCTCTTCCAAGATACCAGTAGACACCCAGGGCAATCAAAAATGCAGGAACTGTCGTATAAATCATATGGCGAATATGCGCGAACAGATCTGTTCCCGTAATCCCTGCCGCCAGATTTGTCGTATCAGATAGTGGTGACATTTTATCTCCAAAATAAGAGCCAGAAATAATCGCCCCTGCTACCATAGGTGCCGGGATTCCCATGCTCATACCGATTCCCATACCAGCAACACCAATCGTACCCATTGTAGACCATGAACTCCCTATAGCCAGGGTGATCAATGCCGTAATGATACTGATGGATACAAGGAACATGGACGGACTCATGATTTTCAAGCCATAGTATACCATTGTTGCGACAATTCCTCCGCCAATCCAAGAACCGATAATCATCCCAACTGTGATGATAATAAGAATTGCCGGCAAAGCCATTTTAATGCCTTTATATATACCTTCTTCGATAAAATCCCACTTAAAGCCTGCAAACCAGGCAACTAGACCTGCCACAACCGTTCCAATTATCAACGGAATATGCGGGTCTCCTTCAAACTTTACAATCGTTATTGCCATTGAAACTACCATAACCAACAAAGGGATAACGGCAAGTCCGAATAGCACTTTCCTTTCAATGCTTTTCCCCATTTGTGTTCCTCCTTGCTGTCTCGATAACTGTCTTTACCCTTAAATCAAGGCAGTTAGACAAGCAAGAATTTGGAAACTCAGAAAATGAAAGAAGGAATTCATATAATCTTTATCTAAATACTCATAGTAAAAGGAGGTCGTAACCTTGAATCCATTCGTTTATGCTTGTATTGCACCTCATGGCGGTGAGATTATTCCGGAACTGCAAGGGTCCAGCCCCGAGCGGATGGCTGTCACCAGAAAAAGCATGGTGAAGCTCGGCCAGCAAATGGCAGCGGCCAACCCTGACTGTATCGTGGTTCTTAGTCCTCATGGAACAAGGATCAATGGCCGATTCTCGATAACCGATTCAGAACGGCTCGATGGAAGCTGGAGTGAGAACGAGGCAACTTTTACGATGGAAAAAAAAGTAGAACGGGATTTAGCGCGAAAAATTAACGAGGAAGCGTTAAAAAACGGACTCCCATCCTCTACCATAAATTTTGGAACTGCAGCAGGCCCAATCTCATGCCTGCCGCTGGATTGGGGTGCAATAATCCCTCTCCGTTTCATGCCAGATGTTCCAGTAGTAGTGATTACACCATCAAGAGATCTTTCCTTCCAGGAGCTTTTTACATTCGGTGAATCTCTTCGGACTGCAGTCGCTGATTATGGTAATAAAGTAGGTTTGATTGCCAGCTGCGATTGGGCCCATGCTCATGATGAACAAGGACCTTATGGATTTGATCCAGCAGCCAAAGAGTTTGATAATCAAATCGTTGAGCTGATCAAAACCAATCAACTTGAAAAAATGGCAGACTTCGATGCAGATTTTATTGAAGCCGCCAAACCTGACGGAATCTGGCAAACCCTCATTCTGGCTGGAGCAATACCACCCGAGGAGAGGCAAATAGAATTTCTATCATACGAAGCACCAACATACTTCGGGCTAATTTGTGCAGGGGTTTTAGCAAAAAGAAAAATCTAGTCATGATAACTAGATTTCAGACTGTAGACAAACTAAATGAAATCGGAGCAAGTCACAATTTTTTTCATGAGTTCACCCTTTGAGAGGCCGGACTCGTCTTATGACATCATAACATCCTAAATGCACCCTTATGGACAGCAGACATGCTGCATAAGGGTTCGATTAAACCCTAATTGTACCCTTATAGAAAGCATACTCCCTGCATAAGGGTACGATTAAACCCTAATTGTACCCTTATAGACAAGCAAACACCTTGCATAAGGGTACGATTCACTCCGAATTGTACCCTTATAGACAAGCAAACACCTTGCATAAGGGTACGATTAAACCCTAAATGTACCCTTATAGAAAGCATACTCCCTGCATAAGGGTATGATTTACCTGCTTCTTATATTTAATCCAGCAAAACTACATTAAACTGACGGCCCTTTGTATAGAAAAACGTGTCGCCTTTCTATCCATGTAAGAACAGATAGCCGAGCAAAACATTGGTTTTACCATTATTCCAACTTCTAGCTATTAACTAGATTTTATTACTAATATCCTCTTTTATAGAGTCCATCAAATCCTCAGACAAGTTTGCAGGCAGTGTCGTATCATCCTCGACAATCCAGGCATTCATCAATTCCAAATCAGATTTTTGAAAAGTGACGATATAATTCTGTTGCTCAATTGTTAATTCAACTGTTACATGTTCCTCACCATATGATTCTTCATCAATAATCATATTTGTCACTTCATATGATTTCATAGGCTAACTCCTTTACTAATTTCTCTTGTTATATTAATCAAAAAGTAAATATTTATTCTGGTTTACATAATAATTTTACCTGAAACTACATCAAGATAAAAACGCGTCAGAAAAATCCTGACGCGTAACTTTTCTTATTCTGTTATAGCCTTTATGGCAGTTTTTAAACTACCACACTTTTACCTGATCTGTTTACCGTGGAATGTTTCTTCTCAACATAATAGAGAAATACTTCACGCGAAGTCTTCTTTGGTGTGTAGCGGAATTCATTCTTCAGGTTATGGTTATCTAAAACAGGACGGTATCTTAGGAAGTTCACTTGTTCTTCTCCGTATTGTGTCAGTGATAAGCGCTTAAGGATAAAAAGGACTGATTTGATAAGCCTGGCTGGTATGCGGATGACAGGCTTACCAAGTATTTTTCCGATGTCGTCGATTGTCAGAGCTCCATCCCCTGCTACGTTAAAAATGCCTGTTTCTTTGCCGTAGATTGCTTTAATCAGGCACCCTACAACATCCTGGTCCCAGATGAACACAAACGGGCTATCTGAACCTGAAATTCCCAGCAGTACCCTTTTTTCGAAAAGATTTGTAATCTGGTTATTGACTGTGTCTCCCAAAATCGTTCCAATCCGGAAAATAACCTGCTCAAGTTGTGGATGCTTTTCCCGGTAATCTGCCAGAAGCTCCTCGACGAGCCGCTTATGATGAGAATAGGAAAATTCTTCATTCCCCCTGATTGCATTGTCCTCTTTGATCCATTTCGGATTATCAGCATGATAACCATATGCAGCCCCGCTTGATGTTACGACAACTCTTTTTACCTGATTTTCTGCACATGCCTTTAATACATTTTCCGTCCCTTTGACATCCACGGAATATTCGAATTCGCGGTTGCTCTTTTTGCCAGGAGTTACGATTGTCGCAAGGTGGACAACCGTATGAATTTTATTTTTTTTCATCACGTCCTGGACCTGAGGGGAGCGCACATCCATTTGAAAATATTTGATTCCATCTTCCTCATTAAAAGAAGATTCAGGTCTGATATCAGTCGCGATTATGTTCCACTTCTGTCCAGTTGTTTTATTCTCTTCGATCAGCCGTTTAACAAGCTGTGTACCGAGATAACCGGCGGCACCTGTTATGAGGATGTTCATACTTGTATACCTCCGTTTATGGCTGTAGTTTCAGGCTCTCTTTTTGACCAGAAAGTAGCCAGTGACAATCCGGACACAATGTGCCAGATCGCCCACCATGCCGCTACGATCGCCATTCCGCCAAGGCCATCAAAGAAATTAAAAATAAGGATTAATCCCAGTCCTGAATTTTGGATGCCAACTTCTATCGCGATTGCTCTTCTGTCTTTTTCAGGCAGCCCGGCAACCCGGGAGGAAAAATAGCCCAACAGGATGGCAACAAGATTGTGCAGAAAGACAACGATGGCTACCATACCGACAAAATCAATGAAGTATGTGAAGTTGGACGCCAGTGATGCTAACACGAACAGGATAAAAAAGATAATCGAGAACCGTTTCATCCATTTATTTGTCCTGCTCGCCCACCCCGGGTATTTGTAGCCAATATACATTCCGGCAACGAGAGGTATACCTAACATAATAAAAATCGTGACTAGCATATCGACCGGACTGATTGAAAATGATCGCATCAACGCATTTGTTCCTGGATATAATGAGCCCCAAAATAGGGTATTGAATGGAGTCATGAATATTGCCAAAACAGTTGAGATCGCAGACATGCTAATCGATAAAGGTGTATTGCCCTTCCCCAAATACGTTAAGAAGTTTGATAGATTCCCGCCCGGGCAGGCTGCTACCAAAAACAAACCTAACGCAATGCTGGGTAATGGTTTAACAATCATGACCAACAAGAAAGTAAAAGCCGGCAGCAGGAAAAATTGAGCGATGAGCCCGATCAATACGGGTCTTGGCGTAGAGAGTGTCCTTTTAAAATCATCCACTTTCAAGTCAAGCGCGACACCGAACATAATAAATCCTATCAATATATTCATAATGGTCAGAGTGGCGGAGTTAAAGTTAAGAGTTACTTGATCGATCCCCATTTATTTCCCCTTTGGTTCCTGGTGCATATCTTTAAAATACTTCAATCCAGGAGCCCACATATGTTTTACCGGGTCAACATCAACCTGGATAACCGAACATTTACCGGTCATCAAGGACCGTTCTATTGCCCCCTTGAGATCTTTCGGGTCGTTAATATGCTCTCCATGCGCCCCCATACTTTCTGCAAGCATATCAAACTTGATTTCTCCCAAATCCGTATTAATGCTTTCTTCAGCACTTAAGGACTTTTTCAATACAGTCTTGATTGGTTTCAGGGCGAAATGCTGATTCATTTTCACCATTCCCCACTGGCGATCGCAAACGACGATATAAATAACCTGCAAATTGTTCCGGACTGCTGTTTCAATCTCCTGCGGGTGGAAGCCCATGGCTCCGTCACCAATTATGCAGCAGACAGGACGTTCAGGATTTGCAGCCGCAACGCCAAGTGCCTGGCCGATTCCGGCTCCGAGCATTCCAAATTTATAGGTTGAAAAAACAGAGCCAGGTTTGTCGACCGAATAATAGAAATTGGTCCAAATTGTTGTATTCCCGCCATCTATGACCAGGTTGGTGCCTGGTGGAAAAACCTTCTGGCTGATGACAGGGACATGTGCTGTATTCATTGGCACAGCGAAATCCTCCAAATGTTGATCAAGCTTCTTTCTATTCTTTTCTTTTTCAGAGATATGTTTCTGGATCGAAGCTTTTCGATTCGTTGTATGGATAGATTCTTTGCGCTGCTGAAGCTTTTGGTAGAGTTGTGTAAGGAAAGTTTTGATGTCTGCCTGGATTGCCAGGTCTGCTGGTTTGTTGGCTCCCAGTATTCCGTGGTCAATGTCGACCTGGATCATTTTTTGGTTTGCGTCCCAATAAGGAGCTTTGCCCCACCAGTCTGTTTCCCCGATTCTTGAACCAAGGACTAATACGACATCTGCTTCATTCCTGATTTTATTATTCGTCTGCAAATAAATCATTGGCATCATAAGCGGGTTAGTCTCAGAAATTGCTCCTCGTGCAGCCCAGCTTGTCGTCACCATTGACTGCAAAAGCTCAGCGACCATTTCTAACTCCTCAGATGCTCCGGAATGGATGACACCGCTGCCGGCATGGATGACCGGAAATTCCGCATTAATCAACAGGTCACAGGCAGCCTCAAGCTGATTTTCTGTAGCTCCCGGCAATTCCGTCACACGGTATTGATGCGGCTCCCAAAAACTCAGGTCACATTTCACTTTCGTATTCAGTATATTTTCTGGAATATCGATATGGACAATACCTGGCCTTCCCTCATAACATTTCCTCAGTGCTGTCCTCATCATTTCTGGAATGCGATCAAATGATGGCACCGATTCGCTCCACTTCGCAATCTGGGAAATGACACCTGTCTGATTGAAGCATTGGTAGGTTCCACCGCGGTCAGGATACATGATCCCTGTCCTCCTGGCACTCGTAATTACCAGCACACGATTTCCCTCTGCTTCTTCAACAACTAATCCAGGGAGAATATTCGCCACTCCAGGACCATTGCTAGCCATGCATACTCCCAATTTCCCTGTCACTCTGGCAAATGCACCAGCCATGTGCGCAGCCGTTGTCTCATGTCTTGGAGATATTAGATCAATATCGTATTTTTTAAGATTAGAGTAGAACCCAAAATAAGTTCCATCTATAATGCCAAAAACCTTCTCCACATCTTCAATGCTTAACATCTTTGCGATCACTTCTCCGCCTGTCATTTCAGCCATAAAGAACCCCCTCCATCTACTTTAATACCGAATATTCAGATATTTTATCAAATAATTTTTGATATATTTTTTTTATATCATCGTGACCAGGGACCACCTGATTGGTAAGTATCCCATTTCCCGCTAACGCATCATCTACCAGTAACGGAATCTCACCTTCACGGGTTTGATTTATATACGCAGCTCCAGCTTCCCAAATATGAAACAGATTGTTTAAATTCACAACCATCTTAAGGACTTCTTGCGCCATCTCCCCCTCGGAGCCAAAAGCCTCAGGATTAAGTATGTTTCCGATTCTTGCATATTTCTCCTGAGAAGCCTTGAGTCCATACTCTATTACAAACGGAAGTAATAAGGCTACGCTCAACCCATGTGTCATATGGAATCTTGCACCTAAAGCCCTTCCTGCTGCATGAGCAAGATTGGTAGAAGAGTTCGAGAATGCGATCCCGGCAAAGCAGCTGCCAAGCAGCATATTTTCACGTGCCTCTAAGTTACTTCCTTGTTTAAAGGAGATTGGCAAGGCTTTACTGATTAGAGAAATCGCTTTTACTGCAAAATAGTCGCTCATTTCTGTTGCTCTGGTTGAAACATAGGCTTCCAATGCATGTGCTAACGCATCCATTCCCGTGTAGGCCGTATAGGATTCCGGCAAAGTCTCTGTCAATTCCGGATCTAAAATCGCAATATCAGGAATTAACCCTGGATGGCCCGGATTCATTTTAGTACCACTTTCAACATCTGTTATAACCATTACCTTCGTTGCCTCCGAACCAGTTCCCGCAGTCGTTGGTACAGCAATAAGAGGTAACCTTTTCATTATTTTCAAGCTGGGAATCTCTTTATATTGAATATCAGGAATTACTGCAAAAACTGAAACGGCTTTGGCCAAATCAATCGCGCTTCCTCCGCCTATGGCGACTATACAATCAGCCTGGCTTTCCATGCAGCAATTAACGGCCTCTTTCACATGTTCAGTAGTTGGCTCACCTTTTAATCCGGAATAGATTGTTATACTGAGATCTGCCTTCACCAGTATGCTTTTTAACCGTGCATTCAGATTGAGTGGCTCTCGCAGCACACTTGAACTAATCACGACAAACAGGTGGTGTGCCCCAAGCCCTGCTGCCGCATCTGCCAACTTCTCTAAACTCCCGGCTCCATGATAAAGACTGCCGGGTAAATGAAATTCATGAACCATATCATACCCCTCTCCAGATAAAGCGCTTACATAATACCTCACGACGAATATTTCTGTCTTTTTGTCTTGATCCGAAAAACATACATATCAGGTTTGTAAAAGCTAATGTATAATTCAATCGGCTTTCCATCTGCACCTTTGATCAAACGCTCGACGCAAAGAACATTAATACCTTTAGGAATCCCGAGATTTTCAGCATCCATATCTGAAATCCTTTTGCAGGAAATGAACTGTTCTGCCTGATGAAGTTCAATCCCCAGATTCTTTTCAATCAATTCATAAATTGCTGCTGTCTCTAAATCATGCTTTGAAAGCTGCTGGCCAATTTCCCGACTGTAGTAGTGGCGTTCAATTGCAATCGGGTCTCCATCTGCGGTCCGTAGCCTCTCGATTGTAAAAAATTCCTTTTCACCGATTTTATCTGCAAAGTACCTCGGCTTAGTCATCACTCCACTATTCAGCAAAACCGACCCAGGCTTCATCCCCATTTTACGGACTGTCTCTGTTAAACTATGTAAGGAATTAAGCCACTCCTCAATTGGCCGCTTCGGTGAAATATAAGTGCCTTTTCCATGTACTTTAGTCAATACCCCATCGTTTACTAAATGTGTAATCGCCTCCCTTACAGTCGTCCTGCTGACTGAAAAGCGATTCATCAATTCCCTTTCGCTGGGGATTTTTTCTTTGTATCGGCCTTCTAAAATCTCCTTCCTCAGTAAGTTTTTAATTTGCACATGGTAAGGAATTGGATTTTCCATATCAATCTCAACCAATCATTGTCCCTCCTTACTTGTTGCGACGTCCCTACCAGTTCAGACCAGTTAATTTCTGGATGATTTACATCTCCATTATATGGACTACATTTCCATTTAACAACAAGTTTTTATAATATTTGAAATATTAAATATATTAATATAGTTCTTTTGTTCTTTAACCTTAGTTAGTTTACATAAAAATATTATATTACTCCTTTATGATTCTGTAATGAATTATAGATACACTCATATACTAGATTAATAGTCTTTTCAAAGGAGTAATCTCATGAAAAAATGGAAGAAAACTTTGATTGTAGTGTTGCTTTCGACTATATGTCTGTTGGTGGTGTTGGTTGCTGGAGCTGTCATGTATGCTAACTATTATGTGAATGATGAGGATATCGAGGTTTCCGAGGAGCTTTTTCCTGAAGGAGCGCCTCAAAGAATCATGGCCATCTTTGCTCACCCAGATGATGAAATCATGATAGCCGGAACCTACCATAAGTTGAATAAAGATAAAGATGTTACCTCTGTCCTCGCCACTTTTACAAGAGGTGAAGCTGGCGGTACTGGTGGACTTGTTCCTAAAGAGAAACTGGGGGAAACACGGACAAAGGAATTGGAGAAATCAGCAGAAATCCTCAATATTGACCACCTTGAAGTCTATGATTACCCTGACAGCGGCCTGGCTGATGCGGATCATGAGGACATCAAGAAAACAATTAGGGAATTAATTGATCAACATCAGCCTACAACTGTCATTACTTACGATGATGTAGTCGGATTATACGGTCACCCTGACCATGTAGTGATGAGCAAGTTGACAAAAGAAGTCGTTATAGAGGAAATGGAAAAAGAAGATTCTCCTGTGAAGCGGCTCTATTTCGCCACCCTCCCAAAGCCAATGATCGATCTCGCACTCAAGCTCTCACCTACTTTTAAAGAAAGATACCCGAGGGATAAAGGTTTGCCGGAACCAACCATAGCCTTCCCGATGGCATCCGAAGCTTCACCACGCAAACAAGTCCTGCTTGCTCATGAAACACAATGGAAAACAGTAGCAAGCGTGCAGCCTTATCATGACAAAGTTCCATCCTGGATTTATTACCGAATCTTCGACCGGGAGTATTATCATTTGGTTAAATCTAAATAAAATCGTCATTTTTGTTGGCGTTTTGGAAATAAAATCAAATAACAATAAAGAGTGCTGCAAAAAGCCGCTAGAAGTTCATCTGCTTCGAGCGGCTTTTTGTCGTCTGCATGCTTTTTGCGTTTCACTATTGCAATGTTCAATCACAAAAAAGCGTTAATTTCCAGGATTAACGCAGTTCTGAATTCATATTGATCCCTCAGCCTCTTCCCATCCGCTATACATCTTCAACACCTTGCATTTCACTTTACCAGAAGGCACTGATAACACCGTTTCATCACCAATTTTTAAGCCTATCAGCTTTTTAGCTACAGGTGTATCATAGAAGATTTTGTTCTCATCTACATTCGACTCGCCATAACCAACAATTTCATATATTTCTTCTTCCGTAAAATCTGGGTACTCAAAAGAGCATTTCACGATCGAGCCAATCTCTACTGTTTCAGTATTACGCTCATCAAACTTAATAAATTCAGCTGTCTTTAACACATGCTGAATTTCCTGAATGCGCTCAACCAATATACTTTCATCCTGCTCTAATTTGTGAAAATTAGGATTAGCAATCTTATCGTCCCCGCACGCATTGAAGGCAATATTTTTATCCATCCGCACTTGCTTCAGTTCTTGTTCCAAATTGGCTATTTGTTGGAGGACCAGTTGCTCTCCCTTAGGTGTGATTTTTACAGACATTTTACTCTCCCCTCTACTCAGTGTTAACTCGAACAATCCAAAGGTAATCCCTCTAGCTAGTTTAAATCTCGACCATTCTAATATACCTTGAAACTTCGTGAAAGAGTAACAATACCGTTTGAAATTAATTATACTCTTTTATCACATTAAATCTGCTGACTAGTTCGTAGGGTCCTTTTTTAAACGCTTCATATGGGATGTAGTTCGCATCCATCGCGTCAAGAGCCCTGGTTCTAAATTGCTCCCTCGTAATCAATTGCCCAATATTTTCTTTCGTTATTTTGGTAAAAAAGACTTCTGAAGTTTCACCCTCAGCTGTCCTGGTTTCACCAGACTGATACTCACCTCTGAAAACTACAGAAGTAACTCCGATCGTCAGATTTTGGTAAATGCCTGTTATACCGTGTAAATTAACCTTTATTCCCGTCTCTTCAAATACCTCGCGATGAATGGCTTCTTCCAATGTTTCCCCTTCTTCTACCTGGCCGCCAGGCATTTCCATAGTATCGGACCGGTGAAAATTTCTGACTAGCAGTACATCGCCATCTTTGTTTGTGATATATCCGCTAACAGACAATATATGTTTAGGATGATGGTAGGAAGCAGTTGCAGACAAGAAATCTTTGTCTGCTTCTATTTTAACTTCGCCTAACTCCTCCATTGCTGCCTGGTACTCTTCATTATTTTCAATTAAAATATTGATCCTTTCATAATGCTCCATGCTGCTATATTCCCAGATAACCAGAATTTCTTCATTCGTATCATTCACCCAGCGCCCAATTAATTTGGCTCCATTTTTAATATGAATTGGGTAAACATGTGTATGAAAGAAATGATTCATATCATTCAATCTTTCAGGCTGTATTCTGTATGTATTTCTTTTAAAAATCATTTTCAGCTCCCCTTTCTCTTCCTTTAATTTCCACATTGATGAAGAAAATCCTTCATTATTAGAGGTGCCGTTCGGTTATTATGGAAATATTACAGGAAACAACACCGCCTATTTTGATATCTTATTTAAAGAATAATTATTTTGAGGTGAGAAAGTGGAGATCAATGGGATTAACCATTTATTATTTTCTGTTTCTAATTTGGAAAGATCAATTGCTTTTTACGCAAACGTATTTAATGCAAAGCTGTTAGTAAAAGGGAAAAATACCGCTTACTTCGATCTTAATGGTATATGGCTAGCCCTGAATGTTGAAAAAGACATACCTCGTCAAGAAATACACCAATCATATACACATATAGCTTTTTCGATTGATGAAGCAGAGTTTGAAACGATGTATAACAGGTTGAAAGATTTGAAAGTGAATATACTACCAGGTCGCCTTAGAGATGTAAAAGATAAAATGTCTATTTATTTTACGGACCCAGATGGCCATAAATTCGAGTTCCATACGGGAACATTACAAGATAGAATTAATTATTACAAACAAGAAAAAGGACATATGGAGTTTTTTGATTAAGAAGTAAAAATTTCCGGTCACAGGCTTGTTTCGGACAGCAATCCGATGATTTGCTCCAATCTTATCTGAACTTGCTCTGACTTCGGACAGCTTTTCGCCGGTTTCCTCCAAACCTGTCCGAACTTACTCTGACTTCGGACAGCTTTTCGCCGGTTTGCTCTAAACCTGTCCGAACTTGCTCTGACTTCGGACAGCTTTTCACCGGTTCCCTCCAAACTTGTCCGAACTTGCTCTGACTTCGGACAGCTTTCCGCTGGTTTGCTCCAAACTTGTCCGAACTTGCTCTGACTTCGGACAGCTTTCCGCCGGTTTGCTCTAAACCTGTCCGAACTTGCTCTTACTTTGGACAGCTTTTCTCCGGTTTGCTCTAATCTAGTCCGAAGTCGAACCTACCGCGTAATTTAAACGTCCTCCAAAAAACAAAACCGCCAAAATTGGCGGCTCTATTCATTAACTATTATTTTGCCTAACAACTTGTCCTTCAACAGATGCTTTCTTATCGCCGATTGACAGCCAGGTCACGAAGATGAGCATGATCATTGCTCCCATCAGCTGGACGTTTTGGAGCATCGTGTCAAACCATATCACTGAAATGACCATGACGGTTAATGGCTCAACACTTGATAGAATGCTAGTTTCAACTGCGGTAATATAGTTCATGCTGCCTAAGAATAGCAAAAACGCAAGTGTGCCAAAGAAAATCGAAATTGTCATGATAAAAATCATCTTCGGCTGAGTTAAAATAAGCCATTCATTGCTCATCCAAACTCGGTTGATTACTCCCAGAACAATTCCGCCAAACAGCATACTCCAGCCGACAATCGCCAATACGCTCCATTCCTTCATCAAGCGAGCCGGATAAAGTGTATAGAAAGCAAATGTTAGTACTACCGCGACTCCCCATAGCAAGGCGGCGGGACTGACCAACAGATTGCTTATAGAACCGTTCGTCAATAACAGGAACAGCCCGGCCAATGTACCGGCGATGCCAAGTATCTGATAGCGCGGCGGCCATTTTTTATGATTAAAAGAAACATAGAGTACCACAAAGATTGGTGCGGAGAATTGCAGCAAGGTTGCCACGACAGCATTGCTTGCTTCAATGGCCATCGTAAAAGTGTATTGCAATCCGACCATTCCAAGAATGCTGAATATAATAAGCTGATTCCGCCAGTATGCTGTTTTCACTACTGTAAAAATATCTTCCTTTTTGATTGCCAGGAACAAAAGGATACTGCTTCCTGCAATCATCATCCGGATTGATAGTATAAAAGGAACCGATAATTCAGTATTTGCGAGCATCCATTCCATGATCGACCCCGTCATCCCCCAGAGCATGGCTCCAATGACAATCATAAGTATTCCTTTTAATCGTTCCATCGCCAGCGCTCCTTTAGTCTTTGACTTTGATATATGTAATTCTTCAAGACCGGAAATTCACCTTTCCAGAACCGTCTATCTATTAAATATTATATTACCATAAAAATAACAAAAGCTATTCATTAATAGACATCTTAACTAGAGTACTGCACCTTATTTTACCAGTGCATAATCGGCAGACATTCTATTAAAACGTCATTACTTTGGGTAAATAGTAAAAAAACTCAAGGTGGTGGACGAATGAATAGTCAGACCCAATTGCAACCTTTGAAACAATATCGGACTGGCAAAATAGTACCGATTGCTGCTCTTGGCATTGCCGGGACACTTTATGCTGTTAAATGGAATCGCCGGCGCAAGACTGCCGCTTCTTCACACTCAAGGATGCTTAAAAAGATTGAGCAGGACTCAAAACATATAAAGCTTGAATGGAAGGGTACGAACAGTCCTTATCGTGTATTTAGAGGTGAGGAACTTGTTTACGAAGGAGTGGAACCACGGCTGGTGGACCAAAATCTTGTACCGGGTACTCTTTACACCTATTGTATAGAAACCCTTGATGACAATGGCGGTGTATTGGACAGAATGCGGATCCAAACAACTACTGCAGTGGATTTCAAGGAAAAAGAGAACCTTCTTGAGGATTTGCTCATTACAACGATTGTTACTTCTGGTCAAATCAGTTTCGAATGGGAACCGATCGAGGGTGTTTCAGAGTATAACATTTTCAGGAATGGCGTAAAACTTGAGACGGTAACTTCTTGTGCTTTTACCGATAACGGAATTGATGATGACGATTATCATACTTACATGATCAAAGCCAGCCGGCCTTTGCAGCGTTCCGAACAGGTGAAGTGGGAGCTGAAATCAGTTATTGCAAATGCGGTAGGTGTTATCAAGAAAGATTCTTCCACTGAAATAGCGGCTGACGAAGAATTTACCATCACAAAGAGGATTGGGCCAATAAAGGAATTGTTGAAATCCCCGAAGGAAAGAAAACTTAAGTCTGGAAACTGGCAGCTTAGGTACACAACTTTTTTAAAAGAAGAATGGCTTAAAAATCCGAATGCGGCATCACAGGATCAGATTTTTAAAGGCGATCACCGCTCATTCGATCCTGATTCCTCCAAGTTCAGGACCAGGGGAGACGTATTTATCGACACTGAAAATCCCTCTGCCCTCTTAAGCAAGGCTACCGGCAAAACAGAAGCATTCAGTAATGAACAGGAACCTATAGAAACTGCGAGCGCTTCTGACGAAGGATTTCAATTGGAGAAGGTACTCACAGATGACGACAGAGTTAAGGTCCACTTGAACCATTCTGTCAGCAATCCACTGGTTGTGTCCCCTGCCATTGATTATCATGTCTGCGGAACCTTTTATAAGGACAATGAATTCGATTTAGTTGGTATCCATGATCAGGCACCTGAACATGAGGTATATCTTAAAGAACCAGGCACAGACGATTGGCAAGTCATCCATCAGGCTCACAGCAAAGGTCTCGAAATGATGGCAGATCCAATGGCGAATCATTATTGGCGCTACTCTACTTTCACTAACTAAAAAAAACGGAAAAGCTGACTGTCAGCTTTTCCGTTTTTTCTGTTAATATCAGATTTTTATAGTTTTAATTGTCCAGCTTCAGCGCCTTGCACCTCGTGACGTTTGTCGGGGATGACCAAGGCGTTTCCACTTTTCTTATAAAAACCGCTTCCGCACATTAGGCGGCGGCAGCATACAGCTGTCCTTCTGGCCGAACCATT
The DNA here is from genome assembly GCF_014856545.2 of Mesobacillus jeotgali. Classification (NCBI taxonomy): domain Bacteria; kingdom Bacillati; phylum Bacillota; class Bacilli; order Caryophanales; family Bacillaceae; genus Mesobacillus; species Mesobacillus jeotgali. Next base: position 2,025,640 of record NZ_CP109811.1, on the reverse strand, counting down.
TGAATCGATTTTTGGCAATAAGGTCATACACAATATTCCTGATTGGGGGTGGAACGATCATGAACACATAAAACAGTTTCCATGCCCCTCGCAAATGACGGCTGATCCGCAGGGCAGCGGACGATTTATAATAAACCTTCCCATTCTCAATCAGAATCATGCTGTCCACATCATCAGGAACATTATATTTTTTCAGCAATTCCTCTCCTGCATCACTCTGGAGCGATGCGAAACGGAACAGCTCTTTATCGTCACGGTCCAGGATAAATTGGACACTGGCATCACAAAAGTTGCAAACACCATCAAATAAGATAACAGGCTGCATGCTTCATCCCTCCTCAATCGGTTTGGGTGATGTTGTCTCTATTCTACCATTTATCCATTTTGAGGGAAATAAAACAAAGCTAGAGCAAGCTGGTGCTTATTATCTTTCTGGTATCACCCTAATTCTTTTCCAATATCGTGTTTCTGACTATGATCCTGTTTAAATATTTCATCCCTGTCATACTAAGACGCATCCATATAAAGCTGTAGAAAAGACTGAACACAAAAATACCTGCCGGAACAACTGCATTGATATTTGTGGAAACTCCGGGTCCTAGCACGGGGAAACGAAATACATACAGCAATGCCATAATTCCTGAAGCCAAGGCTAACCCGCCAATAAAAGTCACTGTTGTTTGTCTTTTTGCCTTTCTAAAACCTGCTCCCAGAGAGACTCCCAACAAGCCTGTTGTAAACAAGAACACCAATACTTCAGAAGGCTGAATGATCATTAAAAGCAAGCCAGTGACCATATAAGTCAGAAAACCAATACGCAAAGAAGTGAGGGTAGCCAGCACGATTGGACCCGTCGCCATGATGCTGAAGATGTAACCAACTCCTCCAAACAGCCCTGCAGACTGGAGGATGGCAGCAATCGCACCCAGCAGACTCCCCGTTATCAATTTCACATTATTTGAATGAGTTTCAGGCGCGGTCCTATGCTCTCTGTGGATTAAGTTAGCTAAGCGCAAAGAATCCCCTCCAGCTTAAACCTTCATTTTATTGGATGAACGGGCTTCATATATCTTCCTTGTAAAGGATTGAAATTGGAGCCATCTCTAACATGTATTCCTGTAAAAGCAATTGATGCATTGTTTTTTCATGGACAATCGGGAATGCAATGCTTACAATCTCCTTCATTCCTAGCGCTAACCCTAACTGCTCGGCGACAGCAAATGCTCCCATAGCCTGCTGGTTTACGAGAAGGAGAACATGCAGATGTACCCATGAGCCACCGCCTCCTCCGATTACATCCTGGAGATGGACCAATTTTTTTTGCAGGCTCACCATCACACTGCCCATCAACTTATCCGATCCTTTATTGGGATTACGTTGTATGGCTTTGAAAAGTTCGTCCAGACTTTTGCTGTGATGCTTGTTTGACTCCAGCATTTTTTCCATTGCTTCTCTGATATGAGGTTCCTTGATTTCTGGTATGGCTTTGGAGATCGAGGTTTCAAGCGCTGTCTGTATAGCCCATACATGCTCGAACCATTTTTCAACCTCATTAAATTGTTTTGCCAGGTAGTCCTCATCTAGTTCAAGCAGGATTGTTTCATGATTCATTTCCTTCTCCCCCTATTTCTTTGTCACTTTCCAAAGTACACCAGTGTGGCCATATGCCTGTACGAGTCCTTCTGTAACAGGAGAATGCCCAAAGTCCGTGATGTATAGGCTTTTACCATCCGGATGGAACTTACAATCAACTGGCCTTTCAATCCCACCGGATTCCTGGCTGGATGAAGCTCCAGGCAATTTATTTTTGGCAAATACCTCTGAAGCACCCGTGTTAACGTCCACTCTTAAGACTTGGAAGCCATTATTCAAGTCTTTTTCATGAGGCGAATTCAACGGCGCATAGGTTCCCCATTCGGTGACAAAAAGGTCACCTTTGTATCCAAAAGAGTCAGACCGGCAAAAGTCCATTTTCGTCATAGCAGAATGAGGTTTTTCCAAGTAAACTGGAGGGCCTGCCCATTCCGGCAGGTTTTCAATTAGTTGTTCGGCAAGTTTCCCCTTCTCTGGCTTACAGAGCTCATCCCAAACAGGGACTCCATCGGCTCTCATTTCCGGAAAGCCATACCAATCAGGTTTTTTGATACTCCCATGTGGTGTTTTCACATTCCTTATTCTCCAAATACGATCAGGGTCTCCTGCTATAGCGCGCTCCCCTTTTTCCTCAAGACAGTTATCGGAGGCATAAAGCTCACCATCCTCACTGAAAGCCAATCCATAAGGATTTCTAAGACCCCAGGCAAGGAGTTCGACATCACTTCCATCGGGTTTAGAACGCCAAAGCCCGCTTGAGCACCATAACTCTCCTTTGATCACTTCCCCTTTTTTAGCAGGTGTACCAAATGGCTTAAATGGCCCGGTCTCTGTTAAAAACGGAAAAGGCATTAAAGGGTTTCTCGTTGTCACATTATTTCCTGTCAAAACAATATCTTCTCCCGGAATATCATGAGCATGTGGATGTTTCGCCAAATCAACGGTAAAACCAGCCGGGAGGCATACACCATTCTGTGACACTGAACCGTTGGCAAAATACATCAAGCCATCATGCGGGCTAAAAACCGGTCCTCCAGGCTCATGCCACCCTCCGCTTGGTATGCTCTCAATCAGCACTTTCCTCTCCCTGGTCTTCACGTCATATCTGACAATCCTGGCCAAGTACCCTCCTTTGCAGCTCACATAAATATATCCATCTTTATAGCTTATGCCCCTGGGTCCTCCAAGAGTTTCAACAGCAAAAACCTCTAATTGGCCTGCTGGATCAAGCCTTAAAATCCTCGGTGGCAGTGCAGGGCGAGTTGGCCAGGTACTGCCACCTTCTAAAATAAAAAGTGTCCCATCATCAGCAAACCCCATTCCAGTCGGAAAGCTCAGGCCTGCTGCGACTACTTCTACTTGATAACCATCAGGAACCCATACATCATCAGGATTGACGAGCTGGCGTGCGCTGATTGGCAGCTCAATTACTTTTTCACTGGTTTTTTTTACAGAAAGATTGCGCAAATAAATTACCTCCTGTTTTTAGGAGCCCTTGTCTAAAATTAACTAAGTCAGGTCCGTTAAACAGTATGGTCAAGGTGAAATCCCTCTATTCTGGGTACTTGCCCATTTTGTCCATGGACATCTATCCTAACTTCCATTTGTTGAATATAGTGTAGAAGCTATCGGAGGTGACTGTGATGAAAGGCTTGTATACGCATGGTTCCTCCTCCCGGAATCAGTTGCTGGATTGGGAAAAGCATGCACTGGATTCATTCTTCGCTAAAATGAGTGACAAGGAAAAGCCTTTTCCCTGCATTCCGGCAACAATCGGGTTTTCAATGAATCAACTTAAATATGGGTTTATTGGGAGCCCAAGGAGGGACACAACGATAAAAGAGCTCGCCAGCTTATTGACGAGCTATACAGAACAATCAAGGGAGTTCGGCAATTATACTTCTTTGATCATTTTCTATGAAACACCTGAGTCAATGAAGAATGCACCTGTCGAGGAATATGAACAAATATTCTGGGAGCATCTTTCGAGGTTAACTGAGTTGGATGAATTTGATTGGCCAGAGGATATCCCTCAAGACCCGCATGACCCAATCTGGGAATTTTGCTTCAACGGCGAGAAATATTTTATGTATTGTGCAACCCCTGCACACAAAAACCGGAAAAGCAGACATTTTGACGTGTTGATGCTTGCGATTACTCCGCGCTGGGTTCTTCAGGAATTTAATAAATCGCAAAGCTATGCGCAAAGAATTAAGTCTCAAGTGAGAAAAAGGCTCGCGAATTACGATAACATTACAATTCACCCAGACCTGAACACTTATGGAGCTGAGGATAATTTTGAATGGCGGCAGTACTTCCTCCGGGATGATGATACTTCCCTATCGAAATGCCCTTACCATCGTTTCCTGAAACTTCTGGGTAAAAACAGTTAAGAAGCGCAGGAAGCTCCTGCGCTTTACTGTTGATTCAGCTGGTTGATCAGGTCATTGGTGGTCAAGATGGTGGCAAACTCCTTTTGCAGCATGGCCAGTTCATGTTCCTGGATTGAATCCGCAGTATGCAGCACTCCTTTATGATCAGTGATCTCAAATGCAGCAATCGAGTCAGAAACAAGGAAGCTATTGAAACCAAGATTAGCGCTCATCCTGGTTGTTGTCGAGACACAGTGTTGAGTCGATAATCCGGTGATAACCACTGTCTTTATCTGATTCTTCTTCAAATACGATTCCAGCTCGGTTCCGATGAAACCGCTGTTCACGTTTTTCGTAAAAACAACCTCCCCATCCAGTGGTTTGACAACTTCCTTGAATTCAGTACCCAATGGGTTACGGTGATGCAATGGTGAAGCCGGGTCAAGTGACAGATGCTTCGTATAGATGACGTGACCCTTTCTATTCCGCCATTCTGTTAAGAGCTTGGCGATATTTCCTTCAGCTTCCTGATTATTCCGCTTCCCCCAGTAGGGATCGTCAAACCCCTTCTGGACATCCAAAACAAGCAGGGCTGGCAGTTCCATCAAATTCATCCTCATTCCTCCTTATTCTTTGCTCATTTTTTGTTATTCAGCGACTTTTTACTCATCATTGTGATCCTTCATGGAAATTACTTCAAATCTAATTGCTAATCATGGTAAACTCTATAAAGATGTTTTTTACATAAGCGAAAACTTGATGAGGAGGATTTTTGTGAAACGGTATTCGCTGTTTTTCTTGATATTCACGTCTCTCGTTCTTTCTGCGTGCAGCAGTGATGAACCGGATGAAGAAGTTGTAGCCGAACAACCGGCTAAGGAAGTCGTTAAAAAGGAAGAAACAAAGCAGAATGAACCTGAACATTTCAAGAATATAAGTTTAGATGTTACAGAGGAAAGCCTGATGGCACTGGAGCCTGGCTCGATGATGGGCGACCTGAGCTATGAAAAGGACATAGAAGACATTGGTTTCAATACACCTGAATTGGACCCCGATCTAAAAAATATACTGCCGGCGAAACTTGAAGAACTTGCCAATGGCTCACCTGACTTAGAGACAATTAAAAAGGGACTTGTTTCCCTGCTAGCCAGTCCACATTATAAAGAGATTATCGAAAATGCCCAAGCTTATGAACCGCATTTCGAAGAGCCTTTCCTGCCTGACCCGACAAAGTCTGTAAGTGAAGAAGAGGAAACGAAGGCTTCTGACAAAGCGATCATCCTTCTTGATGCAAGCTCAAGCATGCTTCAACAAACAAATGGCCGTGTCAAAATGGAAATTGCGAAAGACGCGGTAAAAAGCTTCGCCAAAGCAATCGGCCAGTCCAGTGAGGTCTCACTGGTTGTCTACGGTCACAAAGGCTCCGATTCAGATGCCGATAAAGGAGCTTCCTGCTCAGGAATTGAAGAAGTATATCCTATGGGCAAATACGAAAAAGAAGTATTCCACGGAGCGGTCGATTCCTTTGATAGCAAAGGCTGGACCCCACTTGCAGGTGCCATCCAAAAGGCCGCAGAGATGAGCAGCAGCTATGATGGCAACACAACAATATATATTGTCAGTGACGGAGCAGAAACCTGTGAGGGTGATCCTGTCGGGGCCAGCAAGGATCTGGTGGCCAAGAATGCTGAAAGTACGGTGAACATCATCGGATTCGATGTAGATGGTGAAACAGAGAATCAGTTAAAGGCAGTTGCTGAAGCCGGAAACGGGGAATACTTCAAAGCTGACAACCCTGAGGAATTGAAAAATACAATCCAGTACGAGTGGCTCCCTTCCACCCTCGACCTGGCATTTGCATTTACGATGGCGCCAGACGGATGGGATATGGTTGCAGAATACAAAGTCGCAGAAAAGTACCCTCTTGAGTTATGGACCGTCGGAAGAAAGGAAGCACACCGAATCATCGACGCAGCCGCTATCATGTCCGAGAATGGCTGGATCAGCGATGAACAATATTCGCAGTTAAGAGATTGGGGCTTTGAACGCAGTGAAGCGATGAAAGAACTCCATTACGCCATGAGCAAAACCAATCGCGAAAAAGCAGACACCGAGAGCAAGGAAATCAGGCAAAGAGTCGACGACTGGGTGGAGAAAATGAAAGAACTGAAAAAAGAGCGCGGCGATACCTGGTAAAACGCCTCGTTTTAATTGTACATTTCAAACAACGGGCCCTCAGTTAGATGGCCCGTTGTTTCGTTCACATATTATCCTTGTTTTGTTCATTTATTTCTCACTTTCTTGCCAGCTTAAATCCTTGTTGTACGCGTATAATTAGCCTGTAATCCTCTTCAAGGAGTTGGCGAAAATGCGAGATAAAACATTGGATTTCATTATAGGCTTCACCCTGTTTTGTATTGAATGGACATTCCTGCTTTTACTAAGCGGTAAGGAAAAAGCTTAAGACCAATATAGGCTTATACTCATAAACTCTTGCCCAGCAAGAGTTTTTACTCTCTTGCCATACCACAAATTTACATAAATTCTAAAAATAAACTAACATTATTTCTTATTTTTCGAAACGTTTGCTCCAAAGCCCACCGCCAGGACACTGAAAATACTTCCAACCAAGATTATAAAAGCAGTCAGTTTTAATTCCTCCTTTTTAACTCACCAATGCTTTGGCCTTTCTAGCGACGAAGGTAGCTTGGTTTCTGCATTTCCTTTTGCTGAGTTAATTTGAGCCTGAGTCAGGAAAAAGCTCCCTTCAAGATTTGCCCCGCTTAAGTCAGCGTCCCTCAAATCTGCACCGATAAAGTCACACACCCTCATGTCAGCTCCCTTAAGATCTGCAGCAATTAACAGTGCGCCGCGTAAATCGGCTCCTTTAAGATTTGCTCCTTTCAATTTCGCGCCAAATAGGTTCTTCCCTCTCTGCTGCTTTCTATTTTTCACTCTCGAACGTACCAAGTCACTTGTTTTTAAGAGCAGCTCGTTGACATCTGCTCGATGTGCAGGAATATCCAAACTAAGAATCTCGTCTGCTTCAAGATTAGTAAGCTGTTCTGTTTTTTCATAAATTGCTAGAAGATGTTCATATAATGGTTTAGCCGCCTCTAATTCCATAGCTTCATCCAAGTAACACAGCATTTCATGGAGCTGCTGCATGATCGGGAAAACATCAAACATCTCCTTCTGCGTTCCTGGCTGAGCTCGCCAGTCCAGCCCCCTATAGGTTACCTGCGAAACCTTTTGTCCGGCACCGAAGCATTCGTAGACAGTACATCCTTTGAAGCCTTCATCCCTCAATTTGTTATGAATCCCGCAGCGGAAATCTTTCAGCAAATTCGTACAAGGCACCCCGCCAGCTTTATCAAAAGCAAAGTCTGCTGATTTTGCATATGGCAAAGCCACGCAGCATAAACCAAAACAACTTTCACAATCGGCACTCAGTTTATTTTTATACACGACTATTCATTTCTCTTAATCTCCCGTAGTATAATTCCATCTTTTGTTAATTATAGATTATCACATTTTACCTCAGAAAAAAAAAGCAGGGGGATTCCCTGCTTATCTTGTCACTGCCCCATACTCCGCAGCCAGCTCTTCTCCTAAAAACTTTGCCAGCTCAAGCATGCCAAATTTCCCTGCCTTTGCTTCTGCATCTGAATTATAATTCGTATTTGTATTGATATCGTAAGTGTATATTTCACCTGCCTCGTTTCTGATGAATTCAATTCCGGCAACATGGATATTATTTTCTTCTAGTACTCTCTGATATTTTTCAATAATGGGATCATTAAAGCCTTCAATCACCTGGAATTTCGGCTTTTCTTCAACCTCTTCACCTACCGGGCAAAACAGGTCTCCAATCTGGCAGGCATCAGCCGGGCACAATTCAAAGCCTTCCGAAGTATCGACTTTCACCGCATAAACAAATTGGCCGCCGACAAACTCGCATCTGGTAATATAGCTCTCCGGGGAATGGATATATTCCTGAATCAGCGTGACACCGTCAACCGGCTCTTCGAAAGAAGCTCCCTCTACATAGGACTTCAATGCTTCAATCGATTGAAAAAGCTGTACCCCAAGTCCCTTTCCTGCCCGATTGTGCTTTGTTATAAATGATTTCCCTTCAAATTCCTTCGCTGCTTCTAATAGCTGTTTACTACCGACAGTCGCAATCGTTCTCGGAGTCCTTACTCCATGCTTGGCCAGCTCAAGATATTGCTTGACCTTGCTTACCTCTAGTTCCAGCGCACGGGATCCGTTGTATACCTTCCTGCCGTGGTTCTCCAGCCATGATAGAACCTGTGCTGTATATTCAGGGGCAAAGCGATGGCCTCTTGTGTGAGAGGAAGCGCTCATCCTGCTATAAAAAATACCTTCTGGCGGTTCCTTCGATAAATCCAGCAGGCCTTCGTCCAAATGCCATTCCTCAAAAGGTATGCCCAGCTCCTCCAGCCGCTTTGTTAAATGGATGGTCCATTCGCTATTTTCATGAATGATGTATACTTTACTCAATTTCTTCCTCTCCTTAGTTTAAGATAGATTATACAATCGCTTGCTTTCTTTTTGCCTCAACGAGCGGCATTACCAGCTTTGCGAAACGTTCCATTTCCTCGAGCTGCGGCGAGAATTGCAGTAATAGTAATCCTAAACCGGCTTCTTCGTACTGTAAAATCCGCTCGGCGATTTGTTCTGGTGTCCCTACTAAATTTGGCCGCAGTCCACGGTTTGATACCGAGTAATCCTGAAGCTGGATTTGCTGTTCAAGCTGGGATTTGCTTGTGAAATCCTTAAAACCCGCATAGGCACTTGATTCTTTAACTGTCGTGATGCGTTCCAATTCTGCAAATGCCTCTTCTTCAGTTTCGCGGCAAATGACATAGGCAGCCATTCCGAACTCCGACAGTTCTGGATTTAACGTAGCCGCTCTGCGATTTTTCATATCGGTTATTTTCTGTTCAATTTCCTCTACTGTTCCGCCATGCATGACATAGGCATCACATTTTTCAACAATGGTCTGTTTCCCCTTTGGACTTTCCCCGCCGGCATACAGAATCGGATTTGGACGCTGTACTGGTTTCGGAAACAGCTTCGTATTCTTGAGCTGATAAAACTTCCCTTCATAAGAGAAGCTATCTTCACTCCAAAGTCCCTTGAGTACATCAATGAACTCCGTAGTCCGCTCATATCTTTCATCATGTTCGGTAAAAATCCCGCCGTACTGACGCGCTTCTTCCTCCCACCACGCAGATACAACATTAAGGGTAAATCGCCCGTTGCTGATTTGGTCTATGTTTGCCGCCATCTTTGCTGTGACTGCAGGATTGTGGAAACCTGGCCTAACAGCAGACATGATCTCGATTTTTTCAGTAACAGAAGCCAAAGTGGCAGCTGTTGTCCAGGCTTCTAGGGAGTCATGCTCGGGGCCTTTGATATCATTAAGATACAATTCTGCGATTAAAGTAGTTGAGTAGCCCCACTCTTCTGCTGACTGAATCACCTGCTTTGCATAATCAAAGGTAGGCGGCATGTTTTCATCCTCAACATTCCTTAACCATCCGCCAAATATCGGCAGCCAAAATCCATACTTCATCACAATCTCTCCTCTGCTCATTTAAACTCAACTTAACCAACCCGATAAGTTGGTTTTATTAGAAAAACACTAGAGACTTATAAATAAGCCTCCTAAACACAAAAAGCTCCCTTCTTGAAGAAGAGAGCCATATAATACTCTCTTCTCATCTTTCAGACAAAATTGTCCGCAGGAATTGGCACAGTATTCTTTCAGAACCTGTTGCCGAGGTTTCGCAGGGCCTTTCCCTCCACCTCTCTTGATAAGAAGACATCATGTATTAAATTTTAGTTTAATAAAGTGATAATATTCTAAATTCAAACAAAAGTCAATTCGTTTATCGAAATATTTTTATATTTCAACCGGAAACCCTGAGAGAAATTTATTTACCCGCTGTGATGCCTCTATTAGTCTTTCTGGAGGCTGAACCATAGCGATTCTGACGTACCCTTCGCCTTGTTTGCCAAAAGCATCACCAGGAACGACGGCAATCCCTTCTTCATCAATTAGCTTGAAGGCAAAATCGCGGGATTTCCAGCCTGCAGGAATTTTAGCCCACACAAACATCGTTGCCGGAGAATTAGCCACTTCCCATCCGCTGTCCCGAAATCCAGATACCAAAGCATCCCGCCGCGCTTCATACTGCTTTAACTGATCTTTCAGGAAAGAATAATCAGAAGTAAGTGCTGCAATCGCTGCTTTTTGGATTGGGTAAAAGATGCCGTAATCGATATGTGATTTAAAGGAAGCAAGAATATTGATAACCTGTGAGTTTCCAGCAACGTAGCCTATGCGGCAGCCTGCCATATTGAAAGTTTTAGAGAGTGAATTGAACTCTACACCAACTTCCTTTGCACCAGGTACGGATAAGAAACTGATTTGCGGGTTCTTATCATAAACCAATTCAGAATAGGCGAAATCATGTACGACCAGGATATTATGTACTTTGGCAAATTCGATTACCTGTTCAAAAAAACTGGTGTCAGCAAGTGCAGTGACAGGATTACCCGGATAGCTTAAGATCATCATCTTTGTTTTTTGTAAAATTTCCAGAGGAATCTCATTAAGTTGAGGCAGGAATTTATTTTCCTCCAGCAAAGGCATAGGATAAATCGTTCCGCCTGCGATGGTAACGCTCGCTTCATAGATTGGATACCCTGGATCAGGAACAAGTACATAATCACCAGGATCAATAATTGCAGTTGCAAGATGTGCAAGCCCATCCTGCGAGCCCATCAGCTGCAGGACTTCGCTTTCTGCTTCCAGTTCAACCGAATAACGCTGATGGTAAAAATATTTTACCGCCTCGTTAAATTCACTAATTCCCTTAAGTGTATATCCATACTTCCCCGGATCCACCGAATGCTTAGCAAGTTCCTCCATGACAAAAGCAGGCGGTCCAAAATCCGGACTCCCAATACTCAGGTCAATCACATCTTTTCCATTCATCAAGGCCGCCTGCTTACGGTCAACCACTTCCTGAAAAATACTGGATGTCATTTTTCTAATCTTTTCTGATCCGTAGATTTTCATGGACATTCCCCTTTACTGTTCATTCATTCATGATGTTTTCGTTGAGGTTGATTCATCTGAATTTTTAAAATATAAATTCGATTATAGCAGTTTCGTTTGATCAGTTCTAGAAAAAAATAAAAATGAGCACGTATGCCCACTTACCAGTATTTGATTATGCTTTCTTTTGCGGATAATACCAGTTAGCGAAGATTTTATACCAGTTTAATCATTTTTAATACCAGTTGAAAGCCTTTTAATATCAGTTAACAACGATTTAATACCAGTTGGGAATTTTGGGTATCCGGATATGTTAGAACCGCAATAAACAGGCAAACAAAAAGAGCTGCCCAGGGCAGCTCTCTACTAAGTTCGTGTGATTATTTTGTCGATGATTCCATATCCAAGCGCCTCCTCGGCACTCATGAAATAATCCCGGTCAGTATCCTTTGCGATTTTTTCCACTGGCTGCCCTGTTCTCTCGGATATAATCTGATTCACATGATCTCGCAGCTTCAGAATTCGTTTGGCTGAAATTTCGATCTCCGTTGCCTGGCCCCTTGCACCGCCCAGCGGCTGATGAATCATGATTTCGCTGTTAGGCAATGCAAATCGTTTTCCTTTTGTTCCCGCAAGCAGCAGCATGGCTCCAAACGATGCGGCCATTCCGATACAGATTGTGCTGATATCCGGCTTGATGTATTCCATCGTATCAAAAATAGCGAATCCCGCTGTGGTTGAACCTCCAGGACTATTAATATAGATGGAGATATCCTTTTCAGGATTATCTGCTTCAAGAAACAGAAGCTGAGCAATAACGCTGTTTGCCACCTGGTCATTGATTTCATCTCCAAGCATGATGATCCTGTCTTTTAACAGCCTTGAATAAATATCGTATGAACGCTCCCCGCGGTTGGATTGTTCTATGACATAAGGAATTGTACTCACTTTGTTCCTCCCTTTCCTGCTTACGCAGCCATTTTGAAAGTAGAGAGAGGTGAACGGGAGTGCAGAGACATTTCCGGTGAACACGGAGCAAGCGCTGGGATTTGCTGGATATTTTCAAGCAAAACAGTCGGATCTTCAGACTGAAGAGATTCGCATAGCAGGTCTGACAGCAGCTTTGCTTCCTCGTCGTCCAGTTCCTGATCCACTTCACACAGGCAAGTATTATCACGTTCAACCCTCTTTCTTGCCCGGTGGAGTGCAGCTTTAACAGCCATGTCTGTTGTCCCCATCAGCTCAGCAATTTCCCGTGATTGAAAACGAAATGCTTCCTTCAGGATAAAAATCACTGCCTGCTTCGGCGTCAATTTGGACATGACCATCTCGACTGTATCCATTACATTGCCTTGAGTGAAAGATTCGAGATCCTCCGGGATACCCGTTATCTCGCGGCTGTGCTTCCTGACCGTATCAACCCAATGGTTATAAGCTATTTTTTTCAACAATGCAGAGCTGATCTGGGATGCCTCATAATGGCGAATCGCCTTAAGCGACACTTCTTGCACGAGGTCATCACCATCCCAGCTGTTCTGCGTTAGAAACCGACAGTATCTCTTTAGGCTATGATAATGGTCCATTACCCCGGTATCCTCTGCTGTTTTCAATTTCCTGAGCTTGTCGATCGACATCCTGTTCACTCCTTTGAACCTCTCTGCCCCTTAAACGGCTGGAGGGAGAGAAAAGATACGGCCTTCAAAATAATTTTATTCTTTCTTCAGTATATGCTGGGAAAGGAATTTTTCAGCTTTTACAGTCTGTTTCTTTTTTCTTAACAACAACAGTAGTAAAGGTAATAAAACTATTGGTATTAAAGCCAGCAAATATAAACTGGACATTGGTGCTTTTTCCGGAAAACGATCAGGATAACTTCCACACAGGTCTAAATGGATTCATCCTTTTTTCGTCTGAGATCAGAAAAAAACATCACACTTATTCCTAGTGCAAACGGAGTTAGCACAGAGAAGGCTAAACCATATAGAATTTCACCTTCCATAAATAACGATATAGAGGAAGCAAGACAAATAAAAAAAGAAAAAAGGAAAAATATCCCGCCAAATAAGCTTTTTATCTTTTCGTAAAGTGTATACATATTAATCAATTCTCCTGAAGTTATGGAATAAATACGCATTAGTTTTTTATATTCTTATCATTAAAGGTAAGTAATCTTTTCGAGGAGATTACTGAAATGGATATTTTTTTAAGCCCAGGCAGCGATTTTCCTAGCTATTTAATGGTTTTGCCATTTTTTCTATGTCACCCTCAAGATTCGCTGTCCCCTTTTTAAACGTCCAGTTCACCAGGAAAATTCCTATGAAAATCAGCGCTCCGCCTGCATACACATACCACTCCACGACCTCATCGAGCAGAACCCAACCGGTAAGTACACCGAAAAAAGGTGCAAGGAACAGGAAGGCGCTTGTCTTGCCTGGATCTCCTTGATTAATCAGGTAAAACCAAATGGCAAACTGGACGATTGAGGCCATAATTGCCAGCCATAAAATAACTGTTATTGAAACGGGGTTTATCATCAACTTTGGGGATTCCAATGTAAGCCCCATCAATAAGAGGGCAATTCCCCCAAAGAGCATTTGATAAGCTGTCAACACCCAGACATTGAAGCGGCTGCCCCATTGTTTAATAAGGATAGTCCCAATTGACCAAAACACAGCAGCCCCCAAACCGAAAAGTGTACCAACTGTCAGCTGCAGATGGAAACCTAATGTGATGAATACACCGATGAACCCTACAAACGCGCCGATCCATTGAAGGAGCCTGTATCGAATTCCAAGAAAAACAGTCCCCATCATCACCACCATTAATGGATTGGTAAAGGTTAAAATTGAAGACTCGCCCGCTGTAATCGTTCGTAAGCTAAGAAAGATACAGCCCATCACTCCTGCCGTCTGCATCAAACCAATCGTGAAGATCCTTCCCCAGTCAGCGAGCTTTTCCGGCTTACCACTTTTCCTCACAAGTACCGCCATCACCAAACCAGCAATTGTGAATCGCAAACCAACCAATAATAAAGGAGAGACATAGTTTAAACCAATCTTTCCGACGGTAAAAGAAGAGCCCATAAGAAATGTAGTGACAACGACAAGCACAATGAACATGAGTGGATGAAGACTTGTTTTTTCCATAACGGCCCCCCTTTTCCAGAAAGTAAATTCTGGTTAATAGGTGTATTTACCTTTAAGTAAAGCCTCTAAAAACACTTAGAGGATTTTCCTTTAAAGCTTTAATTTAAGGCAGAACGTGTTACATTGGTTATTCCCAGGCTTTCGAGCTTAATTCAATCTCAACGCTAGACTTCACATACGCAAACCAGCGCAACGCTTCGTTATGATGGTTGATGATTTGCTGTGCTGTTAGTTCGGTGCTTGGCCAAGTACTATGTAAATCGGAAACTAAAGTAACTTTATATCCCTTGCTGAATGCACTTCTGCAAGTCGTATCCACACAAAGTTCCGTTTGAATGCCAACGAGATAGAGGTGTTCTATCCCCCTTTCTCTTAATTCTTGGTCCAAGGATGTTTTCAAAAAGCAGTCCGGGGTTGTTTTTTGAATAATAATATCTCCCTCTTCTGGGCTGATTTCAGAATGGATCTCCCAGCCATATGTACCGTTTTCTAATGGATACCCTGCCGTTTCATTATGTTGAATATATACGATTGGTATTTTGGTCGAACGTGCCTGTGTTATAAGCACCTTAATCCCTTGCAGCAGCTCAACTCCATCGGAAACTGCTTCCCCTTCCAGGAACATTCCGTTTTGAACGTCAATGATCACTAATGCTTTGTTTACCATTGTTATTCCCCCAGTATTTTCTTCAGCTTCTTTACAGCGTTTTCACTGGCAACTTCTTGAAAATGATACAAAAGGTATTCCCTCGCCTTCTCCTTTTCCACAGCCAGAGCTTCGATTTTATTTCTGCTTGCCCAGGAATCGTACGTTTCAAAGGACGTGCTGCTCCAGCCATTCTTTTCGCCTTCCGCGTTTATTCTTTCCTTGATTCCCGAAATGACAATATCCATCGCCCCCTGCAGTTCCAATAAAGCATTGTCAAACACCTTTTTATGTTCTTTATCCCTTAACCCCGCTATGGTCCTCAACTCTCTTGTATCTATGACCCCTGCTTCACTAATGATTCGGTAAACAGCCAGAGCTTCTCTCGATACATTTCCTTTTTGAAAGCGTTCTTCAACTGTTTCATAACTGCCTAGAACCGCCTTAAAATATGGAAGTAAGGCACGAGAAATCAGGACGGACTTTTTCTTCATGAATTTTCCATACCCAGCGACGCCCTCGACAGCAAACCTTGTCCTCCAAATCCACGGATCAAATTCTGTATCGGAATGCCAGCTCTCAGGAGCAGTAATGGTATTCAACGCTGGAAATTCAGGTACCAATGGAGCTAGCGGGAGTAAACCAACCTCTTCAATGACCTGGATCGCTTCTTTATAGGTTTTTATTTTATAATCCTTCAATTTAGACATCTCCTTAAAATAAATCACTACATTGTATTTCTATAAACTGGTACAATTCCCCTTTCCCAAAAATGAGAAAACGGTACTTCAACTTAGAAGCACCGTTCAAAATTCACCTTGTTATTTCAACCAGTTCACCATTTTCGATCGTAATCAGCCTTCTCGCCATATTCACAAACAAACCGTTCTCAACCACGCCTGGAATCATATTCAGCTGCTTTTCCAGCTCCTCAAGAGATTCAATCTGTTTAAAATCGCAGTCGAGAATATAGTTCCCATTGTCTGTGATGAATGGCTGGGTCCCACTCAGTCTTAATTTCGGTTCACAGCCTAGCTCGGCAATCTTCCTTGAGGTCATTTCTGCCCCAAAAGTTACAATCTCAACAGGCAGCGGAAAGTCTCCCAATTTATTTACTCCTTTGGATGAATCTGCGATTACAATAAAGGCAGAAGCAGCATTAGCGATGATTTTTTCCCTTAGCAGTGCCCCTCCGCCGCCTTTAATCAAGTTCAAATCAGCATCAAATTCATCCGCTCCATCAATCGCGACATCGATCCGTTCCACATCCTTAAAATCCACAAGCTTGATACCATGCTCCACAGCTAAAGCTGCGGTTTGTTCCGATGTTGGGATCCCTTTAATGTTTAGGCCATTTCTCACTAACTCGCCCAATTTTTTGATTGTATAATAAGCGGTCGATCCTGTTCCCAGTCCAACCACCATTCTATCTTTTATGTATTCTGCAGCCCTGACGCCAACTAATTCTTTTTCATTCATCCTAGCACCTCCAATCCTCAAACATAGCTTAGCTTAACTATTAAAAGTTATGTACTGATTTTGGGTACAATTAGAGTGGAATCGTACCCTTATGGAGGGTAACCGATCTGTATAAGGGCACGATTAGGGTTAAATCGTACCCTTATGCGGGGTAACCGTTCCGTATAAGGATACAATTAAGATTGAATAGTACCCTTATGGAGGTTTATCGGCCCGTATAAGGTTCCCCATCTTATAGGCTTACATTGTGATAGAGTTCTCTTTCTCAGCAGCAGTCCATTTTTCTTTTACCACTTTTGCTTCCTTCATTAACCAAACCAATGTAATGGAATAAACAATGATTAATGAAAAAGGAATGAGTAAATAAGCTTGATTCATCCAGCCGAACCCGATCACAGAGGCAGCCAGAACAGTAGCGACTGTTTGGAATATATAACCCTTGCTTTTGTAAATGGCTACATAGGGCAGGAAATGAGCACCCGTTAAAACACCGACGACGAACGGAATCCAATCCGGCTGCTGATATGCTATAAGAATGATGATTGGCGCGAAGAAGATTTGAATTCCACCCACTAACCCGCCAATAGTTGAAAGTGGATTATGTGTTGCTAGAAAATTGACATGAACGACTTTTGAAACCAAAATTCCAAGAGGCAAAACCAGACCTATGCCGAACAGATAAACCCATACCATAATTTTTGATTTTTCCTCTGTCTCGTATTCTCATGCTGACCATCCTTTCGGGAGTACTTAAAGCTATTATATCCCGAACAAATGTTCGTAAACCATATAAAATTTGATTTTAAATGAAAAAAACTGGCCTAGGCCAGTTCATGCAATCACTTCATGGTATTTAAAATAGGTCGAGAGCTTGGAATCTACATGGTCCTTCCAGCCTTCGAAAGGAACATTCAGCTTCTTCAGGATTTTATAGGCGTGTACCCATGCGCTCATTTCAGCCGTAATCCGGTAAGACCAGTCATTCAGCCATTTTTCATAGTCGAGCTCGCCATTGACAAAATCAATACAATGTCCAATCTCGTGGGCAAAGGCATAAACATTTTCCTGTGTGGTCGATAATGGAATCGTTATGGACATGTTTGGATTAAAATTGATTTTTTTCTTGGAGTCATAAATCACCTTGCAGTTCAACTTCTCCGCCTCTTCTACTAAAAGTAAAAAAGTGCCGTACGTTACCATACCATTTTCCCCTTTTATCTTTATAGTTTTTCTCTCTATTATATCGGTATTTTAAAAAATATATACACTTATTTCGAATATTCTGAAATAAACCGTATTGCAGATAGGACATCTTTTGCCCGCATATCATGATAAAAGGTACCTTACTTGGAGGATGATTATAAATGAAAATACATGTTGTAAGACCGGGTGACACTTTATGGGCTATTTCACAAAGCTACCAAACTGCCATGAACCAGATTATTTTAGCGAATGAGATGGATAATCCGAATGTATTAGTGGTTGGCCAGTCCCTTGTGATCCCGGAAATCAATCGGGAATATATCGTCCAGCAGGGTGACACTTTATGGGGAGTAGCCTCACGTTATGGAGTAACTGTACAGGAACTGGCAAGCTATAACAATATCGCGGATCCTTCGCTGATTTTTGTCGGCCAGATGCTTCAGATGCCATTCTTTAGTCATACCGTTCGTTCAGGCGAAACCTTATGGGCAATTGCCCAGCGATACGGTGTAAGTATTAACCAAATCACAGAAGCTAATAGTATATCGAATCCTTCCCTCATTTATCCAGGCAGTGTTCTAAGAATACCAGCACCTTCAAAACCATTAATTGAAGTGAATTCCTATATAACGAGAATGGATGAGACAGGCAGAAGAAATGTTTTGTCACGCGGGCACCTCTTCACTTATCTTGCTCCTTTTTCCTATAAGATGGGGGAGGATGGATCACTCCTGAATCTGTTGGACACAAATGTTCTTCAAGCAGCAAACATGACTAACACCTCACCATTATTGACGATTACGAATGAAGCGGAAGGCTCGTTCAGTTCGGATCGTGCAGCCGCCATCCTGCGGAGTCCAGATGTCCAGGATACTTTGTTAAGCAATATCCTCGCTAAAATGAAGGAAAAAGGCTATACCGGCTTGAATATCGATTTCGAATATGTCTATCCAGAAGACCGCGAAAACTATAACAACTTTTTACGAAAAGCCGTTGCGCGCTTGCATCCGGAAGGCTATACCGTTTCGACTGCACTGGCTCCAAAGCAAAGTGCCGGTCAGCAAGGTTTGCTGTATGAAGCGCATGATTACGAAGCGCACGGAGAAATCGTTGATTTTGTTGTGATTATGACATATGAATGGGGCTGGTCCGGCGGCAGGCCATGGGCAATCGCGCCGATAAGTGAAGTAAGGAAAGTTCTCGATTATGCCGTAACAGCTATCCCCCGTGATAAAATCCTGATGGGCGTGCCTTTATACGGAAGAGACTGGCGCATCCCCTGGGTGCAGGGAACCTATGCTCGAACAGTCAGTCCAAAAGGCGCAGTGGAACTCGCAGCACAACAGGGGGTCAATATCCAATTCGATTCTACCTATCAATCACCATTTTTCCGCTATACCGACGCAGACGGACAACAGCACGAAGTCTGGTTCGAAGACGCGAGAAGCGTTCAGGCCAAGTACGATACTGTGAAAAATTATGGTTTGCGTGGTGTAAGCTTCTGGACCTTAGGGCCATCATTTCCTCAAAACTGGCCAGTGCTGCACAATAATTTTCGAGTGAGGAAGCTATAAATATGAAAAATCCTGCGATTCTGGATCGCAGGATTTTTATATGCTATCAAATATAGACCTTGCAAGAAACCTGAACAGATAGAAAACCAGCCGGAACGGAAGAATGATCAATTCGGGAATCCAAAACAGCACATCAAAAACAAAGTCCAAAAAATTATAGCTGCCATCCTGCTTCTTTTTCTTTCTCTTTTCTGACCGTTTTTCTACAAACATTTCAGGTTCCTCCTATTTATTGTTGCACTCTTCGCATATGATCTTACCTTGATACTGGATAAAGGCTTTGATCTCCGTCATGCCCTTCTTTTCCGGGTACCTCATTTTCACGTAAATCTCTTCATTTGGCTGGATTTCCTTCTCGCATATCGAGCATTGTCGAGTAATTTTGAACATGACCAACACCTCGGTTTTTAATACGTTTTTTAAGCATCAAAAGTTTCAACCTTATTATTGGTACTGTTAT
This sequence comes from Mesobacillus jeotgali, assembly GCF_014856545.2. Classification (NCBI taxonomy): domain Bacteria; kingdom Bacillati; phylum Bacillota; class Bacilli; order Caryophanales; family Bacillaceae; genus Mesobacillus; species Mesobacillus jeotgali. The sequence goes on along the minus strand of NZ_CP109811.1, from coordinate 2,006,074 downwards.
AAAACATGTCAACCGGTGATAAAATCACTCCAACCGTTGATAAATTCCCTCTAACCGTCGAAAAAACTGCCACAATCGTTAATATTTTCTTTCTAACCGTTAAAAAAACTGCGGCTACCGTTAAATTACTCTGTCTAACCGTTTTATCTGCTGCTGAAACGATTCCCAAACACCATAGAATAACCAAAACCCTGACCAAATTTGGCCAGGGTTTTCAAAACTTAATATATATCCTGCCTGATAAACACAACAAACGAAACAATTAAAGCAGCCAATCCCCAAAGAGCCAGCACGACAAGAGAAAAACCCAGTGTCATCCCTTCAATCGGCGGTGCCTGGCCGGACAGGTAGCCTGTCAAATTCAAATTGATCATAAACAAGTATTTTGCTGACTCCCAGGATGAGACCATATTGCTGAGGATCGCCCCGGAAATCAGTGCTGCGAGCATAACGCCCATTCCTGCTGGCGTATTCCGTATCAGAACCGACAGCATGAAAGTGATTGTTCCTACAATCAGTGCAACAAACCACACAAGGCTGAACTCCATTAACAAGTACTGCCACTGGGGAATCATCTGAATCGCACTCGTATTCAATTCATTTCCTTCGACACTAAACCCGGTCATAACAGGAGCAGCCCAGCCTTGATAGCCAAAAATAAGGCCGGATATCAAATAGGACAGCACCCCAAACAATACTACAATGATTGATACGGATAAAATCAGAGTGATGTACTTACTCATCAGAATCTTCCAGCGCTTCACCGGCCTTGTCAGCAGTAATTTCACCGTGCCGGCACTCCGTTCGGAGGAAACAATATCAGCTGCCACTACCATAATCATCAATGGCAGGAACAAGTTGATCGAATGCTCCGCGAAAACACGCGCAAAGCTTGGTGCGCCGGGCTCCATCGGATTCACGTTGTTATCAAGATAGTATTGCTGCTGTTGGATACGGAGCTGCAGTTCGCTTTTCCACTCATCTGATATGCCGCTGCTTGTGATCCGGTTTTGTGTATCGATGATTTGCTGCTGCAGAGTCGTCCGCCAATCAACATCCCCAAAGCGCTCAAGCCTTCTTTCAATTTCCCTGTATTGAGAATATGTAAAAAGTGCGACCAGCACAGCAATGATCCCAGCCACTATCAGGATTCTTTTTTTGCGAACAATCTTCAGCATTTCATTCCTGACGAGGTTAATCAATCGACTCACCCCCAGTCAATTCAAGGAAAAGATCTTCAAGAGCAGGCAATTTCCTGTTCATTTCATTTACCTGAACCCCTTTTTCCACCAGCATCCGATTCCATTTAGCACTTTCAGTTTCTAAATAAGGAGTAACCAAAGCTCCATCTGCTCCATCGGAAACCGTCGTCACGCCATTCAGAATTTCTTTCGCAGTATCACGAGGTTCTGCAAACCAGATGACTTTCTCCTGTAATGCCAAAAGATTTTCAACATAGTCCACTTTGATAACTGACCCTTTCGAAATGATTGCGACTCGGTCACACATCAGCTGGATTTCGCTCAGAAGATGGCTTGATACAAGGACAGTCAATCCTTCTTCTTCGGCAAGATAACGAATGAAATTCCGCATCTCCCTTATCCCCATCGGATCAAGTCCATTCGTCGGCTCGTCCAGAATCAGGACCTTTGGTTTTCCCAGCAATGCCTGGGCAATCCCCAGACGCTGCCGCATCCCAAGGGAATACGTCCTGACAGGATCATGGATACGTTCCTCCAATCGCACGAGCTCCACGACATATTTCATATGCGCCGGGTCTTCTTCAGGCAGCATCCTCGCAAAGTGCTCGAGATTCTCCCAGCCTGTCAGATAGGAATATAGCTCAGGGTTTTCCACGATACAGCCCATCTGCTCCATTGCTTTCGTAAAATTCTTCCTGACATTGTAGCCGCCAATTTCGATTGTCCCCGAACTTGGCTTGATTAACCCCACAAGCATACGGATTGTTGTCGTTTTGCCAGCACCGTTCGGACCAAGGAACCCAAAGACCTCGCCTCGTCTTAAATCAAAATCGATTCCTTTAATGATCTCTTTTTTGCCAATCGTCTTTCTCAGCCCTTTTACAGACAGCGTGATTTCACTCATCGTTCTCCCCCCTTACCATGTAATCAAAGATGCTACCCGTTCTGCAATCAGCCTGTAGCCCTCAGCATTCGGGTGGAATTTATCTGTGTATAAATAATCGTTCACACTCAGCTGGAACAAGTCGAATGTCGGCACAAAGACGGACTTTTCATTCTGGTCAAGCAGTTGATTTGTATCGTAATTCCAATCACGGACGACCTTCGTTGTCAGCTCTGAATCATTTAAATCAATGAACGGATTATACAGTCCAATATGAAAAATGACAGCCGAGTCATTCATGGTCCTTAACTCTTTTAAAATCGATGCAAGGTTTTTCAAATAACTTTCCTTTGCCTGAGCGATTTGCTGCTCATCCATTTGCAAGAACGTTTGCCCGCTCTGGAACAAATCATTGCCGCCAATCGTTATGAGGATGTAGTCTGCGCCTTGAATCGTCCTTTGGATTTCTCCTTGTTTCAGCTGATCCAAAAGCTGATTGGAACGGTATCCTTTAACCCCGAAATTATGTATTGTGATCTTTTCCTTTGATTTTTCCTCAAGCTCATCAACCAGATAGCCAATATAGCCTTTACCTGTATCATCCCCGGTTCCCCGAGTCAGTGAATCTCCAAGGGCCACAACCACCTTGCCGTCTTTTCCCGTATCTTCTTCTACTGGCTTTGTCTGCTCAATAGCTCCGGACGCTCCATTGCTGAAAAATTGGTTCTGGATTGTCCATCCAAGACCGAACAGCATTAATAATAATGAAAGCATTGAAAAAAGCAGTGTTAAACTAAGCGAATACTTTTTCACCTGACCACCCTCGTTCCACTAATTGGTAAGCTTTATTTTATAATAATTTTGATCGGAATAAAAATGATAATAGTGTGGCAATGTGCTGGATGTGGGATTTTGGCGATTAAAAGCAAAAAAGCGCGCAGCTTTATATGCTGTACGCGCTTTTAAATAGCAAATGCATGCTTCCCGATTTTTTTAACGACATTCCTAGTGAAAATCCACTGGCTTGTTGCTGTCTCAGGATTATAGAAGTAAAGAGATTTTATATTGTTCTCATTTTCAAGGGCATCTTCAACTGCCTTAATTGCCTCTTCACCTGCCGGTTTATTGATCGCACCATTTTGGACCGGCTGGAATGCATTTCTTTGATAAATGACTTCTTTTACCGTATCCGGGAATTGTTCGTGCTCCACACGGTTCAGCACGACTTCGGCAACTGCAACCTTGCCTTCATACGGTTCACCTTTTGCTTCCGCATGGACCAGGCGGGCAAGCAGTCTCACTTCTTCTTCTTTGATGAAGCGTTTATCTGTGACCGAGGATTCCTTCGTATCAACATCTACCTTTTTGGCTGTCAAAGTCTCAGCCGGTTTGATCGTTTTCGTTGATTCGGCATAAACTGTATATGAACCAATTACTAATGTAAGGATTGAAACTAGCATAAGAATTTTTTTCATTGTAAACCTCCTGTTGTGTTTATTAGACTGAACAGGCCCTATAATAGGCTAACAGGTTTACCATCATATCACACTAGTTAATCGTTGGGTGAATTTTTAACTTCATACCAACACGGGTAAAAACTGTATTTATTATTACGATATAAGGTGGATTCGTAATCTTTGTTACAAATTTAAAATAACATTATCCGGATGTGGCCTTCTTTTCTACAGAAAAAAGTGCAGTCAAATTTTTAAGTGTGTGGATTCTCGCTGTCAAAATAAACAAGTCTGAATGATAATGTTCAACATAATCTTCAATAATCACCAGACCTTTCCAAAACCGCTCCACCAGCAATAAAGTGTATTTTTCATCCCACTCAAACATATTGATTCTCGCGAGTTCCTCAGCAAGCTGGTTAAATTTATACTCCTCCACCCAGAGCCTCACCTGGTACAGCTTATCATGATTCAGAATCAACCCTGATTTGCTGGTATAACACTTCTGGACATACTCCGCAAAACCCTTGATATTCTCCGCCAGCAGGTTGGCTTTTTGCATTTCAAAATTCATTTCCACCAACTCCTTCTATAAAACAAATATGTTTCTAAAAGGATTTTTAAAACTCCACCATATCTAAATGGATATTTATGTTAAAATGAACATACGGGGTGATTCTTAATGAAATCCAATTTTCAAACAAGAAGAATCCAAAAGAAGTATCAGGAGAAAATCAGTAAAAAAGCAAAAAAAGAACGCTCCCCTTTATGGATCAATATTATTGCTCTTGTTGTCATTGTCATTTTTATCTTAAATCTGTACATTGACGGGTTATAGACGGAAGGAGGAATATATATGCTGTGGTTAGCTTTGCTGTCCCCGTTAATTGTTTTGGTTCCCCTTGCTATTTATATGGATAGGAAAAAAGGAACCGGTGACCCGAAGCTCGATTCAGAAAACCATCGAATCGAACAAGATCAAGCCTTGCATGACAAGTCTTTCATTTTTCCAGGCGGAAATGGACCATCTGATCATCAATAAACGACGGCATGCAAAAAAGCATCGTAACCGATGCTTTTTTAATCTATATATTGAGCCATTTTCTTAAGCAGTTCGTTTGAATCCTCTGCGGCTACAAAATCACCATTGACCATAGCATACGGAGACAGACGGCATTCCTTGCATCTGCTCTGGCATTCGAATTCCTTATGCTCAACATTTTTGCGGCTCAAGAATTCATTGTAGGCAGCATAGTTCTCTTCAGGTAAAAACTGCTCCAGATTACGCTGGCAGAATTCAATCTTCACCTTCTTTTGTTTTGAAAAAAGCTTCTGGATTACATTCATTTATGAGGCTTCCTTTACAGAAAAAGTCCGCTGTAAAAAGCGATCCAAAACCATATTGCCAAAAGGAATGAACGCAGCTGCAAACGCACTCACAACCCATAAAAAAGACCATCTAACCTTGAATGTCGTATAAGCAATCATGAGCACATATAGAACGAACAAAAAACCGTGCAAAGAACCTACGAACCGGACAGCCTCGGGAAAACCAGCCCAATACTTAAGCGGCATCGCAATGAACACAAGCACCAGCAATGATCCACCCTCAAGCAAACCCATCAGACGAAAACGACTTATAGCCGTATTTTGCATACATAACACCTACTTCCTAACCAAGAAATTATAACATTTTTTATCAATGACTAGAAATACTAAATTCTAGCATATAACCACCTATTAAAATATGCTAGGTATAGAGGGGTGATATAAAATGATAATCCATGAACGAGAACATGAATTTGTGATGGTGGCCCAGCATGACCATGCCCATGTATCCCGAGATGCTGCACAATGGTGGAGAGATGATTATTTTTTAGGAATAGACAAGAAAGAATCCGTTGTCCTCGCCGTACGGGAACATGACCGCTGCTGGATCGAACCCGATGAAGAACCGTTATGGAATGAACATACCCAGCAGCCCTACTCCTTTATGGATTACCCTGGCAGTCCAAAGCTTGCTTTTTACAAAGAAGGAATCGACGAGATCGTCCAAATGGACCCATACGCCGGCCTCCTTTGCAGCCTTCACTACGGATCATTCCTAAAGGATGCAACAAGCACGATTGGGAAGAATTTTTGGGTCGCAGAAAAACATAGACAGCAGAAGTTGCTGAATGAATTAGGGATTGCTAATGACAAAACCCTCTCCTTCCATTTAAATCTATTAAAATTCTGCGACAACCTGTCATTGTATATTTGCCTGAATGATCCTGGTACGCCAAAAGATCAGGAGCATTATTTTTACCGAGAAGGCTTTCCACAGAGATTTTCATTTGCAGATGAAAAACCGATCCATGCAAGATGGTTAGGCCAGGAAACCGTGTCCCTGTCGATTTCCCCCTTTAAAAAAGAACTTCATGTCACACTGCCTTTTAAAGCAGTTGAAAAGGAACAGATTAAAGACATAGGATTGGCTGCAGCTTTTCAAAACAGCCCAATTTTATATAGAGAAGTAACATACCTTTAACCGTACAGAATAACTTCCTGTGCGGTTTTCCTATGGTATTTTTCAGCATTGTAAAGAGAATTTCAAACAACTGTAACCTCAACAACAAATAGCTGAAATGAAGTTATGGGATAATGACCACTTCTGGTAAAAAGGAAAGTTCAGCCCGGGTGGTGTAAAAATGGCAAATAAAAGAGGCAAAAGAGTAAGATGGGGAAGAGTTGTCGGCGCCCTGCTGCTCCTTGGAATCTTCATGGTTGGTCTTTTTACCATATTTCAGTACATAGAAGGAACTTATCAAGCAATTAATCAACCGTTTCAAAAAGCTGAAGCAGATTCGTTTCAAGGAGAGGAGAACACAACAGAGGAAGTAAATGTTCTGTTACTGGGCAGCGACTCACGCGGTGAAGAAGGTGCGCGAACAGATTCCATTATGGTCGCCCATTACAACCCACAAACGCACAAGGTAAAACTGATCTCCCTTATGCGCGATATGTATGTGAATATCCCAGAACACGGACAGCAAAAATTGAACGCTGCCTATTCCTTTGGAGGCCCTGAATTATTAAGGGAAACAATCAAACTGAATTTAGGCCTGGACATTCACCATTATGCGATTGTCGACTTCAAAGGCTTTGTAAAAGCAGTCGACCTCCTAGTGCCCAATGGAATTGAAGTAGACATCCCATACGAAATGTCCGAAGGAATCGGAATGACATTGGAAGAAGGAACCCAACAACTGAATGGCGAAGAACTGCTAGGCTACGTCCGCTTCCGCCAGGACAGACTAAGTGACTTTGGACGGGTCCAAAGACAACAAGAAGTCGTGTCAAAATTAAAAGAAGAAGCTGTATCCCTAAACAGTGTCGCCAAGCTGCCACAACTGTTAGACCTATTAAGTACATATGTCGATACCAATGTCGACACACACACACTCCTGACAATTGGAAAAGACATACTCACCAATGAAACCGGGGACATACAAACCCTTCGACTTCCCGAAGACGGCAGCTTTGAGAATGAAACTTATGAAGGTGTTGGTGAGGTTTTGGAGGTGGATTTGGATTTTAATAGAGAGGCGTTGAAGGAGTTTTTGGCAGATTAAGAAAAAAACCGCACCTAGTGTGCGGTTTTACTATGTTGGAGCGATGTGCTGCATAATAAAACTGCTCTCTATGACGTTATGCGAGTAGCGGGCTCTTTTTGTTTATTTTATCAAATGACCAATTTCATCCATAATAATCGATTCCATTTCTTCTTTCGATTGAACGGACTTAATATCTTCAAAAGCCACGTCCACGTAATAGATACTTGAATTCAACAATTCCACTTGTACGCGGTGTATGTTTAGATTGGATGATTTTAATTTTTGGACCATCTGCCACCATTTCTCTAACCCTTCTTCTGTTACAATCGATTTATAGTTATCATTCTCAACTTCAATGGATAGGAATAATAAATAATCTTGGCATTCCGTTAAATCGATTTTTTCTATTTCTTCATTTTGAAGATAATTATCACAAGACAAGAAATGAGGGTCATATGAATTCTCATCCCTAATGAATCCTAAAGACTCAATTTCAGCTAGCGTATCCTCGAACACCGGATAGTCCCTCTTAAAGAAATGCTTCTTAACAAGCATATCCGTATTCAGTGAACCATAATAATGGTCATTATGAATGAGGTTTTTCATGTCTGATAGAGAATGGATATCAGCTAAACCGTTTCGAATAGGAACCTCTATTTCAAACTTCCGTGCGGAAGAATTATCGTATTCATACATATTCTTGAACTCAGAGTACTCCTCGCCATTTACAACGATCTTTTCAAAACTATAATTAGCTGCCGATAGCAATTCTTGAATTCTTAGAATATAGGGCATTGCCTCATAAAGCATCTGATAGTCTGAATCTTTCAATGCAAAACCTTCCTCTTTAAAAAGATAAAGCGTTGCCTTCTTTTCATTTTCATCATAATCATGAGTATAAATCGTACTATCAACGAGGTTGGAGTGCTGAAAACCGACGTCCTTAAAATCACCGTACAACGGCGAGTTTTGGTAATCCTTATTCAACTTATTGAATGCTGATTTTTCTTTAAAGCTATCGCCCGAAATACTACTAAAAAACGGACCTATACCAGATTGAAAAAACACTTCAAACTGAAGAGTGGGGTCATCTTTACTTATTACAGTAGTTGAACCATACGGACTCTTAGCCCCAAATTTTGGTTCCCTCGGCACCTCCACCTTTATCCCGTGGTTTCTCTGAACATACCGCATGATATCTTCTTGATCCAGGCCCACCGAACAACCACTTACCAAAACGGCCAGAACAATGAGCATAAAAAACGACAATTCCCTCATTAACACACCCCTAATTTCTTTTCTATTATTATATCAAGTTGCTGTTATTTTTCCCTTCATGTATATAAGGTTCCTATAATTAATAAGGTGATGCAAAATTGGCCGTAATCTCCAGCCCCTGTATCTCAGAAGCCAGGGACCTTATGCTTCTAATTAGAAAAAGACACTTCACTTTGAATCAGCTATTTTTCACGCAAAAAACCGCACAGATTGACAACTAACTGTGCGGCAATAAGATTTATTTGGGCGGGGCTGCGTAGGAATCGACCCAACTGATCTGGCAGGCAGGTCACAGACGGTCTTGAATTTTGCTGGCTTCTGCATTAAAGTGCCTTATCATCAACTGTATTCAAATAAGCCTCAATCTCATTAATAACAGATTTCACACAACCATCTTCTAATGGAGAAATTAAGTTCGCTTCTTTGACAAGCTCTGTGAATGACTGGCTTCCACCTTGCTTACAAAGGTGCAGATAATCTTTCCAGGAATCCTCTGTATTTTCCTGCGTACGTTTCCAGAATTGCAAAGCACAAATTTGAGCTAATGTGTAATCAATATAATAGAATGGAACCTTGTAAATATGTCCCTGCTGCTGCCAGAAACCACCGTTTTCCAAGAAGTCATTTCCTTCATAATCGCGATGTGGCAGGTACTTCTTCTCGACTTCTCTCCATGCTTGCTTGCGCTCAGCTGGGGTTGCTTCCGGGTTGGCATACACGAAATGTTGGAATTCGTCGACTGCTACACCATAAGGAATGAATAGGACCGCTTCACTTAAATGAGAGAACTTGTACTTATCCGTATCTTCCTCGAAGAAAAGATCCATCCAAGGCCAAGCAAAGAATTCCATACTCATCGAGTGGATTTCACACGCTTCCAGTGTAGGGAACCCGTACTCAGGCACTTCAAAAACACGACTTTCAAATACTTGGAACGCATGTCCTACTTCATGCTTTAATACACGAACATCGCCTTTTGTTCCATTGAAGTTTGCAAAAATGTATGGTGACTTATGTTTGCTAATATAAGTGCAGTATCCACCGCCAGCCTTACCTGCTTTACTTAGTAGGTCCATTAGGTTGTTTTCTACCATATAAGTGTAAAACTCATTCGTTTCAGGGGACATTTCCTCGTACATCTTCTTCGCTTGATCAACAATCCACTCCGCATCTCCCTTTGGATCTGGATTTCCTGTCTTAAAGCTGAAGCTGTCATCGTAATATTTAAATGTATCGACACCAATTCGTTCCTGCTGTCTTTGTTTTAGTTTCGTAGCTAAAGGAACGATATACTCTTTCACCTGGTCACGGAACTTTGCGACCATTTCAGCATCATAATCAGTACGGGAAAGTCGAGCATAGGCTAACTCTGTAAAAGAAGAGAATCCTAGCTTCTTAGCAATACTAGTTCGTACTTTTACAAGCTTGTCGTATAAATCATCTAATTGATCGGCATGCTCAACGAAAAAGTTGTACTTCGCTTCATTCGATTCCTTTCTAATCGTCCGATCAGGTGATTGGTGATAAGGAACTAACTGAGCAAGATTTTTTACTTCTCCATCAAACGGAATTTTAGCCGAAGCAAGTAAATCAACATACTCACTAACTAGTTTGTTTTCTTCCTGCATGTCTTTCAACACATCAGGAGAGAACGTCTTTAATTGACTGTCAGCTAATAAGAATAATTGTTTTCCCCACTTTTCTTCTAACTGAGAGCGGAATTTAGAACCTGTAAGTGCCACGTAATATTTCGTGATTAGACCCTTGTAGGCTGGTCCCACTTCATTGAAAAAATCCTTTTCTTTCTTATAAAACTCATCCGTTGTATCAATCGTCTGGCGAATTTGAACAATCTGTCTCATGCTTTCAAACTCAGAGCGCAACTCATTGATTTCTTTCATTACTCCGTCCTGAACCTCAAAAGACTCAGCAGATTGGAACCTCTCGAGTAATTGATTAAAGTTCCCCTCCACCTCTTCAATGTTTGGTCTAGTATATGGATAATCGTTAAACTGCATGAAAAAATCCTCCTATGTAAAAAAATTTCGTGTAAAGAAACTATTTCGACAAAGTGAGACAATCTCCTTTTTAATTTCAGAAAAAACTTCGTTATTCGAAATATATTTTTTTTGTGGTTCCCCTTTAGTGAGTGACCTGTACACCCAGTAAAGATATTATCTAGACACAAAAAAACCGCCCAGTATTCTGAGCGAACTAAGTAAGGATCTTATTCAATCTTAATCTGTGATTTACAATATAATTATTCAAATTAATTACCGGAAACTCCAATAACCATCCAGCATTTCAAAGAAGTGACTTTGATTAGTGTCAATCAGGTTCACTAAAAAAGGAGTCTCCCCTTTTTCTTTTAATACTTTAGCAGCCGGTCCATCTCCAATTGGTGTAAAAAATAATAAATTAGTTCTGTTCAATTTTAAACTTCTGCAACGGGCATTGAGTTCCGTATCGATATACTCTTCTCCTTGTTTAAGGCCAAACAATTTAATCCAAATGTCTAGTGTTTTATCCAGATCATCTACGACAAATCCGACACTTTCTAATTTGGGTTGACCAACTATGTGTGACCCTATGACTTCTTGTTCTTCTAATTCCGAATACCTTTCATCATCTGATTTTTCCCATTGAATAAAAAACGGTAAAGAGACCTCTTTTCCCACGTATTCAGGGAATAACAATGACCACCTGATTACTTGACCATCAGCACGAACTCTCTCCCCAGTTAGCGGCCCATATACTGTAAGCCCTTCTGCCTTAAGTTTTATTGCTAGTTCTTCTATTTGATTTGTTCGGATCGCTACTTTCGCAGGACCTTCCCGATTTTCTTTTGCTAACTGTTCAACGATTTGCGTAATCAATCGATTTTCATCATGCTGTTCAGCTATTGATAGATTATCAATTCCTAAAAATTCAATATAACTTAAGCCAAAATAAGTTAGGGTATTATATGTTCCCCAAGACTCATGACGGCCACCCTTCACAACATGAAGTCCTCTTTCGTTTAAGAGAGAAATTGCTTTCTCTGGTTTCTTAAAGAACCAAACAAGGTGGTCAAAGAAAAATTGCATTATTGTACCCCTTTCTAAGAATAAAATAAAACATTAGCAATATTTTATGAATTCCTTCTATTATACTATAAAGAAAAAGAGGGACGTACTTTTTGCTTCCAAATAGAAAGAGGTGCTTTACCTTTCCAAGTAATAAAAAAAACCGCCCAGTTTTCTGAGCGGTTAGTAATTTATGTATTTTGGCGGGACTGCGTGGGAATCGAACCCACCTGACCTGGCACGCAGGTCACAAGCGGTTTTGAAGACCGTGGGGGACACCAGTACCCCATTCAGCCCCGTTTTAAAGAACAAGGTCTATTATACTTAGAACCTGTCGATTTTACAAGTGTGTTACTCAAATTGTCACAGGACTTGTCTTCGCTTGACTGCTGATACTATAATAAGAAAAGATATTAGAAATGTGTGGGTGAAGGGTAATGTATCAGCTTGAAGGTTGGTTTTTGTGGTTTATTATGTTCTGGGTCGTTGTTTTGGTAGGTTTATTTGCGATCGGCGGATTCTTCATGTTCCGCAAGTTTTTGAAAAAGCTGCCGAAGAACGACGGCAAATCGGATATGGACTGGGAAGAATATTATGTGAACCAGACAAGGCATCTGTGGCACGATGAACAGAAGGCACTGCTCGAAGATTTGGTCAGTCCGGTACCTGAATTGTTCAGGGATGTGGCAAGGCATAAGATTGCCGGTAAAATTGGCGAGCTTGCGTTGAAGGAAAAAGCGGACAGGATCACTCAGGAGCTTGTCATCCGCGGCTATATCCTGGCAACACCAAAGCGTGACCATAAATTTTTACGAAAGCGGCTTGCCGAAAAGCAAATCAGCACCGCACCATATGAGAGTTTGTTCTAAAACTGCCTTTGGTTAAAGGCAGTTTTTTTCGCTATTAGCCCGCCTTCTTTTTACGCTTTTTAAATAGCTTGAACACATCATCATTTTTCGTGAGGATGATGACCTTGTCTTTGTATGGCTTCATCAGTTTGATTGCCTGTACCAAATTGTTCCCGTCATATTGATGATTCCATTTTAGCAAGTCGATCAGTGTCTTTAGGTTCTCTTTTCGCGGAGAAGAAACCAGTTTAACTTTTCTAAGTATAAACCTTTTCAATATTCTCCAGTCGCGCACATAGACATTCGTCTTGAGCACAAAAATATAATCTGCCTGGCGGAAGCTTTCTTCAAGCCAGCTATGATATACTCCCTCGATGATCCACTTTTCCTGCGATACTACTCCCGCCAGTTTTTCCGCCCTTTTTACAGGAGGAGTTTGTGAGCCGAAATAATCTGACTCTTGATCCCAAAAGAAGTTGTCCAAGTCATGCGTAGGAAGATCCAGCATCTTTGAAAGTTTTGCCGCTATGTATGATTTCCCGCTTCCTGGACCGCCAATTATATGTATTTTCGTCACTGTACTTCCACCCTGTTAATTAATCTTTATCGAGGTCATTATCAAATACGGAAGGCGTCCGCTCATCCTTGATCCCCAAATGAGCTTTTATCACAGCCAACTCTTTTAAGATGACTCTTGTATTTAGCCAGGCTCCTATTGCCGCGAGAAAGGCAACAGCCGGAATGACAATTAACCAAATATTGATAACTACCAAAATGCTCACCTCTCAAGAAATTTTACCACAATCTAACAGGCATTATAGATAAAAAAATGATAGAATTCCTTAGGGAGGTTATTTCTATGAGTGAAGTTTTATTTTGGATCATATATTATTTATTGTTAATGACTATTTTTGTACGAGCTATCTATAGGGTTATTAAGAAAAAGCAAGTTGCACTGGCTATGATCGCAATCCTTGTCATTATTTCGGTGCCCATGGTCAGCTTGATGAACAGCATCGGAAGACCTCTAGAGATGAATGAATTCGAATTTCTAGCGAGGGAGTTCAAGCAAGGAGCACTTTGGGCTATTTTCACCATTGCGGGTTATCTTTACCTACTTGTCTGGTTCATTCTTTCGTTAAAAAAATAACGAGTTTCAGATGCTGAAACTCGTTTCTCATCTCCTAAATCCTCTCCGCCTGCCATAAGCGCCGTTCCGCATCGCCTTGGCCTCAAATACATTCCCGACTATTAATAACACAATTCCGATTGCGATTAAACTAAACATAACTGTGGGAGAAAGGGTCGCAATATATCCCATCCCCTTCATGAACATCGGCACAAGGAAAACGGCAAGACCCGCAGTTTTCAGTATAATGGCATAAACCTTCAATGACATCCCTACTCCTCCTGACTGAATCAAGTGGTTTTATCATTGTATTCAAGCAGGCTTGCCACAATTCACAAAAAATTCAATATTTTTAATTGAGTAAAATAGTATGATTATCATGACTAATTATAGAGAGGAAGATGCACGTGGCTTTTAAAGAGCGGACGGAACCTATTATTTTATCTAAACTGAGAATCTTGAATAAAAGACTGGAGTTATCAGACGAGGAAAAAAGGTATCTTTCATCCCTCGATAAAGGGTATAGAGGTGAATTACAATTCGATGCCATGACGGAAAAACTGACAAGCAGCTGTTTGATCTTGAACGAGTTGCTGCTCGAGGTTGAGAAAACAACCTTTCAAATCGATGCTTTAATTATACTTTCAGGCACTTTGTATCTTTTTGAAATAAAGAATAACCAGGGAGATTACCTCTACAAACAAGATGGGCTAACCTCGACAACAACCGGATTAACAATCAAGAATCCCCTTGATCAACTCAATCGCACTAAGCTGCTATTCAAAAAACTATTGAATCAACTTGGCTACAACTTTAAAATACAAGGTTCTGTTGTTTTTGTTAACCCCGAGTTCACCCTGTATCACGCACAACCAGACCTCCCATTCATTTTCCCTACACAGATTAATCGACTCCAAAACAACCTCAACAACCAGCCGGGAAACATATCCACCAACCATTACAAACTCGCAACCAAACTAGTATCCCTCCATCAGATTGATTCATCCAACAATAAAGTACCTGCCTTTCATTTTGACGAATTGAAGAAGGGCATTACCTGTTCGGAGTGTGAGTCTTTTGAGGTAACAGCCACACATAAGTATCTTGTGTGTGATGTTTGCGGAAGTAAAGAATCAATTGAATCAGGTGTAATGCGGATGGTAAAGGAGTTTAGATTACTTTCCCCAGAAACAGCAATTACTACTTCAGCGATTCAGAAATTTTGTGTAGTGATTAAGGATGGTAAAAGGATTAGAAGAATACTTACGAAACATCTTACAATTGAAGGATCCAGGAAATGGACAAAATTTAGATAGTACACTGTATTAAACTGACCATAGTGAAATCACCTATTTCAGTCTTCACGCCTTCCGTTTGTCCGATAGAGCTCTTCTATCGGACACTTTCCTTTCTTCATCCCTTCCGTTTGTCCGATAGAGCCCTTCTATCGGACACTTTCCTTTCTTCATCCCTTCCGTTTGTCCGATAGAGCCCTTCTATCGGACACTTTTCTTGCTTCGCGCCTTCCGTTTGTCCGATAGAGCCTTTCTATCGGACACTTTGCTTGCTTCGCGCTTTCCGTTTGTCCGATAGAGCCTTTCTATCGGACACTTTTCTCGCTTCATCCCTCCCGTTTGTCCGATAGAGCTCTTCTATCGGACACTTTTTCCGCTTCATCCCATCCGTTTGGCCGATAGAGCCCTTCTATCGGACACTTTTCTTCGTTTATGGCCTCTGTTTGTCCGATAGAGGTTTCCAGTAGCGGTCATAACTGTAAAGACCACCGATCAATTCAAAAACACACAAAAAAACAACCGGCCCCACCTTCGCCGGTTGCTGTGATAGCCACACTTGCTATCCTGCCTAGTATTTATTTTAATAGAGTAAAATAAAGTTCATTGCCGTAATTTGTTAAGACATTATAAACAATTGTTAAAGCAGATAGAAGTGGGCACATACCAATAAGAAATTTATGATGACTTTGTAAACCATCGCCAACACTCCTTATATTGAGAGTACCTTACATTTATACTTTAACACAGTATTGTAAAGCTGGATTAAAAGAAATACGGCTATTTTGTAAACTTTTTACCGTATTTTCTGTTAATATGTAGTTAAGTTAGAGGATACCAGTTTCAACGCTGCAGCCAGGTCTACATCTTCTTCCAGATGCCTTGGTGACCATGGAATATAAATATGAGGTTCAATCCCTACTCCTGTCATGCCGCGACCATGATCAATCCTGGACAAGCGCGAGGTCGGATACCATAGTTCATAGCCCTCTTCCCAACGCTGGATTGCCAGGTTCGCATAATCGTTCAGCCCTGCCGTGGGCCTCCCAATTACGGTAATTTTACTGGATCTCTTACAGTTCTCGATAAACGAGTCCCCGGCACTGCCACAATAAACATCCGTCATCACAATAATCGACTTTGGCACAGACTTCCCCTTAACAAAAGTATCAGGAATAAATTCACTAAAATCAAATTCAACAAAACCCTTACCGCTATTCCGCTCCCACTCCCGCTGCCATGCCTTCAGGAAAACCAATGTCTGTTCATCCCGAACGCCTTTCATCTGCTCATCTACCATCGCAAGCTGCCTTTCTGCGTTGGCCACGGTACAATTAAAGAGCATTTTTTCATCCGGATCTGCCAGATCTACACCTTCTTCTGGCATTAAATATGGCAAAAGGTTAAAATAACTCGCGTCACCTCCGCCATAGTTCACTCTCACATCAATTATCCAGTTTTCCATAGACTCAAGGTGGTCTTTATGCTCCTCGATCATCTCTATAATCGAATCCGGATCCTCAAAGTCCGTCATCGTCAGCAACAGAGTCTTATCGTCTAAAGGTTCTACAGAATAAACCGGCTGATACTCACTCTTTGGATAAAAACGGAACCGAATCTCCTGCCCGGCATCCGTTTCACCATACTCATAAAGCGCGAGAATTGGCGCCCATTTCTCCCGTTCGGCATGGCTCTCATTCAAAAGCCTCGCATGCCGCTCCCTAAGCTCCGGAATCGACCACCCGCCAATGGCTGTAAAGGCAGTTCCTTTTTCAAGCCGCTCTTCTGCACCGACCTCGGTGACATAAAGCTTGTCCTCATACCGCCTTACCTTAAACCCTCTATCATTGGCGACATTTTTCTCAGTATTCAATTCTGTAAAATAGATATGGTTATCTCTGAAATCAAGTAAGTATTCTCTAATAACACTGGCAAAATTATCAGACTGAATCTTCCCAAAAAAATGCTCAGGCCGGTCCCAGCCTTTCTTGTCCTTCCATCCGGCGTAGTCATTTTGCATAATATGGACAATTTCTTTAAAAATAGCTTCCATACTATCCCTCCTGCTTACATTTAAAAACGCTTATGTAATAATCCTCTTCTGGAAAATCGCCGACAAATTCGAAGCCATTTTCACTGTAAAAGTCTTTTAATTTCGTATTTCCTGCCCAACAATCCAGATACAGCTCTTCAACTAGTCTCCGGGCATATTCGCATGCCCAGCCTGTAATCACCGAACCATATCCCTTACCCTGATACTCAGGTTGGATGGCAATTTGATACAGATACTTTCCGCTCTTCCCAACATGCCAACCCTTCAAATCTTTAATACCAAATGTCGCAATAACTTTGCCAGCCACTGTTCCTACATGCAAAAATCCAAGCTGCTCCAAAAGCGTGTCCTCATCCCAGGGATAGGGCCACTGGTTGATCCCTTTATCAAGTAAAGCCAATGACGCAGCATTTAATATAGTCAATATTTCCTTAACATCCTCTAGTATTGCTGGTCGAATTTCCATCTGCTGTCATTCTCCTCGCTTCGTACCGGAGATGATCAATACCAGTGGAATTCTCATTCTTCGCTCGTACTCTTCCCGGTTGGAGAAGTTCTCCGGACGCGGGGTGCCCTCCCTTAAATCCTCCACCATGAAACCGGCAGCCAATAAAAGCTGGAAATACTCCTCGACCGTCCGGTGGTATTTAATCACCTTTTTTCCGATCCACGGTTCGACCCGTTCGCCCTGGTTAAAATAGTCATCCACAACCCAATCACTTCTCCTGCACGAGCCTTCTGCACTTTTCGCCGAGGAGGTAAGAACAGGATGCTGAACGCTGAAGATAAACTTCCCGCCAAGCAACAGTGAGTCATGAACCTTTTTAAAGACGCTCGATAAATCAGCTACATAATGGAGAGCAAAACGTGAAAGAACAAGATCGTATTGCTCTGGCTGTGGCTGCCATTCTTCCATTGAAGAATGCAGAACCTGTCCCGTAGTTCCTTCCAGATTTTGTGTTGCAGCCAGAGTCATATTTTCAGAGCCTTCCACACCTAGGTAAGAGGTTCCGCCTTGTTGTAATAGTTCAACCCCAATTTTCGCATCACCGCATCCTAAATCCAGAACCCTTTTTCCAGTTACATTTCCAATCATCTCGAGCAAAATAGGCTTTTCAATGATATTGTTTGGACTTTCCGGCCTGTTTCTCCGCTTCATATAACTCTCGTAAAATTCCCCTTCGTCATAAACAGAGGCACCTCTGAACTCCATCCTATCCCCTCCACTTTCTAAAGAAAGACAAATCTTTGATATATTACCATAAACATAAAAGATTGTCTTAGTCTTTAATAGGAATATATATTTCTACTTTCTCCACGTCATTTTCCACTGGATGATAAGTTTCTAAAATGAAATTTTCCAAAGTATCACGCGCATAGCCCTGTTCATCAATCCATTGATCCAGCGTTGAATATAAACTGCCCATCTCTGTTCCTTTTCCTCTAATCATTCCATATGAGTGCTGAATATCGAGAATTTCAGCTCCTTCGGGTAAGGTATCAAACTCAGCATTTACCAATACTCCGACATAGAAAGTTCCCTCATTATGGCTCTCACTTACTTTGGGCTCGTACACGGTAACCTCAGTTCCCGCTAGATTTGATGCTCTTTCTAAAAATTGATTGGCGGCCTTGGGGACTAACTCTGCAAAATCTTTGTAGAGCCCTGTATGTTTCTCGCCAATCACTTTAAATTCCTTTTTTACAACCTGGCACATAATATAGCCTCCTAAAAAAATTCATATAAACCTTCTTCAAAATATCGGAATTCTTCTTCCGTTACTCTGTAACGAGTATATCCTTCATAAAATGCAGCCAACAATTCAGGGTTGTTTCTTATCTTCCGAATAGCCAATGCTTCATCATAACGTGGATCGCCAAGTGTCATACCAGCTACGTCAATGAACATCCGCACTTCTCCATCAATCAACAGCACATTATCAGTTGTGGAATCTCCGTGGATCATGGTTTGTTTTACATAATTGGGTTTATTAACGATCAACTGATCCAATAATTGCAAGCTGCCATCGGCTTGACCTGATTCAGCATATATACGTGCTCTTTTCAGCTGGGTTTCAAGCCAGTCAAAATCTGTTTTGAAGACAGGTTCTTGTTCATGAAGCTGCATAATAAACTGGCCAAAACTGCGGAATAGTCTCTGTTTTTCCCAGCTTGATTCGGCATTTTTTAATGCTGCAGTCAGAGTTATTCCTTTCTCAAACGACATCAGCAAATGACTTGCATGCTCATCTTCCATGAATCCATAATATCTGGGCACTGGTATTGATCTCTGTAAAGACAAACTCTCAAGAATCTCCGCCTCGGACTTTAGCCACTCTCGATATTTTTCCTTAAAAGCACTTTTCAAAAGGTAAGTGCCGTCTCCAGTGACGATCCCGCTAACTTCAGAAGTGCAGCCTTGATCAGGAAGCTTAACAATCTCTTTTATCTCACCTAGAAAATCCTTAAAGAATTCCTGACTATTCCTCATTTCCATCTCCATATTTGTTCCCCCATCACATTTACCATCCAGCAAACAAGAATGCTGTAGACTTACAAACCAAAATACTCCTTAATCTGCTGGGCAACTTCTGTCGCGCTTAAGTGAGTATTATTTATTCGTATATAATTCTCTCTTTCAATCTCACCTGCATTTGAATTCAGGCGGTATTGGTCCATCGACTGAACCAGGTCTTGCTCCGACCATGTCAGGTTTCGTTTTGATGGCTTATGCTGGAGCCGATGCGGACTTTTATTCCGCTTCAGTCTTTCATCTAAATCCGCTTCCAATTCAACAAAATACACTGTTCCGCCCTCTGACTCGAATAGCTGGCATACTTGATCTACATAATCCCTGTCTTCCTTCATATCAAATGCCCAGACATACGTGAAAATCAAGCCATATTGATCGCTTTTGGCCATCGCCTTAAAGATTTCCTGACGAAAAAGCCCGACTAAACGCTTCCCCTCTTTTGTCCCGTAGTCAAAAAAGGGATTAACCAGATCAATTGTCATATGGTTATGAAAAAGCTTTAGTTCTGTTATCTTTTCAAGTTCATGCCCTACCGTCATTTTACCGACAGCCTGCGGCCCAAAAATCAAAACAAGTTTCATGTTGCCTCCTTCACAAGCCTTTCTTTAAACTGTGGGCTCAACTCACTCCATACGTCGAATTTGTTTCCATCAAGGTCACTAAAAACAAAATTCCTGCCTGCATGGCCTCTGTTTTCAATCTCACCGACTCTAATCCCACGTTCCGTTAAATCATTATGTAATGTTTTAAGGGCCTCAAGACCATCCACTTCATAGGTAAGAATGAACCTTTCCTCTCCATTAATGTCCGTAAAGTTTGAACTCTGCCCCGGAGACTTCACCAAAAACAGACTGATATCAGCCAAACCCATGATTGCCTTGTCTTCATCTAAGTAATTCAATTTAGCCTTAAGCATATCTCTATACCAATTCGACGATTCCTTTGGATCCTCCACTGGAATATAAATTGTTCCTACCCTGATTAATTGGTTTATCATTCTCATCACCTCTGTATTAAAATTCTCTACTTTCTGGAATTCACCTTCTTATTTGTCTATATTTTCCTCAAATGAACTTGCGAAAATATATAAAGCACTCCCTAACTTGGGAGTGCTTGTCGGTCCTTTTTTCACTCTTTGTCTTTTCCCTTTATTTTCTCCCTGAGATCTTCTAACTCCTCAATGGATAGTCCGCCAAGTGCCTTTGAGATATCTTCTTCAATTTCTTTTCTGTTTCTTTCTCGGTATTGGTCCCACCACTCCCGGAGCCCTTCTGTATTGTTGAGCAAATATTCAATATCGATAACTTCGACTTCATCATCGGATATATAGTTAAGCACAGCTGCCAACATATGATTTAATTTTTCCGCTTCATCTTTTGGTTCTGCCTGCTGGGGCACCTTTTCTTGCTGTTCATTCTCTTTTTCATCTATTTGATCTGCGGATTTTTTCGGCAAGGTCTCACCTTCTTTGTACTCTTTTAAATGCATTATTCCCTTTAGCCCGATTTTTATAGAAAAGAATTGCCATACATAAATTATCCCCAATGTAACATTTTAATGATGAGGTGGTACTCTTGCGAAAAAAACAAAAGAATTTATCCGTAGGGTTTTTATATATTTTAACCATTATTGGCATTTTCCTATTGCCCTTTGCAATTGTAAAACGTTCATTCAAGGATTGGGTGATCGTTTATTTAGTCAGTATCATCGGAAACTCATGGGCAGATCGATATCTTGTCTCAAAAGGCTATCTGAAATATGATATCAGGCCATTCAAAAATAATTTCAAAATCCATTTACCTTTTGACTATGTACATTATCCTTTAATGCTTCTTTATTACAATCAATGGACACTCAATAGCAAGCCGCTGGGTATTATCTTAAAACTTTTCCCGTTCCTCATCCCGCAAGTATTAGTCGAAACCTTTGCTGCCAAGAAGACAGATTTAATCACCTGGAAAAAGGGATGGAGCTGGCAGCACTCCTTTATCAGCTTAGCCATTAAAATGTTAGTTTGCCGAGCCATCATTTCAACCATCCGTATGATCAACAGGGATGACCTTTCCGTCGATTAGCACATAAAAAGACCAAATCATGATATGATTTGGTCTTTTGAACTCTCCCCTTAACGATGTCTTGTAAAACCTAAATAACGAGTTCCCTGAAAACTCAGTTCTCCATAATCCCCCTCAACCACCTGCCCATATTCCTGGCCGTTCACCTGCAGCTCCAGCCGGTCTCCACTATCGAATTCAAACGTCACATAGTATAGGCTGCGGGCATTCGTTTCTCCCCCGCCGCGCACGCTCGTTCTTTTCGTCACTACCTGAGCGTTAGAATTCAAACGTGGTGACTGATTGTTTTTACTCCAGGTACCTATGCTTTTAATGATCGTAAAAATAATGATTCCAATGACTAAAATAAAGATTGCTCCCATAAAGATCGGGACAACAGTAAACATCCAATCCCCTTGCGCTTCCACCATCATAATAACCTTCCCCCTGTATTCATCTATATGTGTTATCTATCTACGATTGAGGAAGAAATTAGGTTTCAAAAACTTCCATTTTTTACACTTCAAAGGCAACCGTATCCATGAGTTCCACATCTAAATTGTCAGGATCAGACCATTTATAAAATGCTTCCAGATGCCATTTTTCCGGAGTTCTCCGGTAGCCATTCATTTCGATCCATTGATGAAGCTCGGTATACGCCTCCCTGATTCCATTGTTCGTTCCTTTGTGTCTAAAAATAGCGTACATTTGACCAGGTATGGTTAGACCAACCATGCCTTCGGGTATCTCTTCAATTTCTGATACTTCAACACATACCCAATATCCATCTTCCTCATTTGCACGATGTTCGACTACAAAAGCTCCATACTGAAAACCTGGGTTCACCGTATTCGCAATTTCACCCGTTCGTTCACTCAACAGCTTTGAAGCTTTCGGAATCTCGACGATATACTGGTCCCCGGGACACAACACCCGGAACCCCACCAACTTCTTTTCTGATAACCGCTTTACTTCTGGCATGCTTAATTCCCCCCATTTTTTAAATGTCAATTTAAATCTCAAGATGATATATAAACATTTCTCCCTCTCTTCCCAATGCAGTAATGCCCTTGTCCACGAAGCCGCCCTTCTTATAAACATTTTGTGCAACTACATTCGCATGATTTACAGCCAATATGACCTCATTTACCTTTGGAAAGTGCTTTTTTACAAAGGGGCTCAATAGCTGTATGGATTGTGAAGCAATACCTCTCCCCTGATACTCTGCATTTATTGAGTATGCACGTAATAGGATCGCTTCTTTATTTTTGCTAAAAGCTTTAACACCCTCCCATCCATGGAGGACAAAGAATCCTGCAGGCTGACGGCCAAACAATATGACAATTGGGTGTCTGTCTGGCTCAGACTCGCATTTTTGCAGTGCGTCGACCGGAAGTGCTGTATACCTTTGCTGCTCTTCAGACAAACTGTAATTCGACAGCAACGCTTTATATTCTGGCTTGTAAAAGACCAAAGAAACGATTCCTTTTTCTACAATTGACATATAGAACTCTCCTAAAGTGAAAACCAGTAATCATTTATGTACTTTTAATCGCAACATTGCCCTCTTTGTTTTCTTCTTGATCCCATGTAACCTGGATCTCGAATGTTCCCTCTTGAAAAAACAATGGAAACCTTCTTCTGATGGATTCCTGCATAGGGAGGTGATATGCCTCTTCAATGTTAACCCAAACAACTCTTCCTTCCGGCCCGTTCTCCAGCAGTTCACCCTTAAAATCACTGGTTATATAGTTGAAAATCATATATCGATCCAATGCCTTAGTGTTCACATATTCGTATAACCCTTTGTATTTCAAATTCCACACATCTAAACCAGTTTCCTCTTTTACCTCTCTAACAGCACTTTCCATGATGCTTTCCGGAAAATCGACTTTACCGCCTGGAGGAATATAGCCTTTGAAATGATCATGCTGCCGGTCGATCAGTAAAACTTTGTCTCCATTTTGAATCATACACACAGTCCATAGTTTATAGTTGATGTGATCGCTCATCTCATCTCTTCTCCCCTTAGTTAATTCCTTTTCCAACACAATCTTCAGAATCCCGTACCGGTCGATATATGTATTTGTTATGTCAAAACCGCTTTTGATGTTTAAAATTAACATACTGCGCCATTTATTCAGTGTCTTAGTTTGAACGGTTTTGTAGCCTTGTTTTTCCAAATAGCGATGTTGAATGTTCATTAACTTAGAAGCGACACCTAAATGGCGATAATCCGGGTGTACTCCCCAAAGCCAGCTGTAAAACTTTTCATTGGTCAGTTCATATCCTATTTTGTAACCAATCACTTTGGAGCCTTCAAAAGCAACACTGAACAGAAGATGAGGCTTACTCTGCATTTTTTCTATAAAGCCATCAGTTGTATCGAATATAATTCTGTGCACATCTAAAATACCTTCTAAAATACCCTTTTCAGGAATGCAGCTATATACTTCATAATCTATTTTCAAGTGCTCAACCTCCTAACCATGCTTGCCCATTCCCCATTTAAATGATTGCTGCATATACTCTTTAATAGGCTGAAACCCTTTACTTATAAAATAAGGAGAGATCAAGTTGCACAATAGACAGAATGTGGCCCAAAGTTTGCCGGTTCCTTCACTCTGGGGGATTGACGCGGAGATTGCCGGGAAGCCGATTGTCAGAGGGACAATCACAATCAATTCCCTCTCAGGGAGCACCTTGACTGGAACCGCTAATTTTCGGGGGAACCCCATCCCAATCCAGGGAACCTGGGATGAAAATTCGCAATCCATCAGGTTCGATTCACCTTATGCTTCATTTGCTGGCCAATTGATGATTTATGATGATGCAGGTATCAATGTTCGCCATTTGGTGTTAAGCGGCAAGTTTCTGATGAAACCACCATCTCTGCAAGCCGGTGAATCGGGAAGCTGGATTGCTACCACTGATACAGTGCTGACTGGCCCGCCAATCAACACAGGAGTTATACCGCCTGTAGGTGTTTTTTTAACATCCGATCTCCTTTATAACACTGGAAGGAGAAATTCAAGGGGATTTTTCAGATGAATGTACGGTACTAATCTTCAGATATAAAATCTGGAGATTACGTGCTCACTTATTGGACAAACCTCACTGCTTACTCACTATACCGAAAATAAATTTAAATTTCTTATCGTTCTTCGCCATCGTTTTTATGCCTTCCCTGGAATCGATAATGATCACTGACTTCCAGAACCAGATTCTTATATAAGCTGAATGAAAATACACAGGGCCCTTAATCCCCTTTTCCTCATATTCATCCCCGTTCTCCATTTCAAATTCTGTTCTGGCAAACCAGGTATTTCCGAAACCGATTTCAATATATTTTGTTGGGGGCATTTCAACCATTTTTTCCGAGGATGACATTTTTTCTCTCATTCATTTCCTTTTCTTCTATGTACTCGAAAAATCCAATCGAATTTCCCCAAGGATCGGAAAATGTTGCCCATTTTACTGGAACTTCTTCTCTCGAAAAAATCTCAAATGATTCGATATTTATTTCATTGATCAATCTGGATCTTTCGTCTTCAATTGACTTAACACCCAAACGCAAAGGGCCGCTTCCATCAGATGGCGTTCCCTCTGCTACCTGCAGCCAGCAGCCGGGTATCAATTCCCACTCGGCAAAACCATCATGCGGTGTAAAATCAGGTTCTTTTTTCAACAGAGATTTATACCATTTTAAGCCTTCATTGAAATCAGAAACCCGCACCTGGTATGTCATTTCAAAAATCACTCCATCCGCCTCCTTCATATACTTTCTCGTGTAATATCATTTATCTAAGCCAGGCTCCAGCTGTGAAATAACCTGGTCCATTAAGCTTGCTTCTTTCTCAAATAATTCAGCTAAAAAGAGCAGCTGGGGGAAAGGTTCAAGGGGAAGTTCAAAATTTATCTTCTGGCTAAACATAGCCTTGCCTCCCTGTTCAATAAACTGTTCCAGCGTGATTCTCTGCTTACATATAATTGAGATGTCCTCTCGTGATAACAGCAGAAGCCCAATTGTCTCGGAAGAAGGTACTGGAGCCATGTTTGAACAGGCCAGATACATTGCTGTTGAAGCAGTTGGATCTGAGCCTTTTATCAAGATTGGAGCAACTTCCTCTTTTGATTGTATTTTAATAGCTGTGTCATTCCATTCTCTTTTAAAAAAAGTGATCGGGGAGGTTACAAGCTTGATTTCCATGGAAGATTCTTCGAGAACTTCGCGTATTGCTGTCTCCTGGGCACTTTCTTCTTTTTCACGATGACCACCAAGCCTGACCACGCCAAGCTTGTCCCCTTTTCTTGTTGGTCCCACCTGAAAAGGAAATAATCCATTATACATAGTATAAGCCCCGGATGTGCGGACATGTTTCGTCTCCATTGTTTATCCCCCCACTTTTCATAAAAGTTTTCTACATTAACACTGTATTTTCCTTCTTTTAGTAATAGGCGTACTTTTGAACCTGGTTTCGGCGAGTTCGCATCAAAGGTTTGAAATAAAATAGAATCGCGCTAAATGCACGATTCAATTTACATCGACAAATATATTTTCAACTGGGATTTTCGTCGATCCAGATACCAGATCTTTAATCATTTTCTGCATATTTTTAATCATGCCACCAGTAGTCTTTACGCGAATCATTGTATAAACTTCCGCTTCATTTACACACCATACTTTAACGTCCTGAACATTAAGCTCCCCGTTCATCCTTTGTATGGACTTCTTAATCTCATCGACTGAATATCCTTCAGGCGTTCCTTCCATCAAGATGTTAAAGGATTCCTTCGTGATCGAGATTCCTCCACGAATAATAATGAAAGAAGTAACGATACTGCCAACCGGGTCCAGCCAGACCAGGTCAAAGAACATAATGGCGAGTGCAACAATTACCGCACTGAGACTGGTGATCATGTCAGCAAATACATGTAAAATCGCGCTTCTCATATTCAGGTTCGCATCGCCCTTTGACAATATATAGCCAACAAGTGCGTTAATCAAAAGTCCAATGATTCCGACCGTAATCATTTGTTCCGGAATGATTTCCACAGGTCTGATCATTCGATTGACCGCCTCATACATGATGTAAAGCGGAATCAGAATTAGCGTAAGCCCGTTGATAAAAGCAGCAATCGGTTCAAAACGCTTGTAGCCAAAGGTCCTCTTTTTTGTAGCTGCCTTAGTGGACATGATTGCGGCAACAAGGGAGAGAATCAGCGATATAGCGTCAGAACTCATATGGACACCATCACCGATAATCATTAGCGACCCTGATATGAATCCATAAACGATTTCAATTAGAGCAAAGGAAATCGTTAGCCCCGCTGCCCAAATGAATAACTTTTTGTTTTTATTATGATTTACATACTGCTCCTGAGAAGCGCTCATAAACATCATCCTCTAGATTAGAATTATTATAATCTAATAACACACCAATCAAGAGTTGAAAATCAAGAGTAATTGAGAAAATAAATTTTAATTGAGAATAGTATTCATCGTCAGATGTTTATTCATAAGAAAATCAGACTTGTTAATAAATTCATTAATAATAATTATTATCAATAAATATAAAAAAGGCTGCTCGAAAGCAGCTCTTATTAAGCTTTGTATCCAAGTATCCAATCCAGTCTGTTAATTTTAAGTTTATCTGGAACATGCCTAATAATTTGATTTCTGACCATCATCGCCGCCGGGTTTTCAAGTTGCATCATTCTAGCCATCATTCTTGAGTCTTTAATAATTCTTGTAACGCGTGGTATTCTCTCTTGCTCAAATAGACTGTATGCTTCCTCAACTTCTTGAGGATATTCCTTGAGATAGCGTGCGAGAATTAATGCATCCTCCATCGCCTGGGCTCCGCCTTGCCCCAGGTTCGGCAGCATGGGATGGGCTGCATCTCCCAACAGAGTCACTCTTCCTTTATGCCATTTTTTCAGCGGCTTGCGATCAAAAATTTCATGAACAAGGATGTTCTCCTCTTTGGTAGAATCAATGACATCTGCAATTGGTCCCCACCAACCTTTGAATTGCTGTAAAGCGAGATGTCTTTTATTTTCAACCTTAACAAGTGACCCTTGAGGCGTGTTGATCGCAGCGAACCAAAACACGCGGCCATTTCCTAAATGTGAAAAACCAAATCTCTTTCCGTTACCCCACGCTTCGAATCCTCCACCCAGTTCGGCCGGAAAACGGGCATCTTCATATTTTGAAATTCCTCTGACAGCAGTGAAGCCTGAATAGCGCAGCTTTGACTCCTCCATAATATACTGCCTTACTCGAGAATGTACCCCATCCGCTCCAATGAGAAGGCCTGAATTTAGTATTTCTCCATTCTCAAAAAAGCTTGTGATTTTTTCAGGATCCTGTTCCAGTCGTAAAAACTTTTTTCCAAGCACTACTGTATTAGGATCTAATTTTTCATATAAAATTCTTTGTAAATCAGGACGGTATAGTAAATAGCTGAACGTTCCATATCGTTCTGCCTGCATGTGGACCGGCATTTCTACAATAAGTTGTCCATCAGGAGTCCTAATTTCCGCCTTTTTCACTGGCGAGCCAGCCTGGCGCACCTGATCCGCTAACCCGAGTTTTTCCAAAACCTTGATTGCGTTGGCAGACAATACAATACCTGCACCCATCTCCTTTAGTTCCGAAGCTCTCTCAAGAACCTTCACCTTAAGGCCCAGCTGCTGCAAGGCAATCGCCGCGGATAGTCCCCCGATACCAGCACCGATAATCGCTGTATCAGAATGGTTTATTGAATTGACCATTTGCCCTGCCCCCTTTTGTGGGAATCTTTAGAGTTCCCACCTTCTGTTTTGCCGATAGAGACCTTCTATCGTACACTTTTCTCGGTTTCCGCCTTCCGTTTGGCCGATAGACCCCTTCTATCGGACATTTTTCTAGGTTTCCACCTTCCGTTTGACCGATAGAGCCCTTCTATCGGACACTTTTCTGAGTTTCCGCCTTGTGTTTGGCCGATAGAGCCCCTCTATCGGACACTTTTCTCGGCTTCCGCCTTTCATTTGGCCGATAGAGCCCTTCTATCGGACACTTTTCTTAGATTCCGCCTTGCGTTTGGCCGATAGAGTCTTTCTATCGGACATTTTCATCGATATCCACATTCTAAATGTCCAATAGATTCTGTTAACATGTTAAAATATAGTAAAATTTCTATAATATTAGTAGTGAGGTGCGTGATTTTTTTGACTAGACCGAGAGCTTTTGCTGCCATCATTAAAAACAATTATATACTTATGACAAAACATGTCTATTCGGACGGTTCTTTCTGGACACTTCCTGGCGGAGGTCTTGAAGCAGGAGAAACCTATGAAGACGCAGTCATTCGGGAAGTGAAAGAAGAAGTGAATCTGGATGTTGAAGTAGTTGACTATCTTTTTACTGGTCGATACAGCGGTGGGGAGGAAAGGTGTTTTTTAGTGCGACCATTAAACGACAAAGAAGCCTCGCTCGGCCACGACCCTGAACTTGGCGACAAACAAACATTAAAAGAAGTGAAATGGCATTCACTTGAATCGGTGAAGGATGATCTTCACGTTGCTAAAGTATTAGAAGCTATGAAGTTGAAAGTATAGAGGTTTAAAAGATGATTACAGAAGTATATTTCGTAAGACACGCTCATTCTGTCTTCTCCCTGGAGAATGAGGAGACACGGGAGCTTTCCGAAAAAGGCTGGAGAGATGCAGAGAAAATCACTCAAATTCTTTTACAGGAAAATATCAATCAAATCATTTCAAGTTCATATGTCAGAGCAAGACAAACGGTCGAAGGACTGGCAAATCTGCTGAATCTGGAAATTGAGTTAGTTCCCCGTTTTAGAGAACGGGATCTAGCTGACAGAAATCATCATTTTGAAAATCCAGTGGAAGCCATGCAAAAAGTCTTCTCAAACCCTGCATACAAATTTCCTGGAGGAGAAACCAATCTTGAAGTGCAGCAACGAGGAATTGATGGGTTAAGGAATGCCGTAAAGAAGTATAAAGGCCAGAAAATCGCAATAGGTATTCATGGTAATATTATGGCCTGCACGATGAACTATTTTGACAAAAAATATGACTTCGAGTTCTGGAAACAAACCACCAAACCAGATATTTATAAGCTCTTAATTAACGACCACTTTGAATTAGTCGCTTGTGAACGGCTTTGGAAGGAAGAACTTCTTCGCACTTGAAAAAATGAAGGCAGCAGCCTGTCTATAGGTTGCTGCCTCTCGCCTTCTAATACACACTACATTTTCTCCAATCCATTTTCCTGATAGTTTTCAAGGAAAGACTCAGGTTTTATGAGTAGTAAATCCTCAAACGTTTTATCAGGATAAACCTCCGCGAAAGCCAGGAAAAGATGATAGGCGAATGCATAGCCAGCCATATATGGAATTCCCTGCTTCGGATTGCCAAAAGTAAAAAGGTTTTTGGTCTTACCATCGGTAGAATCATATACGCTTTTCGCTTCCCTCCAATAATTCAACTCCACTTCTGAGGTGAATTCATCCTTCCACCAACGCTTATCGGGGTAAAGGCTTAAGCTGAAAAATTCCGCGCCCCCTTCCATCTTAAACCATTCGGCCAGGGAAAAAGTATCGAGAGTAAGGTCATAGATAGGATTACATGGTATGGCATGATGGAGTTCGTGGGCAATCATATAGCTAAGAAAGTCTTCGTCTGGTTCAGGCAGGACTGCAATCTGGATGTTGTTTGGACCGTTGGTAAATCCATTTGTCCACATTGATTGAGGAAGTTTCTTGTGCCATGGGAATGGTATCGCTGGAAAAACAGTCACTGTTACCTCATCAAAAGAAAGATGGTTACGAGCATTGTTTATTGTTTCATCAATGATTTCATTTACCCTTTTGGCATCCCAGGAGTAAGCCTCAGCCTCCCCTTCTGTGAGTTCTTTGAATTTAAACAACTGAAACCGTTCCGCAATTTGTTTCCACTCTTTCATCCACGTATTTTCATTTACAAGTGGACTTAGATTTTTTAAGAGAAAAGAATCTAAGTCACCTCTATGCTGGTAAAGGTCCATTGGGGCAATTTGACTCACCTTGTTCAATTAATTCACCTTCCTAGCTTCGGTTCTGATAATAAATACAAAAGTCCGTCCAGCGGTCATTTTCCAGGGAAAAGTCCTTTCTAACACATTCATAAATGAAACCTGCTTTTTTGGCCAAGTTGATCGACGGAAGGTTGTCTACGTGAATATGCAATTCAATTCTATGGAAATCGAGTCTATTGAAAAATAGTTCCCTCGCAGCAACAACACTTTCGATCCCATAGCCTTTTTTCCAGAATTGATTATGGATCGAGTAACCCATCATTGCCCATTGATAATCCATTCTCATAATGGTCATCAGTTCTATTTTTCCAACATTCACACCATCTTCTTTTCGAAAAACTCCAAGGTTATACCTTTTATCTTCCTTCGCTGACTGGTCAAAATTGCTTACCCACTCGGCAAACCAATCTTCCGTGTATACATCCAAATTGGATGGGCGTCCATCGTCATGCCTGTATTGAGATGGCAATCGGTTATCAAACTGCTTATACCAATTATGATAATCATCTCGCTTAAATGGGCGTAAAACCAGTCTTTCAGTTTCAGTATACACATCCACTTTTACCACCTCTTCCACTCCTTAGCAGATTAAATCCAGCAACCCATCAGGAACCAATCTCAACTTATTAGGTCCAAACTCACTTACAGGAATCCACTTTAACGAAAAAACAGATCCGTCATCTTCCTTCCCTGTAAAAGTATCCAAATGATAGAAAGCTTCATCCTTGAACTCCGCCTCATAAACGACCACAATCTCATGGCCTAATTCACCGTTATAGGTAAAAATATTTTCAATTGTTCCGAGGTAGTTTATATTCTTAATCTCGGCAGAAATTTCTTCATACACTTCTCTTTTAAGTGCGTCCAAGCTTTTTTCACCGTATTCAATTCCACCGCCAATCGGCCGGTAGTAGTAATCCTTCTTCACCAAATCATAACCTTCTGCTGCCAGTATCGACTCACCTTTTTTTAATAGACAAATAGCCAGTGGCCTGATGACTCCTTTTTTCACTATCAATCACCTATTTTCATACAGCTTGGCTGTCAGAACCCCTGTACCAAAACCGATATCCAGAACTCTCGCATTTTCCTTTTCCATAACTTCATTGAAAATTTTATTCAAGATGGCTCGATAACCTGCAAAGGGATATACTCCATTTTCTTCACTTACCTGTACTGTTTTGTCATAGCCATCTGCCCATAAATCAAAACCTTGTTTATTTAACATGAATGCTCCTCCAATTATTCGAGAATATCGCGCAATTCCTCAAAATTTAGACTTCGATGTTCTCCCTATTATTTCCGTTATCCCTGATCCTTCTTACCTGGCTCAACCTCTTTTCGCGATCTCCTCAAGCAGAGATATGATTTGATCGTTCTGTTCAATCATTTTCTCATTTTGCTTCCTGAGCTTTGTAAAATCGACCATAAATGCAAATAAAAGAATGGCTATAATGACCGTCATTTCTTTATTCCTTCCTTCCCCATAAGCCAGTGTATTGCCTCATTCAAATCACTGGCAATAAAGTCCGGCTGGATTTCTCCCCATCGGCCATAATACTGTTTGTTTATGTATTTATCATAGGCTTCCTGGCCGCTGCCTGTTTTGACCAATATCTTGATGCTGCCAGCTTCATCGGCAGCCAGCATGTCCGTCCATCTATCACCTATCACAGCACAACGATTTAATTCCAGATTATTTTCAAACGCAGCTCTTTTCAGCATGCCGGGCGAAGGTTTCCTGCAAGTGCAGCTTTCCTCATGGCTATGAGGACAAATGTATGCCTTATCCAAACCAGAGTATTTCAACTCTTCCTCAAACTGGGCAACAGCAGCTTCTCCATTCGCGATCCCTGGTTGGTTCGTAAAAGAATAAACTAAAATATTATTGTTTTTTAATAGCTTAATTGATTCCTTGACACCCGGGAATAACTTAAAATCCCCTGGATAAATCACTTTGTCACTTCCCCCAAGGGTTCCATCACGGTCTATAAAAACAGCCTGGATATGCAGCACTTTATCTCCCCCTCGAAAACAACTCCAAGAAAATCTAATTTTTCACTTTTTAATAATTCAATTAACTCCATCATACCATTCAATAAAATACATTTATATCCAAAATTTCCAACACTAAGCGAAATAACAAAAAAACCTTTGCTGCTTGGCAAAGGTTTTCTGATTAATTCACATTCTTACTACTATTCACTGCATTGTGAAGCTTTTTAAACTGCAAATACATCGCGACTCGCCACGGAACGATCATCCCAAAAGCGAGAATCCAGAACATGCCGCCCAGTTCACCTACATCGAATGAGCTGCTTAGCACAAGCTTAGCAATTACACGTACGATCAACAGACCGATCAAAATGAAGGCAAACGCCTTGGATCTTTTTAGAAAGATTTCCCGACCCCGCACTTCAAATTTAGAGGTCTTTATAAGAAGTATCGAAAATAACATTCCCACTGTAAGTGCCTCAATAATCTGTAAAGAATTTACCCGGAACATTGGGAAGATGAACATGAGCGCACCGGTGCTCATGAAGATTGGCGGTAAGATAATTTTCTTGGCAGATGCTGGTTTTTTGGCGGCCTTCATTCTCATGAAAGTCACAAAGATGGCCATGCCAACTGCTCCAACTGTTGACGCCAAAACATAATTCATTCTTAATTTCATCCCTTATTATAGATTTCCACATTATTATAATGAAAATAAGCCATTTAAGATAGTCTTAAATGGCTGTTTTTTATCTTAATACTCTTGATACGGAGTCAACTACCTGTGAATCATCGAATGGTTTAACGATAAAATCCTTCGCGCCTGCCTCGATGGCATCCACTACCATTTTCTGCTGACCCATGGCAGAGCACATGATAATTTTTGCATCTTTAAAATCTTTTTTGATTTCTTTTACAGCATCCAGTCCGCTCATTTCAGGCATTGTAATATCCATTGTCACAAGGTCGGGCTTTAGCTCACGATACAGCATGACTGCTTCACGTCCGTTTTCAGCTTCCCCTACTATTTCGTGATTTGCTTTCTTCAGAATATTGGTTAAGGTGATCCTCATAAATTTTGCGTCGTCAACTATCAAAATTCTGGCCATTGCTGTATCCTCCCCGACAATCACAACAAATATATTAATTTGTTAAATTTCTCCTTCATTACTATATAACTATATTTAACCATTATTTTCAATGTAAAGACACCGACAAAATTCTCGGCTGGAAAAAGTTCCTTATGAGATAATTCTAATTTTGGTCATTAAGTACCTGAATAACCCAAAGTTTTTAACGGTTTAATCGGATTTCGGCATTACTCCATAAAAATTTTTACAGAGCTAAACGCATCCAATTATCACATTTTAAAAACCTGTAAAATCGCCAAAAAACATAGAAAGAATCGAAATCAGCTTCGTCATCCAGTCGAAGAACAGCATGATACCGACTAAGATCATGATATAGCCGCCAATTTTAACAATTTTCACATTATGCTTACGGATCCACTGCATTTTTCCGATAAAGAAAGATAGGATGAAAAATGGAATCGCAAATCCAAGTGTGTAAGCGATCATATAAATCATACCTGATCCAGGATTTGAGCTCGCAAGCAGAATGACCGATGCAAGGATCGGTCCAGTACATGGAGTCCAGCCTGCTGCAAAAGCCATACCGATCAATGAAGACCCGAAATAACCTGATGGACGGTTCTTGAATTCTATCTTCCTGTCTTTCATTAAAAATTCAGGCTTAAAGAAACCAATAACCATTAATCCGAAGGCAACTATAAAGATGGCACCCAATTGACGGATGAGATCCTGGTACTGCATGAAAAATTGGCCTACGAAAGAAGTTCCGAACCCAATTGCAATAAAAATCACCGAAAAGCCCAGCAGGAAAAATAAGGTGTGGAGCAGACTGCGCTTTTGCAGCATCGCATTTTCGCCTTTCAGTTCACCCACGGACATTCCAGTTATATAAGACAAAAATGCGGGATAAAGCGGCAAGCAGCATGGAGAAATAAAGCTTAGGAATCCCGCTCCCATAGCAATGAAAATATTAATATCTGTCATCATTCCATCTCCAGTCCATATTCGTTAGTCCCATTCTAACAAAACCATATACTACTATTATAGTTTAACTGTGAACAATTTATTAATTTCTATAGAAAAGGTGTTTACCTTTTTAAAAACTGGGTATTAAACTATGGTGTATATTTTTAACAGGAAAATATTTTACAAATGTTTCTTTTGAAATTTGGCAGTATATGCTATATACTAATATAGCACTTGTAATAATTACTATATTTATAATGATTTTACATAAGCTTGTTTCATATACTGCCGAGAGATAAAACAAGAAAGGATTTTCACATTGTCTAAAGAGCAACTGATCACCCTCATTGAAAAGAAACGAGAAGAGCTGATACAAATCGCTTCGCAGAACGGCCTGAATTCTACCATAGCTATTACCTATAGCCAGGAACTTGATGAACTATTAAATGAATATAACCGTGTTTATATAAAAAAGATAGCAGCCCATTAAAAAACAGCTAAAACGCCGTAAGCGTTATAGCTGTTTTATTTTTGTGTCTATTTAAGCTGGTTCTGGGCTATTCATTTTAGGGATGGCGCCTACGTGCAATACGCTTCTTATAAAGCGGCTACACTGTGCAGCTGTAAATAATGCATCGGCCCTCCTGGATGGACTATAGAAAACTCTGCTCATCGTAAGCACGGCTGTATGTTTTTTTCCCAGACAAACCTAAAACTTTTTCATTACTTTTCCGATTATTTTTCCTGCACTCTTTCCAGCTTTCTTTGTTATTTGCTTCTTCACTTGTTTTTTTATTTCCTTCTTTATCATACTCTTTAATCCCATCTCTTTCCCTCTTCCTCAATTAAATGGATGATCAATAATAGTACGATTCTTACGGTGAAAAGTTTCACACTTGCCCTGATATGATTAAAATGAGCGTTGTGCTCTAAATTTGCCAGTCAACACAACACGAAGTAACATTACCAGATAACTCATAAGGTAGTTCTCATTTTAATCAATAGCATATAAAAATAATGACGATTACCATTTAGTAATCGCCATTTTACATAATATAATTATTTATCCAACAACATCTTCCAACCGTTCGACTGAACCATTCTGCAGGAGATACATCTTGTGGTAAAGCCCCTGTTGGGCAAGAAGTTCCTGATGTGTGCCTCGTTCAACTATTTCTCCATGATGGAGGACGATGATCTGGTCTGCATCCTGGATAGTCGACAGCCTGTGGGCAATGGCGATCGTCGTCCTGCCTTTGCGCATTTTGGCGAGTGCCGTCTGGATGGCCTCTTCGGTTTCAGTATCAATATTTGCAGTCGCTTCATCGAGGACAAGGATTTTCGGATTTGCCGCTATCGTCCTCGCAAAGGCGATCAATTGCCTTTGTCCGCTAGAAAATGTTGAACCTCGCTCTGTCACTTTTTGGGCATATCCATCCTCCAGTTTTTCAATGAAAGAATCCGCCTGGACAAATTCAGCTGCCCTCTTTATATCTTCTTCAGTCAAATCGCTGTTGTGCAGCCTGATATTATCCCCGATTGTTCCGTAGAACAAAAACGGATCCTGAAGCACTAGTCCCATTTTATCTCGCAGCTCGTTAACTGGATAATTTTTGATCGAATGATCATCAATTAAAATATTTCCGCGCTCGAATTCATAAAAGCGCATCAGCAGATTGATGATTGAGCTTTTCCCGCTTCCGGTGTGTCCGACGAAGGCAAGAGTTTCCCCAGGATTTACGGTGAAACTGATATTTTTCAATACATCCCTTTTGCCATCATATGAAAAGCTGACATCCTTGAATTCAATTTTGCCTTCATTGATTTTGCCAGCTTCCGTCCCAGTCTGGCCCGGAGCAAGCTCATCTTCATCAAGCAGCTTGAAAACTCGCGATGCAGCGACTATTGCCTGCTGATACATAGAAAGTCGCATCATCATATTGTTCACCGGCTCGAAAAAGCGATCCAGATAATTGATGAATGCATACAGCACCCCGATCTCAATCGGGCTGTCAAAAGAGGTAATTCCAAAAAAGCTGAGTACGATAATTAACGCTAAAATATAGACAAGGTCAACCGCGGGGCGCAGCAGGAGTCCATCTGCCTTGATGTTTCTCATCCCAGCGTCAAAGTGCTTGTCATTGATTTCGCCGAATTCTTTTTTCAATCTTTCTTCCTGTCGGAACATTTGGATAATCGACATTCCCTGTAATGATTCACTAAGCTTCGCATTCAGCTGGCTCAGCCGTTCACGCATATCCTGATAAAACCTTGAGCTCAGTTTACGATACAAGCTCATGATAAACACGATGAATGGTAAAATCAGCATCGTGAATAATGCCAGCTTCACATTCAGGACGAACATCGCGACAAAGATCCCGAACAGCAAGAAGCCGCTTTGGATGAAAGTCGCAATGACGCTGACGAACATATCCTTGATTGCCTCAGTATCATTTGTAACTCTTGACACAAGCGAGCCGGCAGGCGTTTTATCGAAATATTTCAGTCCTAGCTGCTGGACCTTTGTAAATACATCAATCCTCATTTGCTGGATGATTTTTAACGCAATCTCCTGAAACTTTAGAAGCTGAAAATAAGAAACAAGTACATTGAGAATCTGAATCCCAATATAAGCAGCACCTAGCATCAACAATGGCTCGAAAGGCATGTATCCTTCCCTCAAGTAATCATCGATGAAGATTTTTACCAAAATCGGACCAAGCACGTCACCTACCGTTGCGAGCAGAAGGAATCCGAATGCGATAAAAATCATTTTTAAATGCGGCTTTCCATATGCAAGAAGCCGGAACAGCACTGAACGCTGCTCTTTTGCGTTTAATACAGGCGTTTTTTCCATTGGTCACCCTCCCTGCTCGACAAGCTCTTCAAGCTGCTGCCTCAAATACATATCCTTGTACCAGCCGTCATGCTCCATCAGCTGGTCATGAGTGCCGCGTTCAGCAATCCGGCCATCCTCGAGGACAACGATCAGATCAGCATGGTGGATGGCGCTCAATCGGTGTGC
This sequence comes from Mesobacillus jeotgali, assembly GCF_014856545.2. NCBI lineage: Bacteria > Bacillati > Bacillota > Bacilli > Caryophanales > Bacillaceae > Mesobacillus > Mesobacillus jeotgali. Next base: position 1,968,528 of record NZ_CP109811.1, on the reverse strand, counting down.
AGTGATAATTGTTGTCTTGTCTTTTCGATTTTCTTTCAATGCGGATAAAATCTGTTCCTCGGTCTTCGCATCGACCGCCGACAAGGAGTCATCCAGGATCAGGATTTCAGGATTCATCACCAATGCGCGGGCAATCGAGATTCTCTGCTTCTGGCCGCCGGAGAGTGAAACCCCCCGCTCCCCGACAACTGTTTGGTAGCCGTCGGTAAATTCGAGAATGTCATCATGGATGTTCGCCACCCTGGCTGAACTATAGATAACTTCCTTATCAACCGAAGGATTTGCGAATGCAATGTTATCCATGACAGTCGCGGAGAAAAGGAAATGATCCTGTGGTACGTATCCGATCGCCTGTCTCAATCGATCCATCTTATAGTCCCGGATACTTCTCCCGCCAATGCTGATGCTGCCTTCTGAAAGGTCGAATTCACGAATTAATAGCTTCAATAGACTCGTTTTTCCGGCACCGGTTTTTCCGACGATTCCCAGCGTCTGGCCTTTCCCTAAATCAAATTTAATATCCTTCAATAAAGCTTCCTGGTCACCAGGATAGGTAAATGACTCAATATTGTATTTAATATCGCCATTCGGGACAATATCCAGCGCATCTGGTTTATCCTGGATGTCGATTTTTTCATCAAGCAAGGCGGAAACACGGTCATATGACGCCCTTCCACGTTCCACAATATTGAAAAACCACCCGAACGCCAGCATCGGCCATACCAGCAAGCCTAGATAGGAAGTGAAAGCTACCAGCTGTCCAATTGTCAGTTCTCCGTTCAATACATACCTGGCTCCAAAAGCAATCGATAAGAAGAATGAGATGCCGACAATGATGGAAATCGTCGGGTCAAATAAAGCATCAACCTTCGCGACAGAAATGTTCTTTTTCACAACATCCTCAGATTGTTTACGGAAATCCTCGATATCTTCTTTTTCCTGGCCAAATGTTTTAATGACCTTGATTCCCGTAATGCTTTCCTGGGTCTTATCGTTTAAATCCGAAAAAGCTTCCTGGGCTTTATGGAACCTTTTATGAAGCATTGTCCCGTACCAGCTTGTCAGCAAAGCCATAAATGGCATTGGAATCAAAGCGATCAATGTCAGCTTCCAGCTGATTGTCGCAGCCATCGCGATGATGACGAAACCGCCGGTTGACACAGAGTCAACAAATGTCAGGACACCGGCACCTGCTGTCTGCTGGATTGCTGAAAGGTCATTTGTGGCATGAGCCATCAGGTCCCCTGTCCTTCTCTTTTGGTAGAAAGACTGCGACATGCTCGTAAAATGAGCATAAAGCCGATTCCTTAATAGGCGGGCCAGTTTTACCGCTGAACCAAAAATCATGATTCGCCAGTAATACCTTAGTGAATACATCGCCAGCCCTGAAGCGGCTAAAACTAAAATCCATTTCCCTAGTTTTCCTGCCGTCAGTGTCCCATTGGTAATCTCATCTACTATTATTCCTATAACGCGCGGCGGGACAAGCTGGAGCAGTGCTACAAATAACAGCAGAGAAATCCCTGTCAAGTAAGCCTTTTTCTCCGACTTGAAGTACCATAATAAATCCTTGAATACGCTCATATGTATATCCCCCAAACCCCTCAAATGCTTAAATAGTTTATCAAATATTTGTATAATGGGGAAGATTTTTTATTTTATACATTCCTTTTACGAAAAGGTTTTAAAAACGAATATTATGTCTGAATATTTTCAATTTGTTCGTCTTTTCAGCGTTTTCCTGTTGAAACAAATTAAAATAGTGATATAATGATTTTAAATTCATACATTCACTCATATAATCGCGGGGATATGGCCTGCAAGTTTCTACCGGATTACCGTAAATGATCCGACTATGAGTGAGCAATGCAGAGGGTTCTACTCTTCCTCTGTTTGCCGGCAGCTTATTGTAAGCCCAAGGCCATTGCTTCACTCATTTTATGATGTGAATGCAAGGCTATGGGCTTTTTTGTATTTTTAGGCCCTCATCTTAAGAGGAGGAATACAATGGAACTGCTTGTTGAAAAAATTAAAAACGAAGGAACTGTCCTGTCACCATCTGTACTGAAGGTTGATTCATTCCTGAATCACCAGATTGATCCGCAGCTGATGCAGGAAATCGGGAAGGAATTTGCTGAACGATTTGCTGATTGCGGGGTAACCAAAATCCTGACGATTGAATCTTCTGGGATTGCTCCTGCTGTCATGGCTGGACTTCAAATGAATGTACCAGTAGTGTTTGCCAGGAAAAGAAAGTCTTTGACTCTCATAGATGACTTGATTACAGCATCTGTCTATTCTTTTACCAAGAAAGAAGCAAACGAAATATCTGTTTCAAAACAGTATCTATCAAAGAACGATAGAGTGTTGATCATTGACGATTTCCTTGCCAACGGACAAGCAGCATTTGGCCTTGCGGAAATAGCAAGCAAAGCAGACGCCTCAATTGCCGGCATCGGCATTGTGATTGAAAAAGGTTTCCAGGATGGCGGCTCCCTTCTGAGAGATAAGGGCTATCGAGTTGAATCATTGGCTACTATTTGTTCGCTTGAAGAAGGTATCGTCAGATTTGATCACACTGTAGAAGGAAAGGCGGAATTGACACGATGAGACAGAATCCTTTTAAAATAGCTTCATTAGGAATCCAGCATGTTCTGGCGATGTACGCAGGTGCGGTGATTGTTCCGCTGATTGTGGGAGGAGCCCTCGGTTTAACAGGTGAACAATTGACCTATCTAGTATCGATTGATATTTTCATGTGCGGTATTGCAACCCTCCTGCAGGTATGGCGCAATAAATTCTTCGGAATCGGCCTTCCTGTCGTATTAGGCTGTACCTTCACTGCCGTAGGACCAATGATCGCGATTGGCGGACAATATGGTATTTCAGCTATTTACGGTTCCATTCTTGTTTCAGGTATATTCGTCGTTGTTATTTCAAAGTACTTTGGCAAGCTTGTCAGGTTCTTCCCTCCAGTTGTGACTGGATCTGTCGTTACAATCATCGGTATCACTTTAATTCCTGTTGCGATGAATAACATGGCAGGCGGACAGGGCAGTCCTGATTATGGTTCTCTTACAAACATCGGATTGGCATTTGGCACATTGCTGTTCATTATTGTGCTATTCCGTTTCTTTAAAGGATTTGTTCGTGCCATAGCTATTTTGTTAGGTTTAGCCGCGGGAACTACTGTTGCCTATTTTATGGGAATGGTTAATTTCACTGCTGTTGGGGAGGCTTCATGGTTTCATATGCCAGCCCCATTCTATTTTGGCTTGCCAACATTTGAAGTATCAGCGATCCTGACAATGATCCTTGTGGCGATGGTCAGTCTTGTGGAATCAACAGGAGTATACTTTGCTTTAAGTGATATTTGTGAAGAAAAGCTGGAAGAAAAAGACCTTGCAAATGGCTATCGTGCCGAGGGTCTTGCAATTATCCTCGGAGCATTCTTTAATGCTTTTCCTTATACCACTTATTCACAAAACGTTGGACTTCTTCAGCTGTCAGGAGTCAAAACAAAGAATGTCATATACACTGCGGGTGCTTTCCTTGTATTGCTAGGGCTTGTACCAAAAATTGGTGCCCTGACTACTATTATTCCTACCCCTGTCTTAGGAGGAGCAATGGTAGCCATGTTCGGAATGGTTGTCGCCTATGGAATCAAAATGCTTAGCGCTGTAGAGTTCTCATCACAGGAGAATCTATTGATCATTGCCTGCTCAGTCGGAATAGGTCTTGGTGTGACAACTGTGCCCGAATTATTCGCACAAATGCCATCAAGCATCCGAATCCTGACAGACAACGGGATTGTCGCTGGCAGTTTAACCGCCATCGTATTGAATCTAGTATTCAATGTTTTTAAAGGAAATAAAGTCGCCCAGCATGCTTCTTTTGCTGAGCAGAAAGCTTCGTGATATTGATACCGTGGTTAGTAATAAAATTAAGGCACCGGTTGAATTCGGTGCCTGTTTTCATTCTATTATTCTATTGGTGACCTGTTTTTCATAAATTCGGATTTTCGGGCGCCAATCGGATTCCTATTGCAACGCCTGCTCCAAATCCTCTATTAAGTCTTCGGCATCTTCAATTCCGACCGAGATTCTGATCAACCCGTCGGTAATTCCTAATACTGCTCTTCTCTCTGCAGGAATAGATGCATGGGTCATTTTAGCTGGAACAGATATTAAGCTTTCCACCGCGCCAAGACTCTCAGCAAGTGTGAAATATTTTACCTTGCTTAATACCTCAGCCGCTTTTTCAGCGCTTCCTACATCAAAGCTGACCATGCCTCCAAATCCTCCTGCCTGTTCCTTTGCAATGGCATGCTGTGGATGAGTTTCGAGACCGGGATAATAGATTTTCTCCACACCCTTGTGTTCTGATAGAAACTCGACGATCTTCTTCGTGTTTGCCTCGTGCGCTTCCATTCGAAGACCCAGGGTTTTAATTCCCCGCACAAGCAGCCAGGAATCCTGCGGGCCAAGGATCCCTCCGGTTGAGTTTTGGACAAAATGAAGATCGTCTGCAAGCTTTTCATCATTCACGACGACCAACCCTGCCACTACATCACTGTGGCCACCTAGATATTTAGTCGCGGAATGAAGGACCATATCAGCACCCAAAGTCAACGGTGTCTGCCAGTATGGTGTGCTGAAGGTATTGTCCACGATTGTCAGCAATCCATGTTCTTTTGCAAGCTCTGCACAGGCCTTAATGTCTGTTACTTTTAAGAGCGGATTTGTTGGAGTCTCGATATAGATGGCTTTAGTATTTGGCTGAATCGAAGCCTTCACCGCTTCAAGGTCTGTTGTGTCGACAAATGTTGATTCAATGCCAATCCGGTTTAGGACCTTGTTCATTACTCTGTAAGTCCCGCCATAAACATCATCAGTCAAAATGATGTGGTCTCCTGAGTTAAAGAGCATCATCACGGCTGTGATTGCCGCCATTCCGGAACCAAAGGCAAATCCTCTTTTCCCTTCCTCCAAATCCTTAATCAGCTCTTCTAAAGCAAACCTGGTTGGATTGCCTGTCCGTGAATATTCATACCCTTTATGGACTCCTACCTCGTCTTGCTTGTAAGTACTTACCTGGTAAATTGGAAATGAAACAGCGCCAGTAGTTTTATCGCCGGGAATACCGCCGTGTATCATTTTTGTTTTGCGCTTCATTTAAATTCCCCCCTCATAGATTTTTTTGCTTAAGTAACGCTCACTGCCGTCCGGAAAGACGGTAACAATGTTGGTGCCAGGAGGGGCTTTTCGAGCTTCTTGTAAAGCTGCATGAAGAACTGCGCCAGATGAGCTTGCAGCAAGTATTCCCTCTCTAGACGCGAGTTTTTTCACAGTGTCAAATGCATCATTATCGGAGATGGTATAGATCTCATCAAATAAAGCAGAGTCCATAAATGGCGGAAGGAATTCCATTCCGATTCCTTCTGTTTTATGCGGACCAGACTGACCTCCATTTAGAATCGATCCTTCGGGTTCAACAATAACGGTCTTTATCATTGGATTTTTCTCTTTTAAAAACTTCGCAGTACCCATGAATGTTCCTCCAGTACCGGCACCAGCTATGAAAATATCAATTTTGCCATCTAAGTCTTGCCAAATCTCAGGTCCCAACGTCTTATAATAAGTTTCTGGATTTGACGGATTGGAAAATTGAGATGGTGAGTAGGAGTTAGGGATTTCTTCAAGCAATTGTTCCGTTTTGCGGATTGCTCCAGCCATCCCTTCCGATGTAGGTGTATGGATGATGTTGGCACCAAGTGCTCTCATCAACGTTTGTTTTTCCAAGCTGAACTTTTCCGGGACAACAAGGATAACATTAATCCCCTTGTTGATTGCTGCCAACGCCAGCCCGATCCCTGTGTTGCCGGCAGTCGGCTCAATCAGAGTGCCGCCTTTTTCCAACTTGCCTGTACGGAATGCCTCGTCTAGCAACTCTACTCCCAGCCGGTCTTTTATGCTGCCTCCTGGGTTTAAGTATTCCAGCTTTGCGTATAAGCGGACATCGGCAGGCAAATGGAATTGAGTAAGTTCAACCATTGGTGTAAGTCCTATCAATTCATGGACACTGCGGTAAACCGTCATTGCCTTTAACTCTCCTTATTCAGCAAATACCTGGCGCCACTCATCTTTCTTTGCCAGCATTTTTGCTGCGATTTCTTTTGCTCCCTCTAGGCTGTGGCTTGCAGCCCAGCCGCACTGAATTTCATTGCAGGCAGGAACCTCATCTGCTTCAAGCACATCTTTAAGAGTATCTTCTAAAACCTCTAGAATATTGTCGTAGTCATCATGGTTGATCACTGACAAATAAAAACCAGTCTGGCAGCCCATTGGACTTATATCAACGACACTCGCATGATGATTGCGAATGTTTTCTGCCATTAAATGTTCTAGTGAGTGAAGGCCAGGCATCTCCATATGTTCCTTGTTCGGCTGGCAAAAGCGGATATCATATTTATGAATTACATCTCCATAGGCACCCTGTGTTGTTCCTGCCAAACGTATATATGGTGCAGCCACCTTCGTGTGATCTAAATTAAAACTTTCAACATTCATTTTCTTTACCATTACTTCTTCAACTCCTCTAACATTAGTAAAATTAGTTCTGCGGAATTTTTCGCTGCTGTTTCCAAGAATTGGTCAAATGAAATGTTCGACTCTTTGCCGGCAATATCGGAGAGCGACCTGATAATGACAAATGGTTTTTCAAATTGATATGCTACCTGCGCGATTGCAGCTGCCTCCATTTCCGCAGCATATAAATCGGGCAGCTTGGTCCTGATGAATTCAACTCTCTCTCGGTCATTCATAAAGGAATCGCCAGATGCGATCAATCCATTAACAACCTGGATACCATCAATTTGTTCTGCGCTCTTTACTGCTGCAGCTACAAGCTTATCATCCGGAGCAAAATATGCTGGCATCCTCGGGACCTGGCCATATTCATACCCAAAAATCGTAACATCAACGTCATGGTGTCTCACTTCAGTAGAAATGACCACATCCCCAACATTGAGATCCTTGTGGAAGCCGCCTGCAGATCCAGTATTGATAATGACGTCCGGCTCGAATTTCTCAATCAATAATGCCGTTCCCAATGCCGCATTCACTTTTCCGATGCCAGATTTCAGCAGCACAACTTCTAAACTATCAATCTTCCCTTGATAAAATTCACTTCCAGCTAGAATCGTATCTTTCCTTTCTTCTAGCTTGCTGCGCAGTAAATCAACCTCTTCATCCATTGCTCCGATTATTCCAACTCTCATTGCTGCAACTCTCCAATACCATATTAATTTTTACTTACTTTAACAGCTTCCATCAGCCAAACATAAGAGTTCATTTTTTCAAAAGAAACCTGAAATCCGTTTTTCTCGAAAAGCCTCTCCAAAATTTCGAGGGTTGTATAGTATTCTCTCTTTAGATCCGCAAGCAAATTCTCATGCCCCTGCTCTTTTACGATTCGATGTCGTTCTTCCCGGTGTTCTTCATTTACAAATGCAGTATCAGCAAACACAATCTTCCCTTGATCACCCAAGAGTTTGCTGTACAATTTGAGGGCTGTATCCTTTTCTTCATTGCTCAAATGATGAAAAGCATACGTGCTTACGATCGAATCCACTTTTCCAGGAAGGTCAGGAAAGTTAATGAAATCCCCATCGTATAAATGTAGATCCGTGAATCGAGCTTTTGTTTTTGCTCTCATCGCTTTAGATGGCTCTACTCCATATACAACTCTTCCCAAGGAAATCAGCTTTTCAGTAAGATTCCCTGTTCCTACTCCAAACTCCAATACGGTACCATTTGATCTTAAGGCAACTGTTTGTAATATTTTATCATAATTTTCAAATACTTCTTTATACTCAAGATCATTTCCTGACACTGTGTCCTCGTAAAATTCGGCCCAATCATCAAATAAGGGGATAAATTCCCGACCCATTCCATTCACTCCGATTTAATTATTATAATTCCTATATGTATAGTATGAATTAAATTATTATAGGTCACATATTATCACGTTCATTTTGTAAAATCAATTTTTTTACCGTGATTAATTCCTTCATCATTGAAGAAAACAACTCGGCAATAGTGTATACTTACAATAAACAAAGATTTTTCAGGGGGAAAACATGGGAAAGAAAGTGCTAGTTGCTGAGGATGAACAAAGAATTAGCCATTTATTAAAGATGTATTTAGAAAGAGAAGCATTAGTCGTTGAAGTTGCTGACAATGGGGAAGCAGCTTTGGAAAAAGCTTTACAGAATTCATATGATGTCATCATTCTGGACCTTTTAATGCCTGGAAGAGATGGTTTTTCAGTATTAGAGGAAATTAGGAAAACCAAAGACACACCCGTCATCATGCTTTCTGCTAAAGGGGAAGCTAGTGACCTTGAACGAGGAGCAGAATTAGGAGCCAGCGAATACATCTTGAAGCCATTCAGCCCAAAGGATGTAGTTTCGAAGATAAAAGATCTCTTATAGAATAGACATCTATCGGACACTTTTCATGCGTTCCGCCTTCCGTGTGTCCGATAGAGCTCTTCTATCGGACACTTTTCTTGCGTGCCGCCTTCCGTTTGTCCGATAGGGCACTTCTATCGGACATTTTTACACGGTGCCGCCTTCCGTTTGTCCGTTAGGGGATTTAATGGTTTACACTTTTCAAAATTTATATCAACACACCTTTTCGTATCTCCTTTATATCTCCATAAAACTCAATTTCATCTCCTTCAATGACTATTCCATCGCCGTCATTGCAGGTAAAAATGCTTTCTTCCTGAGTAAGGGAATATTTTAAAAGCTCCTCCAGCTGATCTTTTTCTCTGTTCCAATGAGGCATAAATTCAAAATCCACCAGTTCTAACCCGCTTAATTCATTTAACTGGACTTCATTTTCATCATGGAATGCTGCAATCTTGATTGATTTGGACATGATCATGCTGCCCGCACTAACACCGATTAAAGGTTTCCCCTCATTCACCATTTGTTTAATATGTTTAAAAATGTTCCGGTCCTTCAGGTTCTTCAAAAATTGATAGGTATTCCCCCCTGACAGAAAAATGGCGTCACAGCTTGTAAACTCCACCAGCTGTGATGATTCGAAGTCTTCGTCCACGTCAAAATAAAAGAAGTCAGTAATATCCATTTCCGAAAACTCTGGCTTGGCTTTATCAAAATACCATCTTTCTTTGTCTGTTCGTGACGGGATATAAGCAAGCCTAAGTGACTGGCCGCCAGTTATATTTTTGATTTTCCTTATTAAAGCTGGATTCATATTTCTTAGATCACTCAAAAGCACTAATTTTCTCATCTCGTTCATCTCTTTCTGAAATTATTCATCAAGATATTTTCAATAAAGATACTGGAAAAACCTTTAAATGTCCAAAAAAAAGAGCCTGGAAACATCCAGACCCAAAAGATAAAATAATTACTTTTTATTTGTCCATATCACAAATGGTATTAACACTAAGGAAAGTACCCCACCTGCAAGTGAAAGGAAGGCAAAGCTTGAATTAGCCACAACCATGCCTGATAACATTCCGCCGGAGGCTCCCGACAATGCGACCATTACATCAACTGTACCTTGCATTTTTGCGCGATTTGCCGGATTTGTGGCATCGACAAGCAGAGCTGTTCCGCTGATTAGGCCAAAGTTCCAGCCTAGACCGAGGAGAATGAGGGCAAGTGTGATCCAAAACATAGATTCACCCGGAGCAACAGCAGCCATAATCCCGGAAGCCAGAAGTGTAATTCCGGAGGCGATCGCCATCGCCGCGCGTCCGATTTTATCAACAAGTACACCAGTCAATAAAGAAGGCAGATACATTGCTCCAATGTGGAAACCTATTACCATACCAACCGCGCTTAAACCATGTCCATGGCTGCCCATGTGCACAGGAGTCATCGTCATAATCGCTACCATCACCATTTGGGTGAGAACCATGATTAAAGCCGCTACTCCGATTCCTCGTTTATCGGTAACAAGTGCTTCCTCGACATAATCATGGGAACTGGTTTTAGCTTTATGTTCCGCCAAAGCTATGGCCCTTGCGACCACAAACGGATCGGGACGAAGGAAAAACAATAGTATTAATCCAGCAACGATATAGGCTGCGGCTGCGAGAATGAATGGTCCGGACAAAGCCGGTACCCCTACAGATGTTGCAAACTCTCCCATTACCTCGACAAGGTTAGGACCAGCTACAGCACCAAACGTCGTGGACACCATCGCGATACTGACAGCTGTCGCACGTTCTTTAGGACTGGCCAGGTCCGTCCCTGCATACCGTGCCTGTAAATTTGTCGCACTGCCGGCACCATAGATCAAAAGTGACGCAAAAAGCAGAAAAATATTATTCGTTACTGCAGCTATGATTACACCAATCGCGCCAATTCCGCCAGTTAAAAATCCTGAAGCCAGGCCCGCTCGCCTGCCATAACGCTGTGAAAGGCGCCCGATAATGAGAGCTGCTCCTGCAGAACCTAACGTAAAGAGCGCTATCGGAAGACCAGCCACACTATCAGTGCCAAGCATTTCTTTAGCCAACAATGCCCCTACAGTTATCCCGGCTGCAAGGCCGGCTCCGCCGAAAATCTGGGACAGAACAACTATTAATAAGGTTCTTTTATATAAAGCTTCTTGTTTTTCAGGTGATTCTACATAATCTTGCAGCCACTCGGGATGATTTTCCTCAGCCGCTGCACCTTCGGATTGACGTGACATTTTTTTCAGCTCTCTCTTTCTAAAATCAAGATGTTACAATTATACCATATTGGGTATATTTTGAATATGATTTATATTTGGCTTATCAAATCAATAATTCTCCAGCTCTGCTTTCAGGTCTTTTAGCAGAATATCTACATTCATTACGGCAGAATCTGTGTCGGTTGGGAAAATTGATGATTTTATCCCGTCTGACTTCATCCCCGGAAGCCACTTCTCGAGGAAGTCATCCATTTCAATTTTTTTTGCTTTAAAGCCTTCCCATTCATTCTTAGCAAATGTTTCTGCGAACTTTTCATTAGGGTAAAACGGGATCAATACATTGCCCATGTCATCTTCTGCAGTTGCCCAGCCATCGTTATACAGCCCCCATATCTCTTCATAATCTGCTGCTTTTTTTATGAAGTATTCATACCTTATAGCAGCCGGCTGCTTGATGACTGCCTCAAATTCATGATGATTCAATTACAGCACTCCTATCTATGTCCATCTTTCCGGGCCTGAATATACCCATAATACGCGCATGTACCATTTTGCGAAAGATCCTTGACCTCGAAACCGCATTTTTCATAGAAGCTAAAATTGTTGGCAGAAGTATGCGCAAACCAGTCTCCATGGGGGAGTTTTTGGACGCAAAGCTGCACTAGCTTCTGGCCAATCCCTTTCCCACGATATGATGATAAAACGGCCAGATCCATAATATTCGCTGCCATAATCTGATCAGAGATGACCCTGACCATTCCGACCATTTCATTTTCATCCCACACCGTAAATGCCCAGGTTGAATTTTTAAATATCAGCGAAAACTTTTCTTTTTGCCAATCCGGGGTGTTACGTGTCCAGCCCGCGTCCTCAAAAAGCTTCTCGACCTTTTCCGCTGATATCCCTTCCGTCCCTTCCCGTATAACAAGTCCGTTGAAATATTGGTACATAATATGAACTCCTTTTTTAATTTCTTAGGTTTCATATTCTGTATTGGCCGATTGATGTCCTGCCATAGTTTAACAAATGCTTCTGGCCGGTTATTTTGGACTATGATGACAAAGCCTAATAATAGGAGGTGAGCTTACATTGGTAAGAATCCATAATCCAGTCAAAGGTGATAAAAACAAAGTTGGGGCTGACGGTCAGCTTCACGGCGGCGTAATGGAAACGGCAGACGAATTTTTCGATTCAATATTTCAGCAAGGTGCAAAAAATAAGGACGAGGACAAATCAAACAAACAAAAATAACGCCATTTTCCGGCGTTGTTTTTTTGCATACATTTTATTAGAAGACCCATACTTCAAATTGTCTATCAAAGCCCTTTTCTTGGACATTTCTATTCCTGCCACACTTCAAAATGTCTATTAAATCCCTCTTCTTGGACATTTCGAGCCCTCTTACTCTTTAAAATGTCCATTAAACTTTTCTCCTTGGTCGTTTGATCTCTTCGACACTTAAAATGTCGCCTTAAGGGGAAAACAACAAAAAGAAAAGCACCCATCATTAGAATGAATGAGTGCTTGTCCTTTTTATTTTCCTGTCTGCTTGTTCATTGCTGACATCATTTGATTGATTTTCTTCTGGGATGGTTTCATACCCATCTGCATCATCATCATTTTAAGCATTTGTTCGTTGATTGGCGGATTTTTCTTTAAGTAGCTCTCCATGTATTTACGAGCAATGAAAAATCCTAGCGCTACACCGACAACTAATGCCAGTATACCAACTAGAATTAGATCCCACATAAAACTTCCTCCTTCATGTTGTCTAACATACAGTGTACTAAACCAACAGCTATTATACAATATCTGCAGGTTTTTTTCTCTATTAAATCAATTCAATTTCAAAACTTTTTGCATTCATCAGCGAAGAATGGAACCACCAATTGTTACATCTGCCTTCACTATACATATTTTCGTTCTTTAATCGGCTTCAGCCAGCCGTACTTATGTGATTCAAGGTCGATGGCAAGGAAGGATGATTCACATTTCCGAAGAATTTCAAAAAAGACTGTTTCTGCGTCGACTTGACCATGTGAGTCTAACTCCAGCCACCTTTCATGGACTTTAAGCGTGGCTGAACTATTATTTGAGTTGTTTTCATAAATGTATATGCCGTTCTCAACATGAAATCCTTTAGCCTTGGAAAGCTGTTGATGAAGGAGCTGATGGATGCGAAGCACAGGAATGGATTTCGTAACAAATTTAACTTGCTTGGCAATGATAGATTTCAGGTCATGGTTTGCTTGACTATATTCCAAAAACAATTGATAAAACATCCGTTCTCTTCCGAAATAATGGGAGGCAAATTCATCTTCTATTAGATATAGCTGGTAGGATCTCACATGATCCCCTCCTCTGCAGACAAGCTTTTGTCTTTATTATAGGAAAACGTTCAGTCAGCGTTTGTCTAAAGATGCCGAAAAAATCCACTAATTATGTCGAATTCAAAACTTTCTCACTTTTTATTATAATTTTCACCTGTTTGGTAGTCACGAAATCCGATGTTTTACAGTTTTTTTATTCGAAAGTGGAATACTCGCTAGTAAACAGGGGAATATATCAATGTTAATCAGATATAGAAAGGATGACTATTCATGGCAACAGTACTTTACATTACAGCAAATCCGAAGCCGGTTGAGGAATCGTTCAGTTTATCGGTTGGTGAGGAGTTTATTAAAGCCTATCGTGAAAACAATCCTGAAGATGAGATCGTCAGATTGGACCTTTATAAAATGGACATACCATTTATTGATACAGATGTTTTCAGCGGCTGGGGTAAATTACAGCAAGGTTCGGCTTTCGAACAGCTAAGCGACGATGAAAAACAAAAAGTGAGCGCCATCAATAAACTGACAGATCAGTTTGTTGCCGGGGATAAATATATTTTTGTAACACCATTCTGGAACTTCAGCTTCCCGCCAAAAATGAAAGCTTATATCGATAACATCGCGATTGCCGGAAAAACATTCAAATATACGGCAGAGGGTCCAGTTGGTTTACTTGGAGGCAAGAAGGCTCTTCACATCCAGGCGCGCGGCGGTATCTATTCAGAAGGTCCTGCTAAGGATCTGGAGTTCGGCGACCGCTACCTTCGTGCTGTTCTTGCATTCATGGGAATCACCGATGCTGAAACACTGGCAATTGAGGGTATGGCTGCTATGCCTGATAAAGCACAAGAAATCAAGCAGCAAGCCATTCAACGCGCCAATGAGCTCGCTAAACAATTTTAACACAGCAAAAAAGCCTGTTTTCTTTCAGGCTTTTTTTTCTGCTTATTTTACTCCGTCCAATGGAATGTCTTTGCGATGGTCGAAGCTGAAAACAGCTCCCTCTGTGACTCCCTGTTCCTCGCCAGCTCCTTGTTGTTCTGCTTGATTCACAACCGCACCGTCCAACGGAATGTCCTTGCCATATTCGAACATTTGTACACACCTCCTGATAATTAGTATGGGTATTTATTACTAATATATTTACCGTGTTCATTCTTTTTTCCTGCTGCCTCAAAAAATATTTTTCACAATAAAAACACCCGGAACCCCGGATGTTTGGTTTATCATATCATGCAACCTAAAAAGAACTTTTTGTATTTTCTTCTGTAAAATTATCTGGATTGCTAACTGTAATGGACTCCATATGTTTGGCCACCTTCGTACTATAAGTGAAATCGCCGTAGCAATAAGGATAGCGGAAATTGTCTTTGTCCCCGCCGCAATCATAGGTTTGCGGATTTTTTTCTACCTGGATCATGGAAAACTTTTTTGCCAGCTCCTCGCTATGCTTCCCGCCGTTTCTAGCTATAAAATCAATATAACCAATTCCCATATTGTATGATTGGATGATAGTCGGGAAATCCACCTGCATTTTGTTACCATGATTCACGACACGTTGATAGTACTTTACACCTTGCTGAATGCTCTGTTGCGGATCCTGTATGGTATTAGGAGCCAATCCCAATGATTCAGAAGCTTGCATTGGGTCGCCGCCTTCCCCTCTGCTCTCCTGCATCATTAAAGCTGCGACTGTGACGGTGTGATCGTCCATTCCCACTTTTTTCAATTCTTCCTCAATCATCGGAGTATATTTGGCTACTTCACCGATTGAACTATTAACGCCAACATTCATTTTTTTGAAATTATCATTATATAACTCTAGGAATCTATCAAGCAGGAAAAAACCAACAAAGCTCACAAACAATAAAATAGCCAGATTGAAGTTTCTCTGCACTTGCTTTTTCTTTTTGGGTTTCTTTTTACTGTATTTCATTCATGATTTCTCTCCCAAATACTTTACTTCTTCCTCTTATTTTATAAAAAATCATTCAAAGTTGAAAGGGAGCCGCTATTATTTTCGCAGCCCCCTCTCATTTATTTTACTCTTCATAGATCATTTTCCGCGTCATACCGCCATCAATAACAAGGTCCTGGCCATTAATAAAATCGTTCCCCGGGTCAGCTAAATAGAGACATGCTTTAGCTATATCCTCCGGCCTCCCGACACGGTTGGACCAATGCTGAAGATGGTCTTTTTCACGTAAGCCATCATAATCTTCTGTCTGGATCCAGCCTGGACTTATCGAGTTGACTGTGATCCCTTTCTCTTGAAGCGAAGCGGCAAGGGCATGTGTCAATGCAACAATTCCTCCTTTAGAGGAAGCATAAGCTTCGGAATTCGGTTCAGACATAGTCGCCCTTGTTGATGCTATATTAATGATCCGTCCACCTTCGTTCATCCTTTTGGCAGCTTCACGGGATCCAATGAATACACTTCTGAGATTGGTAAAAACAACATCTTCCCATTCCTCAGTAGTAAGCTCAAATAAAGGCTTGAACCTTGACACCCCGGCATTATTGATCAATACATCAATCTGACCGAAATCATTGATAACACGATCTACCAGGCTGACAAGATCCTCTTCTTTCCTGACATCTGTTTTGTAAAAGGCAGCTTGTCCACCCAACTCTTTTAGGCTGGAAACCAACTCTTTCCCCTTCGTTTCATCTATATCTGCAATACATACATTCGCGTTCTCTTTTGCATATGCTTCGGCAAGCCCTTTACCAATACCATTAGATCCGCCGGTTATGACGACTGTCTTCCCTTCAAACTTTTCTGTCATTTCTTTACCTCCTGTTAAGCGAAGTTAATATTATCATTGATTCCACATCGTTCATCTTTTCAATCTCTATATCAAAAATAAGCCAGACTGCCTTAACAGTCCAGCTCAGGATTTATTTCTTCATTTCTGTTGATACTTGCCACTCGACACCAAATTGATCTGTCACCTGGCCGTAAGCGGGACTCCAGAAGGTCTCCTGAAGTGGCATTGTAACCTTTCCGCCTGCTTGAAGCTTCTCAAAAATTGTCTGAGCTTCAGAGGGATTATCCACCATTAATGCGATTGTGACTTGAGATCCAAGCTGAAATGGGTATCCAGGAAATGTATCAGATAGCATCAATTTCGCATTTCCAATGTTCATCTGGGCGTTCAATACTCGATTTTTTGCTTCTTCAGGAAGCGGGTATTCAGGATTCGCAGGCATATCACCAAATGTTTGCAGACTAACCACTTCGGCTCCAAGTGCCTCCTGGTAAAACTTCACTGCTTTCTGGCCATTTCCATTTGTCACTAAATAAGGAACAATTCCTGTAATCATTTCAGCACCTCTTTCTAATAATTAGGAACATCAGTTCGTTTTTTATTTTACCATTATTTGTTTCCTCATTCAATTTTATACTTGAACAAAAAAAAAGCGGAGGTTGCCGCTTTTTTGACATTCTCTTAATATGGCAAGTCATTTCCACTTTTATCGCGGATTATTATCTCGTATTCATCTTCCTTTACATTTGAATTCTGTTTTTCACTTTCAACAAACTTAACGATTTCCTCACGAATGTTGTTTACCGTTTCTTCTGCTTCCTTATCAGATGGCTTCAAATTAGTTTTTATGATCATTTTCATTTTATTATTTTTGTATGAATACCCATAACCGGTTACGTGATACTCTTTTTTCAGAGCCATTCCTTCATATATGCTTCTCATATAACCCAGCCATATATCTTCGCGGTTATTTTTTTCTATATCGACAATTTCTATGGTAACCTCTCTTTCGTAACCATTATTATTGGCTGCTTGAATTGTTGCCTTTTTAATTTCTTCTGCACTTGTTTCTGTTTTTGGTATAGCAACTTCAATCTGGCTATTGAACGGATTTACATATAGAATGTCAAACCCTGCTTGCTTTAGGGCAGCTTCTAGGTTTTCACCAAGCTTGGTTAATTCCTCTTCCTCCTTCGTCAGTGGTGTAACTTGAGGAAGGTAGGAGCTGACTTTGATTTTATAAGCATCATATCCTTTACTTTTGAGGACTTTATCTGTTATTGCGGTTATTTTCTCCCGCTCACGGTCAGCATCCTTTTCAGAACCTTTAATCCTGATTTCAAAACTGGTCACTTCACCCGGTGTCATCCCTAGGGAGAAGTTATCATACCCTTCTTTTTCCAGTGCATCCCGAAGCATGGTATTAACAGGTTTCGTCTGGAAAACCTGTCCCAGGTAAGGGATTTTAGAAGCCATTTCTGCTACAGAAGGATTATAGAATGCCGAACCAGCCGTTACCCCAAGAGCAATCACAGCTGCTGCGGCGACCTGTAAAGTTCTCTTTCTGCTAATTCTTCCAGTTGATTTCCTTTGTCTTTCTTCCTTCTTAATATTTTTGGCAAAATCATAAAGAGAAGATGGCACCTCAATCTTATCCATGTCTTCCTCTATCTCTCTTTTGATCATCTTATCTTCCTTATTCATTATGTGCTCACCCCTATCATTTGATTTTCCATTAGCCTAGTCTTTAGAGCTTTTCTGGCCCTGTGAAGATGTGATTTGACTGTTGAGGTTTTTATGCCAAGCATTTCTGAAACCTCCTGGATAGAAAAATCTTGATAATAGTATAAGAGCAGCACATTCCGATAATCTCCGTTTTTGAGAGACTGAATTCCTTGATTGATTTCAAGATGCATTTCTTCCTGAATCACCGCGTCTACTACTCCCCAATGATCTTGTAACGTTTCAATTTCAATTACCGTTTCCTTCTTTCTTGCACTCTTTCTTACGCTATCAATGGACCGGTGTGAAACCAACTTGTAAAACCAGGTATTAAAATAGACAATTTCCTTACCGGCCATGATATTCCGATATGCTTCAAGCATAGCGTTTTGGACGACTTCTTCTGCCTCTTCCTTTGACCGGACAATACTATAGCTCGTTTTATATGCCTTTTCAATCAATGGATTCAATAATTCAGCGAATGCTGACTCATCTCCATTCTGGATTCGCAGCATCAATTCTTTCTGTTCCAAAAGCAGCACCTCCTTGTTTGCTTCTATTCTTTAGGCGAAGTCAACCACTTTCTGGTTGCAAGGTGATGAAAAAAATATATTAATGAAATTACTTGTATTCTACTTTTAGTCATAACCCAAATTGATTTTAACATGAATTCCCATTATTTATTCCAAACAAAAAGAGTACGAAACCATATTGATTCCGTACTCTTTTACATTCAATTATTTAGTTTTGCTCAAGTAATGCTTTTACGCGTGCGACTACATTGTTTACAGAGAAGCCGTACTCTTCCAAGATCTTCTCGCCAGGAGCAGACGCTCCAAATGTATCGATTGCAAGAACTTCCCCTTCGTCACCCACGTAACGGTGCCAGCCAAGTGAAGATCCCATTTCAATTCCAAGACGCTTCTTGACAGACTTAGGAATTACGCTTTCTTTGTATTCCTTGGACTGTTGTTCGAAACGGTCCCATGAAGGCATGCTGACAACCGCAACGTCAATGCCTTCTGAAGCCAGAGCTTGTTGGGCTTCCACTGCAAGTCCAACTTCTGATCCTGCTGCCAGAAGCAGTGCGTCAGCAGTGTCTTTTCCAGCCGGAGAAATGACATAGGCACCTTTAGATACGCCTTCATAAGCGTTCTTGTCAGTATCTTTGATTGTCGGCAGGTTTTGGCGAGTCAACACAAGAGCTGTTGGCGTCTTGGTTGATTCAACTGAAAGCTTCCATGCAGCCGCTGTTTCGTTCCCATCTGCAGGACGTATCACTGACAGATTCGGCATTGCGCGAAGTCCTGCCAGCTGCTCAACTGGTTCGTGCGTAGGACCGTCTTCCCCTACTGCGATACTGTCATGAGTGAATACGTAAGTTACAGGCAAGCCCATTAGTGCAGCAAGTCTGATTGCCGGCTTTAGGTAGTCAGAGAACACAAAGAATGTTCCGCCAAATATCTTTAGTCCGCCGTGAAGCGCCATACCGTTCATCGCAGCACCCATAGCGAATTCACGGACACCAAACCAGATGTTGCGGCCTTCGAATGAATTCGGGAAAAAGTCGCCTGATCCCTTGATCATTGTTTTATTTGATCCAGCAAGGTCAGCAGATCCACCGACCAAGTATGGAAGGTTCTTCGCGATTCCGTTAAGTGCTTCTCCAGAGGAAGCACGGCTCGCAAGACTCTTTCCTTCCTCGTATACAGGAATGTCTTTATCCCATCCTTCGACTAACTCACCCTTCATGGCTTTTTCAAGCTGGGCTCCTAGTTCAGGATATTCACTCTTATATTTTGCAAAAAGTTCGTTCCAAGCCTGTTCTGTTTGTTCACCTTTTTCAGCGATTTGCTGTTTGAAGTGATCGTACACTTCACTTGGCACATGGAAGTCTTCTTCGAAAGTCCACTTATAAGCTTCCTTCGTAAGCTTCAATTCATCAGCCCCAAGCGGAGCGCCGTGAACATCTGATTTACCTGATAGGTTAGGTGAACCATAGCCGATAATCGTTTTTACTTCAATCATTGTCGGACGGTCTTCATCCGTCTTTGCTTCTTCAATTGCTTTTGCGATCTCTTCAAGGTTATTGCCATCTTCCACGCGAATATATTGCCAGCCATACGCCTTGAAACGTCCTTCAACACTTTCTGAGAATGACTTATCCAGATCGCCATCCAAAGAAATATCATTCGAATCATAAAGAACGATCATTCTGCCTAGCTTCAGGTGAGCTGCAAGTGATGCTGCTTCAGCAGATACACCCTCCATTAGATCGCCGTCACCGCAAATACTATATGTATAGTGATCAACGATATTAAAGTTATCTTTATTGTAGACTGCAGCAAGATGACGTTCAGCCATTGCCATACCGACTGCCATAGCAATCCCCTGGCCAAGCGGTCCAGTTGTTGCGTCTACACCGGCAGTATGGCCGAACTCAGGGTGTCCTGGAGTCTTGCTGCCCCACTGGCGGAATTGTTTAATATCATCCATGGTTAAATCATAACCTGCAAGATGGAGCAAGCTGTATAACAACATTGAACCATGTCCTGCAGACAATACAAAACGGTCGCGGTTAAACCATTCTGGATTCTTTGGGTTGATGTTCATATAACGAGTCCACAATGTGTAAGCCATCGGAGCTGCCCCCATCGGCATGCCAGGGTGGCCGGAATTTGCCTTTTCAATTGCATCAATTGATAAAGTACGGATGGAATCAATTGAAAGCATATCAATTTCTTTAAACATTAAATACATCCTTTCTATAGGTACTAGCTACATCCTTAATATTATAGCGAGAGAAATTATTATACAACAAATTATGCCTGAAGGAGACAGAAATGGCCGTATTGTTATCTATTTTGACACAAACTAGCTATTGTTATGTAAATGCACTGCTTATGCAGATGCAAAAGATATTGCAGCAGAGTGCATTATTTAGGAATTCTGAATAGCCCGAACAGCCGGAAGTAATCGTAATACTGCTTTTGTCGGTGTCAAAGAATTTACAACAAAATAAAAATGGAATACATGCTGTATGTATTCCATTTTTTCATATATTTAATGAAGCTTGTTCTTCGTTTTTTCTTCTTTGAGCTTATCAGGGGTAACATCATTGCCTTCAGGATCCACAATGGTAACACCTTTAAGTGTATTAAGCATAGAAGATCGGAAAGATTGTAGATATTCCGCACGAAGCTTTGTTTGTTCCTTTGCTTCTTCTTCTGTCAACTTTGATGATTTTGCTTTCCTTGCCAGTTCATTGATTCTAGCAATTTTATCACTTGATAGCATTGTAAAGCTCCTTTGTAAAAAATTACGTCAAATGTCATCTTACTAAAATTTTTTGGATTTTACAAGAATAGAGCTTTCTTATTCCTCTGTCTCTGTATACTCAAGATATCTTCGGTTTACCGTTGCTTTGGATACGTCATATCCAAAACCCCTTAGTGTTGCTGCGATTTCAGCAAAGGTAAGCCCGTTATTACGCAGTCTGACAATTTCCTCGACCGGCATCTCTTTTCGTTCCCGGCCGGAGTTTTCACCTTGATTTTTCAAGTTGCGCTGCGGTTTATATCCATGCTCAACTGCTCGTTTCATCCCACGCTTGATTTTAATATTGTGGATCTTCCTCTGATACTCTTCCACCATACTGACAATTTGGAGCACCATCGAATCTGATTCGGATAACTGGAGCTCCCCACTGTGGGAGACACTATATAACTTTACATTTTCTTTCAAGATGCAATGAAGAATCGCGACTTTGGCATTTCCTCTTCCAAGTCTCGTCTCATCCTGAATCAACAGGGCACCAATCTTCTTATCCTTGATCAGTTCCAGCAGTTCAAGAATCCCTTCTCTCTCAAGATCATAACCACTAGCTTGTTCCTTAATAATACTAGCTACTTCAAAACCATAATTGCCTGCCAGCCGCAGCAGCTCTTCCTCCTGTCTGGCCAGGGAAGTTTCCTGTGTTTCCTTTGTTGTACTTACGCGGCAATAGATAATTGCTTTCATGTTGTCACCTTATTTCATCCTATCTTTCCGCATCCGCAATCTGTGTTGGTTCAATATGCTCAGCCTCCACAGGGATTACCAGCTCATCGCCTGGAACGATTGTTTCACCTATAATTCCGTTTTCTTTTTCTACCCAGCTTATAAATTCATTTTCAGAAAGATTATGTTCACTGGCAAATGATTCAGCAATCTCCCATAATGATTGCCCTTCTTCTATAGTAACAGTTATGTATGCATCCTCGTTATTTAACTGTGCTTTTGCGACGATTGAAAAAATTAAGCTGACAGCAAGCAGGATCATTGCATATGAATAGTTTTCCCAAAGCTTTTTCATTTACGGCACCCCTTGACGAATGTATGTTCGGTTTATTGATTTTATTATAAATCGAACATTTGTTTTGTGTCAACCTAAAAATTCGAACTTATGTTTGTATCTGTGGAAAAGACATGGTATAATTAGGACAAGAAAATATACGAGGTGCGTGAATATGACAAAGTTATCGAAGCGTCAACAAGATATATTTGAATTCATAAAAGGTGAAGTCAAGAAAAAAGGGTATCCGCCATCCGTACGCGAAATCGGTGAAGCTGTGGGGCTTGCTTCCAGCTCCACTGTCCATGGACACCTTGCAAGACTTGAAAGCAAAGGCTTGATCCGACGCGATCCTACTAAGCCGCGTGCAATAGAAATTCTCGAAATAGAAGAAGATAGCCGCATCCCTAAATATAAAGTGGTCAATGTACCTGTTGTCGGTAAAGTAACTGCTGGTATGCCAATTACCGCAATCGAAAATGTAGAAGAGTACTTTCCTCTTCCTGACCGCCTTGTTCCACATGATGAGCAGGTTTTCATGCTCGAAATCATGGGGGACAGTATGATTGAAGCAGGCATTCTTGATGGCGACTACGTTATTGTCAAGCAGCAGAAAACAGCTAATAACGGAGACATTGTTGTTGCGATGACAGAGGATGATGAAGCAACAGTAAAGCGCTTCTTCAAGGAAAAGGATTATTTCAGGCTGCAGCCGGAAAACCCTACGATGGATCCAATTATCCTTCGAAATGTATCCATTCTTGGTAAAGTCATTGGTGTATACCGCCATATGCATTAAAAAAAGCAAGCGGCCTTCGCTTGCTTTTTTCTATCTGCTAAACTTTTTAACTACTTCTATATGAGACTAGCACATTTATGAAAAAAATAGGTAGAGACCCTGACAACTTGTCCCTCTCCACATAAGATATTGTGTAAGTATCTTTCATGATGGAAAGGAGTTGAGTTTCTAATGGGATACAATCGAAATGATAATGATGTAGCTGGCGTGTTTTTCCCTAACCGGGACAGAGACAAAGTCAGGGCAACTGTTGATTTTGATGACCTCTGCCGTGCTGTGCGCCGTTGTATACTTGAGGATTTAGTAGCAGGCGCTCGGGATGATCGGGATGACGATCGTGACCGCCGCCATAGAAAATGTGGCTGCAGAGGCTAACATCTAACTGAAAAATCCCGAAAGGATTGTCCTTTCGGGATTTTTCTATTTCCATTGAATATTTTGAACAGGCAGCACACCTTTTATTTCTTCAAAGTACGCTGCTTTTTGATTTGCAGTCAGCCATACATGCACTGTTCCGCTATCCTGGCTGCTTCTGATCAAGCGGCCCATTCCCTGTCTTAGGCGGAGCAGCATATAAGGTATATCAACCTCTGCAGCTGGATTATCCGCATGCTTTCTTTTCGCCTGGAAGACTGGGTCATGAGGCGGGAATGGCAAGGACGAGATGATGACTTGGATTAATGACTCTCCCGGGACATCCAATCCTTCCCATAGACTGTATGAACATAGAACGGTTGCAATGCCATTCTGGAATCCCTTAACGGTTTCACTAATTTCACGGTCTCCCTCAAACAAGATAGGGAAACTCCATTCTTGATTTTCAGTCCATGCCCGGAATCGTTCCATCTCTTGTTCGGACGAGAACAGAACAAGAGAGCTGCCATTGCTGGACCTAAGGTCTTCTCCTATTTTGTCCCATTTCTTTATTTCATCATCCTCACTGTGTGCAACCAGTTCCATTTGCTCTTCATACTCAAATGGAGATGCAACAGTAAAGGAGGAGTATTTTTCAATCCCCAGGCTTTTCGCTATATAGCTGAAGTCTCCCCCCTGGGACAATGTAGCTGATGAAAATACAAATGGGATGTTTTGTGAAAATACTTCTTTTTTCAATATATCCTCAACGAGTCGAGGCATGATAACCAGCGATGTTTGTACTTCATTCTCTTCTAGCCAGAAAATCCCTTCGTCGTTCTTTAGGAAAATCGATAGACCATAAGCGAAAAACTCGAGATATTCTTCCATGATCTTTAAATGGTACTCGTCGATCAGGAACATTTCGGCATCAAAAACCAGCTGGTCCATTAAATCGGTAACCTTTTTCTCAAGAGTTTCCGCAGTCTGCCTGATATTTGATAGCATCGGTACTTCTTTTCGATTAGACCCTTCTACTGCCGAGGAATTTTTAACCAAAAGGTCAAACCATGCATCATGGAGCTCCAGAATATCTTCGATTAAATAAAGAGATTCTTCCCGGACGTCCTGGTGCATATATCCTGTAAGGACAGTGGTCAAAGTTTGAGAGTTGAACCGATATGTTAATCCCTTTTGCGCCGCGAATTCAAGCAAATGGCCTTCGTCAAAAATCACCGTACTTGCGTCTGGAAGCAATGGCATCTGCCCTTCCCGCTTACGAGATTCTTTTGTCCACACATGCTCCATATAAAAATCATGAGAACAAATGATCAAATCGCCCGCATGACGATAATAATCACGGTTCAAGGTTTGGCCGCAGCGATGGCGCCAGCTGCATGTTGAGCATTGCTGAAGTGGATCCCAGGCCATAGAAGCCCATTTTTCATTCGTGACCCATGGATATTCCTTTCGGTCGCCATAGCGAGTGAATGAATTCATTGAGATTCCTTCATCAAAGATGAAATCTGGCAGCTGGTCGTGGACATCCAGAATTTCTTTTTCATTCGACGTGTTTGAAAGGTCGTCAAGCTTCTTCACGCACACATACTGTTCCCTTGCTTTTGCGAGACGGACATCAACCTTCAATCCTAGCGCCTTTTCTAGCTTTTCGATATCGCCGCCCTCTTTCACGAGCTGCTCGATCAACGTCTCATCCGAGCAAGAAACAATCGCCGGCTTTCCCATATATCTTGCGTATAGAATGGCATAAATAAGATAGACGAATGTCTTGCCGGTACCGACGCCCGCTTCTGCAAAAACAATTCCTTTATTCTTAAAGGCCTGCTCCACCTGGAAGGCCATATAAATCTGTTCATCACGCAGTTCATAGCCCTTTTCAGGCAATATATCATAAAAGACATCACCAATATAATCTCCTAATAAATCAAAGAACGTATCATTCTTGGTAATGGTAAATGGAAGGTTATTTTTCATTCAGGTTCTCCTCAAAAATATTGATTCCGGCAAAAAGCCAGCTTTTATCATAACAGATAAGAGTACGATAAGTGAAAGGATTTCTTCTGTTAAAATCTCGATTACTTTTTTGGGATTTTCTGCTAATATGAAATCAGATACAATCACACACCCAACCTTGTCTGGAAGGAGTACAAGAAATATGAACAACGCTGATTATATCATTCGCCCAGAAAACCCCAATGATTATACATACATTAGGGAATTAATTGTTTTGGCTTTTGAAAATGGAGAAAATGAAGCTTCTTTAGTCGAACTTATAAGGGAATCGGAGCATTTTGTCTCTGGTTTGAGCCTCGTTGCCGCCAAGAATGAAGGTGAAATAATAGGACATATACTTTTCAGTGTCATTCACCTTGTTACTGACCAGGGAATTGTCCCTACTTTAGGTCTTGCTCCAATGTCCGTGAAACCAGATTATCAAAATAGCGGAATCGGTTCTGACTTGGTCAATGAAGGAATTAAAGCTTGCAGGGATTTAGGATGTGATCATATTTTTGTTCTTGGGCACCCGAATTTTTACCCTCGTTTTGGCTTTTCGCCGACAAGCCAATTTGGAATAGTTCCCCCTTTTCCTGTTCCTGAAGAGGTATTTATGGCTCTTGAACTAAAGAAAGGTTCATTAACTGGATTACAGGGGAAAATTGAGTATCCGCCTGCCTTTAATTCTGTTAGTAAGTTGATAGCATAAAAAAGTGAGGGGAAATACAAATTGTTCCCTCACTTTTTTAACCTAAATCTTTTAACTCTATTCTGAAAATTCGCGTAGAAAATCTATATCAATCAATTGATAGTCTTCTTCAGACATCTCATTAATTGAATTGATCACCTCAAGGAACCGGTTGTACAAAACCTGGATTTCAGGCTGTTGGTCTACTAAAGAGACAGTTTCAGTATAGCTCTTCTTATCTTGATAGATATGTATTTCCTGCCAAATTTCCCTATCTTCGCTGCTTTGCAAAAACAAAGTTTGTTTCTGTATAAAATGCGAATAAATCCGCTCTGCTTCGCTTTGTATTTCGAGGTATTCTTGCTCCCTCATCGGCTTTAAGCGATATCTATATATCTTTACATACATAATCCGACCATTTGCTTTCTATATATAGATTCAGGTGAGTTGCAACAAATCTTGGTAAATCTGGCTCGTGTAAGCCTGCTAAATCACTCAATGACATTCCTTTTTCCAATAGATGCTCTACCAGCTTCCAGCCTATATAATAGGCCTCGTTTTGGAATCCGCATGTCCCCTCGCCTAATGTAAATCGAAAGACTGATTCGGAATCGCTCTTCTCCAGAAAAGGAATGGCACCGGAAAGAATCCCTAATTCTTTCTCATTGCATAATGTCACCCATTGATCATCATTTCCAATATACTCAACAAGCTTCCTTCCCGGTACAAGCACCTTGCTTGTGTGCATCGCGATCCCTTCCTGGATGATCGTTGAAGCAATTGACCGTTCCCAATTAGTACTGATGTCAGCTTTATGAAAGTGTACGACATGAGCTAATTCGTGGTAAATAAGAATCTCGGAATCTCTTTTTGACTGAATCTCAATTGGGAAGCATAAAGCCATGTTCCCGTCCTCAGTAGGAGCAATGAAGGCATTCCCTTCAAAATTGCCAACAAAGAATAACAGCAATAAGGTAATATCACCTTTAAATCCTAAAACTTGTTTTACTTCCCCTAACTTATCCGTTATTGCAGCCTGATCCGGATTCCATGAAATGATGTCTTCAATATGCTGTTCATACTGTTCCCACGAATTATCTAGGAGCTGTCTTGCTAACTTTTCTCCTTCTGAACCAGGTGGAACAGCCGCAAAGCCATAATGCTCCTCCCATAGCTTCCATCTTTCTTCTGTATCCACTTCCGTTTCTATTGCTTTTCTATAAAAGCTTAAAAACCTTTCTTTAAAATCCCGAACTTCAATATGGTCCAACACAAATCGCTCCTCACCATTTCATTAACTGCCCATCTTCCGTTCCAAAAATTCTTTATGCACCTTAGATAAATGAAGCAATTCAAATTTATTTGCTTCGATTTGTTTTTTTATTGAGACAGCCTCAGAGGTTGCAATTTTATATAGTTCGTCATCTATAGCACCGGAGGATAAGGCCCATTCTAATTCATCAGCATCTTTGTGAAACACTTCTCCGGAGGGAAGGATAATGATATCCAAAAAAAGATCATCCATCCATGGACGGCTATTTTCAATGCCAATGCGATAACATATATCGATATACCATTGGACAATCTCTCCTGCAGCATTATACATGGTTGTCACGGAATGGCGTGAACCCTCTGGGAAATGCTGCAGCCAGGTATAACCTTCATCTACAATGCAAATCTTTTGATCCCCATATTCCAGCTCTAATGGATCGGTCACTTTGATGACCTTTAATAAGGTAACGTAGCCCTTAAAGCGTTCTTCATTAAAATACTGCTGAATGAATTCTCTCTGAACCACACGAAGCCAGTCTGCTCGGTCACCGTATTTTCTTTTTAAGTTGAAATCATTCATATAAATCTCCCATATTATTGGTTAGGGTGATATTGTTTTCTTGCAGTTTCTCCATGATTTTGTATCTGTTGTTCTGAACCTTGCTGTTATAAGGCAGTTCAATCACTTCTCCAGATTTTGTAATCAAATTTAAATGGTCTACTACTGTTACTCCATTGTTCTTCACGAAGATCTCTTTCGCTTCCTTCATATCCTCCCAATAATAAGAATTGATTGTATTGAACGTTGTATGTTCATTAAAGTGCATTCCCTTGTCATCAAGGTAATAATAGTTCGACACGCCGAACATAAAAAATGGAATGCAGCCTAACATGAGGAGAAGTGAAATCCACTTTACGCCTTTCCAATCAAACTTCCAATCAAGAAATAAATACAGGAATAAGGTTACCGAGATCCATAGCATACCAATCATGAAAAGTATATAAGCCGATGGCGGAGTATCATAAAACCATTTATCGGCTGACAGGTAAAGATAATCCTGTATAAAATAAACAAAAACGAGTGGCATGAACAAACTGCTGATGAGTAAAATAATTGCTGTAACGAGGATTATATTCGTTGTATTCTCTGTATTAAAACTTAAGCGAGGCATAATCATTTCCTCCATTTCCCAATATATACGGTAATACGTTTATCAGGATAGAAGGTTTCAAATTATCTGAATATTATTGTAAATAAATGTTATTCTTAAGAACAATCGTTTTAAAAATGCCGTTCCATTGGTTCTGCACAATGTGTGTAGCCGTTTCTGCCATAAAACTCGTTGCTAGTTTCGCTGGGCCAAACAATGATGAATTCAAGCTTCTTTTCCTCGGCCCATTCATTAACACGTGATAGCAGCTTGCTGCCAGTTCCTTTTCCCCTATATTCAGGAACAGTATATACATTTGTCATATAGGCAAACGGATGTGTGACCCTGCCTGGGCGCGGAACCTTTTGGATCAACTCAACATAAATATGGGAAATGATTTGCCCATTTTTCTCAGCTACCCAAACAAACCACTTGCTGCTGTCTATCGCGGTTCCAAGAAACCTTCTGCATTCATTTTCAAACGAGCTAAACTTCACACCTTCCCCCATTTCTGGGTAGTCTTCGAGCGTAAAGTCCCATCTCATCTTTATTAACTGCTCAATGTCCCTTTTATTGGCTAATCGAATTTTCATATTTTCCTCCGCACAGTAAATGTTTTCTGCAGGTGAAATTCTGCTCTCCATCTATCTGCTGTTCTTCTTTTGTTTTGCAAAAAAACAACTAAATCCGAAGGGAAGCAACGGAACTAGTGCTAACAGCCTGAATCCATTCTCCGCGCCCAGAAAATATAGGGATGGCAGGGTAATTGCCAATCCACTTATAATAAGAAGCTTTCTAGATTTACTCATCAAGCCCCAAATAAACAGAACGACAAATCCTGCAACCAGAAACCAAAATACTGTTCCAGCCATTCCTCACCCTCCTAAAATACTTCGTGAGTTTTTTTCCAATGCCCCTAAATCATATAAAATACCCGCATCGCTATTCTCACACCACATTTCTTTTACCTTGCTGCCATTAAATATGAAGATCATGATACCAGTCTCTTTTACCCGTTGGTTTTCTGACGGAATATCAAACCAGCCACCTTTATAGGTCATCCAGCCGGTGTAACGCACTACCAGCTTATTGCCCTGTTCAATCAAATCCTCCAGCACCCATTCATCATCATGAAAAACGGATTGATACCATTTCATGAAATCAACCATTGATTCCCGTGAGTTTTCACCGTTTCGCGAATAGTAAACAAAATCCTCAGTGGTCAGTTCCTCAATCACACCAAGATTCCCCTGTGTAAAATATTCTCCGAACCATCTTTCAGCTAGCAATCTCTTATCATCGCTAATCATATCCCCACTCCTGATCATAGTTATTAGTTCAGCAGCCATAGGCCACCGATGTTGATTCCGCTGAATTCATTTACATTGCCGTCTTCATCTTTCAAAATCAGTTCTCCTCTGGCAAATAACATATACCAATCAAATGAATAACCCTGAATTGATAAAACTTTTACCTCAGTCTTCAGTTCATCATCCACAACGACATCAGAAACTTTCACACACTCAATTCTTAAACATTCGTACTCAGTACTATCAGTGATATGGTTTATAAACGATTGTTGATGGGTCGGTACACCAGCTCCTAAAAAAATCAAAAGAATCATAATGATACTGATTAGGTATGAAAAGTTAAACTGATGCTCAATCAGCAAAATCCATAAAGCAAATGCCGAAAAAAAACTAATCCATAACAGCCAGCCTATGTCAAAAAACATATTTGCAAGGAAAGAGTTTACAGCAATGAAGATCAAATAACGTATAACATTGGCGACTGGGCGGGCTTTCATCTTCTCTTCTACTTCTTTCTCCAATCCGCCTGATGTTTTACTAATAAAAAGTTGATAAATTGAGTATAAAATGGATATAGCCATACCTATGCTAGCAATAATTAAAGATCCTTTATCCATATAATTCACCCTAACAGAAAAATTCCAACATTCTAGTAACTCAATTTAAACCAACGGCCATGGCCATCGGTTTCCCCGATTGTGTTCAAGCTTTCTTCTCCATCGAGATAAAAATCCAGGTGGAGCTTTTCATCGTAAATATTATTGTATATATGAAAAATTGCCCTTCGTTGTCCAATTTCTTTTATTTGCTCCAGAAGCTTCACCTTTGTCTCGATGGGCATTTGATTGGCAACATGAGTATGAAATATACACATCACTTGTTCTTCCGGAATTTCGGTTGATAGGGATCTGATTATTTCGACACCATCCCCCTCTATTAACCTTAAAGTTTGATTGCTTACAAAGCTTGCCGCCTTTTCAAATAACTCCCGTCTTTCACCGTGTTCAGGCCAAATCAATGCCTTTAGCCATAAATAATCCTCTATTTTTCCAACATCATTTATATGCAGGTCGATTCCGGTCCTTGTTGCCACTTCGGGCTTATTCATTTGTTGCAGCAGCGGGTTTCTCCCTTTGATTACAGAGGACAGATGAACTTCAGAATTCGGATTCCCATATAACTCTCCAGTTCCATAAGAATAACTGTATTGATCCACGCATAGTTGCAAACCTGCACTGGTTCCGATTTCAATTAATGCCAATGGTTTTTTAGTCATTTGATATATATGACTGAATACTGGGTAAAGATACGAACATCGTCTGACTTCGTTGGTCTGGACGATTTTATTTTTTAACAAACCAATAATCTCATTAGAATATTTTTGGCAAAAGTCCACGAAAGCAGGGTATGCATCTTCTGCCTTTCCTGGATGATTTATTATACTGTGATAAAAATCCGAGAGCCTATGATTATATCCTTTCAATATTAAATAGTGGACCGCTCCAAAGAACAAATTGGGCACAGGCTGCCCCTTCTTTGCCGAAGATGAAAGTTCAAGCATCTCACCGTCTTCAGCAATCTTTAAAGAAAGAAACTCATATAACGGACTTGATTCCCTGCATTCATAGATCGCAAATCTTCTGAATTTATTAGAGAGATCATTTGTCATTAAACATCACCGAGCCCTTCTATATAAAGACACAATACTTAAAAGAATCACATAAACAGCACACGCAGCTGCCACTACAAGGAATAAATAATTCCCTATTAAGATCTGCGTAGGATTCTCCAGTGGACTCACTAATCCCAATTCAAATGGAAACGCATCCTCCAATGGTGTCAACCAGGTGTTCTGTTCAATAATCGGCAGAGGCAGCCCAAGTCTATGCTTTGTCAAATCATAATCAGGGGTTACAGTGACTGAATCAAAGAAAGGAGTAATTGTCACCTCTATCCAGCCAATAAGAATAGATACCAATAACAATCTGTGCCGCAGCACTTTTTCTAGCATATCAGTCCCACCATAAGTACATTTTTTCCGTACTTTTCCCAAAGCTTAATAGCTTTTTCCAATTCAATCCCCTTCACCTGCAGTTCTTAGTTAATCGTTCATTAATTGAGTATAAGGGACAACTAGGTCAGCTTTTTCTACGGGACGAAGTTTTTCCATGTAGTAGTCCTCTGCTTTCCAGTATCTGTTTCTGAATTTTTCAATGTTCAATTGAGTTTGACTGTTTTCCCTAGCAAACCTTACATCTCTTGGACAGTCTATAAAAACGGTATAGTCAATATATGGTCTCCATTCCTCTCTCTGGAGGAAAATCCCTTCAACAATTATCACTTTTTTAAAAGCCAGATTCAGTGTTCTATTAACATGTTGGTCCGTCTCATTATCATAATATGAGAGTTCAATTTCATCTGAGTGTATCAAGTTGTCAAATAAGGATTTCACTAGCGAATCTACATCCCACTGTAAGCTATAATACTCCTGCCACTCCTCCTGGCCGGTATTGTACCTCTTCGACCGCTCTACAATATGGTCGTCCAAGTGAATGACGGTAGTTTCGATTTCTTTTTCCGTAAGCATTGAAGCGATTCTCTTCACTAAAGTGGTTTTTCCTGCCCTGCTAAGACCATCTATACCTAAAATACATCGTTTATTTGTGTGTAGTACCGAATTAACCTGTCTCAATAACTCTTCTTCAGCGTTCATCTTGCAACCCCACTTTTCAAAGTTAAAAAATACATTTACTTATTCGCTAAACTTACACATATCCCTTTTTCAGGCAAAAATAAAACCACCTGGAAAAGGCGGCATCATCATTTGATTTCAATTTTACTATTTTGAACTTCTCCCTCTTCAATGCTTTCCTTTAGCCAGATAGGAGCCTTGGGGTGAGCAAAAATTTCTGCTGCTGTCATCCAATAAACTGCTTCCACTTCATCCTTGCTTTTTGGGTATGGTTCACCAGCGGCAATTTCACAATAGAATACAAGATCGAGTACTTCCCGTCCATCCGGGAGAATAAAAGATGTATTGCGTACATATTTAACATCGTCCTTTATTGTGATCCCAACTTCCTCAAAGAGCTCCCGTTTCAAAGTTCGCTCAAGCAAATCTACTGAGAATCCTTCGTTTTCAACCGTTCCCCCAACAAGTGAAAGCAGTCCTCCTGCATGTTCCTCTTTGGTACTCCGTTCAATGACTAGCCACTTTCCTTCTCTGTACACGGCGCCTTCAACATTTAGAACAAACATTAATGAACTCCCTCCAATTACTCTTCTCCATTACCAATACACCCATTTAAAAACAATCTTTATGACTAAAGGCCTGTAACTTTTTTTAAAGGTCCCAATTATTAAATTTTACCAAAAAGTTACACATAGTTTTTACTATTTAAATTTACTGAAAATTCGATAAATTTACACATGCTTTTCCACTATTACTACTTGTATAATAGTATTACACCTAGAGTTACCTAGGGTCGACCCAACAAAAATCTGGACTTTAGGAGAGTGATGAACATGTTAGAAAACATTATTTTCGCAATGGTCATCGGTGGATTTGTTGGACTGACAGCTCATGTTAGAAAACGAGGCAAGATCATCATGCCAAGAAGGACAAAAAAGTTCATTTACCTGGGGTTCCTGGAAGAGATCCTCACAGGATCCCTAGCCGCCGCACTTCTAGTGGTCTCATCCGAAGCTGATTCACTGCTAAGAGTCTTTTTGATGTCCATCATGGCTGGTTTCGGGGGTGATGCCTTACTAAGAGGACTTGAATTATTTCGAATAGGAAGCAGTAACCAGGGTGGGGAGGATATTGGCAAATGAAAAAACCAACACCTCAGCCTGATAGAAAGAAGTTTGCTAACGCCATTGGTCAAGCAGCTTCCAAAGTGCTTGTTTTTTTTTGATATAAATGAACTTGGGAAAGTTTTAATAGGATCCTCTTCATCCCCTAATATAACCTTCGTTTAAATCCCCTTAATCGGAATATTAATTTTTAGCTCAGGTACATCAATTACAGGATCAAAACTCCCTGGATACTCTTCCAGATGCTCTAAATCACTCTGGCTTAAATTATATCCATTCTGTTTAATCCATGTATACAAGGCTGTATAAGCTTCATGCACAGTTGCCCCCTTATACTCAGTTGTGGCAAATGTACAGGCCGGAACCGAGATGAACTCCATTCCTTCAGGGGTAGTTGTCCCCTCTTCAACTTCTAGGGCCAGATAATAGGTAAAGCCATTATCTGTGATGTGATAAGACAGACCAAGAATATTTTCTGGATTAACAGCATTATTTATCTGTTTCTTGCTATTTAGAAAATTTTTGTGAAAAACTTTAATTTCTCCTTTGGCGGCCTGTTCAAAAGTGCCGACCCATTTGACTCCTATCGCTTTGAATGCTTCTTTATTTACCACCTTTGCTTCCATTTTTTATCCTCTCCTTTTTTCAATACATTTTTAGAACCAGCCAGGGAAAAGTAAGATTAAAAATATGAGGAGAAACTTTATGGATCTTAATCTTTTCCAGTTAATCAACAGATTATCTGGCCGTTTGAGGCCAGTGGATTTGTTAATGATATTCGTGTCTAATCGTATCCGTTATGTCTACATTCTAATAACAGCCTTACTCCTTTTTAAGAACCGACGCAACAAACGGATTGCCCTTGAAACCGGGAGTTCTATTTTTATCAGTTTTGTGATTCAATTTTTCATTAAAATCTTTTATTATAAGCCTCGTCCATTCAAGAAGAGACGAGTTGGTATTCTGATTCCTTCAAAAATGAATTCGTCCTTCCCGAGCAAGCACACTGTTCTTGCCTTTGCCGCTTCCACTTCACTGTTGATGTTCCATCGCAGGTTAGGGATAATGATGACCTGGTTGTCTGCTCTAACCGGTTTTTCCCGGATTTGGGTCGGTCACCATTACCCTTCTGATATTGTTGGCAGTGCATTAATCGGTTCGTTGGCAAGTGTTGTGACAAGACTCATTTCATACCGTAAATTTGGAAACAAACCGGAAATCAGTTAATTGGTTGGTCCTGCATAAAGTCGCAATAATATGCGGCCAGTAGGGTCATAAAATAAAAAGCTTCTATTGGCTGGTTGCATGGCAACAATTAGGCTGCTTATGACAGCTTTTCTCTGTTTGGGATCAAACCTGTCTGAAGTTACCCTTTCTTTTGACAGCTTTTCTCTGTTTGGGATCAAACCTGTCTGAAGTTACCCTTTCTTTTGACAGCTTTTCCCCGTTTAACACCAAACCTGTCTGAAGTTTGGCTTTCTTTTGACAGCTTTTCTGCTTTTAAAGCCAAACCTGTCTGAAGTTACTAGAGAATATTCTTGTTCGGCTCCATCCTTTTCTAAATCAATCCAGAACCGTTTCACTACATTCCCATTTTCCTCTGTATAGCTGACGTCCTCTTTGCCGCCATTTTTTAAAATAGCACGCTCTGATCCGACATTGTCTTCATTGCATGTAACAAGAACCTTAGAAATTCCTAACTCGTGCATTTTCTCCAGGGACAATGACAAAATCTTCGTCGCGAAGCCCTTTCGCCGCTCGCTTGGACGGATACCACAGCCAATATGGCCTTCAGAATTATATAGCCTTTCTGTTAACTCATGTCTGATATTTGCTGCACCCAACACCCGATTATTCTCATTAACAAGCCAGTATGTTGAGTTGTGCACCCAGCCTTCAGGAAGATTAATCCCCTTTTCGTTATTGAGGAAAAAATCGACCATGCCTGCAAAATCAGATGGAGCCTTTCTAATGATAGATGGAGCCAATTTCTCCCCGCTTGCTTTCCACTCTTCGTAAAATTCTAAATATTCCTTTTCTAACTTTATATTTGGCTTTACTAAGTATACTTGATCCGTCACCTGGTATTCGCCCCTTCAATACACCCAACAAACACCCAGCATTTACTTCAGGAAAATATGAATCTCTTTTTCATTGGGTATCTTTTTAAGCTATAAGCTGCCAACTGCTCTCCCCAGGGCGCTATCTCTGTCTCAACAAATCCGGCCTTGGTGTATGTCGCTCTGGCACCATCATTTTCCTGGTTGTATCCAATCATGATAACTGGGATACCTGTTGTGTTTTCACTCTTAATCTCGTTAACTATCAATGTTACTGCTTCCGTTCCGAATCCTTTTCCCTGGTGGGCTTCATCGATCATTAGACGATAAATCCAATAATTTTGATCATCCGGGTCAATTCCATACATCGAAAAACCCACCATCTGATCGCCATCATAAATCGCGGAAACTTTGAACTGATCAAGAAATTGGACTTCTGCGATGGAGTACAGATTGGAGGCTATAAAATTCCTTTGCTCTTCCTTAACCTTTAACTGTATTGCCTCCTCCCAATTATCCTTAACTATAGGCCTTAAGGTCAATTCCATAAAAGATCCCCCTGTCGTTCTATAAAACATTCATTATGTACCGATGATATTATTAAGTGTACAGATACGTTTTTAGCTAATTTTACCATTCTCAACTCACTTTTAGATATAAAAAATAAAATAATATGTAACTTTTGGCAATGCTAACTGTCTATGTTTTCTAGAGAGAGGGGGATGGAATGTCAGACCCGAGGATTGAATTATACGAAAATTACAAGAAAGCGATTTTCTTGTACCTATACCGTGCGACGTTAAATCAACATATTGCTGAAGATCTTACCCAGGATACCTTTCTGAAGGCATTTCAGTCGCTTTCCAGCTTCCGTGGAGAGTCCTCATTAAAAACCTGGCTTTTTAAAATTGCAAGAAACACATATATCAATTTCAGCAAGAAGAAACAAACCAGCATGGAGCTTCAATCAGATAGAATTGACCAGCACTTAAATCATCAGCACGATCAATTCAAACGTTTAGATGACCAAAATGCAATCGAACTGACATTACTGAAGCTGCAGGAAAATTACAGAACGTATATCATCTTGCGGGATGTGAACGATCTTACTTATGAAGAAGTTGCGGCGATCACAAACGAAACAATCGGCCAGGTCAAGGTTGGCTTGTACCGGGCCAGAAAAAAATTCAAAGAACTCTACAAGCAAATGGAGGATGGAGAATGAAATTGGAACATGAAGTGGTCCAGGATCTATATCCGTTATATATAGAAAATGACTTAACCCCTTCTGTTAAAACAGCAGTTGATGGACACCTGAAGGAATGTGAGGCGTGCAAGAAGTTTTACGAAACTGGTGAAAAGACAATCCAATTAAATGACATGGAAGAGCCGGCTGTATCAAAAGCCCTTGATGATAAAATCATCTTAAAAATGAAACTGATCCGTCTAAGGGTGGTTTCAGTCGTTCTTGCCGGCATCCTATTTTCCATGGTATTCACCGATTACATCAATGAGCGAGAACAATTATTCATGGCTACCGATGGTTATTACGATGTTCTCGGGCAAATGGACAGAATAATTGAAGTTGTGAAAAACAAAGATCAAATCAACTTTGACTCATATGAAATGAATCGTTTCCATGAATATAATAATGAACTTACAGATCATATGAATTTTATCGAGAAGTACAAATTAAAATCAACAGAATTTCATCTCATCCTGAATACTCAAAGACTGAATGCGATGCTTGAAGTGATGAAAATCCGTTTTAACCAGGGCAGGTGGTCTGACACGGATGAATCAGCATACCAGTCGTTAAAAGAATATATTCAAATCCACAGGCAAGATTTTAGGGAAGAGTATGAAAAAACCCACCATGGCTATAGCTCCTTTCTTCATATTATAGATGTTAAGGAGATCGATAAGTTTTATGAAAACGTAAACTTATTAACCTACAGTTATACTCGTTTTCATAAAATGCCTGATCAGATCGAGCCCCTGAAGGAATCGGAATTAAAAAGCCGTATCGCCGACTCTCTAAAAATTGAGCAAGATGAATTTGAATTGGAAAAAGTAAGTCCGGTAAACGATATATATGTCTATCGCTTTGAGAATAAAAATGGCTATGGCGGAGAGATCGATGCAGTCACCGGCCAAATCACAGAATATTTTGGAGTCACTGGCCCGCTAACCGACGGACCGATCCTGGATCAGGTAAAAGCCGAAAAAAAAGCCAGATTATATTTAGAAAATATATACGGAAAAGATATTAATTTTGATCTCGTTTCTTTAGGCTTTAATTTTAACTCCTCAGCTAATGATTCCAGATACAAGGTTTATAGCTTCAGAGCTGTGCCAAGAGTTCAAGGTTATACTTTGTATACACCTTTTGAGACGGAAACTTTTCTTAACCTTAATGCCAGGAACGGCGAACTCGAGAACTTTCACCACAATCCCGATGTTCCTTCATTCGAACAACTGGATGCAGTCACCCTGCCAGCCTCCTCTGAAAAAAATGGTGACAAAAAAGCTGTTGTCATTTACTCAGCTTTAACCGGAAATTTTGAATTGGTTTACATGGAACCGGATTTGCAGCACTTTGAAGAGGGAAAATTTATATCAGCAAAAACAGGTCTCGAAGAGAAAATCTATTTAGATCATTTTTAGAATGTAAAAGACTGCCTTGTGATTATGCACAGGCAGTCTTTCTACTATGTAAAACTTTTAGCATCCTGCGGCAACTTCTTCACCTTTAACAAATACGTCCACATTTTTCGCTCATATTCCATTGGATACTCATAACCCAAACTCTTCCCGACTTCCTGTGACAGACGGCTGAAAAGGTCTGCTGTCTGGAAAAGAGCCTCCCAGTTCTCCTCAATCCCGGCTCCAGCATAAGTCCCTTCCAGTTCTGCCCATGTTTCTGTATCCAGGTAACGCTTGAACCATCGCCCAAACTTATTGGGATTGACGCTCCACTCATGTTTTACTCCCAAGTGCCATTCAATCACAGGCTGGAGATAATGGAATCGTATGATATTATCAAGCATGTACTTTGCAAAGTACAATTCATCACGCCAAAGGCTGTTCGCTACGTATGCGGAATCTCCCCAAAAACTGTTGACAATATCTTCAAATTGTTCCGCTGACGGCTTCTTTGTTATATATGCCTTGTAAGAAGGAGCCTGGATTCCATTTGTGATTCCATCCTTATCTAACAAGACTTTATAGCCATTGTCATACCCTTCCGGCAGTTCTGACAGGGAAGCCAGGTGTTTAACAAAATCATTAGCCGTAATCTGAAAATCTATCTTTGTTCCATCTTCGTATAGGACTAGTCTCGTTCGCCAATTGCCATCCTCTAAAACCACTTTTTTTATGAGCTGACCGAATTGCTCGAGCCATCCATCGTCCTCGGTAAAAGCATTTAAATCATTCACGAAAATCTCGAAATCATAATCAGTGAACAGATCAGTGAATGCATGTGGATTTGCTCGTGAACTTGTCATCAGCACAGTCCGGATATTATTGTTTTTCCTGGCCCAATCAAGAAGCTGGCCTATCATCTCTTGTTCTTGTTTCATGTTAGATAACTTCCTTTTCTTTGCTTAACCGCTCAACCTCTTTTTCCAAGAAGTCCAGACGGCGATGAATACGGTAAAATATCGGTAAGTACGCAATAATAACAATGATGAACCAGCCCATTGTTTCCCCCCTAATGATTGTTAAATAATATAACCTTATATCATTATTTCGGTTTTCTGAGCACATATCCTGCAAAAAATTGATTATCAGGCTGTGTGGTATTGGATTATTTGAGTTTACTCTCATTGTTTGTTACAGTTAAATTAAGGAGACTTAACACTATCTCGATGTTGTTAAATAAATTTAAGTAATTAGCTGGGGAGTGTACACAAAATGGAATCAACTTTTAACCAAAGAGATGAAGTGACCGATTTCATTCAATCCAATAGGGAACTTTTCGAACAACACTTATTATCAGAAGCGGTGAATGTCGCTTCGAAGATTAATGAGATTCTCCAAAAAGGAAATATCGACCTTTTAAAGAACGCAGAAAAGTTAATTGTCTACATAGTGGAGCAGCAGGAAGACAATCTGGTTGCTTTTGCTGAACAAGAAGGAATCGCCTGGGCAGAACATTCGTTGACTGTGGCATTCAAGCTGGAATGGATTCAGGCCATTCGCCGAACTTTGTGGCACTTCCTAAACAAATATGATCAAACGTACAATCGATTTACAGACCGCGAGGAATTCTTCCAGCTCGAGAAAAGGATCAATGACCGAGTTGACCAATTCCTGAATACCTTCTTCCTGACTTATACAAAGTACAAAGATGAACTGCTTAACTCACAAAGGAAATTGGTTGAACACTTATCCGTCCCGATTATCCCAGTCAGCAGTTCGGTTGCTGTACTTCCTCTAATCGGTATGATGGATGACTACAGGATGCAGATTATCGAAGAGAAGGTACTGATGGATATTTCAAAGCTGAAAGTCCAAACATTAATTATGGATCTTTCAGGAATTGCAGACATGGAAATGAACGTCATCTCCCATTTCCAAAAAGTATTGAGCGGCGTATCGATGATGGGTTCAAACGCAGTCATTACAGGAATGCGTCCTGATCTTGTAAGAAAAATGATACATTCAGGAATCACTTTTGATCAAAAAGCAGAGACCAAAGGTACGTTACAGCAAACATTGAGATCCTATCTGGATAGCGAAAATACGAAATAAAACAGTAAAAGCCCCTAGTCAATTCTAGGGGCTTACCTGTTGGCTATTATGCAAGCTGGGCTCTTCGTTATCCTGTTTAACTCAACTAAAGCTAAATCTGCAGAATTTCGCGGATATCTTCTTCTGTCAGCGAAGCCGAGCTTTTTTCTTCAATTATTTCTTCGATCATGTTCCGCTTTTTATCCTGGAGCTCGTTCATCTTTTCTTCAATTGTACCTCTGGCGATCAATTTGATGACCTGGACTTTATTCTTCTGTCCCATTCGGTGGGCGCGGTCCGCGGCCTGCTCCTCTACGGCTGGATTCCACCATAAATCATAAAGGATGACTGTGTCAGCTCCGGTAAGATTCAAGCCTGTGCCCCCAGCTTTCAAGGAAATCAGGAAAAAGTCCCGTTCTCCAGCATTAAACTTTTCGCACGTTTCCACTCGCTCTTCAGGAGGTGTCTGTCCGTCCAGATAAAAGAACGGAATTCCCTCATATGCCAATTCCCTGCCAATCAAGTCGAGCATTTTCGTGAACTGTGAGAATATGAGAACTCTTCTTCCAGCAAACCTGGATTCCTCAATGATTTGTTTCAGCTGCTCCAGCTTTGCTGAGTCGCCTTTGTATCCGTCTACGAACAAAGCAGGATGGCAGCAAATTTGCCTTAATCGTGTCAGGCCAGCCAGAATTTTGATCCGGTTCTTCCTGATCGTATTTTTATCCAGCTGTTTCAGCGTTTGATGGCGAAGTTTTGCCAGATACGCAGCATAAAGCTTCTTCTGTTCAGGCAGCAATTCAACTCTATCGATTGATTCAATTTTTTCCGGCAGCTCCCCAAGCACTTCTTCTTTTACCCTTCGCAGTAAAAATGGCCGGATTCTGCGGGCGATGGTCTTGCTTGTCAGATTGCTGTATTCCTTCAATCCCTGGAATAACTCTGGAAACACTACCCGGAAAATAGACCATAACTCCTCTATGGAGTTTTCAATCGGCGTGCCAGTCAACGCGAACCGGTGGTCAGCCTGTATGTTCATCACTGCTTTTGCCGTTTGAGTCAGCGGATTTTTAAAAGCCTGTGCTTCATCGAAAAAGACAGTGTGAAATTTGATTTTTTCGTACAGATGAATATCCCTGCGCAGAAGCATATAAGAGGTGATGACCACATCAATGCCCGAAACATCCTTAAGCAGTTTGGAGCGCTCTGCTTTATTGCCGTCGATGATGACTGCCTGGATTTCAGGAGTAAATTTCATGAATTCACTGAGCCAGTTATAGACAAGTGAAGATGGACAGACAATCAGGACAGGCTTTCGGTTCTTCTTTATACTGGAAAGCTCCGATGCAATATAGGCGATGCTTTGCAGTGTTTTACCAAGTCCCATATCATCTGCCAGGATGCCGCCAAACCCGTAACCTGCGAGAGTTTTCATCCATTGGTAACCCTGTTTCTGGTATTCACGCAAGATTGGATCCAGATTATCGGGGACCTCAAATTTTACTTTTCCAGGAGTGCTTATTTCATCCAGAAAAGTGCGGAACGAATCTTCTAATCTTAGAACGGATCCATCCCCGAATGATTCCAGCATTTGCATCCCCCGGACAATAGGAACATTCAACCCTTTCTCCAAATCTTCATCCTGGATTGGCCCTGCCTTTAAGAAACGCTGGATTTCCTCCCATTCCCTCGTTTCAAGGGACATAAGTGCACCACTTCGCAAACGATAATACTTACGCTTTTCCTCAAGTGCTTCGAGGATGTCCCGGATCTGCTTTTCAGGAATCCCATCCATTTCAAACTTGAATTCAAGCCAGTTTGTCCGCTCTTTTTTCACCTTTACACGTATTTGCGGCCGGGCAGGCTCCCTGAAAATACGACTTCTGACAGCTGTAGTAGCATATACGTGAACAAGCTTTTGCAGCTTCGGCAAGGTGTGATATAAAAATTCATATTCCAGCTCTTCGTTATGCAAAAAATAACCGCCATCCGTTTTTGCAAATGAACCTTCATCAAGCAACTCCAGAATCAGATCCTCCTTTTCCATGTCCCTGATTAGCAGAGAATTCACTTTAGGTTCCCTGTTCTCAAGCGGATTGAAAACGATTTTTCCATACTGGAACTCGATCCCTGCGAGTAACCGGTTATTCACGCGATCAAGATACAGCTTTGCGGTCAACGGTTCTGATAAGAATTGTTTCGTTATATCGCCGTCAATTTGAACCTCCCCAATCCGGCGGAGGCCTGGTACGACTTTTTCGACAAAGAAACCCATTTGATCCTGTAAAATCGGTATGCTATTCGTTCTTGATTGGGCAAGCATATTTTTCAGTTCAAATAATCTGCTGCAATCCTCGGTACTGAGCTGGATTAACTGAGCTTTCGACCAAACGAGGTCATATTTATGAAGTACGATCAGGTCAGAGATTCCGGCAATTTTTAGCGAATAGTCTTTCTCCGTAACTTTTTCAAAATTGAACAATAGCGGAAGACGATCGGTGGAAACAGAAAACAGCCCGGTAACTTGGCCATCCTCTTTCAACTTAACATCCGGTGCCTGTTCCAACAGCGGCAATAGCTGATGCCAAAAGGATGGCGGAATGATGATGACAGAGGAGTCATGATCGCTATTGACCTTTAATTCTGAGTCCTGGACGATTTGGATAAGTATATTAATGATTGAGTCAATATCATTATGAAAACAATGAAGCTCGGGATCATAGGTGAATAAATTAGATAGCGATGCTGACTGCCGATTCGCTACACTCATCAGGAATCCGGGAACATCCTCGATTTCAATTGGGCCAATACTCATCGAAACTCCAAGCATCATTTGCTGATCACTTGTTTCAACCGGCTCGATCTTGAATATCGTATTCAAGGGCTTCCTTGTTTCAAAATGGAGCTGGTGGCCGCTTGTTCTTCGTGGTCCTTCACTGAAAATGGTCAGCAGCCCTTCAGCCAGCTCACTTCCTGGATGATCAAAATTCTTAAGTGCATTTGATGACCCATGCTTTTGCTCATCCAAAATCGCCAGCAGGACCGCGGCTACATGCTGGCATTCATGTTTGACAGAAGCAAGCTTGGGACAAGTGCACTCCGTTGTGAAACGGCCGTCACCGGTTTTGGTGACAATGACGTGGAATACATCCGCGCCTGTAACTGTTGCATTCAGCCGTTTATCATTGCAGTCTTTGAATTCTACTTTATCCGCACGGTAAAACGCATCCCCCCGCTTGAAGGAAACAGTGCCGCATAATTCCTTGATGACTTTTAAGTTTAGTTTGAGATCCATGGCCTGCTCCCTCCCCGAGATGCGGTAATCGATAATTATTAGTGTAGACCTTATCTCCTCATTTGTTAAGCAGGAATGCAAAAAGCATGGAGAATTCTCCATGCTCGAAGTTTTAAAATGGAAGTAAGCTTCCAGAACATCCGGAACTTAGTCATCATCCGATTCCACAAAATTTTTCAATGCTGAGAGTTTGTTATCCCAATATATCTCGAAAAACGAAAGCCATTCCTGCAATTCCTGAAGCGGTTCTGGCTGTAATGAATAGCGAGTTTCACGTCCAATTTTTTTACTGGTTACCAAACCTGCTTCAGATAGCACAAATAAGTGTTTGTTTACTGCCGTCCTGGTAATCGGAAATTCTTCAGTTATGGACGCAACAGGCATCTCCTTGTCTGCGAGCAGCTTCAGTATTTTCCGGCGAGTAGGGTCTGCAACAGCCTGGAAAACATCATGTTTTGCATGTGAAGCTGACATATTAGCCCTCGATGTAGGCTGGAAGTGCTTCGTTAACGATTTTGTCCCAACCATTATCCATGATTCCCT
Organism: Mesobacillus jeotgali; assembly: GCF_014856545.2. Classification (NCBI taxonomy): domain Bacteria; kingdom Bacillati; phylum Bacillota; class Bacilli; order Caryophanales; family Bacillaceae; genus Mesobacillus; species Mesobacillus jeotgali. The sequence goes on along the minus strand of NZ_CP109811.1, from coordinate 1,924,610 downwards.
GGATAACACTATGAGGCTGACCCAACTCAGTGACCTTATCCGGATCCCAACCAGAGTGGATTAACGTGAACTCAGTCTTTCCCTCCAACTCCTTCAGTTCGAATAGTAGGTGCCAATCCCTCCCCCAATCAAAGCCCAGACGATTTGGCGGTTCCAATTCGGTTACCTTACATGGTGAATCTCCAAAAGGACCTGCGTGGAGAATGAACTCTTTGCCAAGCTCCGGTTCAAATGTGTTCGGCATCCACCAGGCAGCGATCCCTTCTGATGTTGCGACTGCTTTCCATACTTTTTCGATTGGTGCATTTAGAATGATTGTTTTGCGGATTTCTCTTTGTGTATCCATGTTTTACCCTCCATTGGTTAAATAACACTATTTGGTGTCACTTCCTTAATATATGACACCTTATAGTGTCATGTCAACAGAATGGACCAGGCACTAAGTGTAGTACCTGGTCCACTATAACATTAAATTTCAATTATAATCGGCAAGATCATCGGCCTTCTTCTTGTTTTTTGGAAGATGTGCTGGCCGACTGCTTTTTTAATTCCCTGCTTAATGACATTCCAGCGATGTACATTGTCTTCTTGAAGTTCGGTTACTGTTTTTGTCACAAGATTGTTTACATCTCTCATAAGGTCCTCTGAGTTTTTCACAAAAACAAACCCTCGTGAGATTGTATCTGGCCCAGAAATGATTTTACGTTCAGCTTTGCTTAAAGTCAGGACAATGACAAGCATTCCATCCTCGGATAGCTGCTTTCTGTCCCTGAGCACAATCTCGCCCACATCTCCGACACTTACGCCATCAACATACGTATCACCTGCAGGAACATTTCGTGTCTGGCGCGCTTCGCCATTTTCTATGTCAACGATATCACCATTTTTAACGATAAATGTATTTCCTTTTTCGACACCAACAGATTCCGCCAGCAAGCGGTGGTGATGCAGCATCCTGTATTCCCCATGAATTGGGATGAAATACTTAGGCTGCATCAAAGTCAGCATCAGCTTGAGATCTTCCTGGTAGCCATGGCCGGAAACATGCATGCCGGTAGTGCTGCCAGAGCCGTAAATGACTTTTGCGCCGAGCTTGAACAAATTATCAATGATCTTGGAAACATCCTTTTCATTTCCGGGAATTGGGGATGCCGCCATGATGACGGTATCTCCTGGATATACCGAGACATCGCGATAATTTCCTGTTGAGAGGCGGGAAAGCGCGGCCATCGGCTCTCCCTGGCTGCCCGTGCACAGGATGGCAACCTTATGTGGGTCCAGTTGGTCGACTACATTCGGTTGTATCAGCATTCCTTCAGGAACATTCAAGTACCCTCTTTCGATCGCCACATCGACTACATTGACCATACTCCTGCCAAGCAGCGCAAGCTTCCTGTCTGTCTTGATTGCTGCCTCAACGACCTGCTGAACCCGGTTCACGTTAGAGGCAAAAGTTGATACAAAGATTTTCCCTTCTGCTTTCATGAAGGCTTCTTCAAGATGGCTGGCCACCATTCTTTCTGATGGCGTCAAACCAGTGCGCTCTGCGTTCGTGCTCTCTGATAACAGAGCAAGCACACCGTCCGTTCCAATTTTCGCCATCTTATGAATCTCAGATTGTTCATCATTAGCCGGCGTCAGGTCGAATTTGAAGTCTCCCGTATGAACAACATTCCCCTCAGGTGTATGGAATACAATTCCTAAACAATCCGGGATGCTGTGACTCACTTTGAAAAAAGAAACCTTCACCTTGCCGAAATCCAATACTGAATCTGAATTGATTTTATTCAGCTCTGTCCCTCTCAGCAGTTTGTGCTCACTGAGTTTCAGTTCAATTAATCCGAGAGTGAAATTTGTTGCATATACTGGCGCTTTCAGCTTTTTGAAGAAATAAGGGACTCCGCCGATATGGTCTTCGTGTCCATGAGTTACAATCAACCCTCTGATTTTGTCTCTGTTTTCTTCAAGGTAGGTCATTTCCGGGATAATCAAATCGATTCCCAATAAACTCTCATCAGGAAACTTCCCTCCGCAGTCAATCACAAAAATATCGTCCTCATATTGGACAACATACATGTTTTTTCCGATTTCATTGATGCCGCCCAAGGCGAATATAGATAAAGTCACGTCATATCCTCCTAATCCGTAATCGATTTTGTTAGTATTGCCGATTTTGGTTTGGATTATTTTGCAATGAGTTTACCCTTATAATGTTTAGGAATTCCTCAAAACTAAACGTTTTTGCATTTTTTTAATATTTTTCACTTGTTTTTAAATGACTGAAGATCGTGCTGCTCATGTTTTTCGCCCAGATTATTAGAGAATTCCATTAGTATATTTTGCGAAAAAATTTTATTCGCAAAAACCATATGTTTATTCGCAAAAAAATGATTTTATTCGCAAAATCTAAAATTTTATTCGCAAAAATACGATTTTATTCGCAAACTGGAAAAAATGCATGTTTTTTCCAGTTGCTGAACAAAAAAACCAACCCGCTCTTTAGCGAATTGGTCTTATTTCCTTATTTCTCGATCCAGGTATACATATACTGGTCGTCTTCGATATCCTTGGCTTTTTTTACCGTTTTCAACGGCCGGAATGTATCGATCATGACGGCAAGCTCCAACGTTTCTTTTTTGCCGATGCTTGCTTCTGTCTTGCCCGGATGCGGTCCGTGCGGGATTCCGCTTGGATGCAATGTGATCGATCCTTCCTTGATTCCCTTGCGGCTCATGAAGTTTCCTTCTACATAGTACAGCAGTTCATCGCTGTTTACGTTACTGTGGTAATATGGTGCCGGAATCGCTTCAGGATGATAATCGTAAAGCCTTGGCACGAAGGAACATACCACATAATTATGGCCCTCGAATGTCTGATGGACAGGCGGCGGCTGATGGATTCGGCCGGTGATTGGCTCGAAGTCCTCGATATTGAATGCCCACGGATACAAATAGCCATCCCAGCCGACAACATCAAGCGGGTGGTGGTTCAACACGTGACGATGCAGATGGCCGCGCGTCTTGGTAATCACCTCATGCTCCCCTTTTTCAGAGAAGGTTTCCAGCGTTTCCGGCCCGCGGATGTCACGTTCACAGAATGGACTGTGCTCGAGAAGCTGCCCATATTCATTGCGGTAACGTCGAGGAGTGGTAATCTGGCTGAACGATTCAACAATCAATGCCTTTGTCTGCTCAGAATCATCTGGAACAACCCTGTACATCGTGCCGATTGGGATCACGACATAATCACCAGGACGATAGTTTATCGTTCCAAACATCGTTTCCACCTTGCCGGATCCATGATGGAAAAAGAACATTTCATCTCCATCACCATTGCGGTAAAATTGCTTCATCGTTTCAGTGATATTCGCGAATCCAATTAGGAGGTCGTCATTACCGAGGATATATTCCCTTCCACTTAGAGCATCCCCAGTTTTCGTAATCTGGTCGGTCAGGAAGTGCCGATGGTTCAATGATTCCTGCTCTTCATATTCAGGCATGTAGCTGCCGATCAATTCACTTTTTACTACCTCTGTCGGCATATGGTGATGATAAAGGATTGACTGTGTGCCGGAAAACCCTTTGGTTCCCATTACCTGCTCGCGAAAAAGCGAACCGTCTTCCTTTTTAAAAATGGATATGCCTTTTCTTTGGGATTTCTCCCAGCTGACGGTAATACATTGATACACCTTCTTTCTAGTCTTCGATTATTTTATTTTTCAAAACACCAAGTCCTTCAATCTCAAGTTCTACTTCATCACCGGGCTCCAGCCAACGGTGGACATCTGTACCCAGTTCCAGGATACAGCCTGTTCCAACTGTGCCTGAGCCGATTACCTCTCCCGGGTACAGGGTCGTCCCCGCGGAAGCACGCTCAATCATCTCGCCGAAGGAGTAATAAAGATTCTTCACATTGCCACTTGAAAGTTCCCGTCCGTTCACCCTTGCTGTCATCTGAAGGTCATAGCCTTTCTCCGCCTTGATGGAATCTAGCTCATCCTTTGTGACCAGATATGGACCAATTGAAGTCGCGAAATCCTTGCCCTTCGCCGGTCCAAGGCCTACTTTCATTTCGTGACGCTGCAGATCGCGGGCACTCCAGTCATTCATGATAAAAAATCCGAATATATGCTGTTCTGCATCCTCAGCCTTGATATTCCGGCCTTCCTTGCCGATGACACAAGCGATTTCCAATTCATAATCGAGCCACTCGCATGCTTGCGGACGCCTGATTTCATCTTCTGGTCCTTTGATGGCAAGATGGTTGGTAAAATAGAACACCGGGATCTCATACCATTCAGGAATCATTTCCAGCCCCCGGTTCTCCCTTGCTGTTTTTACATGCTGCTCGAATGCGTAAAAATCACGTACACTCTTAGGATTTGGGAGCGGCGCGTTCAAGGTTACTTCAGTCAGCGGATAAGAACCATTCCCTGTCTCAATCAAGCCTTTATTTTCTTGGATATACTCCATGAATGCAGCATGGTTTTCGATGAATGCAAGCATATTGTCAGGCAATGTCCCATTCGATGCTTCATGCATATCAACTGCCATATTGCTGGAGTTGATCCAGCCAGCTCTCACTGTTCCGTCTTTTTTCGTAAAAGTAATGAATTTCATGTGATCACCTATTTTCTTTGCAGTTCAAAGGTTTTGGCCAGGGGCAGAGTATAAGTTGCGCCTGCCAGCCTGCCAACCGGATTTAGCTTCTCAGAATTAATGCGGCCATTTTCATAAAGATCATCTTCAACATGGACATGAACAACTTTGCCAATGACAAGGCTGCCAGCTCCAGCTTCTTCCCCGCCAAAGTGCAGGACCTGATCGAGAATACACTCAAGATGGACCTTGGACTCTTTGACTCGTGAAGGTCTAACTGCAACACTGTCAACCTTGGTCAGTCCGGAAGCCTCGAATTCATCGACATCTGACGCGAATTCCGTCGCACAGTCATTCATCTGCTGGACGAACTCCTCACTGACAATATTGATGACGAACTCCTTTGTGCTTTCAATATTTTTCAGGGTATCTTTCTTCGCGCCGTCAGTCCCTCTTCTCATTGGCGAAAAGCAGACCATCATCGGGTTTGAGCTGATGACGGTAAAAAAACTGAATGGAGCCAGATTGGCGTTCCCGTTTTCATCCTGGCTGGAAACAAAGGCAATGGGCCGCGGCAGGACTGAGCCTTGCAAGAGCTTGTATGCGTCTCTCCATTCAAGTTGATCTGTTTTGATTTCCAAGGCTTACACCGCCCTTTCATGAAAAAGCTGGCTGACGACTTGCAAAATGAACTCATGGTCTTCATGTGTGCCGAGAGTGATCCGGAATGCTTCCTTGTACCCTGGCAGGTGCATCTGCCTGACAAGCACACCATTTTCCGTCAGCTTCTGAATAACCGGTCTATTCGTGAAAGCAAACAAAAAATTGGATTGCGATGGAAAACTATCAATCTCCAACTCTTTGAACTTCGCACTCAGGAATGCTCTTTCTGCACTATTTTTAGCTGCACAGTCTTTCACGAAATCCTGGTCCTCTATAGCAGCCATTGCTGCTTCCTGTGCAAGCTGGTTCACATTGAAGACGTCCCTGACTTTATGAAGCTCCGTCGCGATATCTTCATGCATGATGCCATAGCCGACTCGCAGACTGGCAAGGCCATAGATTTTCGAAAAAGTTCTGAGGATGACGATGTTTTGATATTGATCAAGCAATGTCATCGTATCCAGGAATTCATCAGAATCTGTGTATTCAAAATAAGCTTCATCCATGATGATCAGCACATTTGAAGGCACATTGTCGATAAAAGAAAGCAAATCTTGCTTGGCGACAATCGTCCCGGTTGGGTTGTTCGGGTTGCAAACGAATACCATTTTAGTTTTTTCGTTGATGGCTTCCTGCATTTTTTTAAGATCATGCCTGCCGTCGATCATCGGTACAGTGACAGCTCTGCCGCCTTCGATCACCACATTCGTTTTATAGCGAGGGAAAGTAACCTCTGCCATGACCGCTTCATCATTTTTACCAATGTATGCTCTTGTCAAAAGACGAATGATTTCCTCTGAACCGTTTGATACAAGAAATTGCTTTTGGTCCAATTTATAATAGGTGGAAAGCTTCTCAACGATTCCTGAGGTCAATCCGTCCGGATAGAATGCCAGATTAGATGAAGCCTGCATGATTGCTTCTCTGACTTTTGGCGAAGTGCCATACACATTTTCATTATCCGAAAGCTTCCTTACTTTAGTAAGTCCATACTGTTCTTTAATCTCCTCAATTGTCTGTCCGAGGGCGTATGGTGTGATTCCTTCGAGTTCTGCTCTTGCTCTTACATTCATGTTCATCCCCCCATTTCACAGTCGCACTTACAACGAAAAGGGAGCGTTTCGCCCCCTTCACTCCCTGCTATTAAAGGTTGCCGCGTCGTTCCTGTTCACGCTCGATTGATTCGAATAGAGCCTTGAAGTTTCCTTCACCAAAACCTCTTGCACCTTTGCGCTGGATGATTTCAATGAATAGCGTTGGACGGTCTACGACTGGCTTCGTGAAGATCTGCAGCAGATAACCTTCATCGTCACGGTCTACTAAAATGCTAAGCTCTTTTAGCTTATCGATTTCTTCATCAATTTCGCCAACACGCTCTGACAGCATTTCATAGTAAGAATCCGGTGTGTTCAGGAATTCAACACCATTTTCACGCAGTTGTGCTACTGTGCTGACAATATCCTCTGTCAAAATCGCTAGATGCTGAACGCCAGGTCCGTTGTAGAACTCCAAGTATTCCTGGATCTGCGACTTGCGCTTGCCTTCTGCCGGCTCGTTAATCGGGAATTTGATGCGGCCGCCATTGTGCATTACTTTAGACATCAACGCTGAATACTCAGTAACGATATCCTTATCAGTGAAATGCTTCATTTCCTTGAAGCCCATAACATTGGCATAATAGTTAACCCATTCTTCCATTCTCTCAACATTGCCGACAACATGGTCAATCCCGATGAAACCAGCGTCATTCACAGGGACTGTTGTTTCGTGTTCAACAAACCCTGGCATGAACAAGCCTTTGTAATTTTTTCTTTCAACAAGTGTATGGATGGTGTCACCATATGTACCGATGACCGCCTTTTTTAACGTACCGTTTTCATCAGAAACTTCATGCGGCGGCTGGATTTCAATTGCTCCCCGCTTAACCGCTCCCTCATACGCCTTCTCAACATCATCAACAGCAAGCGCAATGTCCTTGACGCCATCGCCGTGAGTCTTGACAAACTGGGCTACACGAGATGAATCATTGTACGTTCCAGTCACAACAAGACGGATCTTTCGCTGCTGCAGGACATAGGATGTTGTTTCGCGATTCCCTGTTTCAAGGCCGGAATAGGCAACTACCTTAAAGCCAAAAGCCGTCTGGAAAAAGTGAGATGCCTGCTTGGCATTCCCTACATAAAGCTCTAAATAATCAACATCCTGTACCGGAAAAAAGTCCTCTGTATTTTGGCCAGATACCATTACTTTCTCTTGCATTGTAAAACCTCCTGAAAGAATATTTATAATATTTAAAATTATTTTATAGTAATTATCCCAGCCCTCTCAAGAGCGTGATGTAAAGCTATGATGCTTTTGTGTGGTAAAGTATCTATTCTTGAAACTGTTACATCAATTCCAATAGCATCATTTTCGGGTTCTCAATCAACTGTGCGAAACGGTTTGTAAAAGCAACAGCCGTTGCCCCGTCTGCGACTCTGTGGTCAAATGCCATTGACAGATTCATGATAGACCGGATGGCAATTTCATCTTGATCTGTGACAACTGGCCGTTTCTTTGTTTTATGGAAGGAAACAAGCGCTGTCTGCGGGTGCTGGATGATTGGTGTAGCACCAATGCTGCCGCCCAGTGGACCCACATTGCTGATCGTGAATGTTCCGCCTGATATATCCTTTACCGTAAGCTTGTCATCAAGGGCGAGCTTTGTCAGACGCTTCATTTCACTATGGATATTCTTTAAATTCTTCTGCTCAACATTCCTGATTACCGGCACGATCAGGCCTTCTGGAGTGTCCACGGCAATTCCGATATGATGTTCACGCAACAGCTGGATATTTTCATTTTCTTCATCGAGCTTTGCATTAAAGACCGGAAATTCTTTCAACGCAATCGAAAGGACTTTAATGAAAAATGCCGTTGCAGATATAGAGTTACCGGAAGCCTTGATCTCTTCCCTTAAAGCAATCAACTCGCTGACATCAATTTCTTCAAAATGAGTACAGTGAGGGATGGTATACATGGATTGGACCATCTTTTTTGCAATCTGCTTGCGGCGGCCGCGGAATGGCAATATATCCAGATGGACACCTTCGCTTCGAGCAGCAACCTGTTCTTCGGAACCTGCTTCTGAAACATTCGGAGCCTGCAGTTCGGAAGCATGTTTTGAAACCATCGGAACCTCTTGTTCGGAAGCTAGTTGCGAAACGTTCGGAACCTGCTGTTCGGAACCACCTTCCGAATGGCTCGCAGCCCCTTGCTCTCTTAAATGAACAAAGGCAAGTATATCTTCTTCGGTAATCCGGCCTGCTGGTCCAGTCCCTTTGACCTCCATAATATTGACGCCGTGTTCCCGGGCAACTTTCCTGGTATAAGGAGAAGCAAGGATCTGTCCCAGTCGCGCACTAACACCTACAGGCACCTTACTAGCAGTTGGTCTGTCCAAAACAGCTACCGCAGCCTCGGCAGGTTCGGCTGCTGCTTTTCCAGCATCAACTACCTTCTGGGACTCAACAGGCTTACCTGCACTGGTACTGTCCTCCATGATCAGTAAAGTTGTTCCTACCTTTACCGTTTGCCCTGGAGTTAACAGCAGTTCTTTAATTACACCTGATCGGGGAGCGGGAATCTCTGCGGTCATTTTGTCTGTCTGGACTTCAACCAATGGATCATCTGCCTTGACGAAATCCCCTGGCTTCACCAGGTAACAATTGATGTCCGCTTCGGTCATGCCTTCCCCAATGTCGTGGAGCTTTACTTCAACCATCGGCACGCCTCCTAAAACTTCATTACTTTCTGTATTGCAGCTGCGACTCTTTTCGGTGTCGGCAGATAATGATCCTCAAACCCAAAATACGGTACAGGCGTGTCATAGCCTGTCACTCTTTCGGCCGGAGCTTTTTGGTAAAGAAACGCCTCATCATTGATCAAAGAAATCAAATCACTGCCAGTTCCGCCTGTCGCATGGGCTTCATGGACAATCACCGTGCGCCCTGTTTTCTGTACTGACTCGACGACTAGGTCCTTGTCGATTGGATAAAGTGTCCTCAAATCAAGGACCTCGCAATTGATACCCTTTTGCTTCATATCTTCAGCGGCCTTCATCGCTACTGGTACCATCGCGCCCCAGGCAATGACCGTCACATCTTCGCCTTCTGTCAGCTTCTTTCCTTTACCGATTTCAACTGTATACTTCCCTTCCGGAACCTCACCACGTGAAGAACGATAACTTCTCATCGGCTCTAAAAAGAGGACAGGGTCGGGATCTTCAATTGCAGCAATCATCAGCCCTTTTGCATCATAAGCATTGGATGGACAGACTACCTTCATTCCTGGCATATGGGTAAAAAGGGATTCAGTGCTGTCACAATGAATTTCAGGTGCACGCACACCGGCCCCATATGGAGCGCGAATCACCATCGGAACAGTAAAATGGCCAAGAGTTCTCATCCGCAGTCTTGAAGCATGGGTCATGATTTGTTCATAGGCAGGATAAATAAAGCCCAGGAACTGAATTTCCACAACGGGACGGAATCCGTTCACTGCCATGCCAATCGCTGCCCCAACAAAGCCTGCTTCGCTTAAAGGCGTATCGATCACGCGGTCCTCCCCATATTTCTCCTGAAGACCATCAGTAGCGCGGAATACTCCGCCGTTTTTTCCGATATCTTCACCTAGAAGGATGACTTCCTTGCTTTCATCCAGCATCGTATCAAGTCCTTCGGTGATCGCCTGGATAAGCGTTAAAGTCTTTGTCTGCACTGCTGTTTCCATCATGACTCACCTCCGATCAATTCTAGATACTCCCGCTTTTGCTTCTCGATTGTCCATGTAGGTTTCTCAAAGACATAGTCAAAGATCACAGCCGGGTCAGCTTTAGGGAATTTCTCCATTTCCTGTACAGCTGCGTCAATTTCTGCCGCTGCCTGTCCTTCTATTTCCGTCACCCATGCTTCATCGTAGAGCCCTTCATTTTTCAGCCAGCGTTCCAGTCTTAGCAAAGGATCTGTCTCCATTCGCTTGAGCGCACTTTCACCTTGATCACGATATTTTGATGCATCGTCAGCAGTGGTATGGGACCCATAACGCCAGGTCAGCGCTTCAATCAATGTTGGACCCTCGCCATTCCGGGCACGTTCAAGTGCCTTTTCCGTTTCAGCAAACACGGCAAAAACATCGTTGCCATCAACTCTCACACCTGGAATATCATAGGCAAGCGCTTTTTGTGCAATGGTTGCAGAGTTCATCTGTTTGCTAATAGGGACTGATATTGCATATTGATTATTCTGGCAAAAATAGACGACCGGTGATTTGAAGACGCTGGCAAAGTTCAAGCCTTCATGAAAATCACCTTCCGAGGTCGCACCATCACCGAAATAACAAATGGCCGCATTCTTTGTACCTTTTTGCTTTTCGGCAAATGCTGCACCTGCAGCGTGTGGAATCTGCGTTGCAATCGGTATGGCCGGTGGAAAAATCTTTTTCCCATCCGGCGGAACGCATCCTTCATTTCGTCCATTCCAGAACAGCAGAATATTCCTGAGCGAGTGGCCGAACACCGTTGCTGCTCCATGATCACGGTACGTCGGGAACATCCAGTCATCACTTTCGAGTGCTAAAGCCGTTCCTACCTGGGAAGCTTCCTGTCCTTCAAATGGAGCGTATGTCCCGATTCGCCCCTGACGCTGGAGACTGATGGATTTCCTGTCCAGCGTCCGGATCCTTACCATTTCCGAATAAAATTTCTTCACTCGCTCTTCAGTCACCAAATCTTTATATTTCTCAGACACAATGTTTCCGTTCTGGTCCATCACTTGAAAAATCGGAAAATCCTTTTCCATCGGCTCACCCTTTTTTAAAAGTCTATGATTCTATTACATCCTCACTGCCCATTTTGGACGCTTCATATGAGAGAAGAAGCTGTTGCGTCTTGTTCTGGCTTCGATCCTGTTTTCACAGAATTTATTCGCTGCTTCAACAGTCGTAATTCCTTCACTCTCTGCCTGCCTGTAAATATTTAAAAGAGAATTATAGATAGCCTTCGTCTTTTTCAAGACCCGCTCTTTGTTTGGCGAATAAAGTTCATCCGCAACCTGGATTAATCCGCCTGCATTGACGATGTAATCAGGCGCATAAAGAATTCCCTTTTCCTGAAGGATATGACCGTGCTGTTCTTCCTTGAGCTGATTGTTCGCAGAACCCACGACTGCTTTTACCTGCAATTGTGGAATTGTGTCATCGTTGATGATTCCGCCCATTGCGCACGGGATGAAAATGTCCGCAGGCTGGGAATAAATTTCGTCACTGTTAACGACTTTGATTCCTGCTCCCATTTCCTTCGCTTTTTGGACAATCTGGTCGATTGCTTTTTGATTGATGTCTGTAACATACAGGTCTGCACCATTTTCCAGAAGGTATTCTGCAACCTTGTAGCCTACCTTGCCCAGTCCCTGGATCGCATAGGATTTACCGGACAAATCATCCGTATCCCATAGAGCTTTGCTCGTTGCCTGCAATCCAAAAATTACACCCTGCGCTGTTGGGACTGAAGAGTCGCCGCTTCCGCCATACACTTCATCGACGCCAACGATGCAATTCGTTTCTTTTAATGCGTGGACAAAATCTTCCGGATCCGTCCCCATGTCTGTTCCTGTATAAAAACGGCCCTGGATCGACTCTACAAACTGGCCAAATGCCCTGAATAATTCCGGACTCTTATCCTTGGTAGGATCACCAATGATGACAGCCTTCCCGCCGCCGAAGTCGACGTCAGCCGCTGCACACTTGTACGTCATGCCCTTTGAAAGCCGCAGTACATCTTCAAGTGCATCGTCGACTGTTTTATAAGGGTACATGCGGCAGCCGCCTAATGCTGGTCCCAACCGTGTACTATGAATCGCTATAATCGCCTTTAATCCAGTTGCTTCATCATTACAAAAAACAACTTGCTCGTGCTCACGAATTTGTTCAAACATATCCATTGTGCTTTCCCCCTTTATTCCGTTAAACCATGTTAGCGCTTACATTTTTGCGCAAAAATTTTTAGCTTCCAGTAATTAATTCAGTTATCTTCTCTTTAGGAAGGACCACTTGCTTTACTTCCCCTATTCCTATAAGGCGACCTTTGCTTTCTGCCCTTATATTAGTAAGAATGGTATTGTCCTGCAGCCCTGTGACGGTAGCAGTAATCGTTACCTCAGCTCCTTCGGTGCATGGAGCGATGTGTTTAACAGTCACCGCACCTCCCATTCCTTCTTCATGATCCTCTAAAAAGGGAATGATAATTTGCCGTGAAACCCATTCCATGTGATACACCATCGAAACCGTGGAGTATACTGGATGGACGACTTTTCCCTCAAAGCGGGCAAACATATCTGGTGTAACAATGACATCGATGGAGGCCGTATGCCCAGCGATCAAGCCATCTAGCATCATATCCCACCTTTCCAAGTTGCAAATATGTATAACGTTTATTTAACGCTATCATAACATTTCGTTAAATAAATGGTCAATAAATTGTAAGAAATTTTGGTATTTTCTTAAAAATAATTTTGATATAATATTTAGCTAACAAAAAACAACCAGCTCAAAATAGCTGGTTGTTTTTTGTTTAGCCTAATAAAGCCCGGTCGCTTGCCATCTTTGTTCCGCGGATTCGCTGGAACTCATTTAGCAAGTCTTCGATTGTCAGCTTGGCTTTTTGTTCTTCGTTTACCTCGAGGATGATCTGGCCTTTGTCCATCATGATCAGCCTGTTGCCGAGGTCTAGTGCCTGCTGCATATTGTGCGTGACCATCAATGTAGTGAGATGGTATTTGTCGACGATTTCTTTTGTTAGATTGGTGATTAACTCGGCACGCGCAGGATCGAGTGCCGCGGTATGCTCATCCAGTAAAAGAATGGATGGTTCTGTGAATGTAGCCATCAATAAGGATAACGCCTGGCGTTCTCCTCCTGATAACAGGCCAACCTTCGCATTCAGGCGGTTTTCAAGGCCCAGGTGCAGCGATTCAAGTACTTCCTGGAAAAGCTCACGACGTTTTTTCGTGACGCCTCGACGCAGGGAACGTCGCTTGTTCCTTGAATAGGCAATGGCCAGGTTTTCTTCAATTGTCATGCTTGGTGCAGTGCCGGCCATTGGATCCTGAAATACACGGCCAATCAATTTTGAGCGGTTGTACTCGGTCATGTAGGTTACATCCTTACCGTCCAGTTCCACCTGACCATGGTCTGGAATCATGACACCGGAGATCACATTCATTAAAGTAGATTTTCCGGCTCCGTTACTGCCGATGACTGTGACAAAGTCTCCCTTTTCCAGGGTGAGATTAATATTGTCCAGGGCGATCTTTTCATCTGGAGTACCCTCATTGAAGACTCTATGAATCTGATTTAAGTGCAGCACCAGCCTCACCCTTTCGTTCAGAAGGAATAGCTGCCATCTGCATGTGCTCAAGCTGCCTTTTTACCTTCCGTTTTTTCTCTTTATAGCCTTCTATCATTTTCGGAGCAGTCAATGCCAGGATTACGATAATTGCCGTGATCAGCTTCATGTCGCCTGGCTCGAGGAACTCCACCCGTAATGCCAGTGTGACAACAATTCGGTAGATGATAGCCCCGCCAATAACAGCGAGTGTTGTTCTTGCAATCGACTTTGTACCAAACAGTGCTTCACCAATGATGACTGAAGCAAGACCGATGATGATCATTCCGATACCCATGCCGACATCCGCAAAACCACCCTGCTGGGCGATTAAAGCGCCTGAAAAAGCCACCATCGCATTCGAAAGGCCAAGGCCAAGGATGATCATCAGGTTTGTATTGGATGAGAAGCTGCGGATCATTCTCTTGTTATCACCAGTTGCCCGGATTGCAAGTCCAAGTTCTGTTTTAAGGAATGCATCCGTAAGGAATTTAATTGCCAGCGTTACGACAATCATGAACAGGAGGATTCCCCATGTCCTTGGGAGACTGTCGCCAAGGCCGACTGCCGTAAGGATTCCATTGAAGAATCCATCAATTCCCGTCTTATCGAAAAAGTCCCGAACCGCTGTCATGGCAGTATCCGTGTTCAGCAAAGGGACATTCGACTTACCCATTATTCTTAGATTGATAGAATATAAGGCAATCATCATCAGGATCCCCGACAGAAGCGCATTAACCTTACCTACTGTATGAATGATGCCTGTCAAGCATCCAGCGATGAATCCGGCAACTAGTGCCACCATTGTAGCAGCAAATGGGTTTGAACCATTTACAATCATGATGGCGGCGACCGCAGCTCCAGTTACGAAGCTGCCGTCAACCGTCAAATCCGGAAAATCAAGTACCCGAAAGGATAAGTATACACCCAGAGCCATGATGGCATAGATAATGCCGGACTCAAATGCTCCAAATATTGAAGTAAACAAGTTGAATCATCCTTTCTTTTATTCTTCGTAGAACTCTGCGTCGTCTCCCCATTCTTCCTTGACTTCAACACCCTGCTCCTCAGCAGCTTTTTTGTTGATTGTCAGTGTTAAAGATTCAGGAAGCTCAACAGGAATCTCAGAAGCTTTCTTATTGCCAGATAAAATTTCAGCAGCCATCAAGCCCGACTGGTAACCAATGTCATAGTAATTGAAACCGCTGGCTGCAACAGCGCCGCGCTTCATGGAATCTAGCTCACCAACGAATAACGGGATCTTTTTGCCATTAGCTACAGAAATAACAGATTCAAGCGCAGAAACGACTGTATTATCCGTAGGGACATAGATGGCATCAACACGTCCGACAAGGGATTCTGCAGCCTGCTTAACTTCAGCTGATGTAGAGATTGAGGCTTCAACAACCTTAGCTCCATTTGCTTCCGCAAGCTTCTTTACTTCCTTCAACTGGACTTCAGAGTTCTGCTCGCCAGCGTTATAAATGACGCCGATTTTCTTTGCGCCAATTTCATTCGTCATGAAGTCAATTGTCTTTTTGGTAGCATCCGGATGGTTGTCGGTCGTACCAGTGATATTGTCGCCAGGCTTATCGAATGCTTCAACAAGCCCCGCCCCAACCGGATCTGTCACTGATGTGAAAATGATTGGAATGTCCTTCGTCGCATTAAGTGCTGCGACCGCACTTGGTGTAGCATTAGCGAAGATGAGGTCGACTTTATCACCGACAAAATTATTCGCGATACTTGCTGTGTTATTCATGTCTGCCTGTGCGTTCTGGAAGTCATATGTTACATTGTCTCCCTCTTTGAACCCTTTGTCCTCAAGAGCTTTCTTAAATCCTTCGGTTGCGGCATCAAGCGATGGATGCTCCGCAAATTGCGTCAGGCCAATCTTGTACTGATCTTTGTCAGAAGATCCATTTGATGCTTCATTTCCTCCGCAGCCAGCCATGAACAAGGCACTGGCCAGAACAAGAGAAATAGCTTTTACTGATTTTTTCATAATAATCCCCCTTGAATATTTTTTAACCGGCAGTAAACTATGTAGACTTAAATTTCAAAGCAGCCGGAACGCACCAAAATTGAAAACATTAGGCAAAGATCTGGAAGTCCATTTATAACTTGAGGCAGTGGGTGTCCATTTAAAGCTTTAGCTAAGAAACTGGATGTATTTTTTGAAAGCGATTCCAAAAAGTATGATATCCACTATAGACACCGTAAATATAACGTTATATTAACACCAGCAATAAATTAAAGTCAATAAAATTCCGAAAATTTAGTATGTTATGATATTTAATTATTAAACCATCACTTTAATAAACTATCAAGATGTTTTTTAAAAATAATTTAACTTTTTCGCTTTTATGCACGAAAGCGATGTATAAACACCTGTTTTATAGACTTTTGCAGCCTCAACCATTTAAAAAGTTCAGGTATGGACATCAAATAAAAAAACATTTTTTACAAAAAACTAAAAAAGTGCGCTCCCTGATTGGAGCACACTTCTCAAAATTATAGTAAGAGTTCTGCAACTTTTAACCGATCTTTTGCTTCCTTTACCATTCGATCCAATAATTCATCTACTGACGGGATATCAGAAACAAGTCCAGACACCTGGCCTCCATTCATAAACCCGTTATCTTCGCTTCCTTCCAATGCCCCTTTTTTATGTATTTCCTCAGTTGTCAGTTCGGCAAATTCTTCTGGAGTAAGACCCTGTTTTTCTGCCTCCAGCAGTCTCCCTGCATAAGAGGTATTCAGCAGTCTGCGAATTCTTCCGACAGATCTGCCGACTATTACTGTCTCATGATCACTTGCCTGCAAAAGCTTCTGCTTGTAGTTTTCATGGAAAGGAGCTTCCTTTGTAGCGATGAATCTTGTTCCCATTTGGACGCCGCTCGCTCCAAGTGCCAGCATGGCAGCAAGGCCCTTGCCATCCCCAATTCCTCCCGCCGCAACAACCGGTATGTTCACCTGTGCAACAATCTGAGGAATCAATGCCAGCGTCGTTGTTTCGAGATTCGAGTTAATGCCCGCTGCTTCATACCCCTCAGCTACTAAGATATCAGCACCTGCAGCTTCGGCTTTCTTTGCTTGCTTTACAGATGCGACCACGGTAATAATCTTAATTCCAGCCTCTTTCAGCTTAGGAATGAAAGGTGCAGGATTCCCTGCTGATAATGTTACTGCCTGCACTTTATGCTTGACAGCCAGGCGCAGGATTTCCACCACATTCGGTGAAACACTTAAGGCCACATTCACTGAAAAAGGCTTCGATGTCCTCGTTTTCGTTTCAAGAATAATTTGCTCCACTTCTTCAGCTGACATCGTACCGGCACCTATCGTTCCAAGGCCGCCAGCTTCGGAAACAGCAGCTGTCAAAATGGCATTGCTTATGTTCCCCATTCCACCCTGGATGATTGGATATTTTATGCCCAGAACAGTAGTAATTCCATTCACAAAAATTCCCCCTTCGTTAAATTAATGTTATACTAGTTCTAAAATTATGACAATTGAAAAAGGGGGATTTTCATTGATTCTAAGTTATTCCGATAAAAGCCCGGTCGTTGATGAAACAGTTTTCCAGGCACCCGGCAGTTTCATCATCGGCGACGTAAAAATCGGCAAGAATTCCAGCGTTTGGTTCAATGCAGTTTTACGCGGGGATGAAGATACAATCACTATAGGCGACAGCTGCAGCATCCAGGATAACGTCACGTGCCATCTTTATGAAGGCTCGCCACTTGTCATTGAAGACGAGGTCACGGTCGGCCATAACGCCATCCTTCATGGCTGCACCATCAAGAAACGATGCATTATCGGAATGGGCTCGACCATCCTTGATGGAGCCGAAATCGGGGAAGAATGTATTATCGGAGCCAATACTTTGATACCTGCGGGAAAAAAAATACCGCCGCGGTCTCTTGTTGTCGGATCACCCGGGAAAGTCGTCAGGGAGATCGGCGATAAAGATCTGGAGCTGATTCAACTATCGATCGATACATATGTTCAAAAGGGGAAGGAATATCGGGAGAGCTTAAAGGAGATTAAATAAAGAGTAAGAGCCTGGCAGACAGCCAGGCTCTTTGTTTTGATAGCAGCTATACTATTATACCCATTTAACTATGTCATCCAATGGGCGTCTTGTCTTTGGATTCGGTTCTTTTACGCGATAGCCAAACGCACACATGACGGAAATTCCGAAATGGCCATCATCCAGCAATCCTTCATCAGCGAGAAGTTTGTTCATATTTTCAAAATTGAAACCTTCAATCGGACAGGAATCAATACCGATTTGCGCTGCTGCCGTCATCATATTAGCCAGGACGATATACGTTTGCCTGCACGCCCAATCAAACAGCGGGCGGTCTCCGTCGAGCAATTTAAAATCAGACTTCTGGAATTCCTCAATTCGCTTGAGGTAATTCGCCATGAATTCCTCAGGCATCTTTTTCTTGTTTCTAAAATGATCCTGAAGATATTCAGAATCATATTTAGTATCAACTTTTGTCCTCGCAAGGATAATCACAAAATGACTTGCTTCCGGAAGCTTTCCATACGCTCCCCAGGCAGTATTTTTCACTTTCTCGCGAAGCTCTTCACTCTGTACAACAAGGAAGCGCCACGGTTCAAAACCAAAAGAGCTTGGAGATAACTGGCCGGTCTCCAGGATAAAACGGAAGTCATCCTCTGGAATCTTTTTGCTTGGATCAAATTCCTTTGTGGCATGCCTAAAATGGAAAGCATCAAGAATCTCCTGCTTCAAAGTTGCTTTGTCTCGCATATGTAACTCTCCTCCCAGGTTATGTTTTTCTTAACTTATCACATTTCTCCTAATATTGCCTACAAAAAAGGGTAAGCTTCAACAACTCTGCCTTTTCTCCCTTTAGTCGTTTCAGCCTGTGATAGGGAGTTCAGGATTGCTTCTTCTGTTGCTTCTGCTGCAGCCGTGAATAGATCGTTCATTAATGGATGGTCATCCCTGATCATGCTGCTTGATTGAATGTATTCGTCTGAATCGTGCATTGTTTTATTGGCAGTTGAAAAAGCAATCACAATATCGCCGCTTCCATGACTGTAATGACTGCCGGTCCGGCCCAGGCCGATTCCACACCTCTTTGCCATGCGCAACAGCTGCCGGTCGCTTAACGGTGCATTTGTTGCAAGAATAATCATGATGGAACCGTCTGCCGTTTCGGCAATTCCTGTTTTTATTGATTCAATGTTATATTTCCCTGCCATAAACTCTTCTTTTTTGCCGAAATTGCTGAGCACCAGACAGCCAATCATATGTGGATCATCTGCTTCGATCATTCTGGATGCTGTACCTATGCCGCCTTTATGACCGAAACAAACCATTCCTTTTCCCGCTCCAACGGCACCTTCTTCTGCCGGAATTGCTGAAGCTTTCTTAATTGCCTGTATGGCATTTTCCGGCTTTACCGGAAAAAGACGAATCGAGTTTAAATAGCTGTCATTGCATTCACCGACGACAATATTGATCGTGCCCGTCGTCTCGCCAATCTCTTCATTTTCAGCAAGCATGTACTCCAGGGTACCCTGGGTGACAGCCGGCACTCCTAAGGTATTCGTCAGCATAATGGGTGACTCGATCGTTCCGAGTTCATTCACCTGGACGAGGCCCGTCGTCTTCCCAAAACCGTTTAGGACATAGCTGGCGGCGGTAACTTTTTCTTTGAACAAATTCCCTCCATGCGGCAGAATTGCCGTCACACCAGTACAGGCATACTCCTCACCTTTGTCATCCAGAGGATAATCCAATGTTACATGGCCGACCATTAAACCAGGTACATCTGTTATACAGTTATTGGTCCCAGGGGACATCCTGCCAACTATTATGCCTCTGTCTCGTACTTTCATGTTAATCCTCCTAGAACATCCTTTTGGGAAAATAGCTGTTATTCTTTACACAGATCAAATGCGGCTTCTTATGACAACTTTTCCTCTTTCCATTGCAAACCTGTCTGAAGTTCGGGCTTCTTGTGACAGCTTTTCTGTGTTTCACGCAAAACCTGTCTTAAGTTAGGCTTTCTTTTGACAGCTTTGCTGCATTTGATGCCAGACCTGTCTTAAGTCGGGCTTTCTTTTGACAGCTTTTCTCCATTTCACGCCAAACCTGTCTTAAGTTGGCCTTTCTTTTGACAGCTTTTCTCCATTTCACGCCAAACCTGTTTTAAGTTGGCCTTTCTTTTGACAGCTTTGCTGCATTTGATGCCAGACCTGTCTTAAGTCGGGCATTCTTTTGACAGCTTTTCCTCTTCCTACGCCAAACCTGTCATAAGTTGAAGATACCTAAAACAGCTTAACCATCGACAATGATGAAAGAAAGCCATCCTAGACAGCGCAAGGATGGCATAAAACTATTCTAGTATATACGGGTGGTCCATGACGTTATAGTCCACGTCTTTATGCTTGATTTCGTTTCCTTCTTTGAAGACGGACTCGAAAAAGCGGGATGCAGGTTCGGCAAGTTCTTTGTAGTATTCGCTGAACAATGCGGCGGCGTGGCTACCCAGCCATTTTTCCGGCAAAAGCTCCTCAGGGAGACCCGGGTCAAAAAAGAGGAACTTCCTGTATTCATGTACCAGCTTTGTGCGCTCCACGAAGCATTCGGCGTCGGACATGCTCCCTTTTTGGATTTTGTTTTTATCGATGATGTATTTCTGGCTGTACTCACTGATGAAATCGTGGTATTTGGCATTAATCTCTTTTAAGTCCCAGCTTTTTTCAACAAGCCGAAGATTTTCATGCGGACCTTTGTACTCGGCTACAAAGAAATCGACATATTGTTCGATTTCGTATTTCTCGATCAGGTCCCTGACCTGTCTTTCGAGATTATTGGCTGAAATCCAGAAGCTGTTCGACATCGATCCAAAGCCGCTCCATATCAGTTCCTTGCGCAATTCGTCGCGGACATTGCGGATTTCCTCAGGAATGGTGTACATGAGGATTCTCCATTTTCCGTCCCATTCCTCTGGCTTCAACTTAAAAATACGCTTGCCCGCCTCGTCAATCCTTTTCTGACCGCGCGGTGTCAGGGAGTAATAGCTCTTGTTGCCAATTTTTTCAGCCTGGACCCAGCCCTGTTTATTCATGCGTGAAATAGCCGCTCTCACCGACTGGTCATTATGTCCAAATTCATTCAGCAGCCGAATCAGGCTGCCAATCCAAATCTTGCTCCCATAATGGGAGATATAGTCACCGTATAAGGTGAAAATCATTGATCTAGTATTCAAGCTTATGTCATCCTCATCCGTTTTTGATATACGTAATAAAACCGTTATAGAATATTTTACAGTATTATCATTATTTTGCAAAAACTTTTTGCTTAAAAAGTGAAAAACCATAGGGATTTCTCCCTATGGATTTACTGTGCCGTAAAAACAGCCTTGCGTTTTTCACTGAAGGCATTTAACGCTTCCACTCGATCCTTTGTTGGAATGGTTACTTCATAAGCTTTGGATTCGATTGCCAGCCCTGTCTGCAGGTCGGTGCTGCTGCCATGATGGATGGCATATTTTGCCTGTCTCACGGCAATTGGCGCATTCTGGAGGATTTCCTGAGCAAGCTCCTTGCAGGCTGCCATGACATTCTCTTTTGATTCCACCGCTGTAAGAATTCCCAGTTCATAAGCCTTCTCAGCGGAAATTTTTCTCGCTGTAAAAATCAGTTCCTTCGCCTTCATCTCACCAATCAGCCTGGACAGACGCTGTGTACCGCCTGCACCCGGAATAATGCCCCAGCTCACCTCTGTCATGCCCATCAAGGCATTGTCTGCAGCAATTTTAAAGTCACAGGCGAGCATCAGTTCGAAACCACCGCCAAAAGCAAAGCCGTTGACAGCGGCAATCGTCGGCTGCGGCAGGTCGGCAATCGCGCTGAAAACATCGCGGATCTTCTTTACATTGCGGCGCACTTCCGCATCTGTAAGATGCTTCCTTTCTTTCAGATCGGCGCCTGCACTGAAGGCTTTCTCCCCTGCTCCGGTAAAAATAACTACTCTGACGTCTGTATCAGTATGCAGTCTGTCTACTAAATCGCCCAGCTCCTGAAGCGTTTCAAAATTGAAACAGTTCAGTGATTCCGGCCGGTCAAGCGTTACATAGGCTATATGTTGCTCTTTCTGGAATTTGATGTTGTTCATTTTATTTCTCTCCTATATTCTCGATAATCGTGGCAATTCCCTGGCCAACACCTACACACATAGTCGCAAGTCCATACCTGGAATCCCGCTTTTTCATTTCATATAAAAGGGTTGTCAAAATACGGGCACCGCTTGCACCGAGCGGATGGCCGAACGCAATGGCCCCGCCGTTTACATTGACCTTAGATTGATCCAGCCCAAGCTCCTGAATGCAGCCGAGGGATTGGGCAGCAAACGCCTCGTTCAACTCAATCAAATCCATATCTTCAACAGACAGATTCGCACGCTTCAGAGCCTTTTGAACAGCATAAACAGGGCCCATGCCCATGATGGAAGGCTCCAATCCCGCTGTCGCTGATACAATATATTTTGCCAGTGGCTTCAAACCAAGCTCAACAGCCTTCTCTCGGCTCATCAAAAGGAGTGCAGACGCACCGTCGTTCACTCCAGAAGCATTGCCTGCCGTTACCGTTCCATCCTTGAACAAAGGCTTTAGCTTTGCCAGCTTTTCAATGGTTGTTCCTGGCCGTGGATGTTCATCAGAGTCAATCACAGCCTTGTTCCCTTTTTTATCTTCGTAAACAACAGGAACGATCTCGTTTTCAAATCGCCCGGCTTCCACTGCTTTCTGTGCGCGAAGCTGGCTTTCTGCTGCAAATTCGTCCTGGGCTTCCCTGGAAATGCTATACTTTTTCGCGACATTCTCTGCTGTCTCCGGCATGCTGTCCGTTCCGTACATTTCCTTCAGCTTGGTGTTTACGAAACGCCATCCGATTGTCGTATCGAACATCTCCATATTGCCGCGAGGGAAATCTTTTTCCGGCTTGGCCATCACGAATGGCGCTCTTGTCATGCTTTCCGTTCCTCCGGCGATGAAAATGTCGCCTTCACCGGCCAATATCGCTCTGGCCGCATAGTTGACAGCATCCAGACCAGAACCGCATAATCGGTTGATGGTTGTCCCGGCAACTTCGACAGGCAGTCCAGCCAACAGTCCTGACATCCTTGCAACGTTGCGATTATCTTCGCCTGCCTGGTTCGCATTCCCCAAAACTACTTCTTCAATTTCAGCTGCAGTCACATCTGGATTACGGTCCATCAACGCCTTGATAACAATTGCCCCTAAATCATCCGGGCGGATATGACGGAGACTTCCGTTGTATCTTCCAATCGGTGTTCTTACTGCATCAACAATCACAACTTCTCTCATCGCCATCCTCCTCTACTTCGTCGTCACAGATTCTCGATAGTCGTACACACCGCGTCCAGTCTTCCTGCCAAGACGGCCAGCTTTAACGTATTGCTCAAGCAATGGTGCCGGGCGGTATTTTTCACCGAGCTTCTCATGGAGGTATTTCAAATTGTTCAAGCGTGTATCCAGCCCAACAAGATCACCCAACTCGAATGGCCCCATCGGATAATTCAATCCAAGCTTAATTGCCTTATCGATATCCTCCGGGCTGCCCAACCCTTCCTGCAGCATGTAAAAGGCTTCGTTGCCGACTAACGCGCTGATCCGGCTTGTCACGAAACCGGGAAATTCGTTGACGATGACTGTTTCTTTTCCCATCTGGATTGCCGCTTTCTGGATTGCTTCAGCTGTTTCATTGCTCGTTTCCAGACCTCGGATAATTTCTACAAGCGGCATTTTGTGGACCGGATTGAAGAAATGCATCGCGATGACCTTCTCAGGACGCTTCGTAAAAGAGGCAATTTCAGTAGGGCTCATTGTCGATGTATTGGACGCAAACAGGCAATGTTCAGGAGCATGCTGGTCTATCACTTCGAAAATCGTTTTCTTTATATCTATTTTTTCAGGCACGGCTTCTATGACCAGGTCAGCATCCTTCACATTATCAGCAAGGAAATTCGAATATTTCAGTCTTGTTTTAGCGGACTCTGCGTCTTCTAGCGCGATTTTCCCTCTGGCAATCCCCTTATCAAAAATGCTGTTGATTTCTTGTTCGGCGTTAAGAAGCTGTTTTTCATCAACATCAATCAGGACAGTATTAAAACCGCCCAGGCTGCTGACATAGGCAATTCCTCTTCCCATGACACCCGAACCGATTACGATGAGTTTCTTCATTATATATTCCTCCTGTTCACAAAAACTGAAAGGCGAGCACCCAGGTCGTAGAGTGCTCGCCTCATGATTAAACGTTAAACGGATTTAGCGGGCGGCTGCCGTAATAAGAGACGATACTCTTTGTTTCTGTATATAAATCGAGTGTTTCAATGCTGAGTTCGCGGCCGAATCCGGATTGCTTATAGCCGCCGAATGGTGTGCCCGGGAATGCAGAGAACGGGCAGTTGATCATGACGATCCCCGCCTGGATCTGTTTTGATACCCTTGTTGCACGGCCGTAATCCTTCGTCCAAATGGCAGATCCAAGTCCATATTCACTGTCATTCGCCAGTTTGACAGCTTCTTTTTCATCCTTGAACTTCATGACGACAACAACCGGCCCGAAAATTTCTTCTTTAACAGCCTTCATGCTGTGAGTCGTTTCAGCGATGATGGTAGGTTCATACCAGTAACCATTTTCATAGCCTTCGAGATTCGCAGCTTTTCCTCCTGTTAAAACTTCAGCTCCGTCAGCCACTGCAGATTTTACATATCCATCAATGACATCCATTTGGTCCTGGCTGATGACGGCGCCGACATGAGTTTCCTTTTCAAATGGATTTCCAAGCTTAAGCTGCTTTGTTTTTGTCACGAATTTCTCCATGAACTCATCATATACATCCTCATGGACATACAAACGAGAACGTGCTTCGCATGATTGGCCCGTATTGTAGAAGATCCCGAATAGAGAGCCCGCTACTGCAGCATCGATATCCGCATCTTCAAAAACAATGCTCGGTGACTTTCCGCCAAGTTCAAGAGTCACACGCTTTAGCGTTTGAGAAGCTCTTGCCATGATATCCTTGCCGATTGGCGTTGAACCTGTAAAAGCTACTTTGTCGACTTTATCGTGCTCGACCAGATAGTTCCCCACTACTGAACCAGATCCAGGAATGACGTTCACAACGCCTTCAGGTACACCTGCTTCGATACAGATTTCACCGAGGACGACTGCTGATAATGGTGTCAGTGATGCTGGCTTCACGACAACCGAGCAGCCGACTGCAATCGCAGGAGCAATCTTCCAAGCCGCCATCATCATTGGATAGTTCCAAGGAATGATCTGGGCACAAACGCCGACAGGCTCTTTTTCGGTAATATTCTGGAATGCACCAGGCATGCTGTTCACAGCACCGCGGTGGCTGACAATCGCACCTGCGTAAAACTCGAAATCCTCGATTGCCTGCATTACCTGTCCCTGTGCTGCAGCCAGAGATTTACCTGTATCAAGAATCTCCAACTCTACCAGCTCATTGAAACGGGAGCGCATGATGGAAGCGATCTTATTCAATGTGCGGGAGCGCTTGTTTACAGGGAAATGACGCCACTTCCCAAAATCGAATGCATTTCTTGCAGCCTGTACCGCAAGCTCTGCGTCTTCTTTTGAAGCCTTAGCCACAGTTGCAACTTCCTCGCCTGTCGCCGGATTGTAGACTTTGTACGTTTCACCATTGACGCTGTCCTGGCGTACTCCATTGATGATTAGCTGATATGTCTCGCGTTTTACTGCCATTGCTTCGAATTTTTGCTCTTTTACTGTTGTCACGCGTAACATCTCCTTTTAGTAGATTGATTGATAATTTATTCACCCTTGAAGACTGGTTTTCTTTTTGCCATGAACGCCTGGACGCCTTCTTTATGGTCTGCGGTCTGCCCGGCAATTCGCTGGCTCTGGGCATCTCTTTCCAGATACTCCTCAAAGCTTGTATGCCAGCTTGCCTTCAAGTTCCTTTTGATTAGGCCAATTGCCTTAGTAGGCATATTGGCAAGTCTCTCTGCAAATACAGCAACATTGTCGTTCCAGTTGTCCAATGAGTAGACTTCTGTTACCAGCCCCAGATCCTTTGCCTTGTCTGCAGGAATTTTTTCTCCAAATACAGCAAGCTCCATTGCTTTCGCGTGGCCGATCAGCCGTGGAAGATAATATAGATTGCCGGCGTCAGGAACAAGGCCGACATGGATAAAGGCCTCTACGAAACTAGCTTTTTCAGAAGCAATCCGGAAATCACAGGCAAGCGCTAAGCTCATTCCAGCTCCTGCCGCCACCCCATTAACGGCGGCAATGACCGGTTTTTCACAACGGTCAAGTTCCAAAAGCATCGGATTATAGCGTTTGCGAAGCACTTCGCCATGGTCCATTTCATCTGAAACCCCTGCCAAATCCTCGCCTGAACAAAACGCCCGCCCTGCTCCAGTGATAACCAGCGCTCTAACGTCTTTATCCCGTGAAGCAGACTTGATTGCGGTTTGTATTTCCTTGTTCAATTGCTGAGTGAAGGCATTCAATTTATCAGGGCGGTTCAGGGTGATGTAGGCTACCTGATTCCGCACTTCATATAAAACGGTTTCAAACATGTCTATGTACCCCCTTATTTCCCTTTAAATTCAGGCTTCCGTTTTTCCTTGAAAGCCCTCATGCCTTCCTTCTGGTCTTCCGTTGCAAAAAGCATGTAAAAGTTCTTGCGTTCATATTGCATTCCTTCATATAAAGGATAATCGACTGCTTTCAGCACCGACTCTTTAATCAGTCTTACAGCAACTGGAGCCTGCTTCGCGATTGTATTGGCGAATTTTAGTGTTTCTTCCATCAGGACTTCCTCAGCAAAAGTAGAATTAATGATTCCATGGTGCAATGCTTCTTTGGCAGAGATACGCTTGCCGCTGAGGATCCATTCCATTGCCTTCGTTTTGCCAACGAGCTTTGTGAGCCTTTGCGTTCCGCCTGCTCCCGGCATGACGCCAAGATTGACTTCAGGGAATCCGAATTCCGCATTTTCTGCGGCAAACAGCATGTCGCAGCATAGCGCCAGCTCAAATGCACCGCCCAGGGCAAATCCATGTACAGCCCCGATGACAGGCTTTTTGATCCAGGCAAGCCGATCCCAGTCAGTGAACTGGTTCAATGTTTCCATTGAGATTGCGTCCGCGTCCATCATTTCATCGATATCGGCACCTGCAGCAAATGCCCTTCCCTTGCCTGCGAGGACAATCACCTTAATGTCAGCATCCTCGTCATATGCTTCCATTGCCGAAAGCACCTCCGAAACCATTTGCCTGTTCAAGGCATTGAGGACCTTCGGGCGATTAAGCTGTATTAATCCAATATGTCCTTTTACAGTCGTTTCGATCATTTCATAGTTTCTATTCATTCACTTCTTCACCGATCATCATCGTGACCAGATCACCCGCAAAGCTCATAACATCCTTTCCAGAAGCTCTGCCCTCAGCAGATTTCATCCCAGCTTTTAATGCCTCATGGTCGTCATAGTACATTTCACACATTAGATAATATTTACCTTCCCCGCCCATTGGGCTTCCGACGATGCGTGTCACTTCCATTTTACGGAGACCAGGAATTTTTGCAGTCAGCGGGGCGTGCGTTTCAAAATAGTGCTTGTCAAATGCCTCTTTGTCCTGTGGATGCTTGTAAATCGCGATTAGTTTTACCATTAAAAATCTCTCCCTTTTCTCTTTAAAATTTTTATAGACCAAATAGAATATATGCATTGCTTCTTGAAGCTATTAATCAATTGATGTGACACCAAGGTTCCTTTTTTCGACTTTGGCGTCACATCAAAGTTGATACTGGTTTCATTGCCTCGAAAGGGTTTTTGCATGACTTGCAGTATAGAATACTGCGGCAGGCAGTCGGGCCAAAGAGATTTTCCATGGTCGTATAGGTTGAGCCGCAGTAAGGGCAATCAGCCTGCCACTCACCCGTTTCTGTAATATGCCTTGGCGGAGGTGCGATGCCGAATTCCTTGAGCTTTTCCCTGCCAAGATCAGTGACACGATCTGATGTCCAAGGGGGATGAAAGATGAATTTCACATCCACTTTTTCAACTTCATCAATGGATAAGACCGCTTTGACAACATTGTTTTTGATGATATCTAGTGCCGGACAGCCCATGAAGGTAGGCAATAGCTTTATCAAAACATCATTTGAGGTGATTTTGACTTCATCAAGCATACCCAGTTCAATAATCGATACACTGTCGATCTCAGGATCTTTCACAGTCTGCAAAGCATCGATGATTTTATCTCTTATCATTCATCATCACCAGCTTGCTGCCGGATCGGATATATAGACCTCACTCAATGTATCTAGAGCAGTCTGCAAGTCAGCGGTATGCTCGCCATTTCGCCCATTTCCGCTCATCATCCCGAATTGATCTGGCATCTCCAGGTTAAGGGATTCAAAAACAGGTGCCATCATTTGCATCCATTTCGTTCTCAGAGCTTCCTCTGAATCTATCAAATTGTGCTTTGAGAATTCTTCGGCCTGGCTTCCCATCGAGAACAATCCTTCAAGTTCAACAAAAACCTTCTCCATCGCGGCTTCCATTCTTGTCCTCGCTTCTCCACCGGCACTCACAAGCTGGGAGAACCACGTTTTCCAGTGCAGTAAATGGTAGTAAAGTTCCATATTGATCTTCACTGCCGCTTCAGCCATTGGCTGGTAGGATGAATTCTTCAGTGATTCAATTTTCACTTTCTTGGCCTGGGCGTAAAAATAGTTCCTCACTACAGCAAATGCCCAGTCATAATGCGGCTCTGTCAAATACGTACCCGGGCCGTTCACTTTTTCTAGTAAAATCGCATTCTTTCGTTCTGCTGCCGGCCTGCTGTGGGCAAGCTGGTCAGGATCACCAGCCCCTAGGTCGCTAAGAAGCTGATAAAACATTGCCGCATGGCCCATTGTATCCTGGCTGATAGAAGAGAAAGCGACGTCCTCTTCAATATGGGGAGCAAGCCCCAGCCACTCAGAACCCCGGTAGGCAATAATGAAATCATCATCAGCAAGCTGGAACAGGAGTTCAACTGCAGCGTCGTGAAGGGTTTCATTTTTCAACGCATCTTCAAGTTCATATTTCATTTCTCCTGCTTCCCTCCCCATGACAAGATCTCCTTTTCATCAAGCATTTCCTGCTCGTAGTAGCGCCATTTCTTTTTCAAATAACCGTAGCCCTTTGTATTCCTGTAATCCTTGTTATCAAGCCTTTGCAATGTTTGGCGCTCTTCAAGCGACATCTTTCTGATATCATCCCGCTTGACGACCCAAATATCGGCAACCGGCTCCCGCCTCATGAAATTTTCCTGAGCCATCACAAGGGCCAGCTCGTGGTTCGGAGCCAGCAATGAGAACTGGTACTGCATAGGCGAATTGACCGTCCTTTTGCTGAAGACTTCAAACTCCTGATAAAATCCATTCCCAGACATGATCTCTCTCCTTTCCTGTGGAATTCCCTCGGCTAATTCTTCATTAGCTGGTGGCTTATGCTTTAGCGCTCAATGCGTCGATGACCCATTTATTGTTGCTATAGGAAATTTCCCTAAGCCTTAAACGATCCTTTGATTTTGGTCCATTATTCTTGATGATTTGCTTGAACTTGCTCCAGTCCGGCTGCTTGTATTGCCACATGCCTGACTCCTGGTCAAAATGCATCGTTTCATCTGGCAGCTTCAAACCAAGCGACAGGACCCTTGGAATATATTTTGTGAAAAAGTCCTGGCGGAGCTCCTCGTTTGTTTTCGTTCTGATCCTGTACTTGATGGTTGTGTCCTGTTTGGAAGTTCCAGTAGTAGACGCATCTGCAGGACCGAAGAACATTAGAAGCGCTTCCCACCAGCGGTCTAACGAATCCTGAATCATCGCTTTCTGCTCGTCAGTTCCTTCTGCAAGCGCCATGATGATCGCCTCGCCGTGCTGGGCATGGAAAACCTCCTCCGCGCAGATTCGCTTCAACGCTCTTGCGTATGGCCCATACGAAGCATCAAGCATATTCGTCTGGGATATAATGGCTGCACCATCGACAAGCCAGCCAATCAATCCGGCATCTCCCCATGTTTTTGCTTCCATATGGAAGACATTGTGGAATTTCAAGTCGCCGGAAAGCAAATCCTGTATGATGTTCTCGCGTGATTTTCCCAGCGGCTTCATCAAATCTTCGGCCACTCTTAACAAAAGTTGGCCGTGTCCCATTTCATCCTGCACCTTCGCCATGATCCCCAGCTTTCTTTTCAAAGTAGGCGCTTTTGGGACCCATTCTTTTTCCGGGAGCGCACCCATTATTTCACTGATGCCATGCATTGATATAAGCTTGATCAGTGTCATTCGATAGTCATCCGGCATCCAGTCTTCTGCCTCAACTTTATCGCCTGCTTCAATCCGGCTCATGAAGTGCTCATATTTCGCTTCTTCGCTCATTAGATCGAAGGAAATTGTGTTTTCCATGCTGCCTTACCTCCTTAGATTTAAGTTCCAATAGGTTCCTTTGTTTTATCTACAATCCGAACTGCTTTCCCTTCAGAGCGCGGTATTGTTTTTGGACGATGCACCCGCACCTCCATTGATATCAGGCACTGGCTCCTCAGCAATGACTGAATCCTTTGCTCCAGCTGATAAACCGAATCCGAAATCGGATCCGCCCCAATCCCTGTGAAATATTCCTCATTCATCTCAACATGCAGCTCAAGAACTTTTAACGTACGCTTCTGTAAAATCTGAATCTGGTAATGAGGGGCAAGTTCAGGTACTGTCAGCAGGCAATGTTCAATCTGTGATGGGAACACATTAACGCCATTGATGTTTAGCATGTCATCGATTCTTCCTTTGACACGGGACATTCTGACTGTCGTCCGTCCGCAGCTGCATTTTTCCTTAGTTACTGAAGCAATATCACCCGTACGATAGCGGATGACCGGAAAGGCTTCCTTCGTCAGGCTTGTGAATACCAGTTCCCCTTCTTCCCCCTCAGGAACAGGTTTTAACGTTTCAGGGTCAATTACCTCAACTAAAAAATGATCTTCGGCAACATGCAATCCCGCCTGTGCTTCATGGCATTCACTTGCGACACCAGGCCCGATCACTTCGCTAAGACCGTAAATATCGCATGCCTTAATTCCCAGCTTTTCTTCGAGCGCCTTCCTCATTTCTTCTGACCAAGGCTCAGCCCCGAAAATACCGTATTTCAATGAAGTTTCGCGCGGGTCCATGCCCATTTCCTCCATCGTTTCAGCGATATTCAGAATGTAAGAAGGTGTCCCGCAAATGACCTGCGGTTTAAAATCTTCAATCAACATGATTTGTCTCTGGGTGTTGCCGCCGGAAACCGGTACTGTCACCATCCCCAGCTTTTCACTTCCGTAATGCAAGCCCAATCCGCCAGTAAAAAGGCCATACCCATAAGCATTATGCAGGAAATTGCCTGGTTCACCGCCGCCAAGAGCAATCGCCCTGGCGACAATCTCTCCCCACATTTCGATATCATTTTGTGTATAGCCGACCACCGTCGGCTTGCCGCTTGTTCCCGACGAGGCGTGTACTCTGACCAATTCACTTTGCGGGACAGCGAAAAGCCCGAAAGGATAGTGATTCCGAAGGTCATGCTTCTCAGTGAAAGGAAGCGCTTCCAAATCTTCCAGACTATTTAGCCTATCAGGCGAAAAATTTACCTCCGTAAATTTCTTCTTGTAAAACGGTACCCTTTGGGCAACTTTCTCCACTACTGCCTTGAGTCTTTGAAGTTGGATCTCTTCGATGGACTCACGACTGCTCATTTCAATTTCATGTAGAATCAAGATTCCGCCCCCTGTAATACATAAAATTTTATTTATATAACGTTATATAACCGTAACACTATAAATGTGTTATATATTTTAAAACAAAGATAACGTGTATATAGGAAAAAGTCAATTATTTTTCTGAAAATTTTAATTTTTGCTGAAGAAATTCTACTTGTAGAAGGTAAAAGAAGTGATATGTGGTGATTTTTGCAGGGATTGTTGGGAAAGTGCTAGTAATTTGCAAGGAAAGTCATAGTGATATTGCTAATGCTCTTTTCACCTTAAAAGGCGCGCTTGCTCCAGTCACTTTTTTAAAAAAATGACCTCCTGACAGAGTCAGGAGGTCATTTTGTTCTATTAATACATGCTCATGTACTGTTCGCGCTCCCATGGGTGGACCTGGGTACGGAACATATCCCATTCGATCTCTTTTGCTTCGATGAAGTGTTCGAGAATGTGGTCGCCAAGTGCTGCGCTGATTACTTCGTTCTTCTTCAGCTGGTCGAGAGCAGCTGCCAATGTTGGCGGCAGATCATCGATTCCTTCTTCTACACGCTCTTCTTTGTTCATCACGTAGATGTTGCGGTCTACTGATGAAGGAGGAGTCATTTTATTCTTGATTCCGTCAAGGCCTGCTGCAAGCAATACTGCCATTGCAAGGTACGGGTTAGCTGCAGGATCGACACTGCGGACTTCAACACGTGTACTCAAGCCGCGTGATGCAGGGATACGGATCAATGGTGAACGGTTTTTAGCAGACCATGCAACGTAGCAAGGTGCTTCATAACCAGGTACCAGACGCTTATATGAGTTTACAGTCGGGTTTGTTACAGCTGTAAATCCAGAAGCATGCTTCAATGTTCCAGCGATGAACTGGTAAGCAGTTTCGCTTAGCTCTAGTTTCTTATCGGATGGATCATAGAATGAGTTCTCGCCGTTGCGGAACAATGACATGTTGCAGTGCATTCCGGATCCATTTACGCCGAACAATGGCTTCGGCATGAATGTTGCGTGCAGACCGTGTTTACGGGCAATAGTTTTAACAACAAGCTTGAAAGTCTGGATCTGGTCACAAGCTGTCAAAGCATCTGCATATTTGAAGTCGATTTCGTGCTGTCCAGGAGCAACCTCATGGTGAGATGCTTCAATCTCGAAGCCCATCTCTTCCAGCTCAAGAACGATATCGCGGCGGCAGTTTTCGCCAAGATCGGTTGGTGCAAGGTCGAAGTAGCCACCATTGTCATTCAATTCAAGTGTAGGCTCTCCATTGACATCCAGCTTGAACAGGAAGAATTCCGGTTCTGGTCCAAGATTGAAGTTTGTGAAGCCAAGCTCTTCCATTTCCTTCAGAATGCGCTTGAGGTTACCGCGCGGGTCGCCCGCAAATGGTGTGCCATCAGCATTTTTGATATCACAGATCAAACGCGCAACCTTACCTTTTTCAGCTGTCCAAGGGAAGATTACCCATGTATCCAAATCTGGGATCAGGTACATGTCAGATTCTTCAATACGAACGAAGCCTTCAATGGAGGATCCATCGAACATCATTTTGTTATCAAGCGCTTTTTCAAGCTGGCTGATCGGGATTTCAACGTTCTTGATCGTTCCTAAAATATCAGTGAACTGCAAACGAATGAATTTTACATTTTCTTCTTTTGATAAGCGAATAATGTCTTCTCTTGTAAACGTCTTAGCCATTGTTAAAAGTTCCTCCTAAAATTCTAATGATAGATAATTTTGATTACTAATGAAAAAATCTCGACATGTCCCCATGATTGCCAGATCGGTTAAAGCGTCCTGCCTGCTGAAGTTCTTTGCGAAGCAATTTACGCAAATCGGCATCAGATAGCTCCCGTCTCGTTTTCTCAGCTTGTTTTTTCTCAGCAGCACTAATGGCTGTCTGTTGTTTAACATTAAATATTTGCTTGATGCCTGCCATGTTGACTCCCTGGTCGATCAAGTCTTTGATCTCAAGGAGCTTGTCAATATCGTTTAAGGAAAAGAGTCGTTTATTGCCCTCTGTTCTTGCCGGAGAAATCAATTCATGCTCTTCATAGTATCGGATTTGCCTGGCGGTCAAATCTGTCAGCTGCATGACAATCCCAATGCTAAAGAGCGGCATATTCCGGCGAATTTCACTTCCGCCCATGATGATTTCTCCTCCTTCCTTTTAAGATATTCTCATTATATTCAATGTAAGGTATGTTGTCAAACATATGTTAGATTATCTGACATGAAAAATTATAAAAAAAGAACAGGACTTATTTAGCAAGCGTCCTGTTGTATATTTACCTATTTTATATGAATTAAACCTTTTTCGATTAAAGAATCGATTGCAATACAAACAGCCATCTTAACATGGGAATAGGTTAAGCCACCCTGCACATACGCGACATATGGCGGCCTGATCGGCCCATCAGCTGTTAATTCAATACTCGCTCCTTGGATGAATGTACCAGCAGCCATAATCACATCATCCTCATATCCCGGCATATAAGCAGGATGTGCGGTCACATGAGAATTGATTGGGGATGCATACTGAATGGCCTGGCAAAATGCAACCATCTTATCCCGATCATCGAATTGGACTGCCTGGATTAGATCGGTTCGCTTCGCATTCCATTTTGGCGAGGAATTCATACCTAGACTTTCCAGCATTGCGGCTGTGAATACAGCACCCTTCAAGGCTTGTGCGACAACATGCGGTGCCATGAAGAATCCCTGGTACATTTCTTGTAAAGAGTATAGAGAAGCACCGGCCTCTGCCCCAATTCCCGGGGATGTCATCCGGAAAGAACAAGCCTCGACAAACTCTTCCTTGCCTACTATGTATCCGCCTGTCTTAGCAATCCCGCCTCCAGGATTTTTAATCAAGGAGCCAGCCATCAAATCTGCGCCAACATGGCATGGTTCTAGCTCCTCAACAAACTCCCCATAACAGTTATCAACAAACACGACGACATCAGGCTTGATTTCCTTTACAAACCTCACCATTTCACCAATTTGCTCGATAGTGAAGGACGGTCTTGTCGCATACCCTTTGGAGCGCTGAATACCGATCATTTTTGTTTCAGGTTTGATTGCTCTTTCGACAGCAGCCCAATCAATGTCTCCCTTTTCTGTAAGATCCACAGTATTATAAGAAATTCCAAATTCCTTCAATGATCCGTTTCCGGTACCGCGTATCCCAACGATCTCTTCAAGAGTGTCATACGGTTTTCCAGTGATGTATAACAGCTCATCGCCAGGCCGAAGGATCCCAAATAGCGATATCGAAATCGCATGAGTTCCGGAGATGATTTGCGGGCGGACCAGTCCGGCTTCTGCACCGAAAACCTCTGCGTAAATCTTTTCGAGGGTTTCCCTGCCGGCATCATCATATCCGTAACCGGTGGTCGGGATGAAATGGGAATCACTCACCCGATGTTTCTGGAAACTCTGCAATACCCTGAATTGGTTAGAATCAATCCGTTCATCTATATTTTTGTGCACATGTGCAATTTGCTGCTCAATTTCGCTGACAAGAGGCTGCAGCATCTGCCCGTTTTTTAGTTGTTTAAACATGTTGCTCTCCTATCTTTTAAGAAAAATCAATTTATACCGAGAACCGTTTCAGCTGGCCGGTAATCTGATGGTCTGTCAAAGAGTAGCCCTTGCAGACATAGCCCTGCTTATCTTCATCAAAAGCAAGCTCACGAAGAATGGTCTCATTTTTCAGCTGTGCCAGCAGTTTTCCTTCATCTGACGGCACAAGGACATGGAATGGCTCCATCATTCCGATGATGGACTGTTCAATTTTCACAAGGAGATTCCTGCGGTCTTCCTCACTGAACGCACTTATGAACGCCGTATCATTTTGTGCATTTGGCACGAAATCCTGGTGGGCGATATCCCGCTTGTTATAGACGGTAATCTGCGGGATTTGGTGGACTTCAAGGTCCTCCAGCAATTTATTGACTGTCTGTTCATGTGAAAAATAATCCTCATTGGACATATCCACTACATGCAGGAGCAAATCAGCTTCACGTACTTCTTCCAGAGTTGAACGGAAAGCTGCGATCAAGGTGGTCGGCAAGTCCTGGATGAATCCGACCGTATCTGTCAGGAGAGCCGTAAAGCCGCTTGGTAAAATCGCTTTCCTAGTCATTGGATCCAGGGTAGCGAATAATTGATTTTCTTCAAACGACTCTGCTTCTGTCAACCGGTTAAAAAGAGTGGACTTTCCTGCGTTCGTATACCCGACTAAAGCAATCTGGAACGTTTTGTTCTTCTTCCGGCGCTCCCGGTAGCGGTCACGGTGCTGAACGATGACTGACAATTGCGTTTTAATATCATCGATACGTTTGCGGATGTGCCGGCGGTCTGACTCCAGCTTTGTTTCACCAGGTCCCCTCGTCCCGATTCCCGCACCAAGTCGTGACATTTCAATCCCTTTACCGCCAAGACGCGGCAGAAGATACTGAAGCTGAGCAAGCTCGACCTGGAGTTTCCCTTCTTTCGAGCGGGCCCTTTGAGCGAAAATATCAAGGATCAGCTGTGTACGGTCGATGACTCTCGCCTTTAAGCCGGCTGAAAGATTGCGGTTTTGGCTTGGCGACAGTTCATCATTAAAAATAATTAAATCCGGCTCGAGCTCCTCCTCAAGTGCCTGGAGCTCTTCCACCTTCCCTTTGCCAATGTATGTAGCAGGATGGACCTTTGGCCGCTTTTGGACAACCTGCATCAGGACATTTCCCTTTGCCGTTTCCGTAAGTGATTCAAGTTCCTCCATTGAATATTGAAAACGAAGATCTTCTTCTTCAGTCGTCTGACAGCCAACAAGAATCACTTTTTCAAATACGTTTTCCTGTTCCAAATAACACCCTTCTTTCCATATATATAGCTAATGACATCATACCAAAATAATGCCGCAAACAAAAATTTTGAAAGTAAGTGTAAAAGTGGTTGTAAATTGGAATAAACATGATAAAATCAATATGTTTTCATTTAACTATTTTAGTATTGAGGCATTATTTTAACAAGAGGAGAAAAACATGATGACATGGGAAGTACTCAGCATGATTGGAACAGTAGCATTCGCGATCAGCGGTGCAATCATCGCAATGGAAGAAGAATATGATATCTTCGGAGTTTATATATTAGGAATCGTAACGGCATTTGGCGGCGGTGCAATCCGCAACCTATTAATCGGGGTACCAGTATCAGCACTATGGGAACAGGGGCTATTTTTCAATTTGGCCTTGTTGTCAATTACCATCGTTTTTTTATTTCCTAGTAATCTATTAAAACACTGGCAGCGATGGGGCAACTTTTTCGATGCCATCGGGCTTGCAGCTTTTGCGATCCAAGGCGCGATCTACGCATCAAATATGGGGCATCCTTTAAGCGCCGTCATCGTAGCTGCTGTATTGACTGGAAGCGGCGGCGGAATCATCCGTGATCTGCTCGCCGGCAGAAAACCATTAGTATTGAAGGCGGAAATATATGCCGTCTGGGCTGTTCTTGCCGGACTAGTCATCGGCCTCGGAATGGCTGATAAAGCTGTCGAACTCTATGGACTTTTTGCAGTCATCACGGCACTCCGCGTACTGTCATACACCTACAAATGGCATTTGCCAGTCCGGAAGCTGGGAGTACACTAGAAAGCAGAGCTGATTCAACATGAATCAGCTCTGCTTTTTTTCTAACTATATAATCTTCCTTCCCATCTGCCCGATAGCGTAGTGGATGCCATGCTGCAATGTCTGGAAGCAATCAAATTTCGAGAGATTGATGTTGGACTGGGTTATTTCAATCCCAAGTGTGGATGAAATCCCGACCAGAATGGTTTTCGTACCAATAAGCCTAGCTGCAGACCCAATTTTCTCAATCAGACTGACTGCATGCGGTCCGATTTCCTGGTCCATACCTGTCAAATCCAGGACGAGATAGCTTGCTTTATAGGATGGCAGTCGATTCAGGGTGTTTACAATCAGCTGATCTGCCCTGTCTTCTTCATATTTTCCGATCAGTGGGACGACGACGACTCCCTCAAGAACCGGGATAATCGGAGAGGAAAGCTTATTGACCAGCTCCTTTAATACAGCAGTCTTTTCTTCAACAAGGCCTTCGAGTTTCCTGATTTGTTCTGATTCTTTCTTTCGTGCCAGCTGATGAATATTATCAGCGATTGTGACATCTGAAGGGAAATACTCAATCACACTGTATTCGTGCCCTTCTAACTGATGCTGTTTGATTTCATACCAGATATTTGTACCGAATAGTCCGGAAAAAACTCCAGCATAATGAGCGGGCAAGAATCTTCCTCCCACTTTTTTTCCCTGGGCAATATTCACTTTATGCTCCCAGCTGTCCTTCATAAAGGCTGTAAATGTTTTCGTTTCAAAATCCAAATCCTTGATAATAGTCAACCCCCATCCGGCGGTTGCATATGTACTTGTGATCATATCAGCAGCTTCAGATACGCTTACCTCTTTCATTTTTTCAAAATATTGGCCAACCACAAGTCCCTGGCGAAACCCAGTTGTTTCAAAAACCAGGTTGGATGCCTCTTCTCCAGAAATCTCTTCGATCGTATCAAAAAAGGTTTTCATTGCTGAAGAAATCCAAAACAGCACTGCATCCTGACCCTCGAACGTAAACTTTCCGGATTTTACATCCCAGCCAAAATCATAACCTGCAATCTCATGATTATACTCATACCCCATAATTGTTAGCTCCTTTTTTCTCTATATAAGTTAAGCACTCATTTTTACGATAAAGATTAGTTTTCCCAAAAAACTTTAAGGAAACCCCAATCTTTACCCTTTATTTACTTCCTTTAAACTTAAAATCGATATGCAATCGTTGACTCCTTAAAAATAAAAAAGGATCCCAGGAAAACTGGAATCCTCTGTAACTAATTTAAGAATGACATGATTGAATTTGGATCGAAGCCTAATACCCATTTCCCGTTTACATTTGACTGTGGCACACCCATTTGTCCTGTTGCGTTGACCAATCTTTGTGCCGCAATCGGGTCTTGCTGTACGTTCACTTCTTTGTAAGCCAAACCTTTATCATCCAGGAAATTTTTCAGCATTGTGCAGTAAGGACAAGTATTTGTTGTGTAAACTATAATTTCGTTCATCTTAATATCCCCCAATGACTACGAATTATACCTATATGGGTATATTATCAAACCAAAAAAATAATGTCAACAAAGATGCTGACATTATTTCCCCCTGTTATCATCTGTAAAAACAAGGTCATTGCTTCGTAGGGTCATCAGTTCATGTCGGTCATACTGATTCTGCATTAACAGCCGCATTGCCTGTGCCCGGATTGATTTTTCAATCACGTTTCGAACATAGCGACCGTTCGAAAATGCCGCTGCCCCAAGTGTTGATTTTACATTTACAAGGTGCTCCCGCAATTTCCGTTCTGCCTCGTGACTCAGACTATATTCCCTTTCCTTCAGCATACGCTGTCCTATATCCATAAGCTGGTCTATTGAATAGTCGGGAAAATCGATTACGAGCGGAAACCTTGAATGAAGTCCCGGGTTAAGTGTAAGGAAAAATTCCATTTCTCTCGAATATCCGGCAAGGATCAAGATGAATTCATGCTGTTTATCCTCCATATGTTTAACAAGGGTATCAATCGCTTCCTTGCCGAAATCCTTTTCTCCGCCTCGGCCGAGGGAATAGGCTTCATCAATGAACAGGATGCCTCCCATTGCCTTTTTTATCAAATCGCGCGTTTTTTGCGCGGTATGCCCGATATACTCACCAACAAGGTCAGCTCTTTCTGCTTCGATTAGATGCCCTTTCGAAAGGACATTCATCTTAAGGAAAAGCTTTCCGATAATCCTGGCGACCGTTGTCTTTCCCGTTCCCGGATTGCCCTTGAACATCATGTGAAGAGCCTGTTTTCCAGCTTTCAGTCCCATTTCTTCCCGTTTTTTGTTCACATAGATCCAGGCATAAATCTCTTTAATCATCCTTTTCATTTCTTCCATGCCAACAAGTGCCCCGAGCTCTTCCTCAATTTCCTTCAAAGCTGCATGCTCCTGCGGGATTGACTTTGGAACCAGCTGCGACTCAGGCAATTCCTTTGTCAACGTCTTCCTTTGCTGTGCGTTCAATACAATACTGATTTGACCGTTGTTTTTCTTACGAAGCGGTTGGTCCAAAGATTTCACCTCTCATTCTGGAAACAGTATACGCATCATAGTTGTATTTGTGATATCCGCCTATATGGTGTACAAAACATATATATCATAATAAAATAATACCCTTTTTGGGGAGGCCTCGATTTATTCGACAAGTTCTAGCAGCATATTTTTGCTATTGTCACATTATGCGGTTTCCCAAGAAATAAACTTCTATATTTATATGTATTCAGGAAGGTGGAAATTCATTTTCAAAATAAATATCGATGATTTCGGATGTTATTGTACCCTTATGGGGCCGGTTCTTCCTGGATAAGGGTATTTTTGACTCAAGCAGCTGGTTCCAAGAAAACCAAATAAAAGAAAAAACCCGCACAAGGCGGGTTTTCTTACTCGTTATTTAATTAAGCCTGAGCATCGAAATCGATCTGGACATTCTTTTGCGGTGCGAATGTTGAGATAGCGTGCTTATAAACAAGCTGCTGTTTTCCTTCTGATTCGAAAAGCACGGTAAAGTTATCAAAACCTTTAATCTGGCCTCTCAATTGAAATCCGTTCAATAAGAAGACGGTCACATTGATATTGTCCTTGCGGAGCTGGTTTAAATACTGGTCCTGAATGTTCACTTGTTTCATGGGCGGATCCTCCTCTTTTATCTCTATTATTATGTATTCGCTTTTATCTTGAGCTTTCCTTCAATGAACTTCGAAATTTCAGCGAATTTTTTTTCAGCGTCTTTTGACTCTGACATATCAAACCATTCCACATTCATCTTGTTTCGAAACCATGTTAGCTGCCTTTTTGCATATCGGCGGGAATTTTGTTTTAAATTCTCGATTGCCAGCGCTAATGAAACCTTGCCGTCAAAGTAGTCGTAAAGCTCTTTGTATCCAATCGCCTGGATGGACTGGCATTCCCTTAAGCCCTTTTCATAAAAGTATTGGACCTCATCAAGGAGCCCCTGCTTCATCATTAGGTCGACACGGTAATTGATTCTATTGTATAGCATCTCCCTGTCCATTGTCAGGCCGATTAGTGCTGTATCATACAGAAGTTCCGGTGATTGGTTCTCCTGCAGTTCTCCAGCTGTTTTGCCCGTGCAGTGGATAATCTCCAGCGCCCTGATGACACGCCGGACATTATTAGGATGTATACGTGATGCGCTTACGGGGTCCGCATCCTTCAATTTTCCATGTAAAAATTCCTGACCGTTTTCCTCTACTGCTTGCTCCAAACTGCGCCTGAATGTGGGGTCTGAGGGTGTATCCGTGAAATGATAATCAAAGATCACTGACTGGATGTATAATCCCGTACCGCCGACAATCATTGGCATCCTCCCGCGAGAACTGATTTCATCGATTTTCTTGCGGACAAGCTCCTGGAATTCAGCGGTTGAGAAGCTTTCTTCAGGTTTCTTGATATCAATTAAATGATGGGGGATCCCTTCCATTTCTTCCTTGGTGATTTTCGCGGTGCCGATATCCATCCCTTTGTATATTTGCATGGAATCACCGCTAATGATTTCACCGTTGAACTTTTTCGCAAGCTCAATGCTCAGCTTTGTTTTGCCAACTGCAGTCGGCCCGATTAACACAATCAATTTCTGTTTTTGTTCCAAAAAATTTCACACTGCCTTTTCATAGAGGGTGTCAGTCATTTCATCTCTGACATCATAAATTTATCTTACCATTAAATAGAAAGCAGTTGAACATCTATGCATTATACCCGAATTTTACAAATGTTATTCTCTTATATCATCTTTTGAAAAAATTTTCCTCAACTTTTACAGTTAGATAACGTTTCAGTAACAAACAACCTTTCACCCCCACATTCATGATAGTTTAATAGAAGTCTATGATGGTTAATAATTTTTAGGGAACTGGGTGAACACACTATGTTATCAACTACAGAAATAGGAATTGATTTAGGTACAGCCAACACACTTGTATATAGTAAAAATAAAGGAGTCGCTTTGAACGAACCTTCAGTAGTGGCGATCGATACAGAGACAAAAAATGTTCTTGCGGTCGGCAAGGAAGCAAAGGAAATGATCGGAAAGACACCTGGAAAGATCGTAGCAATCCGTCCTTTAAAAGATGGAGTCATTGCTGATTTTGACGTAACAACTGAAATGCTAAAACAAATCATGAAGAAAGCTTCAAAAACAGGAGGATTTGCTCTCCGTAAACCGGATGTTGTCGTCTGCACACCTTCTGGTTCAACGAGCGTCGAACGACGTGCGATTCAGGATGCAGTCAGAAATGCCGGTGCAAAGAAGGTTCATCTCATAGAGGAACCAGTTGCAGCTGCAATCGGGGCAGGACTCCCTGTTGATGAGCCGGTAGCGAACGTAGTTGTTGATATCGGCGGCGGCACTACAGAAGTTGCAATCATTTCATACGGCGGAGTCGTTGCCTGCCATTCCATTCGCATCGCTGGGGACAGAATGGACGAAGACATTGTTCAATATGTACGAAAAGAATACAATGTCCTCATTGGTGAAAGAACAGCTGAAAAAATCAAAATGGAGATTGGCTACGCCCTTGTTGACCACGAAATGATGGAAATGGAAATACGTGGACGTGACTTAGTAACTGGCCTGCCAAAGACCGTTACTCTAAACTCTTATGAGATCAGGGAAACATTAAAAGAATCCCTGCTTCATATCATGGAAGCGATACGGGCTACGCTTGAGGACTGCCCTGCAGAACTTAGCGGTGATATTGTCGATCGCGGCGTGATCCTTTCTGGCGGCGGTGCTTTGTTGA
Source organism: Mesobacillus jeotgali (assembly GCF_014856545.2). Taxonomy (NCBI): domain Bacteria; kingdom Bacillati; phylum Bacillota; class Bacilli; order Caryophanales; family Bacillaceae; genus Mesobacillus; species Mesobacillus jeotgali. Next base: position 1,882,152 of record NZ_CP109811.1, on the reverse strand, counting down.
ATGGAATGCAGGATTGGCTTGGAAGCGAGATGGTCGTTCCAGTACACATCGCTCCAAACCCGCTGGAATCCGTTGCAATCGGTACAGGTAAAGCGTTGCAGTACATCCATAAACTGCAGCCCGCTGTAAAATAAAGCAAAAGAACGAAAAGACCGCAATGATTTTGCGGTCTTTTCGTTTACATTTCAAAGCATTCATTCTATCATTGAACCTTTATATGGCCTTTTGAGTTTCCCAACTCCTTCAGTCATATAAATCCCACTTTTCTATAAATACTTCTCTTCAATAATTTTCAGATGATGACGTTCATGCCCAGCGACCATATAAGCAACTGTTTCCACCGTAACTTCGAATCCATTCGCATTGCTCCGGTATTTTAACGAGTGTTGTGGCAGGCCTTTTAACAAACTAGTCGTTGCTGTTCTAACATTCTGATAGTCTTCCAAAAGATCAGTCATAGGGCGCTCGTAAAAGGAAGCTTTCTTAACAAATTCATTCTCATCGAACCCCACGAGAGGGTTCTGGTCGCCTCTTGCAATGCGAAGGATTCTGTAGGCCATGATTCTTTCAGTATCTGTGAGATGTCCAAGCACCTCAGACAAAGACCATTTCCCATCCTCATAGCGGTAGTCGGCCTGATCTTCGGTTACTTGGGATAATAGATTATATGTAGTATCCAGCTGTTCAGTAAGAATATCGACGATGTCTCCTTCAGGAACCAGTTTAATATAATTCCGTGTATAGGCAGGGAATTCTTCCAACTTTGGTCGTTTAAACATTCAAATTCACTTCCTTTCTTCATTCATAAAGTATTCGTGTATGATGGGATATTTTCCTCTTATATAATTTAAACAGGCACTGTTCAGATGAACAGTGCCTTCCTATTCACTCTTTATATTGTTTCCTCAGCCTATTAAAATACAGGAAAACCGGCAAAGGAATGACGATAAAGCCCAGGCTTTTGATAATTTGATTGACTGCCCTGTCTTTTTGCCTCGCCTTTTCTTCTGTTACATACAAATCATAGTTGCTGCGGAGTTCTTCCTCAGTCAGTTCTGTTTTGGAATTTTCAATTTTGCCAATGGTCATATTTTGCTTATATTCTGTAAAACTTTGATAGTATCCAGTTGGGCTGACAAGATCCGCCGTCGCCATGAAGATCGAAACGCCTCCCCCAATGACCATCATCAATGTAGCAAACAATACGAGATAGGTATATAAATGTCTGACCACTTTCTCTCCCCCTTGCTCTTTATTTTTCACTGCAAATGCCACTGCAAAAATCAATATAACGACTGGTAAGATGAAGATTAATAATGAAATGACAAACAATCTATCGCCCCCTTTTAAAAGTATAAGAGCCAATAACTAATTTGGTGATTTTATAATTTTCCTATTAGTGTAATTTTACACCACAAGGAAGAGGAATTAAAGGATTTTTATCCAACTGAAGTAAAATTTTCTTACATAAAAAACAGTGCTCCCAATTGGAAACACTGTTTCTTTTGAATCACATTACCCTTTTAAACATTTTCTCCATTTCATATGTGGAGTAATGAACGATGATTGGCCGGCCATGAGGACATGTAAACGGGTCGGACGAACGCCGCAATTCATCCAGCAATGCCTGGATCTCGTCGTTGCGCAGGTGATGATTTGCTTTGATGGATGCCTTGCAGCTCATCATGATGGCTGCTTCTTCCCTAAGCTTTTTAATATCCACTTTTTTCATCATCAAGAGTTGTTCAATCATGTCTTCAATCAGCTCTTTTTCCTCACCGGGAGGGAACCACTGCGGGTGTGAGCGGACGATGAAGCTGTTGTAGCCGAATGGCTCAAGGAAGACTCCCACTTTTTCCAGCTCATGTTGGTGCTCATTGATTTTTATGCACTCATCGGCTGAGTACTCAAGTGTTATTGGCATGAGCATTTCCTGAAGCTCGGTCGCTACCTCGCCTACCTTGTCCCTGAAATACTCATACTTGATTCTCTCCTGGGCAGCATGCTGGTCAATTATATATAATCCGCGGTCGTTTTGAGCGAGAATATAAGTACCGTGCATTTGCCCAATTGGATAAAGAGGAGGGACACGGGAAGCCTGCACTTCAGCAGGCTGTTCGGAAGCTGCTGTTGAGGCAGCCGGTTCTGTCATTCCATCTTCTTGAACAATTTCGTTTTCATCAGGTGCAGCAAATGAAAGTGCTGGATTCTCTTGAGCTACCAAGGCATTTCTCCAGTCAGGAGCTTCCTGCTGTGAAGCTTCTTGTACTTCAGCAGCTTTATAGCTTTTGGTCAGCTCAACAGCCTTCTCCTCCACAAATGGCCTGCGCTCAATGGTTGACTGGATCATTGAAGACTTTTCTTCAGCTTTAGGCAAATGGTCCAGGTCCATGAATGTTTGTTCTGACTTGGGTTTCTCCTGCTTCTGGCTAACCATCCCAGCCGGTATTAATTCCTTCGTCTTAAAAGCGTTCTTTATGACGCTCGAGACGAGCTCATTCAACTCCTGCTCCTTGCTTAATCGCACTTCCATCTTGGATGGATGGACATTCACATCTATCAAAAGCGGGTCCATTTCAATATTCAGCAGGACAACTGGATACCTGCCGATCGGGAGCAGCGTATGGTACCCTTCCTGGATTGCTTTAACAAGAGCATAATTTTTGATAAAACGGCCATTAATCATCGTCGAAATATAATTTCGTGATGCCCTGGTGATTTCCGGCATTGAAATATAACCGCTAATCTTATAATCTAGAGACTCTCCAGAGATTGGGATCATAGCTTTGACCATATTAATCCCGTAAATGGCAGCCAGCACCTGGCGAACATCCCCATTTCCTGTTGTCTTCAAAAGCTGGCGCCCATTATGGATAAGCCTGAAGGAGATATTCGGGTTTGCCAGCGCCAGGCGGTTGACGACATCAGTAATATTGCCAAGTTCGGTATGGATCGTCTTCATATATTTAAGGCGTGCCGGAGTATTAAAAAACAGGTCTGAAATACTGATATCCGTTCCTTTGCGGCTGTCGGCTTTCTCTACTGATTCGACCTTGCCGCCTTCGATGACCACTTTATTGCCTTCGATACCGGTGGATGTTTTCATTTCAAGCCTTGAGACAGAGGCGATACTCGGCAGCGCCTCGCCCCTGAACCCGAGAGTCCTGATCCGGAACAAGTCGTTTTCATTCTTGATCTTGCTCGTGGCATGCCGCTGGAAGGCGACAAGAACATCATCTTCCTCTATGCCGTCTCCATTATCTGTGATTCTGATCCTGGCCAGTCCTGCTTCCTCGAGATCAATCTCAATCACGGTACTGTTGGCATCAATCGCGTTCTCCAATAATTCCTTAACAACCGATGCCGGCCGTTCAACTACCTCACCAGCAGCAATCTTATTTGATAAAGCATCGTCGAGTTGAATAATTTTCGCCATTCCGTCTCACCTCCAGCTATTAGTATTTTCTTCATGCATTTTTGTGAACTATAATTACTTTCGCAGCTTTTTTTGCAGCTCGTAAAGCATATTCATGGCCTGCAAAGGAGTCATATCAAGGATTTCCAGTCCGTTTAATTGTTCAATAATCTGCTTCTCTTTTTTGCTTGAGCCACTTGCTTTCTTTTGTTCGGGCTCTTCATCAAAAAATGATAATTGAGCTGCGGCTGCCGTTTCTGCAGCCTGAAGCATGCTTTGTTTTTCATGGCCATTTTGCAATGGTTCACGCACAGAGTCTGCGCTCTTCAGACTTTTAAGTTCAGTAGACACCTGGGTATCCGTATGTTCGAGTATTTGCAGGATTTCAGCAGCGCGTTCGATCAGATCTGCCGGTAATTCTGCCAGCTGGGCAACATGTATTCCGTAACTTTTATCTGCTGCACCCTCCTTGATTTTATGAAGAAAGACTACTTTTCCATTCTGTTCAACTGCACTGACATGTACATTCTTCAACTTTTCCAATTCATTTTCCAGTGAAGTCATTTCATGATAATGTGTCGAAAACAGCGTCTTTGCGCTGATCTTATCATGGATATATTCAATCATAGCCTGGGCGAGTGCCATGCCGTCATAAGTTGAGGTACCACGGCCGATTTCATCAAAAAGGATCAAACTGTCTTTCGTCGCATTGGTAATTGCGTTCTTTGCCTCCAGCATTTCGACCATGAAAGTACTTTGTCCGGAAACAAGATCATCCGCCGCCCCAATCCTGGTGAAAACCTGGTCGAATATCGGCAAGACCGCCTCGGAGGCCGGGACAAAACAGCCTATTTGAGCCATGATAGCTGTCAGGGCAACCTGGCGCATATATGTGCTTTTACCAGACATATTCGGCCCTGTAATCAGCAGGACTTCACGGTCATTGTCCATATAGCAATCGTTAGGCACGTATTCCTGTGCATCCATCACCTTTTCGACAACTGGATGGCGTCCATCCTTCAGGACAATTTTCCGATCAGCTGAGAAAATAGGTCTTACATAATGACGCTGTTCACTCAGCTCTGCAAACCCGAGAATGACATCAAGTTCACTTAGAGCCCTTGCAAGTCCCTGCAATCTAGGAATATATTCTTTTATCGTCTCGCGAATTCCGGTAAATAGCTGATATTCTAGCTCGACACTTTTTTCCTCGGCTGCAAGGATCAAGTCTTCCTTTTCCTTCAGTCAGGCGTGATAAAGCGCTCAGCATTAGAAAGCGTCTGTTTGCGCTCATACTGGCCTTCCTGAAGAAGATGCAGGTTCGCCTTCGTTATTTCAATATAGTAGCCAAACACTCGGTTATAGCCAACCTTTAAGGATTTTATCCCTGTTTTCTCACGCTCATCCCGCTCCAGCATCGCAATCCACGTTTTTCCATTCCTGCTGGCATCTCGGTATTGATCAAGCTGCTGATCGTAACCATCGCGAATGATATTCCCTTCCTTGACAGAGATCGGAGGATTATCGACGATGGCCTGTTCGAGCAGATCCGCTGCCTCCTCGCAAGGGTCAAGTCTATCTGCCATATGGGCAGCTTCCTCGTGGGGAAGACTCTCCAAAATATGTTTTAGCGATGGCACCTGTAATAAAGACCTTTTTAGCTGCATCAAGTCTCTTGGATTTAAATTGCCAAAAGCAACCCTGCCGGCCAAACGTTCAAGATCGTATACCTCTTTCAGCTTCTCCCGCAATTCCTGGCGCTCAAAAAACTGTCCGACAAAAAGCTGGACCAGTTCTTGGCGGCGGCCGATTTCTCCTTTGTCAATCAACGGCCTGTTTATCCATTGCTTCAGCATCCTGCCGCCCATGGCAGTCATTGTCTCATCAAGCAGCCATAGAAGTGTTCCTTTTTTTGCAGTAGAACGTATCGTTTCTGTCAGTTCAAGATTTCGCTTCGAAAAATAATCAATCTTCATATATTGCTGGACCTGATAGGCAGATACCTTTTGCAAATGATCAAGGCTGCGCTTCTGCGTCCGGTACAAATAATTGAATAATCTTGAAGCTGTGCTTTTTAACTGCTCATTCTCAAGGTGCTCAAATAGAACTGAGAAAGCTTCATTCATTTCAGTGTTATCCTCTATTGACAGCGCTAGAATAGAACGCTCCTTCAGCTTTTTCTGGACTTCTGGTGAAAGCGTGCTTTCAATGACAACTTCCTTTGCTCCGGAAATCGATAATTCGTTAATAAGGTCTTCAATACTGCCGTTAATTAAAGTAGCCCTGCTTTCTCCTGTCGACAGGTCACTGCAGGCAAAACCATATATGTTTCCCTGAAAAGCCGAAACAGTAGCGATAAAGTTATTTTCTTTTTCTAAAAGCCCTCTTCCTTCCATTACGGTTCCCGGAGTGATTAGCTGGACAACTTCACGCTTAACGACACCTTTGGCAGTCTTGGGATCTTCTGTTTGTTCACAAATCGCTACTTTATAGCCTTTGTTAATCAACTGTTCAATATAGTTAGGAGCTGAGTGGTAAGGAACACCGCACATCGGAATCCGTTCCTCTCCACCGCCCTCTCTGCTCGTCAGTGTAATTTCAAGTTCCTGTGATGCCTTTAATGCATCCTCGAAGAACATTTCATAAAAATCTCCCAAACGGAAAAATAAAAAGGCATCCTTGTAATCCGCCTTCACTTGCAGGTATTGCTTGATCATAGGGGTATATGCAGCCATATTATCCTCCAAAATTCACTTTGCTTTTATTGTAAGGTCATTGCAAGGGATCCGCTTTGACCGTTTTCCATTCTCTTACTCTTTTTCGGTCAATGCAGAAGCCCTGACCTAACCGTTTCCCGTGCTCACACTCTTATTTGGGCAATGCACACTGGAAACAGCTCTTTTTCGACTATTATTCTAAATATCTATTATAACTCGACAAAAAATAATTTTCGATAGAATCCCCTTAAAAAGAATTACCAGTCCCTATAAGGACTGGCATTTTTTAATCATATTTCATCTTCCTCAACCCAATTGTAAAAAATAGTAAGCTGAATACTAGTAATACCAGTGTTGAATTCCGGAGTGCAGGGAGATAAAGGCTTCCACTGACGATTTCACGGAATCCTGTGATCATCCAACTTTGGGGCACTACCTTGGCTATTTGCTGCATGAATTCCGGCACAATCTCTATTGGCCAGTAAACACCTCCGAGCATGCATGTACTGACAATCAACACAGCGCTCAGCGCACTAGCCTGCTGTCTCGATTTTACGATGCTGGCCATCATCAGGCCAAAGCCGACAATCGTGATGATGACGAGTGCTGCAAATGGTACGAAATAAAACAAATTGCCCCACATTGAACCATAAATTAAGTACATGACAATCATGAGGACGATTAACTGGATTGCCCCCATCAAGAAATATGAAAATAGATAGCCTGTCATTACCTGGACTTTCGTTGTTGGTGACGTGAGCAGGCGCTGCCATGTGCCGCCAATTTTTTCATCAAGAATGGTGGAGGCTGCTCCTGATATGCCAAACATCATGAACATAATCGTAAAGCCGATCGCCAGCATGCCGACTGAACCAGTCTTTGATTCTTCTTTATGAATGACTTCACTGCTGATTTCCAATGGTTCTCGCGCTGCTGCTTTTTCTAGTATAGCTTTGAAGGCCAATGCATCTTGTTCAGGGGACATTTCAATGGTTTGAATAACAGTCCTCCCAACACCTTCAACATAACTTTTTAATGCAAGATACTCCTGGGTTTTCCTTTGGACAACCATTTGAAAAAGAGGCTTACCGGAATCATGGCTCTCTAATGCCGATTCAGCGATTATCACCGCTGCAATAGCCTCTTGATTTTCGACCGATTCTCTGGCTTGCTTTTCCTCCGCATTTCTCCAGGTATACTGGCCATTTGATGACAGTAACTCGAGAATCCTGCTGTTTGATTCATCATCTTTTGCTGCCATCAGCACAACCGGTTTATCCCGTGAAGACCCTTCTGAGCCAATTCCTCCAAAAATAAGACTGAACATAATTGGCATGATGAACATCATCACAATCGCTGAAGGTGATTTGAACAATGATTTCAGATGTAAAATGGCAATGGATAAAATTTTACGCATGCAAAGCCCTCCTCCCAGCGAAAAGGGATACAAACGCAATTAGAAGGGATACAAGACCAATCGCAATTAAAATGCCTGCTTCTATCAGTACTTGCCATACTCCGGCACCAGACATGAGCTCCAGGAATGTTTGGAGGGCAAGAGCATTTGGAAGGACTTTGACGACCGTATTGACCCAGTCGGGAAAGATATACAATGGGACCATGCTCCCTCCAAGTGCAGCCATTATTTGAGTAGCCAGCATTCCGGCAGCATTGAATGTTTTCTCTTTTTTGACTAGAGCTCCCAGAAGTACCCCCAGCCCGCTGACACTAAAAACAAATGCAAAGCCGACAATTATAACCCCAGTCATGGACTCTCCCCATTGAACATCGTAAAGGTAATGTGTCCCAAGAATAATAATGAAAAATTGAACTGAAGACATAAACAGCAAGCCAATAAACTTGCCTATTAAGTAATGTTGATTAGACAGCTTTGTAACAAGCAAACGATTGAATACATCTTGTTCCTTTTCATCGATCATTGCGCTTACTCCAGTAATAACCGTCATCAGCAAGAACATGACACCCATACCGGCTGCGTAATACTGGAATGAGCCCACTGGTTTCTGATCCTGTTCTGCCGCTGCTTCTTCAACAAAGGCATAATCAGCTTCCGCCAATTGAGACATAGCAGGGAGAGCTTTGCCAAAGCTGGTTGGGCCAGCGACCTCCATTGCAATTACATTTATAGCGGCACTCTGAGTGAATTGAAGCACGACATTCTCGACAATCGATGATTGAATAGAAGCTGACGGAATGGAGATGACCCGTACCTCAGAATTCCCACCCGAAATGATGTGGCCGGAAAAATCCCGCGGAATAATGATACCGACGGAAATTTCCTGCTCCTTTAAACTGTCTTCCAGCTTCTCCTCGGTCATTTCCTTTGCAGAAATGAGTTCCGGAAGGCCTTTCTTGAATACCTCTTGAGACAAGACACTGCCAAGCTCGCCTTCATCATAATTCACAATACCGACCTTGAATTTTTTAATCGAAGCTGCTTCCTCTTCATCCATCATATTGCCAAATGCTGCACCAAGGATCCCAATCAATAAAATAGGCATAAAGACAAGCGTCAACAGTGCCTTCCGGTCTCTGCCCATGAGGAGCGCATCTTTTAGTGCCAGCCACCAAAAACCCATTTCAACTACCTCCTTAATCCCTTAAACTTCGGCCAGTAAGGTGGAGAAATACACTCTCAAGGTTCGGTTCCACGACTTCTACGGATGTGATTTCAAAACCCGCTCCCGTAACTGACTGAATTAATTCACTTAGCACTTTTTGTGGCTCTTTATGAAAAATGGCCAGCTCATCATGATTCAATGACAGGTCTTTTTCAGGTATTGAAGGAGACAGTATCGTCTTTATGTTTTCAAGGTTGAGTGCCTTCGAAAAGTTCATGACAATCCGTGAACGATCACCAATTGTCTCCCTCAACTCGGAAATGGATCCCGATGTAATGAATTCTCCCTGATCCATAATGCCGATCTTTTCACAAAGATACTCAACTTCCTCCATATAGTGACTTGTATAGATAACAGTCATCCCTTCTGCATTCAATTGTTTCACTGTTTCAAGGATATGGCTGCGGGATTGAGGATCGATCCCTACAGTTGGTTCATCCATGATCAATAATTCCGGTTTATGTAAAATCGCAGCACCGATATTGACTCTCCTCTTCATACCGCCAGAAAAAGTCTCTACTTTTTCCCTGGCCCGATCGGTCAAACCGATGATTTCAAGTACTTCATTTATCCTTTTTTGCAAGTGGTTTCCTCTTAAACCGTACATTCTTCCCCAGAATGTAAGGTTTTCCCGCGCACTCATCGTTTGGTATAGAGCAATTTCCTGAGGAACAATGCCTAAAAGCGCTTGCCCCTGCTTTGGCTGCCTGACCATGTCAATGCCTGCTATGTCAATGGTTCCTGAACTTGGAGGGAATAACCCGGATATCATCTGGATCGTGGTGGTCTTTCCTGCCCCATTTGGTCCCAAAAGACCAAATGATTCACCTTTTTGCACGGAAAAAGAAACATTCTTAACTGCTTCGAAATCTCTGAACCTCTTAGTCAATTGACTTACTTCCAGGACTTCCATTCAGACACCTGCTTTCGACCTATATTTGATTTTATTATCTCAGAAAAACTGCATTTATGAAATAATTTCCAATTAATACATGAAATTGTTTTAAAAGATTCTCAAATGGATTATGACATCCCACCTGCAATTCCCCCCAAGAAAGAACATATTTTAATCACATTAAGAGAAATAAAAAAGCAAGACATCATTATCTGTCCTGCTTCTAAGGCTGCAATACATTATATTTCAATGCAGTCTCGACCCATTCATATCGTTTGTGCGTTCCTAGCTTCTCACCGATTTTCTGGCGATGGTTTTCAACGGTTTTGACTGATATATCAAGCCTTTCCGCGATATCCTTTTGGGAATATCCTTTTACAGTAAGAATAAATACCTCTTTTTCTCGCTTCGTTATTGGAAGATCAACGAGATTGATTTGGTCACCTTCCGAATCATCTTCCCACACATGGGTATCGAACACCTTTTGGTTCGCTAAAATTTTGTCCAGGGATTGGATGAGATCGTCCCGCTTCAGCTGCTTGATTAAATAACCGTCGGCCCCGGCCTCGTAGGCTTTCTTCTGATACCCGATATCATCGTGCATCGAGAAAATGACTATTTTGGCATCAGGCAGAAGTTTCCGCAGCCTTTCCAATGTCGTCATTCCATCCAGGCCGCCCGGCATCGAAAGGTCCAGCAGTACCAGGTCGGCGGGGAAGTCCGCTGCAGCTTTAACTGCTTCATAGCCATCGCAGGCACAAATCCTTCCGTCAATGCAAAAAGATTGCTGTAAGAGCATACTTAATCCATCCCGGACGATTTCATGGTCATCAATGATCATTAGGTTCATCTTCCCTCTCCTCCTCCGCTTTTGTTAAAGATACAAACCCTTCTACCCGTGTAGGTCCGCCTTCCTTGCTGACCCACTTAATATCCCCATCAAGTATTTTGCAGCGCTCGTACATATGCTTCAGGCCGAGCCCTTTCGTCTTGCATCCTTTGGAAATGAAACCATTGCCATTATCGAATAACTGAAAAAATATATATTGATAGAATGTTTTTAAATGGATGGAGAAATAGGTTGCTTTTCCATGACGAACCGAATTTGTGATACTTTCCTGGATAATCCTGAATAGATGAAGTTCTTTTTCCGGATCAAGTTTTTGCTCCTTATCAAGCTCCATCTCCAAAAAAATGTCTATTTGGTATAGTTTTCTCCAGTCCTTTACAGCTTGACGAAGTGATTTCTCCAAACCAATATCATAAACGATTTCAGGTCTGAGACTTTTGGTCAGGCGCTTAATATCTTCAAGGGTTTTTTCCATAACATTGACCATGTTGGTGACATGATTTTGATACTTCTCTTCGTTAATATTCTGTTTGATTACCTCAAGGCCAAGAAAAATGCTATAGACACTCTGTCCTATATGATCATGCAGTTCCATGGCTATCCTTTTGCGCTCTGCCTCCTGCGCCAGCAGTGTTTCTTGAACAAGCAGCTCATGGAATCGTGCCCGCTCGCTATTCTCATTCCGTACAGGCGGCCGTATTCTAAGTACATAAAATTCTTCTTCCGATATAATCATCTTCTTTAAAGACATTTCAAATTCTTCAAGTCCTTCATATACCGCCAGATGGGAGTTGAAAAAAGGAATCGGTTCATCAGAAGTTAAAATACAGCGATTTTCATCCTCATCCAGCTCTCTTTCCTGGCAATAAGTACAGTAGGGTACTTTCTCGCCAAGCTTCCATCCAGTCATATGAACTGCCTTTTCATTAAGATAATGAATACTCCGATCCTTATCCATTACAATCATGCCCTCAGGCAGATGATCAACAATTTCCGCCAAAAATTCTGTTTGGATAACCATAAACTAATCCCTCGCTAAAACATCTCTTCTTCGCAACTCCATTTTAACCCTTATTCAGGCTGGTACTCTGCCATGTTTATTAACATTAAGTGAAATATCAAGTGTATATACAAAAAAAGACCCAACTAGGGTCAAAATTTTTTTTGAAATTTACTGTGTTGATCTGTTTCACCGATGTAGTGAAATCCATTTGCACAGTAGAATTGATTCAGTTTGCTGTTGTCGGCAACACAGTCTAATTTTAAATAGGTTTTGTCAGTTGAAACATTATCCTCAATCCACCTTAATATCTCTTTTCCAAGACCTTTGCCGATAAATGCGGGCAATACAGCAAGCCTGTGCAGATACATTGAATCTCCATCAGGGTCCTCCCCAAATATATGCTTGTCCCATTCACTTTGGGTTGTCGACAGTGTAAATGTACCAATTAATTTTTCATTATTCAGGAGGATATATGTTTTTTTCTGCTTTATGGCTTCCAGGATTTCCTCATCATCCCCTCCGTTTAAAAGGTATTGCCATTGATTAATTCCATGATCTTGCATCCACTTTGCGTTATTTTTTAGCAACTCGATAATCTTTTCGCCATCTTCTATTACCGCAAGTCTAACCAGACTATTTTCCAGCAAAAAATGACACCCACCTTCTATTAGTTTAGTGTACTATTCTATATTTCAAGTGATATTCCTTCACTAATTCTTGTTTTGCTATTTTGTTGCTTTACCACCAATCCGAAAACAAAGATAAGAATGAACGCAAAAAGAGCAAAAAAAACAGGCTGAGCTCAGCCTGTTTTAAAGTTATGACATCATCTTAACGTATTGAGAACAGCCTCAATATCTTCACTGGTCATTTCGGCTGCTTGAGCCATTGTCCTGACATCCTTTGATGCCCAGTAATCATATAAACGCGCCAGGTCATTACGATTATATACTTGATTACCGAAGTGGCTGTAAAAATAAGCAACCAGAAGATTGGCTACATTTGCCGGGAGTTTATTGCGAGTTGAAATCGACCTAAGTGCAATATTCTCAAGTCCGCGGATATTATTATCGGTAAATTTCTCTACCACTTCTATTGGCAGAGCGGTTTCACAAAAAGTAAGGAATTCTGGATCAGTTAATTGTTTATTCATAGAAAATCTCCTGCTTAATTTACTTTTTCAGATTGCTTCCAGCGCATTCTCTAAAAGTTTGATGTCCATATTTATAGATTTTTTTATAGTGGCATCATTACATCGCTTGTATTCTTTATGAAGTCTTCTTAGTTCTTCGTAAAAGATCCGGTATTCAAAGTTGTTAATCATAATCTCCCTCATTATTTTACTGTTCTAAGAAATATTTTCCCATTTATGCCTATGGTCAAACAAATTTATCATGAGGAATGTGATTATGCTAACATTACCATTAAGCAGGTCAGAAAGGAAAGGGGTATTTTGGTTCATTTAAATTTCCCAACAAGGATACCTTATTCAGACATGTTATCAATCCCATTCTTGCTATTATAATGCCTGTATATTAGGTATTTTAACCGTTATTTTCCATCATTGTTAGTGCCTTTTGGACAGCCCAGCTTTGATGTTCATGAAACAATCTCTTTACTGCTTCTCCCGCTTCGATCCACTTGAGGTTATGGTCTGCCTCTAAAGGTTCTCCCGTATTTCCGGCTATTCTGGCAAAATAAAAGTGTCCTTCCACAAGATAATATGTACCATCCTTCTCCGAGTAAAAATATCGCTGTGCTTTTACTATCCATTCGCCGATTTCAAGAAGCTTTCCCATTTCTTCAATGCCTTCTCTTACAAGACACTCAACGTGACTTTCACTTCCTTCCATGCCACCGCCAGGAAGGAAATATCGCCCATCATCCGTCTCTATTAATGCAACCAGATTCTCATTTTCCTTCAATATGATTCCATACACCCCCGGCCGCCAGGTATAGTTTATTTCTGGTTCCATTTTCCCAAAAGTTATCATTCTTGCATCCCTTCAATCCAAAAAGTATTTATGTTTATGATAAACAACTAGAGAAGCACTTAATTTTGGAACAATTTTCTTCAGTTTACTTTTCGTGTTTTCACAAGAATCTCCTTCCATTTCTTTAAATTACTTTTCAACTATCTTTGCGAGGGTAAAAAAATAGAGACTATATTACTAGGAGTGAGATTATGGAACTGTACAAAAGTTTGAATAAACAATATATCAGCGGAGAATGGCGAGATGGTACTGGCCAGAGCCGCTATAAGGATAAAAACCCGTATAACGAAGAAGTCTTGGCTGAATTCAAGATGGCTGGAATTGAAGATGTTAAGCAAGCGTATGAGTCTGCCAGGAAAGCCCAAAAAGAATGGGAGAATGTCAATCCTTTCGAACGTTCTACCATCATGGAAAATGCAGTCCGCATCATGTCGGAAAGGCGAAAGGAATTGGTAGAGTTACTCGTATCAGAGTCTGGCTCTACCCATATAAAGGCGAATGTCGAGGTTGATTTCTGTATCGCCATCACTAGAGAGTCAGCGTCATTCCCATTAAGAATGGACGGCAAGATGGTGCCTTCCCTTGTTCCCGGAAAGGAAAATCGTGTATACCGTAAACCACTTGGGGTGGTAGGTGTCATCAGTCCATTTAACTTCCCAATGTACTTATCAATGCGTTCTGTTGCACCTGCACTTGCAGTTGGCAATGGAGTCGTGTTGAAGCCTGATGAACAGACCGCAATGAGTGGCGGTACTGTGATCGCTAAAATATTTGAAGAAGCGGGTCTGCCAAAAGGTTTGCTCAATGTTACTATATCTGATATCGGTGAAATCGGAGATTCATTCGTAGAGAATCCTGTGCCAAGAATGATTTCGTTCACTGGTTCAACTGGTGTCGGCCGCCATATCGGAGCGCTTTGCGGCCAAAACATAAAAAAAGTGGCGTTGGAGCTCGGCGGTAATAATGCACTCGTAGTCCTTAAGGATGCAAATATAGAGCATGCCATAAACTCCGCCATCTTCGGCAAATTCATGCATAATGGACAAATCTGCATGGCTGTTAACCGCGTGATCGTCCATAAGGACCGATATGATGAATTCGTTGAAAGGTTTGTGGAAAAAACTCAGAATCTTAAAGCTGGTGATCCACGCGAGCCTGATACTCTGATTGGACCACTGATCAACCGCGGAGCAGTCGAACGGATTCTTAAAGATATTGAGAAGGCTAAATCTGAAGGAGCAGAAGTGGTGCTGGAGGGCTCTGCAAATGGCACGCTAATGACTCCATACGTGCTTACGGGCAGCAATGAGGTCGCAACGGCGAAGAACGAGATGTTCGGTCCAGTCGTAACCATCATTCCTGTTGAAAGCGAAGAAGAAGCAATCCGCATTGCTAACGACACACCATTTGGATTAAGCGGAGCCGTCCACGCAGGATCTGTTGAAAAAGGTGTCGAAGTAGCCAAGCAAATACAATCTGGCATGGTACATGTTAATGACCAAAGCGTAAACGATGAACCACTGGTTGCTTTTGGCGGCGAAAAAGATTCAGGTCTTGGAAGATTCGGCGGGGAATGGTCCCTTGAAGAATTTACAACTGTACAATGGATATCAGCCCAGACCAATCCACGCAAATACCCATTTTAACATGTTAAAAGCTGAACCTCTGGTTCAGCTTTTTGCTTTAGATTGAAAACCTGCAAGTATTCTTTGAACAGGGCGAATCAGCGAAGTTAAGCCAAATTACCAAGGTCCCCTACTCCTGCAAAATATGCTTATACTCTTCGTGAGTCTTTGCTTGCATTGCTTCAGTAACACGCGGCGTAAAATCAGCCTCTACATGTTCGACAATCATATTGTAAAGCATTTGCATTCTTACATCCTGATAAGCCATCTGAATATGAATATGTTTTACATTCCTATCTTTCATCATTAAAGCAGAATTAAAATTATTGCTTCCCATAAGCTTTGATGCTGACCTTGTTTCTAAAACAATATCTTTTTCTTGTTCAGATAGGTTCAGCTTTTCAGTATTTATCTGTATATCGGCCATTTCCGCGAGCTTTACCTCTCCTTTACGCTTTGGATCTATAAGTTCAAGCATTACTCTCACATGATCCCTTAGCATTTGGATATTCAACTGAATCAGTTTCTCTAACTCTTGATTGTCTACAATTTCATGGTAGATCTTTAACTTGCTGATTACTCCTTGATGGGTCGGCAGGTGTTCAGCCATGATTCCTAAATCCACAGCAGGCAAATTCATCAAAAATCCCTCCTCGTTCCTCATAGGCATTATATTCGTAAGTTTGTTAACTGTTCTAAGCCTTATCAATAAAGAAAAGGAGAGTCATATCGATACCAAAAAGACCTGGACGTTTTTGAACTGCTCCCGGTCAAGTAGACAGTGGAAATAATAAAAACAATCTAAGCGGCTTTAGCCCTGTATTCTAGGGGGCTAAGGCCGTTTAATCTTTTTTGGTAACGCTTATGGTTATAAAAGTATATGTACTCATCAATCGCCGCAGATAGTTCCTCAAAGGTCTTATATTTCTCCAGGTAATACTTCTCGCTTTTCAGTGATCCCCAAAAGGATTCCATTGGACCATTGTCAATACATCTTCCGACTCGAGACATACTTTGAGTCATCTCTGCTTGATCTATTCTTCGTTTAAATCCGAGATGGGTATACTGAAAGCCTCTGTCGCTATGTATAAGTGGACGGTCTCCATTCAAAAGGGCTGTAGCCTGATCCAGCGTATCAAACACCAGTTTATTGTTGTTGGAATGCCCAAAAACGTAACTGACGATGGTTCCATCGTGTAAGTCTTTAATCGCACTCAAATAAGCCTTTTTTGCTTCTCCATACTTGAATTCAGTGACATCCGTAACCCATTTCTCATTTGGATTTTCGGCTTGGAATTCACGGTTTAACACATTTTCTGCGACATGTTGAGGGGTTGACTTTTTATAGCGTTTCTTCTTTTTCCGGATTACGCTTTGAATGCCGACAATCTTCATCAGCCTATAGATACGCTTATGGTTGAAGCTCTTGCCCAACTTTCGATTCAGAGCCATCGTAATCCTGCGGTAGCCGTAGATTCCTTTAACATCTTCATGGAGAGCCTTCATTTCTTCTACAAGTTCTTCATTCTGTCGTTCACGGATTAAAGGTACTCGCTTCAGCCATTTGTAATATGAAGATCTAGCCACCCCCGCAATTTCACAAAGCATGACGAGAGGGAATCCCTCCTCCTGGTGAAGTTCCTTGATCGCGATATATCTCTCCTCTAGGCGTACCTGGCTTATCTTCGCCTCCTTTCGATCTCCTCTAACTTTTTTAGGAATGCATTCTCTGCACGTAAGCGTTCGTTTTCGCTCGCAAGCCTCTTCATCTCCAATTTCATCTTCTGTTCTGGAGAGAGTTCAACTTCTTCCTTTTTCCTCCCACGTTTATCCCCTAGGGCTTCTTCGCCGCCATCCTCATACTTTTTAACCCATTGATATACTTGTTGGTAAGAGACCTGGTAGGTCTCAGCTGCCTTCTGATAATCTTTGCCGTTCTCAAGGCAATATAGCACAATCTCTTTCCGTTCATTTATAGTAGTGTTTCTTCTAGTCATAGTGTTTGTCCTTCCTTGGAAAGTGTCCTTTAATTCTCTATGACTATTATACTTTTTAATCCACTTGCGAAGGAGAGAAGTAGTGGAAATTTCATATTTCCTCGTAACTTCCTGAATGGAGTAATCTCCGCTAAGATAGTCCTGAACTGCCGACAGTTTAAGTTCCTTCGAATATCTCTTCCAAGTAGAGGATTCGTTCAATCCTTCCACTCCGTATTTTTCAAACTTATAGATCCAATCATAAATTGCCATATTGCTCACTTTGTATATAGATTCCAGTTCCGAAATGGTATGGTTCCTGTTTTCCAAAGCCTTTATAATCTTAATTTTATCTTGGAGTGAAAAGGCCCTTTTTGACATATAAAAACTCCCCTTTAAGTAAACAGATTATATTTTTTAATCTGTCTACCTAAAGGGGAGCATATCATTTTAGTCCAGGTCTTTTCGCTACTATAAAAATATTACCGGAACAGCTGCTGCCAGCAACAGGTAGCGGAGAATGAAACCTCCTGCCAGTACGGCACTTTCTGTGATCATTGTAGCAGCAATTCCGTGTGAGCCTGAAGCAGCCAATTCCAATCCCGCCGGAGTTTGATGAAGTCTTTTTGAATTCCATAATTCAAGAGCTTCGATTGTAATTGGAAGTATTAATCCTGCAACAATCAGTCCGAACCAGAATAAAGTGCTGTACTCACCGGTAAGAAGCATAGAAACAGATTGGGCTGCAGACTCATTGGTCGATGAAGTAATCAGGAACATCGTGAAGATCAGAAATACTTCAGCTATCAGCAATGTTAAGTGAATCTTTTTTAACGCCATAACATGATGCACAACTTTTTTATCCAAAATTGCTGATACAAGCATAGTACCGGCAATTCCTGTTGAAAATGCCGACACAACGAACAGGATCGGCAGAATGGCTGTATTCCATAGCGGAACAGCACCGATGACCCCAATCAGGAAGCCAGTGTAAATGGCTGTGGCAACAGCGAATACGATACCGACGTACTCCACAATTTTGTTCGTATCTTTTTTCAACAGTTCCATCAAGGCGATGTAGGCTGCCGCCATCATGAAAAAGCTGATGAAATAAGTACCGATTGTCATGACGGAACTGAAATTAGTAAACAAATAGATGAAGCGCAAAGGATCCTTAAGACCGGCTTCAGCATCAACAATTAGAAGTAACAGTCCTATTCCCATCAGAATCGGGCTGATTAACCTTCCAACAAACCTGACTGTCTTGGCCTCCGGATATTTCCTTGCTGCATAGGAAGATGTTAAAAAAGCCCCGGCACTTAGTCCAGCAAGGAATAAATAGGCTGCGATAATTGTTCCCCAAACCATTATAATCACCTCACGTAGTAAATTTTTGCCTTGCCTAAGTCCGGCCTTAAAGGCTGGGCATTCATTTTAACAATTGCTTTCGAAACTTCGCTATTTGGATCATCAAGATCACCAAATATCCTGGCGTTGCTAATACATGTGCTTACACAGGCCGGCTGCTTGCCTTCTGCTACCAGCTCAGCACAGAAACGGCACTTCTCAACAACTCCTGTATTATGGTCCTGTGTTCTCGCACCATAATGGCATGCCACCATACAGTACTTGCAGCCGATACACTTATCTGCATCTACTAGCACGATGCCTTCATCCGTCGTATAGGTTGCCTTTGTCGGGCAAACACTAACACATGGGGCATCCTCACAGTGCTGGCATTGTACAGGGATGATTTCATTCTTGACGTTTGGGAAAACCCCTGTTTCCTTTTCATAAAATTTAATATAAGACTCTTCTACCGGAAGCTCATTCTGCATCTGGCAGCTTACCCGGCAAGCATAGCAGCCGACGCATTTTCGTGTGTCTATTACCATTCCATAGCGTGCCATCAGCCCTTCACCTTCCTAACCTTCACGATTACTTCGTGGATATTACCCGATCCACTCCATTTTTCAAAATCAAAGGGAACATGCTCCATATATCCAAAGCCAACACCGTATCCTGTTTTCAAATCTTTAGACGTAATGCCGTAATGACTTGGGACAAAAATCGCCTCTGGGTGGATTCTTTCAGTAACTTTGACCCGGATTTTGCTGGTTGCTTCACTGGATTTCAATTCCACCATATCCCCATCCTTGATTCCCAGCGCTTTGGCACGGACAGGGTTGATCCAGATTCTCTCTAAATCATAATCTTTTGTAATTTGCATCAAGATTGGTATATTCGCAGTCTGAGTATGGCTGTGTATCGCCTGCTTGCCCGTAATCAGACGGAAGGAATCGTCTGCGGGACTTACCTTTGGCTCAATCCATTCGACGATCGGCATGAAACCAGCTGCTTTATATGTTTCACTGTAAAATTCAACTTTCCCGGATGGAGTTTTTAATTTCGGCATTTCTCCGATCGTAATTTCCTCATTCGGGAACATGATTGTACCTTTTTCCCTAAGCTGTTTATACGTAATACCGGTCGGTGCAAGCATCGCTTCATTCAATTCATCCAGTGTGAAATTGAAGTGCTGACCAACTCCGCAAGCTTTTGCGAGCTCCGTATAAATCTCATGGATCGGCTTTGTTTCTGGATGGACTTTCTCCACCATTTGCTGGCGAAGGGCGATTCCAGGAATCTTACCTGATAAACCTTCTATTACTTCATCGCGTTCAATATATGTCACTTCAGGAAGGACGTAGTGAGCCAATTGTGCAGTTTCAGACATTTGAACATCTATTGCCACCACAAGATCCATTTTAGAAAGTGCTTCCTTCATGACTTTAGGATTTCCGTAACCAAGTGCTGCATTGGAATGATAATAAATTGCCGCCTTCATTTTTCCTTCCAGAGCTTCTTTTGCCACGATTGTTGCTACACCGTTTTCTGGGTAGGCAATCGGGAATTCCTTGGATCCTGCCTTTGGAATATCTGGTTCTTTTGGACTCGGGTGTTTAGACTTGTCAAGCTTACCCAGCGAAGGTTTTCCGCCAAATATACTTCCGCCTTTTTGCTGGTAGTTTCCAAGTAAAGCATTGAACATTGCTACGGCACGGCCGGTTTCTGTACTATTTTCATAGTTGCAGCCGAAAGCACCTCTCCATGATTGCTCAATCAATGCCTTCGGTTTGGCTTTGCCCATATCTACTGCAATACGAGTGATAGCGTCTGCAGGTATACCGGTGATTCCTTCTGCCCATTCTGGCGTGTATTTTTTCAGTTCCTTCGCATATTCCTCATAACCAATTGTGTAGTTCTTAATGAACTCTGTATCCTGAAGGTTTTCTTTTATCAATACATGTGACATCGCCAGCACCAGTGCCAGGTCTGTGCCAGGACGGATCGCAAGCCATTCGGTCGCCAGGTTGCCGGTATTGTTCAAACGAGGATCAACAATAACAATCTTGGCTCCGTTATCCTTCGCGGCTGCCAGAGATTGTACGGAACTAGGACGGATGCCGTCACCATAGCTCCTGCCAATGAACATAATATATTTTGCATTGCTGATATCTGCGCTAGTAGCCGTTACCCCTACTGTATGAAGAAAACCTGCATCCCTGGAGTTCGAGCAAACTACATGGTGCGTATAATAGTTGGCAGAACCCAGGGCATTGATGAATCGAGGGGAATAAAATTTCCCTGAAGCACGGGGGTCCTCCGTTAATGCGACTGACTGGGGACCATGTTCTTTAATGATTTTGTTCAATTTTTCAGCGATTTCTTTATAAGCTTGTTCCCATGTGATCGGCTCAAATTTCTTGTTGCCCACCCTTTTTAAAGGCTGTGTCAGCCTGTCTTTTGAATAAACAACAGTAGCATAACCATGCCCTCTCGCACACAGCTTTCCTTTCGAATAAGGATGGTCAGGGTGCCCCGTCAGCTTCCATAAGCGGCCATTTTTGATGTGGCCGATCATTCCGCATTTGCTTGAACATGCATTGCATGTACTAGGAATCTCCTTCACTACTGCATTTGCTCCTGCTTTCACATAATTTTTGGACCATTCATTAAAGCCTACTGTTCCCGCAGATGCCAGAGCAGCAGTAGCAGCAGAGGCTTTGATAAATCCACGACGTGATAGTTTTGTTTCCACCATTTTAACTAGCCCTCCTTTTACTCCCGACCGGTAAAACATATTGGATGTAATGCCTATATTGCATTGTCACAGGCACATTCGATAACATGATGCTTCTTCCAACAATGCTAAAGTTTAATCTTTTTGACTCTTTAGCAAAATTCCTGACTGATGGAATTGAATCTGTTATTATAGCTTTTTTCAAAAGATTGTCCATCACTAAAAGCATCACCACCTTAAACAGATTTACGCTTTTGGAACATTATTGTTTTTACAACCTTTTTACGCATTTGAAGCTGGGAGTCTCCTCGAAAAGAGCCCAGATGCAGCAATCAAAGCGAAAACAGCCAAAATTTAAGATCTACAGGTAATTATTTCGATGCGCCTGCAGGGTCTCAATCAATATTCTTGTCAACCTCTGATAAAATGAGTGCTCTGTTACCAGCGAAAGCTGCGATTCGAATTCTTCCAGCCAATCGAAATGATCATCCATAAATTCAGCTGTAAAGTGTTCAGGAGCATGCTCTATGAAATAGGCCAGCAATTCCAGCAGGATAGCCAAGTGGTCCGGCATGCCCTGTAATTCAACAGGAATATCGATCTTTAGCTTTTCTAACAGAAAATTGATATGTAACGCCGAATCACCCAGGATATACCCTTTGTCCCGTGCAAAGGGAAGTGTACAAGTTTTGTCCTGTGTCCACGGTTTATACAAAGATTCAACCGGAATGGCAGCCTGCTTTTGCATGCTTCCAATAGAGGTCATGAATAATTCTTGAAACTTTTCATAGCTTTCAGGCAAGACTTCCTCTAAGGAAAAAGTATGATTGTAATGATTCTTGATCGATTCTTCCAGCTTCTTCAGAAGATCTTGTTCCTTAATCTCATCCCAGATCTCTATAGTTGGATGTTTATATAAATCTGCAAGGACTAAAAAAACATTCGCACACTCTTTCTTGTTATCTAATCCAATCACCGGGATTCACCACCTTTCGAATACACCTTCACTATATGGCATAAAAGTTTGTGAAACAATATACATTCTGTGGCGAAACCCTCTTGAGTATGTGAAGGAATTCACCTAAATTAACTTTAATGAATCCTCCATAAGTTCTATCGACATAACTGATTTCTCCTGGTTTGACTGAGGATATAGTGACTCAGCGGCACTTCATTTGTGAATTTTCTTTTACATATGTATGAATATCTGGCAAACTCGCCTCTTTTTTAAAGGTTTAATCGTAAAATGAAAGTATAGAATAATGCCCCCTGAGGTGACGATTATGTCTCTGTTAACCAATTGGCTTGAAAGCCTTAGTTACGATCTGGAGATCTCAGAATCCTGCACCAGGACGATCAGCCCGCTGAGTTCCTGTTCAGCTTGTTTTGACGCATGCCCGGATGAAGCCATCCTGCTTGAGAATCAAAAAATGATGATTGATGAAAAAAGATGCACTTCCTGCGGTGTCTGTATCACAGCCTGTCCTGTACAGGCTATCAAAGGACAATCTCCTTCAAGAAAGGTCAGCCAGGATCATCTTCTGCTCGAGCAGGAATCGCCGCTGCCAAGCTTAACTGAACTGCTTTACTACCATAAAAAAGGAATACGCTTTATTTATCAGCCTTCTTTATATTCGAAGTTAGTAAACCGAATCAGCCAGGCCAATGAAGTCCTGGGCGCCATGTCACTTGAACTCCTGCAGGTTACAAACCATTTGGTCCTGGAGCCAAAAGAGCAGCCAAGGTTATCAAGACGGGACTTTTTTGCAAAGCTCTCTTCCGACAGCAGGAAAACTGTTCTTTCTTCCGTGACACCTGTTAAATGGCGCTTCAATGAAAGCAATTTTAAACCTTCCCTTCTGTTCAAGGATTGGTCTTTTTATAAAGTGGAAATCAACGAGGATGAGTGCACACTATGTGAAGCCTGTTTTAATATTTGTCCCTCTGGCGTATTCAGCCTCGGGGAGAACGAGCTTATAATGAATGAAAACCAATGCACCGGATGCCATTTATGCTTGGACATTTGCAGAACGAGCGCAATAACAGTTGAGCAAGAGGTTCACAAGGCTCCGTCAGTCTCTTATAGCTTGAGTAAGAACATTTGCAAACAATGCGGCACTTCCTTTCATGCCTGGGAAGAATCTGATGCATGCCATATATGCAGCACAATTAAAAAGCCCAATTTTTTCCTTTGAGTGAATGGGCTATAATAGAGGCACTGGCCATTAGAAGCCCATTTTTTTAAACTGCTTCCATGCCCAGTGCTTTTTTTAATGACTATCTCTTTCCGCCTTTTTCGTTTCATTGTAAAAAAAAAACTAGGAAGTGAAAGCTTCCTAGTTCGATGTTATTCTTCCTCTCCCAAGAGGAAGTCTGGGTTCAAGTCTTCGAATTCGTCATCATCGAGGCCATGGCCCCACTCATCATCATCGCAATCGCATCCGCCTGGATGAGTGACAACGCATACCTTCGTTTCACCAATGACTTCCACAAGGAATTCCCTCTCGACGTGAACGATGATTTTGTTGCCATTAGGCGAAATGACCGCTTCGATACAGTTTGGCTGCTGCAGAACCTCTACAAGGACATCATGATCATCCATGCAATCAGGGTCACGGTACTTCAGCTTGATGACATCGCAGTAAGTTACTTTCTCCGTCACTACTTCAGTTTTTGTATTATCATCAAAGGAGTACCAGATGTTGGCTTCGTAAGACCCGTTTACTTCAACCACTTTCCCTACCTTTTTTGCCTTATACTTATGGTTTATGACCCAAGCGCCCAGAATGCTGCTCGGATTATGCGCTGGGTTGATCGTATGATTGGACTGCGTGAATTTGCGTCCCTTCGCTACGACGGCTTTCGTAATAATCTCTCTGTAATCTCCCATTGCGAGCGAAACCTCCTCAATCTTTTTCAATTCATCCTATGCGTGATATTAGACTAGTGTGCGATTAATTTTAGAACCACTGGTAAAAACTTAGGCATAGTTCATTGTATGCCCATACATGCTGAATGTTCCCAATTGAAGAAAGTTGATGGGTAATTAAGATTGTATTGATTTCATATCGCAGTCCCCGAAAAGAGATACTCCAGACTGGAGAAGCAGTCCACTCACCTTCCCAACAGGACCCTTATCTGATCCAATGAAGAACAAAAAGCTCAAGCGCCTCGTTCATCCCCGACAAGCGCTGGAGGGCCTGACATTGAAGTCGTTCTTTGACTTCATTGGCAGAACCGAAGCGTCTCGAGGGGCTAGGCGCTGGAGCTGGATTAAGACACCCACATGTAGTTATCCACACAAAAATGCTTTTAAAATTTCCTATACAATAAAAAAATGGCACCCTATAATCGGGTGCCATTTACTCTTCAATGATTAATGGTTGTGCGTATGGCAGCTTGCTTCGTTTTTCAAAGCTGCACCTGTTTCGCCGCGAAGTACATCTCCGCCAGTTGCTGCGACTACTTCATCTGTAACTGTATTGGAAATTGTTGTAGCTACTAGCTGAAGCAATTCATTAACATCAATTTGCGATTGCTTGAACTCCTGGACTACTGGAATTTCATCCAGTTGTTGTTCTAAAGAAGCAATTTTTGCTTCCGTCTTCTTCAACGCTTCTGTTTTTCCGTAATGCTGAAAGTTAACAGCCTGTTTTTGAAGGCCTTTAATAGAAGAAATAAGTGTTTTCACTTTTTCATTCTCATGGATTTGCGCTTCTGCACGTTTGAAAAAGTCAACTTCTTCTGTTTCCGCAATCATTCTTGCGATTTCTCTTGAACGCTGGATAATGTCATCTTTATTGTATTTTGCCAACTTAGTTCACCTCAACTGGTTGTATTTCTTCTACCATTTCCCCGTTTAATGACCATGTTTTTGCATCTGTGATCTTAACCTTGACGATTTTACCGATGGCCGACTTCGGACCGACGAAATTGACAAGCTTTAACTTGCTTGTATACCCGGCCAGTACATCAGGGTTGTTTTTGCTTTCGCCTTCAACCAATACCTCAACAATCTGATCCTGATACTTCTTCATAGACTGTGCAGATTGCTCATTCACTAGTGCGTTCAGGCGCTGAAGACGCTCTTTCTTCACTTCCATCGGGACATTATCCTGCATTTTAGCGGCAGGTGTGCCTTCCCTTGGAGAGTAAATGAATGTATAAGCTGATTCATATCCTACTTCACGAACAAGAGACATTGTTTCCTCGAATTGCTCATCTGTCTCATTCGGATAACCCACGATAATATCTGTTGTTAATGTGACATTAGGAATAGCTGCCTTGATCTTGCGTACAAGCTCAAGGTATTGTTCCCTCGTATATTTTCTGGCCATGATTTTCAATACATCTGTAGAACCTGACTGTACAGGCAGATGGATGTGATCCATCAAGTTTCCGCCCTTAGCCAGCACTTCAATCAGGGGATCGTCAAAATCACGCGGATGGCTTGTTGTAAAACGCACACGTGGAATATCGATCTTACGCATTTCATCCATCAAGTCCCCTAGACCGTAATCGATGTCCGTAAAATCTTTTCCATACGCGTTTACATTCTGGCCAAGCAGGGTAATTTCCTGATAGCCCTGGGCCGCAAGCTGACGGACCTCCTGAATGATGTCTTCTGGACGGCGGCTCCGCTCTTTGCCTCGCGTATAGGGAACGATGCAGTATGTGCAGAATTTATCGCAGCCATACATGATGTTCACCCACGCTTTGATGTTCCCTTTGCGAACCTTCGGAAGGTTTTCGATTACGTCCCCTTCCTTGGACCAGACTTCAACGACCATTTCTTTGGACATATATGCTTCCTGCAGAATATGTGGCAGGCGATGGATATTATGTGTACCAAAAATCATATCAACCTGGTTATAGGTTTTGAGAATTTTGTTAACGACCGATTCTTCCTGGGACATGCAGCCGCATACTCCCAATAGAAGATCTGGCTTTTCTCTTTTCAGGTGCTTCAAATGTCCAAGTTCACCAAACACCTTATTCTCAGCATTTTCCCTGATTGCACATGTATTCAGTAGAATGACATTCGCATCCTCGACACTGTCAGTAGGTTCATATCCGAGACCAAGGAATATACCAGCCATGACTTCTGTGTCATGCTCATTCATCTGGCATCCATATGTACGGATGTAGAATTTGCGCCCTTGTCCCATACCAATGAATTCTTCAGGGATGTCAAAGTCTTTATGGTACTTGACTTCTTCTTTGCCGCGTTTCTTTGCATCCTTCAATGATGGAGCTGTATATACTGTTTCAAAGTACTTGCTGTAATCCTTGCTGGATTTTTTGTCCGAAGAATTTTCAGTTTGTACTTTCTGGCCTTCCAAGCGTTGATTCTCGTTCATTTCAGATCTCCTTTCATTAGAAAGCAAGCAGGCAGAAGGATTCAACCTCGCCGGAGCTATTTTAACAGTTCTGCTTTCTACGATAAAAAGGGCTGCATCACCCTGAAAATATTAAATATACACATTATAATAGTATAAACTCTTCAATCAATGAAAACAATAGCAGGCAATGGAAATACAGCTTTCTTGATAAAAAAGCCGTCCTAGTCAATTATATTACCCTATAGATTATCTAATTGGAGTGATACTAATCACAAAAGATCCCAATAAGCTTGATTTTACAAGAATAATAAAACCCCAATCCTCGACGATTGGGGTTTTATTGAAACTCACTTCGCTTATTACATGAATTCAGCAACCAGCTTGTCAAAATGAGCTTGATCAAGCTTAAGATCTGCTTTTGATAAAGGAGTTTCAGAATAACCGCTTACCAGATCCTGATAAGACTTACGCTCTGTATCTTGATAGATTAATCCTGTAACCAATCCCTTATGTTCCATCAATGTCTGCATGGCTGCTTCACGGTTTGAAGGATCGTATCCTTCGATATCGCTAAGCTTTGTCAAGTTTTCCTTGAACCAATCGTAAGTATTTACCTTGTTGTAAGTTACACAAGGGCTGAATACGTTGATTAGTGAGAACCCTTCATGCTTGATTCCAGCCTCGATCAGCGCAGTCAAATCCTTAAGGTCTGTCGAGAAGCTTTGTGCCACGAAAGTAGCGCCAGCTGTCAAAGCCAATTCCATTGGAGAAATAGCCTGCTCGATGGAACCTGCAGGAGTTGATTTTGTCTTGAATCCAGCAGCCGAACGTGGGGAAGTTTGTCCCTTCGTCAAACCGTAAATCTGGTTATCCATGACAATGTAAGTGATATTAACGTTACGGCGGATCGCATGGACTGTATGTCCCATTCCGATCGCGAAGCCGTCTCCATCACCGCCGGAAGCGATGACTGTCAAATCACGGTTGGCCATCTTCACGCCCTGAGCGATTGGAAGTGCACGGCCATGAATTCCGTGGAAACCGTATGAGTTGATGTATCCAGAGATACGGCCTGAACAGCCGATACCAGAGATTACTGCCAGGTCTTCAGGCTCTAAACCCACATTGGCAGCAGCACGCTGCATAGCCGCCTGGACAGAGAAGTCGCCGCAGCCTGGGCACCAGTTTGGTTTTACATTATTGCGAAATTCTTTAAAAGTCGCCATCCTAGAACAACTCCTTGCATTTTGTGTGGACTTCCTGCGGCAAGAATGGATTTCCGTCATACTTGAGGATCTTATGGATCTTCTCATGACTTCCGACATTCATCTTCATGATGTTTGCCAGCTGTCCTGTCGCATTGTTTTCAATAACTGCAACTTTCTTTGCAGATTGTACAAGCTGCATCATTTCATCAGCAGGGAATGGATGTACCAGGCGCACATGTGCGTGGTTAACTTTCAGGCCATCCTTCTCAAGTCTTCCCATTGCCTCTTCAATTGCACCTCTTGTAGAGTTGAAACCTACGATCAACAGATCAGCTTCCTCATGCGGAGCGTTCTTGTGGATTGGCGTATTGAACTTCAGATTGCTGATTTTACGCATACGCTTATCCATTTGCGCAATACGGTTAGCAGCGGATTCCGAAGGTTTTCCTGTTTCATCATGCTCAACACCAGTAACATGGTGGATACCGTTCTTCATTCCTGGGATAACGCGTGGTGATACACCATCTTCAGTCACTTCATAACGCTTGAAGTAGCCTTTATTATCGATTTCAGGAAGAGCTTCTGTAGCCAATTTACCGCGGCGGATTTCCACTTTATCAAACTCAAGCGGTTCAACTGTCTGTTTTCCTAGAGATAATTGAAGGTCCGTCAGCATAATGACAGGGCACTGATATTCCTCGGCAAGGTTGAATGCTTCCGCTGCATCATAGAATGCTTCCTGAACAGTACTTGGAGCAAACACGATTTTAGGAATCTCACCGTGCGTTCCATAAATCATTGCCATTAAATCTGATTGTTCCTGTTTTGTAGGAAGTCCGGTTGATGGGCCGCCACGTTGAGTGTCAACAATCACTAGCGGTGTTTCAGTGATACCTGAAAGACCGATTGCTTCCATCTTCAAAGAAAGGCCTGGTCCAGCAGAAGCTGTAAGGGCACGTACACCGCCATAGTTAGCACCGATTGTCATAGTGACAGCAGCGATTTCATCTTCCGTCTGAATGACTGTTCCGCCAAGGGCAGGAAGTTTCTTGATCAGGTATTCCATGATTTCTGAAGCAGGTGTGATTGGGTATGCAGCCATGAAACGGCATCCTGCTGCTACTGCTCCAAGAGCGATTGCATCATTGCCAATCATGAACAGGCGTTTCTGGCCATCAGCCTTTTCAAGCTGCATTGTCTCAGCGCCGCCTAATTGTTCTTTCGTATATTCGTAGCCAGCTTTGATGGCTTCCATATTTTTATCGACAACTTGTTGTCCTTTGCGTCCGAAAATCTCCTGGACGACTTCTTCAAAAACTTGGATATCCAAGTCTAGAACTGCACTAGTCGCACCAATGGCAACCATGTTTTTCATAAGAGATGTTCCCAATTCAGTAGCCATTTCGGTAAATGGAACCGCATACATCGCAGCTTGAGTATCCTCAGGCTTTTTTGGGTCAAACTTCGCATCAGCAATAATTACGCCGTTCTCATGCAATTCTTTGTAGTTTACATCGATTGTTTCCTGGTCGAAAGCTACAAGAATATCTAAATCGTCAGAAATAGATCGAACCTCTGTAGTGCTTACTCGAATCTTGTTATTTGTGTGTCCGCCCTTGATACGTGATGAAAAGTGACGGTAGCCATACAAGTAGTAGCCTAGACGGTTCAATGCAATAGAGAAAATTTCCCCGGTAGATTCAATTCCTTCTCCCTGCTGTCCGCCAACTTTCCATGAAAGTTGATTGATCATCTCTTACACCCCTTTAGATACGTAAAAAAATATGTAAAAACGCTTCGTTATTAAGTGTAGCACTTTTCCAAGTAATTCACTAGAATTAAGCGGTTTACATCTCGCAATTAGTGCTGAAATCTAGCAAATGGATGGTACTAAACGCTTACAATTCTAGACCTATGTGAATAAAAAAGCAACCCTTTCAGAATAATTATTGACTAAAATATGAATATTTTTTTATTTATTAAAATATTATAAGTTTCTTATCCTGTCCACCTTGCAATCACGGTTAGGAATTGTTCTTCTACACAGAATTCAGCGACTAAGAACAGGTATTCTGGAAGCCATATTCTTATGCAGGAACTTACGCACTTGTATATCAGAATAATATTTTTGAAGTTCATTCCAAAGGTTATCATACTGTTCATTACCCTCAAGATTTCCTACCGTAAATTCAATTCCATCAAAATCAGAACCAAAGCCTACATGATTTTCTCCTCCAAGAGAACAAATGTGGTCAAGATGGCGAATCACATCATTAATTGAAGCGGATTCCTTTTTACCTGATAAAAATTCCGGCACAAAGGTAACACCAATCACTGAATCACGATCAATCAATGCATTGATCTGATTATCCTTAAGGTTGCGCGGATGGCGGCAAAGCGAATAACAGTTTGAATGAGATGCGAAGACATGCTCAGCACTCTCCATTACATCCCAGAACCCCTGTTCAGATAAGTGGGAGACATCGCAGACTGTTCCAGTATCATTCAGAAGTTGGACAACCTGACGGCCAAATCTTGAAAGGCCAGCTCCCCGTTCCTCCAGGGCACCATCAGCCACATAATTTCCATAGTTCCACGTCAAGCCTACTGAGCGTACTCCAAGTCTGAGCAATGTGCGCAACTTTAATAAATCCTGCCCAATCGCGTCACAACCTTCCAGAGTCAGGACCGCACCGATTTTATCCTCGGCGAGCTGATCAATGTCCTCCCTGTCCTTGACCAGCCTGATTTGAGGATGAGGGGTAAGGACTTTTTCATAAAATAAATCTGCCATCCTGAGCGCAGCTTCAAATTTCAGGTCAGGATGAACGGATTCAGGCACATAGATGGCAAATAATTGTACTTTTGTGTTCGAAGCCTTCAGCCTTTCAAGATTAACCTGCAATCCCGGTGAATTAGCGAACTCAAGGGTTGGATCCATAAATAATTTATATAGGACATCACAATGAGCATCAAAGATCTTCACAAAAATACCCTCCTTTTTACATTCATAATACACCAAAAAACAAAAGAAACCTGCTTGCAGTAGCAAACAGGCAGAAAGTTACCCTTCCAGGTTTTTAAGACTTACTCTATCTATAGGCACGCTGGCGCTTTCATCTGGGTTCAACAATCAATTTAATGGCTGTCCGTTCTTCGCCATCAATCAGGATATCAGTAAATGCCGGGATGCAAATTAAATCGACGCCGCTAGGTGCTACGAACCCTCTTGCGATCGCTACTGCCTTAACGGCCTGATTCAATGCACCCGCCCCGATAGCCTGAATTTCTGCGCCTCCTCTTTCGCGCAGTACTCCAGCAAGCGCACCAGCTACAGAATTAGGATTAGATTTTGCTGAAACTTTTAATATCTCCATTCCTGGCTCCTCCTTATTTTATCCCGTCCTGGATGTCTTAAGTGGACATCCAGGTTAGTCTGTTCCACTGCTACTATATTCAGGAGGAGGCCCACATATGACCTTCAGTAAAAAAAAGCATGTAAGTATTAAGAGAGATACTGTTGTTAGAGCGGATTGTTTGAATATTTTTTAATGGGAAAGGACAGTTTTATCGATATATTCTGTTGCACAGGTTTTGTTCTAGGTAAGGGTACTTTGCAGGGTTATCGCACCCTTATGTTGCCTGCCACCTCTCTATAAGGGGGTCTTTCGGCAAGTATTGTTCCTTTATGAGGCCTTCTACCTCTTCATAAGGGTATCTTTCAGCGCGTATCCGTACCCTTATGCGTGCTTCTCCCTCTTCATAAGGATACCTTTCAGCGCGTATCGTACCCTTATGCAGGCTTCTCCCTCTCGATAAGGGTATCTTTTATCCGGATGCTTACTAATTACAGGCATTTGGTATTTCATACACTTCCAAATATCCAATTCCAAGCAAATTAATAGACTGCAGGCAAACTCGAATGAGTTCATCTGCAGTCTGAAGGATTGTTAACCAGATATCATATTTTAGTCATAGAAAGGATGATCTTCATTAATAAGGATTTTCTGGATTTTCACTGCTTTGCCAGTCTTTTTATCTAAGTCTATCAACACTGCAGACAACTGGTTCCTTCCATCCTTGGCTACTTCGAAACGCGTTGGCAGACTTGTCATGAACCTTCTTAGGACCGCATCTTTTTCTACTCCCAATATACCATCATACGGTCCTGTCATGCCTACATCGGTGAGAAAAGCTGTTCCAGAGGGCAAAATCCTATCATCTGCTGTCTGTACGTGAGTATGCGTACCGACCACAGCGGAAACTCTTCCATCAAGATACCAGCCCATCGCCTGCTTTTCGCTAGTTGCCTCAGCATGGAAATCGACGAAAATGAGGGAAGTGCGTTTGCTGGCTTCCTCAATCAATTCATCTGCTTTTTTAAATGGGCAATCTATTGGCGTCAAGAAAGTACGGCCCTGCAAGTTGATGATTGCCAGCTCATCCTGGTTGATCTTTAAATAAACAATCCCTTTTCCAGGTACCTCTTCAGGATAATTAGCAGGCCTGACGAGATATTTAGCTCCATCAATGAATTCAAAGATTTCACGATTATCCCATGCATGGTTGCCTAAAGTAACGGCCTGTGCTCCCTGCTCGAGAAACTGTCTGTAAATCTTCTCCGTTATTCCTTTTCCGCTCGCTGCATTCTCACCATTAATGATGGTAACAGTCGGTCGGAATTTTCCTTTTAGCTTAGGCAGATATTCTGTAACCATGTCCCTGCCAGGGGAGCCTACAACATCCCCTACAAATAAAATTCTCATTATTCCTCATTCCTGCCTTCAAATTATTTATGTAAAAATTGTATCATAACATCGAGTTTAGAGGAAAACCAGCAAAGTAGTGAGCATGCAATATAAAAAGCGGCGCCGAAGCACCGCTTTATTTTGCATATTCAACTGCCCGAGTCTCTCGGATGACTGTAACCTTGATATGTCCAGGATAATCGAGTTCTTCCTCGATTTTCTTACGAATATCTCGTGCGAGGCGGTGTGCCTGCAAGTCATCGATTTGATCTGGCCTAACCATAATCCTGATTTCTCTACCCGCCTGAATAGCGAATGATTTTTCGACTCCTTCATAGGATTCAGAAATCTCTTCAAGCCTTTCGAGACGGCGGATATAGTTTTCAAGCGCTTCGCTACGGGCACCAGGCCTTGCAGCTGATAATGCATCAGCAGCAGCAACAAGTACTGCAATGATCGAAGTCGGCTCAGTATCACCATGGTGAGAAGCAATACTGTTGATAACAACTGGATGCTCCTTATACTTAGTAGCAAGCTCCACGCCGATTTCAACGTGGCTTCCTTCTACTTCATGGTCAATTGCCTTACCGATATCATGCAGAAGTCCTGCGCGGCGAGCTAGAGTTTCATCTTCACCTAGTTCTGCGGCAAGCAATCCGGACAATTGGGCTACTTCCATTGAATGTTTAAGTACATTCTGTCCGTAGCTTGTACGATATTTCAAGCGGCCAAGAATCTTGATAAGATCTGGATGCAGTCCGTGCACTCCCACTTCGAAGGTAGTCTGTTCCCCAACCTCACGAATATGTTCATCAACTTCACGGCGTGCTTTCTCAACCATTTCCTCAATTCGAGCCGGATGAATACGTCCATCCTGGACAAGCTTGTCTAGAGCTAGACGGGCTGTTTCACGTCTGATAGGGTCAAATCCAGAAAGGATAACCGCTTCCGGAGTGTCATCAATAATGAGATCGATTCCCGTCAACGTTTCCAGGGTGCGGATATTCCGTCCCTCACGACCGATAATACGCCCTTTCATTTCATCATTCGGAAGATTTACGACTGATACAGTCGTTTCAGCAACATGGTCTGCTGCACATCTTTGAATGGCTAGTGAAAGTACTTCTTTCGCTTTCTTATCGGATTCTTCTTTCGCCCTGTTTTCGTTTTCCTTAATCATTAGTGCAATGTCGTGAGCAAGTTCTTGCTCAGTACGCTCCAAAATGATGGATTTAGCCTCATCACGCGTTAAGCCCGAGATGCGTTCTAGTTCAGTCTTCTGATTTCGTACCATCTCGTCCACTTTGCTTTCCATCTCTTCAATATGCTGTTGTCTTTTGGAAAGAGCGTCATCTTTTTTCTCTAAAAGATTCTCGCGTTTGTTCAACGACTCATCTTTGCGATCAAGATTCTCCTCTTTTTGCAATAAACGATTTTCTTGTTTTTGCAGTTCATTTCTTCGTTCACGAATTTCACGCTCTGCTTCAGTACGCAGCTTGTGATTTTCATCCTTAGCCTCCAGCAGGGCTTCTTTTTTCATAGCCTCTGCTTCACGCTTCGCATCTTCAACAATTTGTTCTGCGGCGTTTTTGGCACCTGCAATTTTTGCTTCCGCAACGGATTTACGATAAAAATAGCCAACAACTGCACCGACGAATAGGCCAAGCAAAATGGAGATGATTGAAATAATTAGATCCATCATTTTCACCTCCTCTTGCTATGAACTTGTGTTACGTTTTTTAAAGTGTCGGCATGTACATTGTTACTAGCGTCAATATACAGCTCAAATGCTTTTAAACGTTTTTAATACCATGAAAATGTAAAATATACATTTTTAATTGTAAAGCTGCCATATTTTATTGTCAAGGGTTTGTCCCATGTGTATTCCGTTGGTTTGATTAATTATTCAATCAATTCTTATTTCTTCGATGTGACTGTTGATTTTCTACACTTTCTACGGTAGGAATAGGAATGCTAAAAATCAATATTCGCCTACCATTATAGTCAGAAAAGCACAAACAAGGCCTCCTGGATTTCAGGAGACCTTGGTGATAGGCAGAGATAGACTATTAATCTAATGGGAGTTCTTCCTGGTCTTCATCAGTTTCAGTCACCGTGAACTCGCCATCAAGGCCATAGTGATTACGGATTTTCTGCTTGATTTCAAGACGGATGGATGGGTTTTCCTTAAGGAACATTTTCGCGTTCTCTCTTCCCTGTCCAAGACGCTCACCATTGTAGGAATACCAAGAACCACTCTTATCGACGATATCAAGGTCTGAACCCATGTCGATGATCTCACCCTCTTGGGAAATCCCCTCACCGTACATGATATCTACTTCAGCTGTACGGAATGGTGGAGCGACCTTGTTCTTGACCACCTTGATCCTCGTTTTGTTACCGACCATATCATTGCCCTGCTTCAATGTTTCAGCACGACGGACTTCAAGACGTACACTTGAATAGAATTTCAGAGCGCGTCCGCCAGGAGTTGTTTCAGGGTTCCCGAACATAACGCCCACTTTTTCACGAATCTGGTTAATGAAGATTGCGATAGTTTTTGACTTGTTGATTGCACCGGAAAGCTTACGCAATGCTTGGGACATCAAACGGGCTTGAAGACCAACGTGGGCATCGCCCATCTCACCTTCAATTTCAGCCTTTGGAACAAGAGCTGCAACGGAGTCAACAACAATAATATCAATTGCTCCACTTCGCACAAGTGCTTCTGCGATTTCCAAAGCCTGTTCTCCAGTGTCCGGCTGTGAAAGAAGAAGTTCATCGATATTTACACCGAGTTTCTGTGCATATACAGGATCCAGTGCGTGTTCAGCGTCAATGAATGCCGCCTGGCCGCCATTTGCCTGCACTTCTGCAATCGCATGAAGAGCAACAGTTGTTTTACCTGAACTTTCAGGTCCGTAGATTTCAATAACACGACCGCGAGGATATCCGCCTATTCCCAAGGCAGCATCCAGTGCAAGGGACCCACTTGGAGAGGTAGAATTTTAGTGTCTGTTTTCTCCCCTAATTTCATAACTGATCCTTTACCAAATTGTTTTTCAATTTGTTTTAACGCCATATCTAAGGCAGCTTGACGATCACTCACTCAAATTTCCTCCTTTTATATAAAAACGAACCAGCATACTGCCTGGCCGCAAATCTCTTATTTAAAGCCTACTATTACTATACCTTTTTCCAAGAGGTTTGTCCAACAAAAAATCGAACATTTATTCGTTTTTTTTTAGAAGAGCAGAAAGCGTCAAAATTGATTTTTCGATACCTTTTTCAGCAGTTTTACTTTGATATATACCCGCTAAAAAGAGTTTTCAGCAAAGAATCTGTCTATTCCAAGCACCGGGTCGACTATATATTCAGGGGCCTAAAAAAACACGGAAGTGCATCACTTCCGTGTTCCTGACAATCTATTAATTATGATCTGGCAGCCAAACTTTACTGATCTTTTTCTGATGGCATCCCGGGAGCCGCTGAGGCTTAGTTTTTCCACATGGACTGGCTTCCCCTTTATATGTACTCCGATGAAAACCGTTCCGGCTGGATGCCCCTCCAGGCTGTCTGGGCCAGCTGCTCCGGTGAAGCTGATGCCGATATCAGAGTTGGTAATCGCAGCAGCATTTATTGCAAGTTCTTCCGCACATTCCCTGCTTACAGCTCCAAATTCCTCGATTGTTTTTGGATTAACGTTCACAAGACCCATTTTGGCCTCATTGGAGTAACAGACTATACCGCCTTTAAAAAGGCTGCTTGCACCTGGAACTGAAGTCAAATCCTGCTGGAACATGCCGCCGGTCAAGCTTTCAGCAGCTGATAACGTCAGGTTTTGGCTTTTCAATAGTTTCGAAAGCTCGATCACTAACGAAGTTTCGTCGTAACCATAAAAATGCTCACCGACTCTGTCCATGATTTTTGCTTCCATTGAGTCAATCAATGCCTGAGCAGTTCCGTGGACGTCGTCCCTCGCTGTAAGCCTCAGTGTAACTTCACCATCCCCAGCCAGTGGTGCAATGGTCGGATTGCTTTGCTGGTCAATCAAATCTTCTATTTCCGATTCAAGAGCCGCCTCGCCAATTCCAAAGAATCGAAGAACTCTCGACTCAATTTTAGCTTGATTGCCAGACAAGCCTGCAATAGCTGCCTGACCGTATTTCAAGAACATAGGCTCCATTTCAGAAGGGGGACCCGGCAGGAGCATGTATTTATTGTCCTCAGTTGCCAGGAACATCCCCGGAGCCATGCCATGATCATTTTTCAAAACCGTGGACCCTTCGATCACGAGCGCCTGCTTCCTGTTATTCTCAGTCATTATCCTGTTCGTTTTTTCAAAATACAATTCGATGGACTTCATCGCTTCTTCATCAAGAACAAGCCGCTTTCCAAGCTGCCCGGCAATAGTATCTTTTGTCAGGTCATCTTTCGTCGGACCCAATCCGCCCGTAAAGATAATCAGCTCTGCACGTTCCCGGGCTATTTTCATTGCATTCTTCAATCTATCAGGATTATCTCCGACAACAGTATGAAAGTAAACATTGATTCCCAGGTCGGCAAGCTGCCTGGAAAGGAACCTGGCGTTCGTGTTGACAATTTGCCCAAGGAGCAATTCAGATCCCACAGCAATGATTTCGGCATTCATTTCTTGTCCCCCCTGACAAAATCAATTATTTGGAATTACTGAATACTTCCTTGTTTTTAGCGAAGTAATCCCATCCAGACCAAATGGTAAAGAACATCGCCACCCATAATGCAATGTCTGCAAACGGTATGGAGAATGCTTCAAAAATGATATTATGCAGCAAGAGGGCGGAAATGGCCACTGTCTGTGCCCACATTTTAATCTTACCGGGCATTTTAGCTGCAACAACTTCGCCACCGCCAGCAAGCAGTAAACGCAGTCCAGTTACGGCAAACTCCCGGCTAATAATAATGATGACAATCCACGCAGGGGCATAACCCAGTTCAACCAACACAATCAATGCAGAAGAGACAAGCAGTTTATCTGCAAGGGGATCAAGGAATTTTCCAAGGTTTGTAACTAAATTGTGCTTTCGCGCCAGATAACCGTCAACCCAGTCTGTCACGGACGCAAAGATATAGATTAACGCTCCTACAAAATGAGTGACCGGCATGGTTGTACCCAGCAGGGAGATATCACCCCATGAAAATGGGACAATCATGATGATCATGAATAACGGAATCAATAAAATTCGAGAAACCGTAATCTTATTTGGCAAATTCATATACTATTTCCTCCAGATGAAAAATTACAAAGCCATTATCTTGACTTCTTTCATTATATCCAATATGTAAAAATCATCATTAAATATGCCTGTAGTATAATTTTAGCCCGTATAAACTAAAGTCCATACGGGCATTTTGGCAAATCATACTTTGATTTGGCTTTACAAGGAAAGGCAGTAGGCTTATTTAACAAAATTAATTGTTATCACCTGGGTCATATCCTCTTCAGGCGGTACTGCATATTCAAGCTTCTGGTCATTTACGTAGATTTCGGTATCAGGTGCACGTCCGATATTGATAACTGCTTTTGTTTCGTTGGATAAATCTTCCGTCCGGCTTTCATTCTTTCCTTTTACCAGAGTTTCTTGAAAAATAGATTTAGAACCATTCGATAGTCCCACCCATGTCTGTCCAAGCGATACAATTTTAATGACGAAAGAATCGGCACCCTTTAGTTCATATACCGTATTGCTGCCGCTGTTCGATAGTACTGAAAGATCCTGAGCAGGTGTTTCAGGCTCAGCTTCCTCTTCGGCCGGTTCCTCCTCAGCGACATCTTCTTCTTCGCCAGTGTCTCCACTTCCGCTATCATCTGTTTGATCACTATCATCTGTTATCTCTGCAGGTTCTTCCACCCTTGTTTCCTTACCTGGCGTCACAGGTTCCTTTGTCTCATCCCCCGCATACTCGACGATCAGATACCAAACCAATGCGATAGCACCTATGATAAAGATTCCAAATAAAATTTTAGGAAGAACGTCGAGAATCTTTGAAGTCTCCGGAGAAACACTTTTCCTCGACTGGACACGGGAAAGCTGCTCGGGCAACTCTTCGTTGTATGTAGATGGGATTTCATTTTTATGCTGCTCAAAAAGCTGTTCTGGGTCAAGCCCTACAGCCTCTGCATATTGTTTAATGAATGCACGGACATAAAACTTCCCTGGCATCATAGAGTAATTGCCCTCTTCAATACCAAGAAGGTAGCGCTTCTGTATTTTCGTGATGGACTGCAGTTCGTCCAGGCTGAGGCCCTTAGCTTCACGTGCTTCCTTTAATATATTTCCTAACTCAGTCACGATAACACCTTCCAATACTGTTAAAAATCAAATCCGCCAAAATCAGAATCGGTAAACATGTGATTCTTCTGAACCATGTCATACACAATTTCTTCATCAGGGTTATTGCGAAGTTCAATAATATAATCAAAGTCATCCAGTGTATATTCCGTATTCTGGAC
The DNA here is from genome assembly GCF_014856545.2 of Mesobacillus jeotgali. Classification (NCBI taxonomy): domain Bacteria; kingdom Bacillati; phylum Bacillota; class Bacilli; order Caryophanales; family Bacillaceae; genus Mesobacillus; species Mesobacillus jeotgali. The sequence continues at coordinate 1,843,160 of NZ_CP109811.1, read as the reverse complement.
AAAAATATCCGGATGTTCAACAACCTTCACCGCAGGCAGGCGCATGATTTCCCTGACAAGCTGCCAGTGCTTTTCATTCGCCCTTCTTGTGGAGACGATACCGTCAATGATAAATAAGTTATCAGCGTTGTACTCATCTTCAATCAATTGGTTGCGGATTGTCTGTTTCAGCAATGTCGAAGAAACAAACAGCCAACGCTTGTTCGCACAGACACTTGAAGCCACGACTGACTCCGTCTTGCCGACTCGCGGCATCCCACGGATCCCAATCAGCTTGTGTCCTTCCATCTTAAACAATTCTGCCATAAAATCTACAAGTAGTCCAAGTTCATCCCTAACAAACCGGAATGTTTTTTTATCATCTGCATCACGCTGTATGTACCTGCCATGTCTGACCGCCATCCGGTCACGAAGCTTCGGTTCACGGATTTTAATTACCTTTATTGTATCCATTGTATTTAGAATTGACTCTAATCGTTCAATTTGGTCATCATCTTTTGCAAGGATCAACAAGCCGCGCCTTCCTTCATCGACTCCATTGATCGTAACAATATTTATTGACAGCATACCGAGCAAAGAAGAAATATCACCTAGCAGTCCTGGACGGTTAATCATAATCTCATATTCCAAGTACCATTCTTTCTTTTCCATCGTTCTCCTCCTCTGCTATAAGGTCACTTGATTGCGACACATTTTGACATCGAATATCTAGCTACTATATTATATGATTTTCAAAGAAGATGAAAGGAAAAACAAGCCAGAAGTTAAAAGTAAAATAAAGCCTTGTCCCGGATGCCTTTTCGATGGAAGAACACAGCGAAAAAACACGCTTCCGGTTTTACTTTTGGTTAAGAGAGCAACAAGATTAAGAAAAAGTATAAAAAAAAGAGAGGAAGCTATATGTCCCCTCTCCAGATCCTGCTGATTATTTAGTACCGTTGTTCTGAACCAATTTAACCATCATTGTTGCGATGGCATGCTGTTCGTCAGGACTTGCAACTGACCACAGGTCTGCAAGTACTCTTTCCTGCTCATTTTTAGGGTCGACATTCTTGGCAAGATAGTCCCCGATTTGGTAGGCAAGGTCTCCCATTACCTCTTTATTCATCCCCTGGTCCTGCGCCTGATGAAGGCGGTCTCCCAAGAAATCCTTCCACTGATTCCAATTATCCAATACGGACATATTGACAACCTCCTTGTCTAAAAATAGTACAAGGTTATTTTGCATACGAACGGTCATTATTATTCATTTCGATACATGTTTTGAAAAATTGTCACATCTGCATCATGTCAGCCAGCCGCCGTTTACTGCCAAGACCTGTCCGTTAATATAGGAGGATTTATCAGACAGGAGGAATTCAACACTGTCTGCCACTTCTTCTGCTTTACCCAAACGGCCAGATGGAATATCATCGGTAATGGCCTCGATTTCATCCTGTGAAAAGTCTTCAACCATAGGAGTCTGAATCGCACCTGGAGCTACGGCATTCACCCTTATCCCTGAGCTTGCCAGTTCTTTGCTCAACGCTTTTGCAAAAGCTATTTGGGCTCCTTTTACCGCCGAATAGGCCACTTCATATGATGCGCCTGTCTGTCCCCATATAGATGACACGAGAACGATACTCCCTCTTTCCTTTTGCCGCAATTTTGGAATAAGCTTTTTGGACAGCATCATAGGCGATGTTAAATGAATCTGGATAAGTTCCTCTGCTTCCGCCTCCTTCAAATCTTCAAGAAGTCCGTATAGGGCATTTCCTGCATTATGTACTATTGCATCAATGGAGAAGATGTTGGCTGCCAAATCCAAATAGCCTGTCTTTGAAGCAAGATCTGCCTGGATCGGTATATATTCTCCGCCAAAGTGTTGAATTTGACCGACAAGTTCCTCCATCCCTTTTTCGTTCTTGTTAAAATGCAAATAAAGCGAATAACCTTCAGCTGCAAGCTTCGTGGAAATCGCCTTTCCGATCGCCCCACTTGCTCCTGTTACGAGTGCGAATTTCTTCATGTTTTCCCTCTCCAAATAATCTCATGAAATAATGCGCCGGCAAAGACCGGCGCATAGATTAAATGCTGTTTTATTGCTTATCCTTTGGGACTACCTGGCAGACTGTAAACCGTTCTTCGGCAATCAGCTTGCTGGCAGCCTGCTTGAGATCCTCCAGTGTTAGGCTTTCAAGCACCGGCACTACATCAAACAAATCCATATCATTGAATGCATAGCGTGTGAACTGGTTCGCAATATACTCAGGTGAATTGACTGCCCTTAGAAAAGCTCCAATTTTTTTCTTTTTTGTTCTTTCAAGGTTGTCGTCTGTCAATCCTCGGCCGGATTTGGCATCCAGTAGCATGGCTTCCAGCTTGCTTGCAAGGACATCTGGCTCGTTCGTATCGCCGCCGACCATCGCAAATCCAAAGCCCTGTTCTTCCGTATAATCGTATGAAAACGTATCATCGATTAATCCTGAGCCATATAACTCGGTGTAGTTCTCAGAACTTTTTCCAAAGAGAATATCAAGCATCACATTGATAGACAGCTCTTTTTTCAGCATCTCCCTGCCCGATTCAGTCGGGTCGGCCGCCTTGATCCCAACCAGGCACTTGGACGTCTGGACATTCATTTTAAGAACCTGTTTCTTTTCAGCAACCCCAACTTGTTCCTCGTCGAACCTCCGCTGGATTTCTGGCTGTTTTTCGTATTCCTTCTTCCCCTGGTTCTCTTTTATCAAGGCCATGACCTCATCAGGGTTAACAGGACCAACTACGAACAACATCATATTGCTCGGATGGTAAAAGGTTTCATAGCACTCATACAGCATATCTTTTGTTATATGGGAAATCGACTCTATTGTACCCGCGATATCGATGCTGACGGGGTGGTTCTTATACATATTCTGAATCAGGCCGAAATACAGCCTCCAGTCTGGGTTGTCATCATACATTGTAATCTCCTGCCCGATGATTCCCTTTTCCTTTTCAACTGTCTTCTCGGTAAAATAAGGCTCTTGAACGAAGTCAATCAGCGTTTCAAGGTTTTTCTCCACATTTGATGTACTCGAAAATAAATACGCAGTCCTCGTAAATGAAGTAAATGCATTCGCTGAAGCACCCTGCTTACTGAATTGCTGGAACACGTCACCATCTTCCTTTTCAAACAATTTATGTTCAAGGAAGTGGGCGATGCCATCAGGCACCTTCACGAAATCATCTTTTCCAGGAGGAAGGAAGTGATTATCGATTGAACCGTATTTCGTTGTAAAAGTAGCATATGTTTTATTGAATCCTTTTTTCGGGAGAATGTATACATCGAGTCCGTTATCCAGCTTTTCGTAGTACATTTCTTCCTGAAGCTGTTCAAAAGTGATTTTCTCCATTATTTGTCCGCCTCCAATCCAGTTAAGAAGTAGACCGTATCAAGCTGAACCTTTTTGGCTACAGCAACGATTTCTTCTTTTGTGGTTTTACTCATGCCCTGAAGCCAGTCATCGAGGCTGACACTTTGACGCGACACAACATTATGATAGAGGACCTCAACCATCCCTCTTGCCGTATCCATAGTTTCAAGCATTTGGTTTTCGATCACAGCTTTCGTCTGTTCGATTTCCTGGTCGGTAAAATCGCCAGACTGCATCGCTTGCATTTGCTCACGGATTATTTTTACAGCCAGCTCAAAATTTTCAAATTCAATGCCTGACATGACCATCATTAATCCTTTGTGGCTTTCAAGACGGCTTGCGACATAATAGGCAAGACTATTTTTTTCACGCACGTTCAAAAATAATTTAGAATGTGAAAACCCTCCGAAAATCCCATTGAAAACCTGGAGTGCATAATAATCTTTATCACCATAAAGAACATTCGTCCTGTAGCCGATATTCAGCTTACCCTGTTTGACGTCCTCTTTGTCCTTGACGGTTTTTTCTTCCACGGAAACACTTTTCGAAGCCTCAACCAGTTTAGGTGCACGCTGATCAAATTGCAGGAGGTCCTGTGCAAACGACTGGACTTCAGCCTGATCAACATCCCCAATGATAAATAGGTCAAGCTCATCTTCCGCAAAGGCTTTCTTATAGTATTCATAAAGGTTCTTCTCGTCAATTTGCGGAATATCATCAATTTCACCATTGACATGGAGCGCATATGGTTCATCCTTGCACATTTCCTGTACAAGCCTGAAATTGGAGTATCTCATTTTATCATCATAGACGGCCTGGATCCGCTGTTTTAATGTGCGTTTCTCCTTTTCAACAGTCTCTTTGTCAAAAGCCCCATTTTCAGCCAGCGGATTCACCAGTATCTCCGCCATCAATTGCAATCCTTTTTTCAGCAAAGGATCAGGGTCGCTGAGGAACTTTTCATTTGCTATTTCAAGGGAAAAACTGAGGACCTGATATTCTCCCTTTTTTGAAACATCTACATATAAATTTGCACCGTAAAGCTCATCAAGATAAGATCGAAACTTCGAAGTCGATGGGTAAGCCTTGGAACTGCTTTGCAGCACGTACGGAAGCAGCGCCCTTTTCGTTACATCCTCACTGGTAAGCGGAGCCTTCATCTTCCAGACAATTGTATTTGTTTTGAATTTTTCAGTTTTGACAATATGGAGCTTGTAGCCTTTCATATCCTTGATTGATTCTGAAATGACAGCCATTGATATCCTCCTTTATTTATAACAACAAGACTTGCTTACAATCTTTCTTCTTCACATGATTGATGAAAATAAAACATTCTTCCTTTTATGTATACGTTGTGAAGTCTATATTTAATATTCCTATAAATATACTCTAACTATACCTTTCACATTAAGTCTTATTCAAGGATTTGGCAGTCAATATGGCAAAAGCTTCCCCATTGGGAAGCTTTTATTGTCTGGAAGCAGCGATTTCATCTTTTGCCTGCGAGTAAAAATATGTATAACCAGATTCGAATTTAGCCTGATTTTTTCCGTTTGCTTTTGCACTGTATAAAAGCTGGTCAGTATAACCAAGAAGTTTATCCGGCAAGACTGAACCTTTTGATGAAGCAATCCCAAAGCTCATCGTGACACTTTTGCATTCTTTACTGAACTTTTCAGCAGATAATCTTTCGTAAAGGGCATCAAAAAAGCGGATTTGTTCTGGTTCCTCGATAGCAGGTAAAAGAAAGGCAAATTCCTCTCCGCCATAACGGAAAGCCTGCGCATCATAGTCAGTCGCCAATTCTTGAAAAATGCTTCCAATTTTTTTTAAGATTTCATCTCCCGCTAAGTGGCCGAACTGGTCATTGATTTGCTTAAAGTGATCAATATCTCCCATGACCAACAGGAAATTTTGCCGCGCATTTACTAAAACCCTTAATTGTTCCTGAAAATGGCGATGATTATATAAGCCTGTTAAATAATCAGTGAACATCAGCTCATGAAAAATTTCTTTCTGTTTCAAATGCTTCCTTTCACGTATGACAATCAATGAACCAAACACACCGATGATCCATATGAAGACAAGATTTAAAATAAAGACAAATGTTGTATGAAAGTCAAATTGAGCCTGGAAGGCATAAATAGTTGTGTACCCTATTGTTAACGAAATCGAAGATAATATCGCCCCCTTTGTCCGCCAGTAAATGGTCGCATGCATGACGACCAAATAAGCAATCGGAAAAAGCGGGGAAATGACTCCATTTGTCAAGGCGAGAAGCCACATTAGGGCAATATAATCGAAAATGATGCCAGCCTTTGTAAGTAAATTGAAATACTCGTTTCCCGCCGACATTTTTATCAAAGCAACCTGCGCAACGGTCATATAGACAAATCCAATTGAAAGCAATAAAGGAAATGTTTCTTTTGTAAAATTCAGCCTGTCCGCCAATGGGGGAAAGTAGAATACTAGAATCCCTACCAATAGGAATATCCAGCGTAAATAAGAAAAGATTTTTTCCGTTTCACGATCGTCCATATATAATGATAGCTTCATATCCATGCCCTCTTGACGATATATTTTTTAGCAAACTTTTCCTTTATATTAACACATATGGAAGATTTAATCTAAATGGAATGTTCGAATTTTTATGATATTATCAACTGAATATTTAAGTCCATAAAAATATATAAAAAAAGGCACCCTTTTTAGGTACCTCTTTTCACAGTGTACGTATTAACGTTTGCCGCTGTCGAATGTTTCTCCAACTGCTTTTGGTGCTTGTGATGACTTGGAGAAGATAACAAGTGCGATTAGCGTCACTACATAAGGGAAAATCTTCAACAAGATTGGCGGAATAACAGCCAACTCTGGAATTACTTGAGACACGTTTGCAATCGTACTGGCAAATCCAAAGAAGAGAGTCGCTGCAAGCACACCTAGCGGCTTCCACTGACCGAAAATCAAAGAAGCAAGTGCAAGGAAGCCTAGACCTGCAACAGTTCCTGTGAATTCACCAGACTGGGTGACGATAATCAAGGCTCCGCCTAGACCGGCGAAAGCTCCAGAAATCAGGACCCCGCTGTAACGGATTCTCCTGACATTGATCCCGGCTGCTTCGGCTGCTTGTGGGAATTCACCACAGGAGCGCAGACGAAGTCCAAACTTTGTCTTATATAAAATGAATGAACTTGCAAAAAGAATAATCAATACCAACCATGTTGTTGGATATGTCTTTGTGAAAAATAAATCTCCGATTACAGGTATATCAGAAAGGAAAGGAACATCCCATGGTGAAAAACCGCTTGAGATCCGAATGTTTCCACTACCAGTAATATTCCTTGCAAGGAACACTGTCAGTGCAGTAGCAATCAGGTTAATTGCCGTACCACTGATGATTTGATTGGCATTAAGATTAATGCTGGCAAAAGCATGCAAGATGGAGAATAGCACACCAGCAAGTACAGCAGCCAGCAATCCCAGCCAAAGTACCAATGTGTGGTTGTCCAATACGCCGCTCAGGTAGTGGATGGACAGCGCACCAGAAAAGGCTCCAATGACCATCAATCCCTCAAGGGCGATATTAACAATACCGCTTCGTTCACTAAAAAGTCCGCCAAGCGCCGTTATTAGAAGAGGAATTGTAAAGATAATCGCGTAAGGAAAAATTTGTTCTATTATTGACCACATCTTAAGAATCTCCCTTCTCGACTACAGGACCACGTTTATCTTCTTTGTTAGATTTTTTCGCCTTGAATTTGTTCAGAAGACGCTCAATCATAACACTTGTTGCAGCAAAATAAATGATGATCGCGATAATGGTATTTGCCAATTCAGGCGGAATCTCCGTCATTGCGTTCATGAATCCTGTTCCAGAGTATAAAATTCCGAACAGTACCGCTGCGAAGAATACCCCTACAGGATGGTTGGCGCCAAGAAGGGCTACCGCGATGCCGTCATAACCTTGAGAAGGCAGAATACCTATTTGAATACTAGAAGCATTTCCTGTATACAACGCTACCCCGCCAACACCCGCAAGTGCACCAGAAATCAACATGGATAGAATAATGTTACGGTTAACTTTCATACCTGCATATTCTGCAGCAAATCGGTTAAAACCAACCGCCTTTAACTCGAAGCCCAATGTCGTCTTATCAATGATAAAGGCAATGATAATAACTGCAATGACTGCAAGGAAAAGACCCAGGTTAATATAAGACCCGTCAAACATTTCAGTTAAGAATGGCGTTCTCAAAGTATCTGATTCTGCCAGTTTCTTAGATTCTGTCTCCAGGAATTCTCCCTTGAAATATCCTGGGACAATATAGTAGATCGTCCAGTAGGCAATCCAGTTCATCATGATTGTGGAAACAACCTCGTGAACATTGAATTTCGCTTTCAGCAAACCAGGAATGAATGCCCACAAAGCACCAGCAACCAGACCCGCCAGTACCATTGCTAAAAGGTTTACAGGTCCGGATAGATCAAAAGTTAAGGCGACAGCTGTTGCAGCAAGTCCTCCAGCCAGCATTTGTCCAGAGGCGCCAATGTTAAAAAGACCAGTACGGAACGCAAAGGCGACAGACAAACCTGTGAATACAAGCGGTGTTGCTGTTGCCAGAGTATTACCGATACGTTCCAAATTCTTCAGTGCTCCTTGAAGCAAATAGGAATAGCCCTCGATCGGATTGCTTCCGATGAAAAGCATTAAGATTCCCCCGGCCACCAGACCTAGAATAATGGATATTAATGATACGATGGTATTTCTCATATGCTTCTCTCCTTAGACACGCCTGCCATCATTAGACCTACTTCATTTTCGTCAGTTTCAGCTGCATTTACGATTCCTACCAGTTCACCATTGTTTACAACCGCGATACGATCTGATAACTGTAAAACCTCATCAAGTTCCAATGAAATCAGCAAAACTGCGTTGCCTTTATCACGGTGTTCAATAATCCTTTTATGGATGTATTCGATTGACCCAACATCAAGACCGCGTGTTGGCTGAACCGCGATCAAAAGCTTCGGATCAAGTTCAAGCTCTCTTCCGATAATTGCTTTTTGCTGGTTCCCACCTGATAGTGTTCTGGCAATCGAAGCAGCACCTTCGCCTGAACGCACATCAAAGTTTGTCAGTATATTTTGAGCATACGCTTTCATTGCAGGCACATTTAATAATCCATTCCTAGAGAAAGGTTTCTTATTATAAATTTGGAGCACCATGTTTGAGACAAGCGAGTAATCCAGTACAAGACCGCGCTTTTGCCTGTCCTCCGGAATATGGCTGATTCCTTTTTCATTTCTCTGACGGATTGGAAGATTAATGATTTCGTCACCATAAAGAAGGATTGACCCGGACTCTGCTTTCCTTAGACCAGTGATAGCTTCCACAAGCTCTGTCTGGCCATTGCCTTCAACGCCGGCAATACCAACAATTTCTCCCTCTCGGACTTCCAGTGAAAATTCCTTTAATCCCATTACTTTTCTATTATTTTTGACTGACAAAGAATCTATTTTAAGTACTACCTCAGCAGGAGTACTTTCTTTCTTATTCACTTTAAAAGAGACCTGACGTCCGACCATCATTTCTGCAAGACTAGCCTCACTTGCTTCTGCCACATTGACAGTGCCAATGCCTTTACCGCGGCGGATTACCGTACAACGGTCAGCAACCGCTTTAATTTCTTTCAATTTATGAGTGATAATAATAATAGACTTGCCTTCTTTAATAAGATTGCGCATAATTTTCATCAATTCATCAATTTCTGCTGGTGTTAAAACAGCTGTTGGCTCATCCAAAATCAGAACATCCGCTTCACGATAAAGCATCTTCAAAATCTCGACTCTTTGCTGCATACCTACTGAGATATCTTCAATTTTCGCATGAGGATCAACATTCAATCCATAATGCTTTGATAATTTTTCAATTCTTTTTGCTGCTTTATCAATATCAAGCACCATGCCTCTAAGTGGCTCACTGCCCAAAATGATGTTTTCTGTTACAGTGAAGTTCTCAACCAGCTTGAAATGCTGGTGCACCATTCCGATTCCCAAACGGTTTGCCACATTAGGATTCGTAATCTTAACTTCTTGTCCATTTACTTTTATTACGCCTCGTTCAGGCTGGTACATACCGAACAGAACACCCATTAAGGTTGACTTCCCTGCACCGTTTTCACCCAATAATGCATGTATTTCCCCTTTTTTTAGGGTAAGGGTAACATTATCGTTGGCTACGATACCCGGAAACTCTTTCCGGATATTCAACATCTCAACTACATAACTCATAGTAGCACTCACCTTTGTATTAGACTCTATACCTATTAAGAATAGCGTAAGCGCCTTGGTCAGCTTCACAAGATTAGGCCAGATTGTTCGGGGAAGTGTGAAACAACTTCCTCTGGCAGGCCGATTTTGTGGAAGCCAGGCTCTGGAGCTGTACATTTTTTTTTCAATATGAACAATTATCAAACTCACATTTTAAAATTAGCAATATTTTCCGTACCGGGTTTGATAGACAAAAGAGACGGAAGGTACCGTCTCTTTTGCACTTTTTTTACTTAAATAAATCTCCTTGTTCAGCAGAGACTGTGATTTCTTCTGATTTAATCTTGTCGTAAGCTTCCTTAACCTTGCCCATAGTTTCTTCGCTTAGGTTAGGGTTTTCCTCAGGAAGACCGATTCCATCGTTCTTAGCATCAAACGTTAATGTTTCTCCACCTGGGAATTTGCCATCGATTTCAGCTTGGACCATATCAAAAGCAACCTGGTCTAGCTTCTTCATTGCTGAAGTCAGGATGACAGACTTGTCGCCATCGTACTTACCATCTTCGAACTGGTCAACGTCAACACCGACGATCCAGACATTTTCTCCAGCCTTAGCACGGTTCTTCGCTTCGTTGATCGCACCAACACCAACACCACCTGCAGCAGTAAAGATAACATCTACGCCACGATCATAGAATTGAGCCGCGATTTGTCCACCAGCAGCAGCGTTGTCAAATGAACCTTGATATACAACGTTTTCAGCTTTCATTGTTACATTCGTGTCAAGGTTTTCATTTGCATATTTAAGACCTTGTTGGAAGCCCCAGTTGAACTTTTGTACAGCAGGGATTTCCATACCACCGATAAAGCCTGCTTCGCCTTCTTTCAATTCAACCGCTGCAGCTACACCAGCAAGGAAGCCGGACTCATGCTCAGCGAAGAATACAGCAACAGTGTTATCTTTTACAACTGGATTAAAGTCTCCGTTGTGTGGATTTCCGTCAATGATGACGAATTTAGCATCTTCATATTTATCTTGGGCTTGGAATACTGCTGTTTCGAATTTAAAGCCCGGTGTAATGATAAACTTATATTCTGCATCATATAAGTTGCCGATTTCTTTTAAGTATTCTGCTTCAGTCGTTCCAGCTGGCTTAAGGTACTTTGTCTTTACGCCTAGATCTTCCTCAGCTTTCAGGATTCCTTCCCAAGTACCTTGGTTGAAAGATTTGTCATCAATCGTACCTGCGTCAGTTACCATACCTACTCTTAAGTCTGATTCTTTTCCACCAGTAGAACCGCCATCGTCGCTTCCGCAACCTGCCAACATTGTACCTGCTGCTAAAAGCAATGACATTACCAAACCAAATTTACGCTTTTTCAAGGTTTGTACCCCCCAGAGATTGTTTGTGATTTCGCAGGAATGTTCTGAAAAACCAATCAGTTAGCGTTTTCATTTCCTTAAAAAAAATTTAAATTCTTCTTCTAAGGACATGAAAACTGAACTTGTCGGCTTTAAAGTAATTGACCGAATAAAGAATCGGAACGTCGTTCTCGTCGAAATGCATCTGCTTCAAAACAAGCAATGCAGTTTCCGGCGCGCATTCGAGGATGGGTGAAATCTTCTCATGATAGCCAATTGGCTCGATTTGAGCTACCGCATATGTCACCTTCCGGTTCGATTTAATCTCAAGAAGATGAAGCAATGATTCATCTTCAAAAGAAGAATCTTCCGGCAGGATACTTGAAGGAATCTTGTCCAAACAATAGACAACAGGCTCCCCATTTGCAGTTCTGACCCTTTCGACGAGTGTGATTTCATCATCAAGCGAGCATGAGAAACGACGAATATCTTCTTCGGTTGGCCCAGTAGTCGTTGAGTTTAAAAAGATTGTACCAGGCTTCATCCCTGCCTGCTCAATCATCCCAGTCACGCTGTTAAGCTGTTCGATACCTGACTCAAACAATGGTTTGGCGTTCACAAAGGTCCCTACACCATGCCTGCGAACAATGACATTTTCTTCTTCAAGTATTCGCAATGCTTCTCTTAGTGTAGCTCTGCTGACTCCAAGCTGTTTGGCAAGATCGAATTCAGAAGGCAATTTTTCTCTTTCTTTATATATACCTTTTTGAATATCTTGCTTTAGGTGATCGATTACTTGTAAATACAGGTGCCGGTTATCTGACTTGATCGACATGAGGCGTTCCTCCAACCTTTGCTCAAGACATCAGACATCTGATGTATAGCATTCCTACTAATCGAAAATACTATAACACTTTTTTAGAGATAAATAAATAGTGTTTCATCATTTTGTCGAAAAAAGCTAGAATAACCAAAATTGTCACTTTTTCCGGGACGAAAAACCTATATTTTTGGTATAATAATATTTTGTAAGCGGTTTTAATAGTATGACACTATTATTTTCTGTATAGGAGTTATTTCCTACATAAACACAAAAGCCGGGTGTGCTCACCCGACTTTTGTCTTTTGTAATCGTATAAAGTTATGCCTCTTCGGACTTAGCCACCAGGACGGTCCGCGGCTTGCTTCCTTCATAGGGCCCAACTACACCTCGCAGCTCCATTTCATCAATCAGTCTTGCTGCACGAGAGTACCCAATCCTGAACCTTCGCTGCAGCATAGATACAGAAGCTGTCTGCATTTCAACCACAAGGTCTACTGCATCACCGTACAAATCATCCTCAACCTCTGACGTGTTCTCAGGTATATCTTCAGGAATCATTTCCTCCTGATACTGCGCCTTCTGTTGGCCAATCACGTAGTTGACAACTTCTTCAACCTCTTCATCCGAGAGGAAAGCTCCCTGCACCCTGACAGGTTTGGATGCCCCTACAGGCAGGAACAGCATGTCACCTCTTCCGAGCAGCTTCTCAGCACCGCCCATATCCAGAATCGTTCTTGAGTCTGTCATTGAAGACACTGCAAATGCTATTCTTGAAGGAATATTCGCTTTGATTACCCCTGTTATAACATCAACTGACGGCCTTTGCGTAGCTATGATGAGATGAATCCCCGCAGCACGGGCCATTTGTGCAAGACGTGTAATCGAATCTTCAACATCAGATGATGCCACCATCATCAAGTCCGCAAGCTCGTCCACAATTACGACAATGAATGGAAGTAAAGGCTGGTTCGCATCTTCTTCGTTATTGTATTTCTTAATATATTCATTGTAGCCCTCTATGTTCCTTGTTCCAGTGTGCGAGAAAAGCTCATAGCGCCTTTCCATTTCACTGACCACTTTTTTGAGTGCCTGGGATGCTTTCTTCGCATCTGTCACAACAGGAGCCAGCAAATGTGGCACCCCATTATAAACATTCAGCTCTACCATTTTCGGATCGATCATCATCAATTTAACTTCGTGAGGCTTTGCTTTCATCAGAATACTCGTGATAATCCCGTTAATACATACACTTTTCCCGCTTCCGGTAGCACCGGCAACCAAAAGGTGAGGCATTTTATTTAATTCTGCCAGCACTGCCTCCCCGGTAATATCGCGCCCTAAACCAATTTGAAGTTTTGACCCAGGTTTGTTGTGCTGTTTGGAATCAATAACTTCCCGTAAAGAAACCATTGCCACCTCGGAATTAGGCACTTCGATTCCAATGGCTGACTTTCCGGGTATAGGGGCTTCGATCCTGATATCCTTCGCAGCCAGAGCTAATGCCAAATCATCGTTCAGACTTACAATTCTGCTGACCTTGACACCGACATCTGGGTGGACTTCATACTTTGTAACAGCAGGTCCTAGGTGAACCTGAGTTACCCTTGCCTTTACACCAAAGCTGTGGAATGTACGTTCAAGCTTGGCCGCATTGGCATGGATCATTTCATATTCTCCGCTCTGGTCGGTTTTATTCGGCAGCTTCAATATATCAATCGGCGGAAGCTCGTATGAGGTATTCTCTACCTCAGTAAAAGTAATAGGTTGTGTCAATTCTTCACCAGCATCACCTGTGTCCTGTGCGGTTTTAGCCTTCTTCTCCGCCTCCTGCGGCTGTGCTTCAGGGGTGTTTGCATAGGCTCGCTCCGCAAAGCTGGATATGATTGGCTCCGGGGCCGGCCCCTCGGTAAGTTCAATAGTTTTTTCAACTGGTGCTTCCTTAGGAACTGCCTGGCTGTTCTCTTTTTCAGCTTGCTTCGCCTGCATTTTTTCCATCTTTTTATACTGGTGATTTTCTTTCCATTGCTTCACGTCTTCAATGAATGAAATCCATTGGTCTTTGATAAAACTGCCGATAGGTGTAAGTATTTTTCCGGCAACTTCACTAAAGGTTTTCCCAGTAACGAGTATCGCGCCTATGATGATTAACAGAAACGCAATCAATTGGGAGCCAGCTGCATCAAACAGAAAATAAAACAAAGCAAACATCACAGCCCCAATCATCCCGCCTCCAAGGTCTGTTGTGCTTGTCTCACCTTTAGCCTCCATGACATATAAATCAAATGTATTTTTAATGACACTTGGATCCTCAAACTTGCCTCCATTCGATAATAGTTCGAATAACGTCACATGGCTTAATAACAAGATTGCACTGAGAATCAGATATGTACCAATCAATTTGGTGTGGAAAATAAAGGGCAGGCTTCGTTTCCACATGATATAAATACTGAACACGACCAGCCCGACCAGGCTGAGCATATACCATTCTCCGAAGAAAAAGCGGAAAAACATCACGACCGCCCTTCCAACAGCACCCAAATCCGCCATCGCTATGATGGCCAATGCGAGCAATGCTAACCCGGCAAGTTCATATTGAACTGTTGTTTTCAAAATATTCTTTTTTCTCGATTGCCGTCTTTTCCTTTTGGCCATTTTATCACCTGAATATTTATAGCTTCACTACCAGCATAAACAATGAGTCCAGTCTTCAAACTATAGTAAGAAGAAAAGCAGCCCTATCGGCTGCCAATGCTGAGTGTATCCATATTATATCATATTTGCCAGCTGAAACGGCACAATCGTTTTTTTATCCTTGCCAATAGATATCTGATCAGATTACATTTCGCCTGCCGGTGAAAAACTGTCCCAAAACAAGACTTAACTATGATAGTGAAATTGTTGTACCAGGTAAGCAGGAAGGTTCCATGTAATGGTTCGGGTCGGTGCTCATTACCCTGACTACCCGATACTCGTGATTTTCTGTCAATTCAGCCATGATCGGGATTCCGTTATAGCTCATCATTACTTGGTTTACGGCTGCGTCTTCACTTGGAGGAAATACCTGTTCATGCGGCATCATAGTGTAAAGGATCATTGTACAATCACTTCAGACTTTTGTTTATTCAAATCAATTAATTCATTTAACTTTTTCATCGCCTGCCCTATGCCGCCAACTTCATGGATGAGACCAGTCTCTACTGCATCATGGCCGACTACGTTCGTTCCGATATCTCTCGTCAGGTTACCCTTTGCAAACATCAGCTCTTTAAATGTTTCTTCGGGGATATTGGAATGCTTTGTAACAAAGTTAACGACTCTTTCCTGCATTTTATCGAGATATTCAAAAGTTTGTGGTACGCCAATAACGAGTCCTGTCAACCTGATTGGATGAATTGTCATAGTTGCAGTCTCCGCAATGAACGAATAATCACAGGAAACGGCAATTGGCACGCCTATTGAATGGCCGCCACCCAGTACAATAGATACTGTTGGCTTGGAAAGTGATGCCAGCATCTCCGATATCGCCAGCCCAGCTTCTACATCCCCGCCAACTGTATTCAAGATAACAAGCAAGCCTTCAATATTCTGGTTTTGTTCAATTGCGACAATTTGTGGAATTAAATGTTCATATTTCGTCGTTTTATTATGAGGCGGAAGCTGCATATGTCCTTCGATTTGGCCAACAATCGTCAAACAATGGATCTTCGAATCCTGAGACAGCTGGGGTACATTCGTTTGGCCAAGCTGCTGTATTTTCTCAAGAAGGCCAGATGGTTTGTTTTCCTTATCCCCTTGCTGTCCTTCCTGGTTTTCTGAACTGAATTTATTCATATCAATATCCATCCTTTTATGCTCCCTTCAGGCATGATAATTTTAGTATGAACATCATAAGCAATTTCATTCCAGACCAGAGAATGACATCAGGTTTTTGCAAGAGAGGGTAAAACAAAAAGCACTGGCATGAGCCAGTACTTTTTGTGATTATTTAACCTCCATTATGATCGGCATGATCATTGGGCGGCGTTTTGTTTTTTCATATAAATATTGGTTCAAGGAATCACGGATGTCCTGTTTTAGACTATTCCAATCAAATGACTCTTTATCAGCATTTTTCTCTACGATTTCTTTTACAAGCGAATAAGATTCCGTCATCAGCTTTTCTGATTCACGGACATAGACGAAACCGCGCGAAATAATTTCTGGACCGGCTGCAATCTTTCTGTTTGCTTTATTCAGTGTAACAACTACAATTAAAACGCCGTCCTGCGAAAGCAGCCTTCGGTCTCGGAGAACAATATTGCCTACATCTCCGACTCCGATTCCGTCAATCAATATATTCCCTGCCGGAACCCTCTCTGTGGACTTCAGTTTCCCGCCAGAAATTTCAATGACGTCACCACGGTCAGGAATGAGTATATTCTCCTCTGCAATCCCGCATGATTGTGCCAGCTTTTTGTGTGCCTTCAGCATTTTGTATTCGCCATGTACAGGAATGAAGAACTTCGGGTTCATCAGATTGATCATAAATTTCAATTCTTCCTGACTTCCATGGCTTGAAACATGAACACTTTTTTTGCCAGACATAACCTTCGCACCGGCACGGTAAAGCATATCCATCGTCTTATAAATAAATACTTCACTCCCCCTCAGTGGAGAAGCAGCAAACAGGACTGTGTCTCCAGCCTGGATATTCACCTGTGGATGCACTTGTTTAGCCATCTTCTGCAAAGCTTCAATCGGCTCGCCCTGGCTTCCCGTGGTTAAAATAACTACCTGATCATCTTCGTAATCCTTTAAATCATTTACCGATATAATTAAGTCCTCTTCCACCTGTAAATATCCGAGTTCTAATGCTATATCATATACGCGTTTCAGGCTTTTTCCTGCTACCGCTACTTTGCGGCCATTTGACGACGCACTGTCAAAGAGATGCTGGATCCTATTTAGGTCAGAGGCAAAGCAAGCAGCGATGATTCTGCCCTGTGCATTATAAAAAACATTGTATAGTTCAGCAACGACTGTTGATTCAGATGGCGTATATCCTGGCCTTTCAGCCTCTGTACTGTCTGAAAGCAAGCAAAGAACGCCTTTTTCACCTATCGCTGCCATCTTGCCGACTTCAGGTTTGTACAGTGGTCCAGCAGCCTGATCGAACTTAAAATCCCCTGTATGTACGATTGCACCTTCTGAAGTATGAATGCTTACGCCGACTGAACCAGGAATACTATGGTTGGTTTTGAAAAAGGAAATAGAAACTCTGTCGAAATCCAATACTGTATCCGAGTTAATTTCACGGAAATCTGCAGATCCGGAAAAATCTTGTTCTTTCATCTTCTCCTTCGCCAGGGCAATTGTCAGCTCTGTTCCATATACCGGTGCATCGATTTTTTGTAAAACATAAGTTAACGCCCCAATATGATCTTCATGACCGTGTGTCAGGAAAATTGCTTTTACCTTGTCGCTATTCGAAGTCAAATAAGTAAAATCAGGAACGACAATATCAATCCCCAGCATCTCATCCTCAGGAAACATCAATCCTGCGTCAACCACAAAAATATCACCGTCTACTTCGGTGATGTACATATTCTTGCCGATTTCCCCAACTCCGCCAAGTGGGATGATTTTAATACTTTCGTTTTTCGTAATCAATTCCCTGCTCCTCCTATGTTGTTAGCTCCCGAACGTAATCAGTTAAAATCATTATACTTTATGACTGAAAATCTTTACAACAATATTCATTCGTGCCATGAGTTTGCAGCGGGCAATGCAACGACTTGGCTTTACTCCATATAAAATAAGGCCAACCCCCAAGAGGCTGGCCTTTGCTTCTATTCAAATAATTTCGCTACTGCTGTTCTTTCTTGTTCTGTTAATGGTACCATTGGCAAACGAACGGAACCAACATCAAGCCCTTTTAGCTGTAATGCTGTTTTTACAGGTGCCGGACTTGGTGCAGCGAAGAGTCCTTGCATGATTGGGAGCAGGCGCTGATGCAATTTTGCTGCGTCCGCATTTCTTCCGCTGAAGAAAGCATCGACCATTGCTTGCATCTCATTTCCAATCACATGGGAAGCTACAGATACAATTCCAGTACCCCCGATGGCAAGGACAGGGAGAGTCAATCCGTCATCCCCACTGTATAAAAGGAAATCGTCCGGTGTATTTGCAATGATCTTAGTCATGGCATTCAGGTCGCCGCTGGCTTCCTTTACTGCTACAATATTCGGGATTTCAGCCAATTTGATCACTGTTTCAGGCAGGATGTTGACTACTGACCTTCCTGGAATATTATAAACCATAACAGGGAGGGATGTGGCCGCAGCTGCAGCTTTAAAGTGCTGGTATAATCCTTCCTGGTTCGGCTTATTGTAGTATGGTGCTACGATCATAATTGCGTCTACACCAATCTCTTCGGCTTTTTTTGTCAGTTCGATGGTCGCATATGTGTTATTGCTGCCTGTTCCAGCAATTACAGGAACCCTCTTGTCTACAACCTTCACGACATGCTGGAATAATGCGATTTTCTCTTCTTTAGACAGAGTCGGGGATTCGCCAGTTGTCCCTGCAACAACAAGCGAATCTGTTCCGTTATCAATCAAATGGTTTACTAGCTGGGTTGTTTTAGCGAAATCAATGTGACCTTTATGATCAAATGGGGTCACCATTGCTGTGGATACTCTTCCGAATTGAACCATTCCTGTTCACTCCTCTTCTGAAAGGCTTCCAGCAGCCGAGGCTGGGAAGCAAAATCTTTTATATATCTTGACGCTCGAAATCAACTGTTTCCTCTTCGAGCTGAAAGGCGTCATGCAATGCATTTACTGCCTTTCCTAAATCCTCTTGCTTTACTAATACCCAAATGGTTGTATGGCTGTCAGCAGACTGAAGGATGCGAATACCTCTTTCAGATAAAGCTGTAACGATTTTCGAAGTTACCCCTGGGACTCCTGCCATTCCCGCTCCGACAACGGAGACCTTTGCACAATGTTTCTCGATTTGCGGCGTATGTCCAAGTCCTTCCAATACCTTTACCGCCCGGTCAGTCATTTCGTCCAAGACTGTGTAGACCACTCCATTAGGAGAAATATTGATAAAATCAACGCTTATATTTTCATTGGCCATCGCCTTGAAAACTTCAGATTGCAGATTGTATTGGTCTTTTTTAGCAAATACTTTGATTTGGCTTACATTTGAAACATGCGCAATTCCTGTCACAGGCCGTTCCTTGATGTCAGTCCCTTTATTCTCACGATTTAGGGCAGTAACCAGCGTGCCGAGACCTTCCGAATACGTGGACCTGATTCGAATCGGAACTTTTGCCTGCATGGCAATTTCTACAGCACGAGGGTGGATTACCTTTGCGCCCTGGTAAGCCATATTACAAACTTCAGTATAAGTAACCACGGAAAGAGGCCTTGCGTTTTCTGCAATCCTTGGATCAGCTGTCATGATTCCCTCGACATCGGTAAAGATGTCAATCCATTCAGCGTTTAACGCTGCACCAAGCGCTGCAGCCGATGTATCACTGCCACCCCTGCCGATTGTTGTCACGTCTCCATTTTTTGCTGCGCCCTGGAAGCCAGCCACAACGACAACGTCGACCTGATCAAGTTCCCTCAACAGCCTGTCGCATTTCATATCAAGGATTCTCGCGTTCGTATGCTCGCTATTTGTCCTGAATCCTGCCTGTGCACCAGTAAGGGCCGTCGCACTTATGCCGTTCTCAAGCAGCATATTGGTAAAAACGATACTGGAAATCGTTTCTCCGCATGACAGCAGGAGATCATGCTCGCGCTTGCTGATTTTGCTGTCACTTCCTCCCAGCAGACTGAGGAGGGTGTCAGTTGCGTACGGATCTCCCTTCCTTCCCATCGCAGAGACTACCACCACCGCTTTATACCCATCATCGATCGCCTTTTTAATATGGCCCATCGCCTGGCTGCGGCTTTGTTCGTCCCGGACAGATGTACCGCCAAATTTTTGAACGATTATTTTCATCGTAACACCTCAGTAATTCTGTCATTAATACAATTATGCTTCTACTTTACCAATCCAAGCTTCACAAGACTTTCAGCAATCTGGACCGAGTTCCATGCAGCACCTTTTAACAGGTTGTCAGAAACGACCCACATGTGGAAGCCCTTATCATTGTCCAAGTCCTTCCTGATTCTGCCGACAAATACATCATTTTTGCCAACACAGAATGCAGGCATTGGATACAGCTGCTGATCAGGATCATCCTGCAGGACAACTCCTGGTGCATCCGCCAGAAGTTCTTTTACTACTGCTGTGGAAACACCGTCCTGGCCAATTTCAATATATACTGACTCTGAATGACCAGTTCCAACCGGGAGACGTACGCATGTTGCGGCAACCTGCAGTTCAGGCATATGCATGATTTTTTTCGTTTCATTGATCATTTTCATTTCTTCGTACGTGAATCCGTTATCTACGAATGTATCGATTTGCGGAATAGCGTTGAACGCAATTTGGTAGTGCTTTTCCGCTGACTTAACTGGGAGAATCTTTGGTTCGTATTCTTCACCATTCAGGATTGCCTGAGTCTGTTCCTCAAGCTCCTCGACTGCTGCTGCCCCTGCACCTGATACTGCCTGGTACGTGGATACGATAATCTTATCGAGGCCGAACTTCTTACGTAATGGCTCCAATGCTACAACCATCTGGATCGTAGAGCAGTTCGGATTAGCGATAATACCATTGTGAGAATGTAAATCTTCCTCATTCACTTCAGGCACGACAAGCGGAGTGTTCTCATCCATACGAAATGCACTTGTGTTATCAACAACGATTGCACCGCGTTTGACTGCTTCCGGTGCCAGCTCTTTTGAGACACTTCCTCCAGCGCTGAACAGGGCGATATCCACACCTTCAAAGCTCTCTGGCTTGGCTTCCTGAACTGTTATCTCTTTTCCTTTATATTGAACCTTTGTACCAGCTGACCTTGATGATGACAGCAATAATAGCTCTGAAACAGGGAAGTCCCTGCTTTCCAGCGTCTGGATCATCTGCTGACCTACTGCTCCTGTTGCTCCCACTACTGCTATACGGTAACCTTTTCTCTCTGACATTGCTGTTTCCCCTTCCACTACCATTATCGTTTTTATATCCCCGCATTTTTTGCTGAGGTTGTTTAAACCATAAGTAAAACGGCGGTCCAATAGAAATAACCGCCTAGTATATTATCCTATATTTTATCATAATCAATCATTAAGAAAAGAAACATTTTGCTTCACTGCCGGAGAAAAGCGTTTCCAGTTGAAATTAGTGCATTCAGAGCAGAATTTTTGCCCATTGTCTTCTGTGTTAACTTACAGAATTAATTATCCTTATAACGCTCGACCAGCACTGGCTGGAGCTGCTTGCCATTCATCGCCTCCATGATTGTCTCGGAAAGCATCCCCATTCTTGCGACCATAGAATTTGGCTTTTTGACCGGATCATCCTGGCCAAAAGGAATCATATAAATGTTCTTGGTTGCCATTAATCTCATAAGATTAACGCCATTTAACCCCAAAGCATCGTTCGTCGAGATGCCAAGAACAACTGGCTTCTGGTTTCTCAAAGTTGCTTTAGCAGCCATCAAGACTGGTGAATCTGTCATTGCATTCGCAAACTTGCTCATGGAATTGCCTGTCAGCGGGGCGATGACCATACAATCAAGTGGTATTTTGGGACCCAGGGGTTCGGCCTTCACAATTGAGTCTATCACATTGTTCCCTGTAAGTTCCTCAATCCGCTGTACCCAATCTTCTCCCTTGCCAAAACGTGTTTCTGTATTTTTAACAGTGAATGTGACAACCGGTAAAACTTCAGCTCCTGCATTCACTAACTTTTCAATTTCAGGAAACACAGCATCATACGTACAATGCGAGCCTGTTAATCCAAATCCAATCTTTTTCCCTTTTAAACTCATGCTTCTTTCTCCTTTCGGTTATTAAAGTCTTCCATAAGCAGCTGAGAAAGAACGTTCGCCAATATTTGGCCTGCAGTTTTCGGGGCAACGATTCCCGGCAATCCTGGTGCAAGCAACGCTTTGATTCCGCGCTTTTCCGCATAGCGAAAATCCGTTCCACCTGGTTTGGATGCAAGGTCAATAATCAGGGTATGAGCTGGCATCCTCGAAATGACAGAGGCTGTAACGATTTGATGAGGAACCGTATTGATACAAATATCGGTATCTGAAACTTCTTTGCCTATTTCAGATAAAAGGAATGGTTCTAGACCCATTTCCGTAATCCTTGCGATGTGCTCACTTTTCCTCGCTCCGACCTTCACCTTAGCACCAAGGGCATGGAAGGTCCTCGCCACACTCATACCAACTCTGCCCAACCCCAGAACGGTTACCTTGGAGCCGTGGATAGTGAAATCTGTATGTTGGATCGCCATCATGATCGTTCCTTCGACAGTCGGGATTGAGTTGTATATTGCTACATCATCACGAGCGAACAGCTGTATAAGTTTCCTGTTAGCCTGCTTTGTAATACCAGTCAAATATGAGTTGCTGATGCCTGAATAAACTGTGCAATGTTCTGGTGTCTTTTCAAGCATTTCTTTGATGAGGACTACTTTTTCATTTGAGAAAATCGTTTCGACCTGACCCTCCAGACTTGTTCCTGGCACAGGCAGGATCAAAGCGTCCTGGACGGAAAAATCAACTTCATCTATCTTTTCTTTTGAGGCACCTGTAAAAGCATGGTCCAACTGCTCGAAGCCTATTAAAGAAAGCTTTGCATCAAGCTCTGTCAGCTTGCGAATAATCTCCAGCTGTCTCGCATCACCGCCGATAACTGCGATTTGCATTCCTGTCAGCATGAGAACAATCACCTTCTTTTCCATTAATCCTGGAATATATATTTCATTCAAATTGAACTACTTCAACATCATATGTATCAAACTTGTAATAGGTGAGTTTTCCATAAAAGAAATGCGCCGGACCTATGGCCGGCGCAGAAAGCTATTTTATAAGTGTAGAGTTTTTTATGTTGAAAAACCTAAGGAATTAATCTGGCAAAAAAATAAAGCCGGCTCTGTGCCCGCTTTTACGCTTCATCATCTGGTAT
Source organism: Mesobacillus jeotgali (assembly GCF_014856545.2). Lineage (NCBI taxonomy): Bacteria > Bacillati > Bacillota > Bacilli > Caryophanales > Bacillaceae > Mesobacillus > Mesobacillus jeotgali. Next base: position 1,820,228 of record NZ_CP109811.1, on the reverse strand, counting down.
GTCAATGATAATCATGTCGGTACCTATTTTCTTTATATGCTTCCATGGAACCCGAACTTCTCCGGATTGCTTGCGGAGACCGAACCATTTTAAAGATGGAATGATCAAAGCTTCTATTTGTCCAGAACGTTCATTAATTTCCAAATCAGTCTGTCCGAGCACGCCTAATCTTTCTGCCCTCTTTGCATCGACGATTTCTTTACCGCCAAGTTCACTTAATTTCATGTTGGCCCCCCCTGTCACTTTGTCCTTACTCTATATGTATCAATCCAGGAGGTTTTTTAGAATACATATCCTTGAAAAAAAGGGGAATTGTTTGACACTATCACTGGTTATTTTGACAGCTTTCATCTGCAGAGACCAAACCTGTCATAATTCCCTCGTTTTCTTGACAGCTCTTCATGTACAGAGGCCAAACCTGTCACTATTCCTTCGTTTTCTTGACAGCTTTTCATGTGCAGAGGCCAAACCTGTCACTATTCCTTCGTTTTCTTGACAGCTTTCATCCAGCAGAGACCAAACCTGTCACGATTCCTTCGTTTTCTTGACAGCTTTCATCCAGCAGAGACCAAACCTGTCACGAACCTGCGCCTCTTTCTGCTTTCCTGGGGCTGTAATTGAAGTGGCGAAAGGTTCCTTTAAATAAAAACAGCAGTTTCACATGGAAACTGCTGTTTTTGGAAGATATTATAAATTTGGCAGTTCGCCATTTGGACTGATCAAGGAAACAGAATATTTGTCTGTGAAAATCTTATTGGCCATTCCATCGACGCTATCCTTAGTTACCTGATCGATTTGTTCGACGATTTCATCAAGGGAGCGATGTCTTCCAAGCAGAAGTTCATTTTTTCCGTTCCTGCTCATACGGCTGTTTGTGCTTTCAAGGCTCAACATCAGGCTGCCTTTAAGCTGTTCTTTACTGTTGTTGAGTTCTTTTTCCGTAATGCCTTCTGCTCGCAGCTTCGCAAGAGTGTCCTGAATTGTTTCATATAGAACGTTCAGCTGATTTGCGCCAGTCCCGCCATAAATGGTCACCATACCGCTATCCTGGTAAGCTGAGTGATAGGAAAACACAGAGTAAGCAAGTCCGCGCTGTTCACGTACTTCCTGGAACAGTCTGCTGCTCATGCTGCCCCCTAGTACATTGTTCAAGACGATCAAGCTATAGACGTCAGAGTGTCCGATCTGCAATCCTTCGAAACCCAGGCAAAGGTGTGCTTGTTCAGTTTCTTTTTTACGGGAAGCATGTGTTGCATGGAATTCGGGTTTCGCATTATCCATCTTTTCCTTGCTTGCTTCATATGAGCCAAAGAAATCTTCTGCGTTTTTTATGAAAGATTCCGGAACATTCCCGGCAATGGATATAACTACATTTTCCGGTCTGTAAGTATCATGCATATACTGCTCCAGCTTTTCTCCTGTAAAACTTTGAAGTGTTTCCTCCGTTCCAAGGATAGGATACGCAAGCGGATGGTCGCCGTAAACTGCCTGGCTAAGCAAATCGTGGACGATATCATCAGGAGTATCTTCGTACATCTTGATTTCTTCGTTCACAACGTTCTTCTCTTTATTCAATTCCTCAGAATCAAAGGTAGAATTAAAGAACATATCAGCTAAAACTTCTAACGCGTATGGGGCATGATTATCTAATACCTTCGCGTAATAACATGTATATTCCTTGGAAGTGAATGCATTCACCTGACCGCCAATGCTGTCAAAGGACTCCGCGATTTCTCTGGCGGTCCTTGTCTTGGTGCCTTTAAAGAACATATGCTCAAGAAAATGGGAAATCCCATTGTTCTCTGGGTTTTCATTACGGGAGCCTGTTCCGATCCATACTCCGATTGCCACCGAACGGACAGTTGGAATTTGTTCTAGTACAATTCTTACACCGTTTTGGCATGTATATTTCTTTATCATTATATTCCTCCTCTGGTACCAGCTGCTAAAATTACTGCATTTACTTAGTATAGTCCATTTAACTTACTTTTTCCAAATACAATGCTATTCTTTCATTTTTTTTGTCGTTACTATCCTATTTTCACTTAATAAACTGGAAACAGTTCCAATTTGTAAATTTTTGGCTTTTATTTGAGTGATCAATTGATCGAGCGAGGCAGCAGTCGACTCTGTTGGATGCATTAGAATCATTGCGCCATTGTGAACCTTCCCCATCACTCTATTGATCAGTCTATCTGGAGTGGGCTTCTGCCAATCGATCGTATCTACGCTCCACATGACGGTCCCTAATTGATGTGCGGCAGCTATTTCAACCACTTCATCCTTGTAGTACCCACTTGGTGGAGCAAACCACTTACTTTTTACACTGGTCACTGCTTCAATAACCTCATTTGTCCTGGTGATCTCCTCATTGATTTTAGCTGCAGAAAGCTGCTTCATGTTTGGGTGTGTGAATGAATGATTTCCTATCTCATGTCCTGCGTCAGCAATCATTTTCGCCATGCCTGGGTTATTCTTTACCCATCTGCCTTCAAGAAAGAAACTTGCCGTCACATTATGCTTCTTTAAAGTCGCAAGCATTCCTGTCAAGTACTCATTTCCCCATGCTACATTAATAATAAAGCTTACCATCGGCTTTTCAGGATGTCCTTTATAGATGGCCGAAGGCGGCAAATCATTTAAATGTACTTGAGGCGGCACCTGCTTGAAGACTAGCTTTTCCGGATCAAATTCGCCTTCCTTCTCCATCTTGTTAAAAGACTTTTTGATATCTACTTTAAGCCCATTGTAGCCGGGAACTACCTTCCAGACAGGATCTTTCCTGGCATCGGATGGTTCAATTTCATATTCTTTTGCTTTCAATTCAATTTCTGACATTAATGAATTCTTATTGCCAGCCACTTCAAGTGCCCCGGTTTTAAGTCCTGAAACATATGTATGGGAGAATGGATTATTCACCATGATCCACGCAGCAATCAATAAAACAGAAATTAATACAAACTTTCGCATTTAATTTGCCTCCTCCTCTGTTAAGCCCACTCGAAAATATTGCATGATGTACAAAAAGAGCCTTATTTTACTCTATGAAACAGAAGGACAAGGTAGAACGAAAGACAGTCGTGAATGAACAAGAAAAGAGAGGATCTTGGCTACGTAAATATTAAAAACTGCTGCTGATCGAGCAGAGCTTTGGGGTGTTAAGATGGGGGCATAGAAAAAAATAAAAAGGCCGGGACTGCACCCGGCCTTTACTGGTTAAGATTGTTTTTCAGCTTTTTCACGCTGCTCTTTTAATACTGCTTTGCGTGAAAGATTGACTCTGCCTTGTTTGTCGATTTCAGTTACCTTGACCAGTAGTTCATCTCCCAGCTTCAGGACATCCTCTACCTTACCTACTCGCTCTTCAGCAAGCTCAGAGATATGGACTAAACCGTCTTTACCAGGGAAGATTTCAACGAACGCACCAAATTTTTCAATGCGGCGGACTTTTCCAAGGTACATTTCTCCAACTTCGACTTCACGGACAATGTCTTCGATAATTTTCTTTGCTCTTTGGATCATATCTTCATCTACTGAACCGATAAATACCGTACCATCTTGTTCGATGTCGATTTTTACGCCTGTTTCTTCAATGATTTTATTGATTTGTTTTCCGCTTGGTCCAATGACGTCACGGATTTTATCAGGCTTGATCCACATAGTGATGATTTTTGGTGCATATTTTGAAAGCTGTTCACGTGGTTCTTTTATTGTCGCCAGCATGGAATCAAGGATATGCATGCGGCCTTTTTTCGCCTGTTGTAAGGCTTCTTCAAGAATCTCACGGGATAATCCTTCAATCTTGATATCCATCTGCAATGCTGTAACACCCTTTGCAGTTCCAGCTACTTTGAAGTCCATGTCGCCAAGGTGATCTTCCATACCCTGGATATCAGAAAGAATAGAATAATGTTCTCCTGATTTGATCAGACCCATTGCAATACCGGCAACCGGTGCTTTAATTGGCACCCCTGCATCCATAAGAGCTAATGTACTAGCACAAATACTTGCCTGTGAAGTAGAACCATTTGATTCAAGCACTTCGGATACAAGTCGGACAGTGTATGGGAAGTCTTTCTCATTCGGGATCACAGGTTCGAGGGCTCTTTCACCAAGTGCACCGTGGCCAATTTCACGTCGTCCCGGCCCACGAATCGGACCTGTTTCACCAACAGAGAATAATGGGAAATTATAATGGTGCATGAATCGTTTTTCTTCTTCGATACCAAGACCATCAAGAATCTGCACATCGCCCATTGCGCCAAGTGTACAGATGCTTAGAGCCTGGGTTTGTCCCCTTGTGAACAATCCAGAACCATGTGTTCTAGGAAGCAAGCCTACCTCAGAAGAAAGCGGTCGGATCTCATCGACTCCACGTCCGTCTGGACGTACTTTTTCTTCCGTAATCAAGCGGCGAACCTCACCTTTAACAATTTTATCAAGGATTTGTTTCACTTGCTTAAGCTTGTCTTCATCCGCATCTTGCTCTTCATAGCGAGCGATGACGGCATTTTTCACTTCTTTGATCGCATCTTCACGAGCATGCTTTTCCTGTACCTGGATAGCTGAAATCATATCCTGCTCACAAATTCCGCGAACTTCAGCTTCAAGTTCTTTATCTAATTCAAAAAGTTTAATTTCTCTTTTTTCTTTACCAACCTGCGCGACGATTTCCTGTTGGAAGGCAATTAAACGCTTGATTTCATCATGTCCAAACATGATTGCTTCAAGCATGACCTCTTCAGGAACCTCTTCCGCACCTGCTTCAACCATGTTGATTGCATCCATTGTACCTGCAACAACCAGATGCATATCACTCTTTTCTGTTTCTTCTACAGATGGATTGATCACAAACTTGCCATCAATTCTTCCCACTGTGACACCAGCGATTGGTCCACCAAATGGGATATCTGAAACAGAAAGTGCTAATGAAGATCCAAACATAGCAGCCATTTCTGATGAGCAGTCCTGGTCAACACTCATGACAATGCTGATTACCTGAACATCGTTGCGGAATCCATCCGGGAATAATGGACGGATCGGACGGTCAATTAATCGGCTCGCAAGAATCGCCTTTTCACTTGGACGTCCTTCACGTTTAATGAAGCCGCCTGGAATTTTTCCGACAGCATATAGTCTTTCTTCATAATTGACTGTCAAAGGGAAGAAATCTAAATTCTTCGGTTCTTTTGACGCAGTCGCTGTGCTTAATACAGCCGTATCTCCGTAACGGACAAGGACTGCACCACTCGCTTGCTTTGCAAGCTGTCCAATTTCAACTGTAAGCTTGCGTCCTGCCCAGTCGAAGGAAAAACTTTGTTTTTCTTGTTCCATGCTTTTTAGCCCCTCTCTACCACTAAGTACACCCTGGCTCTGCCCGGGCATTTGTAATTTTCAAGTATAAACTTTCACACTTAGATCAGTGTCCAGCTCCAGCGCCTAGCCCTTCGAGACGCTTCGGTCCGCCCAATGAAGTCAAAGAACGACTTCACTGGTCGGCCCTCCACCGCTTGTCAGGGCTGACCAAGGCGCTTGCGCTTTTTATTTAAAACAGCACAAACGCATGTCTTATATAACAAATATACCTTTATAATGAATGATAAAACCCATGAACTTCCCCAACAGCCCGTTTTACAAAGTTTGTCCCAACAAAGCAAATGGGTGTGCCATGTTAAAATGTCTTTTATGTTATATTATGCTCCAAAAAGGAGCGCTTCATATCAATCAATCGTTATGTACCTGCAAAAAATTTGCCTAATAAAAAAGCGGGAAAAATCCCGCTTTTACAGACTATCTACGTAGACCAAGCTTGTTGATTAACTCGCGGTAGCGAGCAACGTCCTTGTTACGAAGGTAAGTCAAAAGATTACGACGCTTACCTACCATTTTTAAAAGACCGCGACGTGAGTGGTGGTCCTTCTTGTGAACGCGCAAGTGATCGTTCAATGTGTTGATTTCTGCAGTAAGGACAGCGATTTGAACTTCTGGAGATCCAGTATCACTTTCGTGAGTCTTGAATTCGTTGATAAGTTCGTTTTTACGTTCTTTTGTGATTGCCATCCGTTTCACCTCCATTTAATAATCCCCTGTTACCGAGCAAGCGTCGGTGACTCGACTTGCCAAGCAAAGGTTCTTTTTTGATACGTTAATAAGAATACATCTTTTTACGACAAAAAGCAAGTCTAACCCTTGTTTTTTTCAAAGTATAGAACGGCTTCTTGCTTATCTTTTTCGATTTGGGCAATTAACTGCTGGATTCCCTCGAATTTCCGTTCACTTCTGAGGCGCAGATGCCACTCTATTGTTGCAGTTTCACCGTAAATCTCTTTATTAAAGTTGAAGATGTGGACTTCGACAGTAGGTTTGTCCTTTTTCTCCTTGTGAAAGGTTGGTTTATAACCAACATTGCAAACACCTTCATGCCATGCTCCCTCTACCTGAATCTTAACAGCGTATACTCCAGTAGGAGGGAGAATGTACTGCTCATCGATGCTTACATTCGCTGTTGGGAAACCGATCGTACGCCCCCTGCGATCTCCATGTACAACCGTACCCTCTGTTGTATAAAATCTCCCAAGCAAGCCTGGCATCTTATCTACCTTGCCGTCACGTAAAAAAGTACGGATCAAGGTAGAGCTAACCTTTTCTTCTTCACTAGTAGACAGCTTGGATACCACAGTGAAATCGAACTTGCCTCTGGAATGGAACTGGATCGTCTCCATATTTCCTTTTCCCATTTTTCCGTATGAATAGTCGAATCCTGCCACGACATGGTGTACATTCAAACCAATGATGTATTGATCAATAAATTCCTGGGGCAATAGACTCGAGAATTCGGTTGTGAAATGAACAACAAATAGGTAATCCACGCCCATTGCTTCGATTGTTCTAGCCTTATCATTTAATGGGGTGATATATTCCATGTGCTGAACACTTTTGCCAAGAACGACAGAGGGATGAGGATCAAAGGTCATGACCGCACTTTTCAACCCTTTAGCTTCAGCCTCTTTTTTTGCTTCCTCGATAACCTGCTGGTGGCCTAGATGAACTCCGTCGAAATAGCCCAGTGCCACGGCCATTGGAGGAAAATCTTCTTTATTATATGCATGAGGATGGTTTAGCTTAATCATTTCCACGATATTACTCACCTTTTCTGACCCAGCTGCTCTCTTTATCAAGACTTTAGAGTTCACATCACTAATTTGCAAAATAAACAAATTATACAGTGATGACCTATTGATCTATTGATCATTTCTCAAAACTTTATCAGGTTTCATCATCCCTATTTTTGTTGGATGTGCCCTGTAAATGGCGAGCGCTTTTCCGTCTTCTGTTTCTACTATAATGGGACCGCTATTCCCCGCATATTCCTCCGGGATAGGAAGCAGGGCTCCATTTTTCACTTTCTCTGCTACTTTATCATTAATGCGATATTTCGGCAAATAAGAAATACCAGCTTCCAATGGGTGCAGGGAAGCTGCCAGATTGCCTTCTTCAGCCAATTCCTCGAGCTGTTCGAACGTATAGCAGTCCTCAATAGTGAAGTCAGCGGATTGAATTCTCACAAGGGAAGACATATGGGCAGGATATCCTAATTTTTCACCAATGGTCACTGCCAATGTCCGAATGTATGTCCCCTTACTGCAGGAAACTCGGAATTTAAAACTAATCTGATCACCTTCAAATGAATCTCTATCATCAAGCAGCTCTATCTTATAAATGGTGACCTTCCTGGTTGGCCTTTCAACTTCAATACCTTGTCTCGCGTATTCATATAGTTTTTTTCCATTAACTTTTACGGCTGAATACATAGGGGGAGTCTGAGCAATTTCGCCTGTCAGTGATTGGAGGACTTCTTCGACCTCTGTCCTTGTGATTACCCTGTCCACTGCTTTTTCCTCAACCTTCTCACCTGATGAATCTTCCGTAGTTGTCGTGAAGCCCAGGGTGACTTCCCCCTCATATGCTTTTCCTGCGTCAGTAATGTATTCGGCTATTTTTGTCGCCTTGCCAACACATATAGGCAGTACTCCAGTCACATCCGGATCAAGAGTGCCCGTATGCCCGACCTTCTTCGTTCTTAATATTTTCCTGAGTTTAAACACACAATCATGCGAAGTCATTCCCGCTGGTTTAAAAAGAGGCAGAATCCCTTCCATTTTCTTTTTCCTCGATTCTTTTATGTATTATTAGTTTATACACCGCTTATCGAAAAAAATGGATAGACAAAAGTGTCTATCCATTTTTCATATCAAGATCTACGGCGGACCGCTTAATCATTATCCTTTTCTTGCTCATCTTCTCCAGGCTGCTCTTCCCTCTGCAGCTCATGGATCAGTGAATTAATGCGATTACCATAAGCCATCGTTTCATCAAATTCAAAGATCAGTTCAGGAGTCTTTCTGAGGCGGATTCGCTGGCCGATTTCTGTCCTGATGAAGCCCTTGGCCTTCGCTAATCCTTTAAGAGTGTCTTCCCTCTGTTGTTCGTCGCCTAAAACAGAAATATACACTTTTGCCTGCTGAAGATCCCCTGTAACCTCGACATCCGTTACTGTTACGAAACCTACTCGCGGATCCTTGATTTTACGGCTGATGATATCGCCTATTTCTTTCTTCATCTGTTCGCCAACACGATTTACTCTATGACCCATTTTCAATCACCTCGTTCTATCAAAGCCATTCTATTTCGGTGATGGTACGTTCGATCTCCGGAAAAGAATCAATCATTTTCAAGGCATTCTGCAGCTCTCTTTCAGTGGACACCTTCGATGCTGATACGGCTGCAACCGCAATTGTTGTCCGCTGCCAAACATCGTGATGGTCCACTTCAGATACTGATACATTGAACTTTTGCTTGAGCCTTGTGATGATCCGCTGGAGGACAGCCCTCTTTTCCTTAAGAGAATGAGCATCATAGATGATGCATTCACAGGCTGCTAAGCCTACTACCATTAACGTTCCACTTCTTCCATGATATATGCTTCAATAACGTCGCCTTCCTTGACGTCTTTGAAGTTTTTAATGGTAATACCACATTCATATCCCTGCGCTACTTCCTTAGCATCATCCTTAAAGCGTTTCAGTGCATCGACTTCTCCTTCAAAGATGACGACTCCGTCACGGATCAAACGAACGCCGCTATCACGGGTGATTTTACCATCAGTAACATATGACCCGGCAATCGTTCCGATTTTCGATACCTTGAAAGTCTGGCGGACTTCAGCCTGGCCGATGATCTTTTCGGCATAAACCGGATCAAGCATACCCTTCATCGCTGATTCGATTTCTTCAATCACTTTGTAAATAATGCGGTGAAGTCGGATATCGACGCTCTCTGACTCTGCAGCGCGCTTAGCATTATTGTCCGGGCGTACGTTGAAACCAATGACGATACCGTTAGAAGCTGCCGCAAGTGTGATGTCAGACTCATTGATCGCACCAACACCAGTGTGAATGATTCTTACATTTACACCTTCCACATCCAGTTTTTGCAATGCTGCTGCAAGTGCTTCAACTGAACCTTGGACGTCGGCTTTAATAATTAGATTTAGGTCTTTCATTTCCCCTTGTTTCATATGTTCAAACAAAGTATCAAGGCTGACGCGCGCTTTTTCGCTTCTCTGCGCCTGAACAGCCTGCTGTGAACGGATCTCTCCAACCTGGCGGGCAGTCTTTTCATCATCGAAAACTACAAAACGATCGCCTGCTTGCGGAACATCGTTCAAACCTGTGATTTCTACAGGGGCAGAAGGGCCTGCTTCTTTAACACGACGTCCCAGATCATTTACCATCGCACGGACACGGCCGAATGTGTTTCCGACAACGATTGGATCACCAATTTTCAGTGTACCGTTTTGGACAAGCAAAGTAGCAACAGATCCGCGGCCTTTATCAAGCTGCGCTTCGATTACAGTACCGATAGCATTTCGATTAGGATTTGCTTTATATTCTTCAACTTCACCGACAAGCAAGATCATTTCCAGCAGGTTATCGAGTCCTTCTCCTGTTAAGGCAGAAATCGGAACAAAAACTGTTTCGCCGCCCCACGCCTCTGGAACAAGTCCGTATTCAGTTAGCTCCTGCATAACACGATCAGGGTTTGCAGTCGGTTTGTCCATTTTATTAACAGCTACGATAATAGGTACATTGGCAGCTTTTGCATGGTTCAATGCTTCTACAGTCTGTGGCTTTACACCGTCATCAGCAGCTACAACAAGGATTGTGATATCGGTAATCTTAGCACCACGAGCACGCATTGTTGTGAATGCTGCGTGACCAGGTGTATCAAGGAATGTAATTTTTTTGCCGTTTTCTTCAACCTGGTATGCACCAATGTGCTGAGTGATGCCGCCTGCTTCTCCTGCAGTCACTTTCGTGTTGCGGATTGAATCAAGCAAGGTTGTTTTACCATGGTCAACGTGACCCATAATCGTTACAACTGATGGTCTTTCAACCATAGATGCTTCATCATCTTCTGTGAAGTAAACTTCAAGATCAGTTGTGTCAATCTTGATTTCTTCTTCAACCTCAACCCCATAATCAGTTGCAATCAATTCAATTGCATCCTTATCAAGGTCCTGGTTGATGGTAGCCATGACACCAAGCATAAAGAGCTTCTTGATGATTTCAGACGGCTCACGGTTAAGCTTCTTGGCTAGTTCAGCTACTGTCAATGACTCACTGAAAGTGATCTTTGATGGAAGCTCTTTAACCTTCTTCGGCTGTTGTTGAGCTTGCTGCTGGTTCTGTCGGCCTTTATTTTGGTTCTGCTGGTTTCTGTTCTTATTGTTTTGTTTGTTCTTATTATTCTTATTGAAAGGCTGGGAGTTTCCAGGCTTTTTGGCAGCTGCTGAACTTTTCACCTTTTCTGGAGTTGTTGCGCGGCGCTCATCATCTGAAAAAGCACTGGCTGTTGTCTTCAGCTGAGCTTTTGGCTGTGCCTGGTTGTTCTTTTGCTGGTTTTGAGATTGGTTGCGATTCTGGCCCTGATTAGCCTTTTGGCCTTGATTGCGGTTCTGGGCTTGTTTCTGTCCCTGTGAAGCCTTTTGCTGGCTTTGCTGCTGCTGCTTATCTTCTTTCTTATTATAGACAGCGTCAAGCTTCTTCACGGTGTCATCTTCCATTGCAGTCATATGGTTAGAGACCTCTATGTTCATTTCTTTTAACTTTATAATCACGTCTTTACTCGATAAATTATGCTTCTTTGCATATTCATAAACGCGTGTTTTACTCATATCTTCACCCCCGCTAGAATTAATCGAGCAACGTCAACAGTTTTTTTGCAAAACCCTCGTCCAACAGGGCTACTACAACACGTGCTTCCTTGCCGATCGCCTGGCCGAGCTGATACCGGTCCGGGACTACTTTGTAAGGCACATTATAGGATTTGCACTTGTCGGTAATCTTTTTTGTAGTATTCGCGGATGCATCCGCAGAAAGCAAAATGAGCTTCGCCTTCCCGCTTCTGATTTCTTTGACGGAAAGCTCTTCCCCTGAAATAATTTTCCGTGCTCGATTGGCTAAGCCAAGCAATGACATCCATTGATTTGAGTTCATCAGGATAGTCTGCTCTCCTTTTCGATGAGATCATTCAACTCATCGTATATTGCATCGTCCACTTGAGTTTCAAGCTGTTTGGACAATATGTTTCGTTTCTTTGCTAATTGCACTGCTTCTTTATCTTTAGAAAGATAAGCACCACGGCCTGATTTCTTGCCAGTCAGATCAATGGATACTTCTCCTTCCTTTGAGCGAACGATGCGAACTAGTTCTTTTTTCGGCCTCATTTCACCGGTTGCGACACATTTTCGCATAGGAACCTTTTTGCGGCTGTTCACGATCATTCACCTCTCATTAATCGATGTCTTCATCTTCAAAGTCGTTATCAGCAGTCAACAATGGCTCATTGTCGCGAGGATAAATCCCGGACTCCCTTGCCTCTGTTTCTGCTTTGATGTCAATCTTCCAACCAGTCAACTTAGCAGCAAGACGCGCATTTTGCCCGCGCTTTCCGATTGCAAGTGATAACTGATAATCAGGAACAATGACGGTAGTCGCTTTTTCTTCTTCGTTTACAATGACATCAAGAACCTTTGATGGGCTGAGTGCATTGGCCACAAATACGACTGGGTCTTCAGACCATTTTACAATATCGATTTTCTCACCCTTAAGCTCATTGACGACAGCCTGGACACGAGTTCCACGAGGTCCGACACATGAACCAACCGGATCCACTTCTTGATTGTCTGAGTGGACAGAAATCTTTGAACGGTCGCCTGCTTCACGCGCAACTGACTTAATTTCAACTGTTCCATCATAGATTTCAGGAACTTCAATCTCGAATAGTCTCTTTAACAGTCCCGGATGGGTTCTGGAAACGAAGATTTGTGGACCTTTAGTGGTTTTTTCAACCTTGGTGATAAATACTTTGATGCGGTCGTGAGGCTTATAGTGTTCGTTCGGCATCTGTTCATTCGCTGGCAGGATCGCCTCGATTTTCCCCAGGCTTACATAGATGAACTTAGGATCCTGGCGCTGGACAATACCTGTCATGATATCTTCTTCACGATCGATGAACTCAGAATAGATGATTCCTCTTTCAGCTTCACGGACACGCTGGGTAACTACCTGCTTGGCAGTCTGCGCTGCAATCCTTCCGAAATCCTTAGGTGTTACTTCCAGTTCAACGACATCTTCAACCACGTAATTCGGATTGATTTTTTGTGCATCTTCCAATGAGATCTCCAGACGTGGATCGAATACTTCATCGACAACTTCCTTCCTTGCAAAAACACGCATTGAACCATTGCCAAGGTTCAAATCAATACGCACGTTTTGTGCCTGGTTAAAGTTGCGGCGGTATGCAGAAATAAGCGCTGCCTCGATCGCATCAATTAAGATGTCCCTGGAAATTCCTTTTTCTTTTTCAAGAATCGTAAGAGCATCCAACAATTCGCTGCTCATGAGATATAAATCCCCCTTTTTTACTACCCTGCTTAGTAAGGCTCTTTTCGAAACTCCGCCCTTTGCCCGCCAGTTCACACCTCAAAAACGTTTTCATGTTCCTGTAAAGAAGTATACGTTTAATCATTATGAACCTTTGCCTAAAAACAAAAGATTCGAAACAATCCTTTAATTAATTAACTTAAGATAATTTCTGGACAGATTATGAAAAAGTGACAGCGAGTCTCGCGCTGGCAATCTTATCGAATGGGATGACGACTGTCTTTTTGCGAGTTTTGATTTTCACTTCAACAGTGACGGTTTCGCCATTGTAATCAGTCAATACTCCTTCAAAAGCCTTTTCCCCATCAATTGGTTCATAGGTTTTAATGAAGACATTCTTGCCGATTGATTTCTGATAATCCTTTTCCTTTTTCAGCGGACGTTCTGCACCCGGTGAGGAGACTTCCAAAAAGTAGTTATGCGGGATTGGATCAATGGCATCGAGCTTTTCGCTAAGGCGCTCACTGACGATGCCGCATTCTTCGATATCAATTCCGTTGTCCTTATCAATGTATACGCGCAGGAACCAGTTCTTTCCTTCTTTGACATATTCGATGTCGACCAATTCTAGTTCGTTTTCATTTAAGATGGGAGTTACTAGCTCTTCCACAACTTCGGTAACCTTGCTCATAAAATCCCTCCTTTGACACAACCTCATTACTTAATCACTATTTGGTATTTATCCCCGTAAAAGTGCCTAACAAACAAGAAAGAGCGGGTTGCCCCACTCTCATCTGCCAGAGATATCCTTAGTATTTCCAATAAAAATATAACATAACCAGATATTTATTGCAAACAAACGGCAGTTATAGCTTGCCTTTCCAGAAGCCTGCCGCAAAACAATTAGAATAACGACAATTGGTTCTGATCTGGCATGCCCTCCAGGCAGCCATGGTTGTCGAGGTATTCCAGAATCGTCTTGGAGATCTTTCCTCGCTGCTGCAGGTCTTCCTTGGACAGGAATTCTCCTTCTTCACGCGCTTTGACGATATTAATCGCCGCGTTCGTACCTAGTCCAGGTATCGCATTAAATGGCGGTATCAGCTTATCGCCTTCAATGATGAACTCTGACGCACTGGATTTGTACAGATCTACTTTTGCAAATCCAAAGCCTCGCTCACACATTTCAAGTGCGAGCTCCATTACAGTCATTAGATTTTTCTCTTTTGTCGAAGCGTCAAGCCCCTTGGCGCTAATTTCTTCAATCACCGCCCGGATGCTCTCGGATCCTCGGACCATTGCGTCGACATCGAAGTCATCCGCCCTGACTGTGAAGTATGCTGCGTAATACATGAGCGGATGGTGGACTTTGAAATAGGCAATCCTCACGGCCATCAAAACGTATGCAGCGGCGTGGGCTTTCGGGAACATGTACTTGATCTTTTTGCAAGAATCGATGTACCATTCAGGCACTTTATTCTTGCGCATCTCTTCTTCCATTTCATCCGTCAAGCCTTTACCCTTACGAACCGACTCCATGATCTTAAATGCAAATGCCGGCTCCAGTCCCTGGTAGATCAGGTAGACCATGATATCATCACGGCAGCCGATTACTTCGCTAAGGTTACAAATATTGTTATGAATCAATTCCTGGGCATTTCCAAGCCATACATCCGTACCGTGTGAAAGACCTGAAATCTGTACGAGTTCAGAGAACGTCGTCGGCTTTGTGTCCTCAAGCATCTGACGAACAAAGCGAGTACCGAATTCCGGAATACCAAGTGAACCGGTCTTGGACATAATTTGTTCCTCTGTCACACCCAGGGATTCTGTTCCGCTGAAAATTTTCATGACTTCTGGATCATCAGTCGGAATTGTCTTAGGGTCGATTCCGCTCAAATCCTGAAGCATCCTGATCACTGTCGGGTCATCGTGCCCGAGAATGTCCAGCTTCAACAAGTTGTCGTGAATCGAATGGAAATCAAAATGGGTTGTTTTCCATTCGGACGTGCTGCTGTCTGCAGGAAATTGGATTGGCGAAAAATCAAAAATATCCATGTAATCAGGAACTACGATGATTCCGCCCGGGTGCTGGCCAGTCGTCCGTTTCACACCGGTACAGCCAGATGCCAGACGGTCGATTTCCGCTCCGCGAAGCTGCAGATTATTGTCACCCTGGTATCCTTTTACATAACCATAGGCCGTCTTATCCGCAACAGTACCGATTGTTCCCGCGCGGTAAACATAATCCTCACCAAACAGAACTTTTGTGTAATTATGGGCACGCGGCTGGTACTCACCCGAGAAGTTCAAGTCGATATCGGGTACCTTGTCCCCTTTGAAACCAAGGAAGGTTTCAAACGGTATGTCATGTCCGTCTTTTTTATATTTAATTCCGCATTCCGGGCAGTCCTTGTCGGGAAGGTCAAAACCTGAACCGACTGATCCATCATTGAAGAACTCTGATTTTTTGCACTTTGGACATACATAGTGCGGCGGCAGCGGGTTAACCTCAGTGATTTCCGTCATCGTCGCTACAAAAGAAGATCCTACCGATCCACGTGAACCTACTAGATAGCCATCATCCAGTGACTTTTTAACAAGTTTATGAGAAATCAAATAGATAACGGCAAAACCATTGTCTATGATACTCTTCAATTCTTTTTCCAAACGAGCCTCAACGATTTCAGGAAGGTCATCCCCATAAATGCTGCGGGCCATACCGTAGCTCATGCTGCGCATTTCTTCATCTGCGCCCTCGATTTTCGGTGTGTAAAGGTCATCTTTGATTGGCTTGATGACATCGATCATGTCAGCAATCTTGTTAGAGTTTTCTACAACAATTTCTTTCGCCTTTTCTTCTCCCAGAAACTTAAAAGCATCGAGCATTTCATTCGTTGTCCTGAAATGCACATCAGGAAGCTCATGACGATTAAGAGGGTTTGCTCCTCCCTGAGAGTTGATCAGGATTTTGCGGTAGATTTTATCATTCTCATTCAAGTAGTGGACATTACCTGTAGCAACTACCGGCAAGTCCAGCTTCTCGCCAAGCTTGACGATATTGTTGATGATATCCTCAAGTGCCTTCTGGTCCCGCACTAATTCCAGTTCAAGCAAGTGAGCATAAACAGCCTTTGGATGGACTTCCAGATAGTCATAGAACTGCGCTGCTTCTTCGACTTCTTCCGGACCTTTTTGCATCATGCCTTCGAAAACTTCACCCTTGTCGCATCCAGAACCAATCAGAATTCCTTCACGATGTTTATTTAAAAGTGATCGTGGAATTCGCGGCACCCTGTAAAAGTAATCAATATGGGAAATAGACACAAGCTTGAAGATGTTTTTCATGCCGACTTCGTTTTTAGCCAACAAGGTAGCATGATAAGGACGCGCTCTCTGGAAAGCTTTCCCCTGGCCCATATTGTCATTGAGCTGATCGTGGTATTCCAATCCTTTTTCCGCTGCATCCTTTAACATTTTCACCAACAGATACCCTGTCGCTTCTGCATCATAGATGGCACGGTGGTGCTGTGTTAGTTCAATATCGAATTTCTTCGCTAATGTATTCAATCGATGATTTTTCATATCAGGATACAGGAAGCGGCCAAGCTCAAGTGTATCGATAACCGGATTCTGCGCTTTACCCATGCCGATCTTTTTATAGCCGACATTCAGAAATCCCATATCGAAAGAAGCATTGTGGGCAACCAGGACACAGTCACCTGACCATTCCTTGAACTTTTTCAGTACCTCACTCACTTCCGGCGCATTGCGGACCATATCATCGGTAATGCCTGTCAAGTTGATGGTCGTTGCCGATAAACGGTGGTGAGGATTAGCGAATGATTCGAACCGGTCGATGATTTCTCCGTCGCGGATTTTAACAGCCGCAAGTTCAATGATTGTATCGTATACAGCTGACAGACCTGTTGTTTCGACGTCAAACACGACATACGTATCGTCTGCCAGCAATCTGTGCGCATCATTATACGCGATTGGCACACCGTCATCAACGAGGTTTATTTCCACACCGTATAGGATTTTGATATCATTTTTCTTCCCTGCCCCGAAAGCTTCCGGGTAGGATTGCACAACTGCATGGTCAGTAATTGCCACTGCTTTGTGGCCCCACTTTGCTGCCTGGGAAACCAGTGCGCTGACAGATGACACTGCGTCCATCTGGCTCATTGGTGTATGCAAATGAAGCTCGACTCTTTTTTCGCCTTCTGGCGCAGAATCAATTCTTCCTTTGGGCTTTATTTCATTCACGTCATTTCCAATCATGACAAGATCGCGGACAAAGGTGTCGTTCTGGATGCTGCCCCTTACCTTTAGCCACATTCCTTTTGTAATGCGCTGGTAAATCGCGGCATCTTCCTTATCGCGGGAGAACATTTTTACCATGATGGAGCTTGTATAGTCCGTAATTTTGAATGTCAATAGCGTCCTGCCGCTGCGAAGCTCTTTTGTTTCAGCAAAGAATACATAGCCTTCGACGGCTACGCGGCGCTCTTCATCAACGATGTCTTCAAGCTTGCGGAAGTCAGCATCATCCTTGATTGTAAGTCCAATGGTAACCGGGCCTTCCTGCGGCGCGCCATCTCCCTTGGCTTGTTCAGCTTCCTTCTTCTGCATCTCGATCATTGCCATCAGACCGCGTTCCTGGTCTTCCTTCTCTTTAGCCTTCATGAATTTTTCATATTCATCTGAAGAACTTTCTTCACTTACAACCGTATCAATCGTCAGTAAAGGGAAACCAAAACTCTGGTAAATCTCGGCTATAATGCCCCCATATTTACGCTTAAGTGCAAGTCCTTCGGCTTCATTCCTGGCTGTTAAAATGAGTTTTGTGCCATGGATTTGCGGAACTTGCTCATTCAGGAGCTTTAACAACGGAGGCGCGATGCCATCTATTTCTTTGATGCATGACTTCCAATAATCCAAGATTTCCTTTTCACTGATTGCCTGTTCAAGCACTTTTACCGAGTATGATATTTTCGCAATATGTGAGAAAGTCTGTTCCAGCTTGCCAATGAATGTGTTATACAACTGACAAGGAATGATTCTTTCAAACTGGAAAAAGAAATGCCATTTCCTTGCCTGTTTCTCAATCACTACCCTGTCAATTTCAGCGTTTTGAAAATGAGTGACAATTGCATCTTCTGTTAGCTGCAGCTGCTGCAGCAGGAGCTGAAACCTTTCTTTTTTTCCCGAAGAAAGATCACTCATGGTTATTTCTCTCCCATCTGAAAAGCTTAAATTCTATCTATCGGGCGGAATTGCCCGTTTGAAAACAACTCTGGTTGGATGTATTTCATGTTTAATAGCAAAGGTTATTATAACATAAAATGCTTGTACTTTTACCTGTGTTTGATATTACCATTTGAATCATTCAATAAATATATATATTGTAAAAAAACACAGCGAATCTAGAGCTTTTTTTGATGTATGTATACTGTTATAGAAAGTGAAGACGCGGCTTTAGGACGTGATTAGATGCTTAATTGTACCCTTATGGGAGTTGATTTCATTGCATAAGGGTACGATTAAACCTTAAATGTACCCTCATAGAGATTGATTTCGCTGCATAAGGGTACGATTAAACCTTAAATGTACCCTTATAGGAGTTGATTTCGCTGCATAAGGCTACGATTAAACCTTAAATGTACCCTTATAGAGGTTGATTTCGCTGCATAAGGGTACGATTAAACCTTAAATGTACCCTTATAGAGGTTGATTTCGCTGCATAAGGGTACGATTAATCCATAAATGTACCCTTATGGGGAGCTATAAATCTATCCTCAGTAAATAAAATGAGCGGACCCTGATAAAGGATCCGCCGCCAAATTATAGTTTTTGCAAAATATTTTTCAATACCCCTGCCAAATCATCTTTTTGCACTTCTTGCATTTCGCCGTTTTTGCGGATTTTCACTTCGACGATGTCTTCGCCGGCTTTTTTGCCGACTGTGACTCTTACAGGCAAGCCAATCAAATCTGAGTCTGCGAATTTCACTCCAGGCCTTTCCTGGCGATCGTCAAGAAGCACTTCCATACCTGCTGCCTGCAGGTTGGAATATAATTCTTCAGCTAATTCAGCCTGTGCGCTGTCCTTCATGTTCACTGCAATGAGGTGGACATCGAATGGTGAAATATTCGTTGGCCAAACCAGCCCGTTTTCATCATTGAATTGTTCTGCGACTGCGGCCATTGTACGGGAAACGCCAATTCCGTAGCATCCCATGATCATTGGCTTTGTTCTTCCATTCTCATCAAGGATCTCAGCATTCATTGCTTCACTGTATCTTGTGCCAAGCTTGAACACATGTCCGACTTCAATACCTTTTGCGAAGACAATTGTTCCCTGACCATCTGGTGAAGGATCGCCTTCTTTAATGAAGCGCAGGTCAGTAAATGCTGCAACCTTGAAGTCACGTTCAGGATTAACATTTGTAAAATGATAATCTTCTTCATTTGCTCCGCAGACACCATTGACGATTGCCTGCACAGCATTGTCAGCGATTATCTCAACACTGTCTACTCCGACCGGTCCAAGAGAGCCAACTGAGCACCCAAGTACCTCTTTCGTTGTCGCAGTATCAGCCAGTTCAACAACTGAAGCCTCAAAGTAATTCTTCAATTTAATATCGTTCACATCATATCACCACGGACTAAAACAAGCACATGGCGATCGTCCACTTTGAACAGCAAAGACTTGATGCAATCTTTTGCTTCAACGTTAAGGAAGGAAGAGACTTCATCAATTGTCTTCTTGTTTTCAGTGTGCACTTTTTCTAATTCCCTGGCAGGTTCACTGCTCTTCTCATAAACCGCCGTTACTGGCGCCATTTCGATATTAGCCGCATATTCAGATGTATCGGAATAGGCAATTGTGTCTTCCCCGATATCAGAAAGGACCATGAATTCATGTGTATCCTTTCCTCCCATTGCTCCTGAATCAGCAATAACAGCACGGAAGTTCAAACCGCAGCGTCTGAATACATTCGAATATGCCTGGAAAATTCGCTCATAAACCTCATCAAGGCTCTCTTGTGTAGCATGGAAGGAATACGCATCCTTCATTATGAATTCACGGCCGCGCAGAAGGCCGAATCTTGGACGTTTTTCGTCACGGTATTTTGTCTGGATCTGGTAAAGTGTCAGCGGAAGGCGTTTATAAGATTTTACTTCATCCCGGACAATGCTTGTAATGACCTCTTCATGTGTCGCGCCAAGAGCGAACTCGCGGTCATGCCTGTCCCTAAGCCTCATAAGTTCTGGGCCATAGGAATACCAGCGGCCTGATTCCTGCCATAGTTCAGCCTGCTGCAGGGCTGGCATGAATAATTCAGCTGCACCGGCATTATTCATCTCTTCTCTGATGATTGCCTCGACTTTTTGAAGGACCTTGCGCCCTAAAGGCATGTATGTATAAACACCGCTTGCGTTTTGACGGATGAATCCAGCCCTGAGCAATAGCTGATGGCTTTTGACTTCTGCATCTGATGGTACTTCTCTTAAAGTAGGAATAAGCGACATACTTTGCTTCATTGATTAACACCTCATTAGGATTAGTTCATGTTTTTAAAAATGTTCCTGCCCGGTTTGGCCCGGGCAGGAAGTAAAATGTATTAACTTACAGGAAGAATCTTTGAATATCATTCCATGTGACCACCAGCATCAGCAGCATCAACAATGCGAAGCCGATGAAGTGGACCATACCCTCTTTTTGCTTGTCGATTGGCTTTCCTCTCAGCGCTTCAACCGCAAAGAAGGTCAGCCTTCCCCCGTCTAGTGCCGGGAATGGGAGAAGGTTCATGATTCCCAGGTTGATGCTTAGGATTGCCGCCCATTTCATTAGATAGAAGATTCCGGACTTTGCAACGGTATCAGTTGAGACATAAATGCCCACAGGTCCCGATAAAGCGTCAATCGAGAATTGCCCAGTAAGTAGTTTTCCAAGCATGGAAAAGATCTCTTTTGTCCAGAAGTATGTTTCCTTCACGCCGTAGGATATCGATTTTAACGGTGATTTTTCTACCGGACTGTATACACCGATCAATCCGATTTTTTCTCCTTCAACATCCTGTACTTCAGGTGTTACTGGAAGTTCGATATTCTTCCCTTCACGAACAATCGAGAAATCAAGCTCATTCCCCGGATTCTTCCGGATTATTTCAACAACATCCTGCCAGCTTGATACTTCAGATCCCTCAATGCTGTTAACGATGTCACCCTCTTGAAGCCCCGCCTTAAGTGCACTTCCATCTGGGGTCAACTTTCCCAATACAGGTTCATTTGACGGGATTCCCTGAAAAATGGCAAGGATGATGAAAATAACCATTGCCAGGATGAAATTCATCATAGGTCCAGCGAAGATTGCCATTGTTCTCTGTCCAAGCGTTTTCGAACCGAACTGCCTGTCAAATGGAGCAATTTGAGTTTCCACTCCATTCTCGACAAGAACGGCTGTTTTGCTTATTGGGAAAGATGTCAGCTGGCTGTCATCCTCCCCTTCTTCATAACCTTTAATGAAAAGCTCACGTTCGATATCGGCTTTTTCCACTTCGATAATTCGTGCGTCAGGATACTTTTCTTTATTATTTAGAATGATTTTCTGAACTTCTTCACTCTTGTTAAAAAGTAAACCTACTCTATGCCCTGGCTTGATCTCAATCATTTCGGGATCTTCGCCAGCCATTCTGACAAACCCTCCGATAGGAAGGAGTCGGATCGTATAAGTCGTTTCATTTTTTTTAAAAGAAAAGACCTTAGGACCAAATCCAATTGCAAATTCACGGCAGAGGATCCCTGCACGTTTGGCGAAAATCAAGTGCCCAAGTTCATGGAAGAACACCAGGGCGCCAAAAATGACGATAAAGGCAATAACTGTATTCAAATTTTCTAACCACCTTTTAATAGGATAAGAATCCACTATCGAGACTGAATTTTATAGTAGTGACTTTACATACCTTCTAGTCTCTTTGTCAACCTCTTGAATTGATTCAAGGTCCGGTTTTTCTATGATGTTATGGTTTTCCATTGCTCTCTCTATTAAGTCCTCAATTTGAAGGAATGTGATTCTGTCGTCCAAAAAGGCAGCTACTGCTGCTTCATTCGCAGCATTCATGACTGCCGGCAAAGTGCCTCCCGCCCGTCCGGCATCATAAGCAAACTTCAGGCAGCGGAACCGGTCAAAATCCATTTCCGAAAAGTGGAGCAGTCCAATTTCTGCAAGATTCAACCTTTTCCCTGTAACCAATGGCAATCTGTCAGGATATGTAAGGGCGTATTGAATAGGCACTTTCATATCAGGTGTTCCGAGCTGTGCCATAATACTTGTGTCATGGAACTCTACCATCGAATGGATGATGCTCTCTCGATGGAGGAGGACCGATATATCATCATACGGAAGAGAGAAAAGCCAATGAGCTTCAATGACTTCCAGACCCTTATTCATCATCGTGGCGGAATCAATCGTGATTTTTGCACCCATTGACCAGTTTGGATGGTTCAAGGCATCTGCTTTTGTTACACCTTGCAGCTCTTCCCTCTTCCGGTCTCTGAAGCTGCCTCCCGAAGCTGTGAGGATCAGTCTCTCAATATTCTTTTCCCTTTCACCTTGTAATGCCTGAAAAATGGCAGAATGCTCACTGTCAACAGGGAGGATGGATACGTTATGTCGCTTTGCCTCATCCATGACGATATGACCAGCAGTTACAAGCGTTTCCTTATTCGCGATCGCGATCGTCTTGCCTGATCTGATCGCCTCCAATGTTGGCCCTAAACCAACACTTCCGAGTACCGCATTGACAAGTATATCCGCCTTATGAAAAACAGCAGCCTCCACTAGGCCTTCTTGTCCAAATATAATCCTCACCTGGGGGAATTCTAATTTTAACCGTTCAGCATCGTCTTTCTCCTGAACAGAAACAAGTTCTGGCAGAAATTCAGTTATGATTTTCCTGGTAAGCTCTATGTTTCTTCCAGCAGACATTGATACTAGCTTGAACTCTTCGGGATGCTCCCTGATTACATCGAGCGTCTGGATTCCAATCGATCCTGTTGCTCCCAACAAGCTGATTCTTTTCACAAATTTCACTCCTAATATCTCCAACGGGAAACGGTACACACCCGGTATTATCGAATTCATTAATTTCTTATCTTTATTACGATGCGCTCAAGACATTATAACAAATGGAACAGGTGGATTAACGGCCAGACAAACAACAAGCTGTCGAAGCGGTCAAGCATGCCTCCATGTCCTGGAAGGATGTTGCCTGAGTCCTTTACATTGTAATGTCGCTTCAGTGCTGACTCAACAAGGTCTCCAATTTGGCCGAACACTGATAAAAATGCTGTCGCCATAAGCAGGATAACAGTCGGAACCTTCATATCCCCGAACACACTGAACAGGGCAGCAACTGCGAGTGCAGACACTACACCGCCAAAAAAGCCTTCTGTTGTCTTGTTAGGGCTGATTTCGGGCCATAGCTTATGCTTGCCAATTGCCCGTCCGATAAAATAGGCTCCTGAATCGGTAGCCCAGATTATGAATAGTGAATAGAACACATAGGTCAGGCTTTCTTCTCTAGTTTCAATGAAGAAATAAAAGCCGAGCCCGACATAGAGTATTGACATGATTGAAAAAGCAACATCTTCAAAAGTGAAGCGATTTTTAGTTATGACAGTATAAGTCAGAAATAAAAGCACTCCAAGAAAGAAAAGCTCTAGTTTTGTATAATCAAATTCAACAAGAAGATCGCTATATTGTTCGGGTATCAGGAAAGTCCACAATAACAACAATGATAGAATGCCTGGAACCGAGAAAAGCTTTAAATGTTTCATCTTCAATGCTTCGTATAATGCAACTGATGCTATTAGGTAAACCATTGCAATAAATGGCCAGCCTCCAAAAATAACGATTGGAAGAAAAACAGCTGCTGCTATGACTGCTGTAATGATTCTTTGCTTCATCTATTTATTCACACCTTTTTTATACTCCTCCAAAACGCCGCTGCCGGCCCTGGAATGCTTCAATTGCTTCGACAAAGTGTTCTTCATCAAAGTCCGGCCACAGAACATCAGTAAACCAGAACTCCGTGTATGCAAGCTGCCAAAGCATAAAATTGCTCAAGCGGATTTCTCCACTAGTCCTGATTAACAAGTCCGGATCATCCAAATCCTTGGTCATCAAGTAAGTTGAAAAGACTTCTTCCGTCAACTCACTTTCAGCCATTTTACCATTTTTCACGTCATCGATAACTCTTTTGACGCTGTCTATGATTTCTCCACGGCTTCCATAGTTGAGAGCAAAGTTCAAGACAAGACCGGTGTTATCCTTCGTGTCTTCCATCGCTTTCCCTACGGCCCTTTTGGTATGCTCTGGAAGCTTATCCATATAACCTATCATTTCGACACGGACATTTTCTTCAATTAATTCTGGAAGGAAAGTGCCAAGAAATTCTTCGGGCAGCTTCATTAGGAAATCCACTTCCATTTTGGGCCTTTTCCAGTTTTCAGTAGAGAAAGCATAAACAGTAAGCGTCTTGACACCAAGCTCATTGGCCAGCTTGGTTATTTTACGGACAACCTTCATGCCTTCATGATGGCCAGCAACCCGGGGCAAAGCACGCTTTTTAGCCCAGCGTCCGTTACCATCCATAATGATGGCAACATGAGAAGGGACTTCATTTTCTTTAATATGAAGTACACGATCTCGGAAACCGGCAGGATTTTGATCCTTTTTCCACGGATTCATTTTATTTAACATTGTGACAGCTCCCCCAAAAGATTATCTTTAGCTCCAATGAGTCGTTCATCCCTATTGACTGTGACAGGGATCGATATGGCGCTGAAGCTGGACTGCTCATTAACAGCGTTAGAGTAATTCTTTTTTCTCTCTTCAATTCCATATGCCACTATCATACCAAAAAAGAAAAAAGATATCTCTATAAACGGATGGTCTCACATTAATATTCTTCAATTCCAGCCTGCCCTTACGCAAAAGGAGCCTTATATACAGAATATGTTCTTATGAAGTAAAACAGAATAATACAGCCAATATTATTATATTCTATCATTCAGGCTGTTTCCGTAAACTTATTGTTTTAATTTTAGCTGTGTTAAATTAGACTGTTGATTTCCATTCCAGGCGCTTCGCTTTCCGCGGGACCGGAGCTGAGCCCGCAGGACTTTGAAGAGCTTCCTCGAGTCTTCCCACGTACGATGGAAATGCGCTAGCATTTTCGGAGGAGTCTGCGGCGCCTTCCATTCCAATCAACTCATCAGCAAGTATATGTATAGAGAAAAAACCCCCTGGAAAACAGAGGGTTTTCGATGTTGACTGCAAATGCAGTGATTACACTTCCATAATTTCTTTTTCTTTATCTTTTGTAATCTGATCAATTTTTGCAATGTGTTCGTCTGTCAGCTTTTGAATATCGTCAGAATATCCACGCAGGTCATCTTCTGTAATTTCGCCGTTTTTCTCAAGCTTTTTCAGATCTTCATTTCCATCACGACGGATATTGCGGATAGCGATTTTTGCTTCTTCTGCTTCCTTTTTAACCTGCTTCGCAAGTTCCTTGCGTCGCTCCTCAGTCAGTTGAGGAATCGCGATCCTGATGATTGATCCATCATTTGCAGGGTTCAGGCCAAGATCAGACTTCAGGATAGCTTTTTCAATCTCACCAAGGATTGACTTATCATAAGGCTGGATGACCAAAAGACGCGCTTCCGGTACAGAAATGCCAGCAAGTTGATTGACTGGAGTTGGAGCTCCATAGTATTCCACCTGTACTCTGTCAAGAAGAGAGGCACTTGCTCTCCCTGCACGAATGCTGGCAAGTTCGCGGGTATAAGCTTGGATCGCTTTAGACATTCTTTCTTTCGCATTGGCAATTGCTTGTTTTGGCATTAGTTTTTCCCCCTCACGGTTGTTCCGATTGTTTCACCCATTACTGCTCGTTTAATATTACCTTTTTCCATAATAGAGAATACAATTAACGGGATATCATTGTCCATACACAAGGATGAAGCCGTTGAATCCATGACAGCAAGGCCTTCCTTAAGCACATCCAGGTATGAGAGCTCTTCATACTTAGTAGCATTCTTGTCAACACGCGGGTCAGCTGAGTAAACGCCATCAACGTTATTCTTAGCCATAAGGATTACATCTGCTTCGATCTCAGCAGCGCGCAATGCAGCGGTAGTATCCGTTGAGAAGTACGGATTTCCAGTTCCGGCTGCAAAAATGACCACACGCTTTTTCTCCAGGTGCCTGATTGCCCTTCTTCTTATGTACGGCTCTGCTACCTGGCGCATTTCGATGGAAGTTTGAACCCTTGTCTCGATTCCCGCTTGTTCCAGGCTGTCTTGCAATGACAGGGAATTCATGACGGTAGCGAGCATGCCCATATAGTCTGCCGTCGCTCTGTCCATGCCCATTTCTTCTCCGATTTTGCCTCTCCAGATGTTTCCTCCGCCTACTACAACAGCGACCTCAACATCCAGTTCTGCAATCTCCTTCACTTGGTCTGCAACATTTTTAATTACCGACGGATTGATGCCAAATCCTTGTTCTCCGGCTAATGCTTCTCCACTTAACTTTAAAACAACTCTTTTGTATTTAGGGCTCGTCATAGGGTACCTCCATATGTAATTTCAGGCTTACCGCAGCATTAATGCTGCAGGAAAAGCCTACTTTTAAAGCTATGTCCAAAAACAGGGAACACTGGAGTGTTCCCTGCAATTACATAGGCTAGTAAAAATTATTTCTTGTTTACTTGGTTCATTACTTCTTCAGCAAAGTTATCTTCACGCTTTTCGATTCCTTCGCCTACTTCATAACGAGTGAACTCACGAAGTGTTCCGCCTTTTGATTCAACAAACTGGCGTACTTTTTGGTCAGGGTTCTTTACGAATGGCTGGTCAAGAACACAAACATCTTCGAAATACTTGCTTAGGCGGCCTTCAACCATTTTCGCAACGATATTTTCTGGCTTTCCTTCGTTAAGAGCTTGTTGTGTAAGAATTTGACGCTCGTGCTCAACTTCTTCTTGAGATACTTCATCACGAGAAACATATTTAGGGTTCAATGCAGCGATGTGCATGGAAACATCTTTAGCAGCTGCTTCGTCTGTAGATCCTTCAAGAACAGAAAGTACGCCAATGCGTCCTCCCATGTGAAGGTATGCACCGAATGCATCGTTATCGGTCTTAGTTTTTACTTCAAAGCGGCGAAGGGAAAGCTTCTCACCAATTTTAGCGATCGCATTGTTGATGCGAGTTTCAACTGTATCGCCATTTTCCATTGTTTGAGCATTAGCTTCTTCAGCAGATGCAGGCTTGTTCTTAAGAAGGTGCTCAGCGATTTCCTTAACTAGAACCTGGAAGCCTTCGTTCTTTGCTACGAAGTCTGTTTCAGAGTTCACTTCAAGGATTACTGCTTCGTTGCCCTCAGTAAGGATGTAAGTTGTACCTTCAGCAGCGATGCGGTCAGCTTTTTTCGCAGCTTTAGCAATTCCTTTTTCACGAAGGAAGTCGATCGCTTGATCCATGTCACCATTTGTTTCCTGAAGAGCTTTTTTGCAGTCCATCATACCTGCGCCAGTTTTTTCACGCAATTCTTTAACCATTTGTGCAGTAATTGCCATAATGAAATTCCTCCTAAAATCTCGGTTATATGTAACTATACTTTATTTTAACTTGATTTCGCCAATATAAACCTAGACATGTTTTACATTGGCTTTAAAGTTAGGATCTGTTATCCTTGGCTGTTGATTTCCGTTCCGGCGCTTCGCTTTCCGCGGGGCGTGCGGTGAGCCTCCTCGGCGCTTTTGCGCCTGTGGGGTCTCACCCGTCCCGCTGATCCCGCAGGAGTCTCGCGCCTACACTTCAATCAACAGGGGTTCAAAATAGATATTTATTATTAACCCGTGCAGAAGCAAGTCTTAAAAAAAGGTGATAAAGGGCGCTTCCCTATATCACCTTATTTTAAATTAAGCTTCTACAGTTTCTGTAGTTTCTTCGCCTTGTTTAGCTTCGATAATAGCATCAGCCATTTTAGAAGTAAGCAATTTAACAGCGCGGATCGCGTCATCGTTCGCAGGGATAACTACGTCGATTTCGTCTGGATCACAGTTTGTATCAACAATTCCCACGATAGGAATGTTCAATTTGCGTGCTTCAGCAACAGCGATGCGCTCTTTGCGTGGGTCAATGATGAAAAGAGCATCTGGAAGGCCCTTCATATCCTTGATTCCGCCCAAGAACTTTTCTAAACGCTCTTGCTCTTTCTTCAATTGAACTACTTCTTTCTTAGGAAGTACTTCAAAAGTTCCGTCTTCAGACATTCTTTCGATGTTCTTAAGACGTGAGATACGCTTTTGGATTGTTTCAAAGTTCGTTAGAGTACCACCCAACCAGCGTTGGTTCACATAGTACATACCAGAACGAGCTGCTTCTTCTTTAACAGAATCTTGAGCTTGTTTCTTAGTACCTACGAAAAGAACAGTACCGCCGTTACCAGCTAGTTCCTTCACGTAGTTGTATGCTTCTTCAACCTTCTTAACAGTCTTTTGAAGGTCGATGATGTAGATGCCGTTACGCTCAGTGAAGATGTACTTCTTCATCTTAGGGTTCCAACGGCGAGTCTGGTGACCGAAGTGTACACCAGCTTCAAGCAGTTGCTTCATAGAAATTACTGACATTGTGTTTCCTCCTAATGGTTTTGATTTCCTCCGTCCAAATCATCTTCAGCCAGGAACTGCCGAAACAGCACCATCTGACCGAATCAATGAACGTGTGTATTAACACCATGAGATAATATAGCATAAATAAAACGGACATTCAAGTTATTCTTGCGTATTTTGCCGAAATTTAAGCAAAAGTTCTATTTCTGTTTTCCCTTTATCCAAATCCCTGGCAATTTCTTCGATCGTCAATCCCTGTTTTTTCATGTGTACAACCTGATCAACAAAACTTAATGGTGTGGATTCACTATTACCCTCGGGAATCTCCATATAAATGTTATCATTTGAATCAGATGGAACTGGTACGTGATTCTGCTGGTATGCCTTCCTGGCAGCATGGTAGGAAATTCCTTTACCAAGACGCTGGTTCGTTTCCTTGCTAACTCCATCAGCAACTGCTTCTGGCTTTTCTTCTGCTGCTTCAATCGGGGCAGTCTTGTTACCGTCAGATTCCTTTTGAATATTTGTTGCAGTCATCAATTCTAGAAATTTATCATTTTCTTCCTTCAATTCAAAAAGGTAAGCTGAAAATACCTCTTCAATTTCCTTGATGATTTTTCCCTGCTTTTTCTCTGCTTCTGCGAGCCGGTTTTGCCGTAAATATAATAGGATGATTGCGAAGATTGCTGCAACGTTTAACATGAGGCTTAAGAGTAGTAGAAAAGTGGTCATAACATCCCTCTATCCGCTGTAATCAATCACCTTCCCTTTATATGGGTGGTGAGGCTGTTCGGGTTGATCATTCTTGTCCTTTTGATCTCGCCGGCCATTTTGCTGCTGCTTGCCTGATGGGCTGCCCTCCTGATTCAGGCGGGCTTCTTGCTTTTGGCTATTTTTAACCACGGTCTTACGCTTTAAGTCATCTTCCTTTGTCACACTTTGTGCGGCATGCTCCTGAAGATGCTGTCCTCGCTGCTGAAGTTGTTCCTGAATCTTGCCGGCATCATGTGTCCTCGGAAGCGCAATCTGCATTTCGATTGCTTTGAGGCTCATCATGTCACTTCCTGACTATTGGACTTTCTTTCTCTACTATTGAATGAATCGAGATTTCGCTATTTTCAAGATGAAAGCTGACTTTTTTATAAAGCTGGTTTGTCAGGATCGCATACTTCCCGAAAAACACCTTCGTATTGGGGAATACTCTTTCTAATACATATAAGGATGAGTATAATCTGTCCTGCTTTTCCATTTTTAGAAATTCAAGTTCAGCCACCAATTCCGCTAAACCAGTTTCAACATTCCGCCTGGTATTGCGCTGCTTCAAGATCATTTGCTGCTGTTCTGCCTTAAGACCGCCTGCCCGGCTGCCGATTTCAGCAAGCTTCACTTCGATTTCTGTGAGTTTTCTAATGTTTTCTTTTGAATTTTCGATGGATTTAAGAGTATCGATTTCCGCTTGTTCAAGCAAGGGATCCCAGCCGACAGCTAACTCTGTTTTCGTAAAAAGCTCATTGCCTAATTCCTTGACGAAAATATCTCGCCCGGCTGAGATGGTTCCCCCAATGATTGTGCCTGTACGGCAATCTACATTTCCAGAAGCAGTCAGTTTACTGTGCAGTATGGATGACTTCACAATAATATCCTGTCCCGCTTTAACATTGGCCTGGTTTAGATAATTCGCCAGCAGATTTCCTCCGGCTGTAACCTTCCCTTTCATCGCTCCGGCCACGCCGCCCTTGATTATGATATTGCCTTCTGCATGAAGATGGGCTGCTTCAACAAGACCATCCACTACGATATCTCCGCCAGCTTTCAGCTCGTATCCGCTGGGCACATTCCCTCTAATAGTGATATTTCCGACAAAATCAATATTCCCTGTCCTTAAATCCAAATCACCATTAACCTCAAATACTGGATTGACCGAGATTGCTTTATCTGTAATGCTGACTTGTCCATCACAAATTGAAAAAAACTGCCCGGATTCAAATATAACATTATTTCCCGGTCTCACCCGGATGGGACGTCCCGGCTTTGCCGGAATCATCCTCCCAGTGACATCTTTCCCATCGGTTCCATTCATTTGCGGGACCACAGAAGCCAGCAACTGACCTTTTCTCACTGAGGGAATATGCATAACGGAACGAAAATTAAAAACTTTATGGTCAGGACGACTGTTATGATGGAGTTCGTTACGCAAATACGCATCTGCACCATCCACTTTTGGCTCTCCAGCAGCAATGGTGACTGGATAGTCAAAAGAATATGGGGTCTCTGAGATTTGCGTTAACAGATCCCTTTTGACACCAAAAACGACTTTTTCAGCTTCTAAAATATCGAATAATTCCTCAATAGAAAAAGCCAATTCCCTATTTTCGGTATCCAGAATCAATTCAGCAGTAAGCCTGTCCTGGGATAACCTTATCTTATACTCAGTCGCCAAGTTGATCTCCTGCCTTCTGTTAAGCTGTCTCTAGCCATTTTCTCAGTTTAAAAATCGCTTTGGAATGAATCTGCGAGATCCTGGAGGTCGATAAATTCATGACTTGCCCAATCTCAGTCAGCGTTAATTCCTCTTTGTAAAACAAACTCAATACGAGTTGCTCTTTGTCATTTAGTTTCGAGACTTTTTCAGCTATCTCTTCCAGCATTTCAGACTTTAAAAGTTTATCTTCAGGGATTTCAGCTTTTTCATCCTTGATTACGAATGATTGGTTGTCCCGTTCATCATTTTCGTTGGGATGTTCATCTATCGATAGAACATTCGCAAAAAAATGTTCATTTATTGTGGTATAAATCTCGGTCTCATCCATGTTCAGTTCACTGGCAATTTCTTCGATGGTCGCATTGCGCATATATCGCTGCTCCAGTCTCTCGATGGCTGCATCAATCTTTTTTGCTTTTTCCCTGGTACTTCTCGGCAGCCAGTCTTCCTTTCTTAATCCATCTAATATTGCTCCCCGAATCCGGAAAGAAGAATATGTATCAAATTTCAAATCCCTGTTCGGATCGAATTTTTCCAGAGCATCATATAAACCAATCATGCCAAGGCTTCTTAAATCATCTCTAGACACACTTTTCGGAAGACTCACTGAGATTCTTTGCACATGGTAGGAAACAAGTGGCATATATTTTTTTATCAGTAAATTACCTGCATCCGGATCACGGAACTGTACCCATTTATCCCATGTTACCTGTTCTTCCGACGTGGATCCTCGTACCATTGTCATCCTCCTCACGCGCATCACGCATTATTCTTGGAAGCTGCTTACATTTAAATTCAACGAATTAAATCTCACTATTCCCTTTATTAACAGTCCTGATCTGCATCAAACCGGTTTTTGGATCAAACTCGATTGTCCTTCCGCTATTTCCGCCTACATCCTGGGCTATAACCGGAATCCTGAGTTCCTTCAATTCCTTTAAAACTGCTTCCACATTCCTTGGTCCAATTCTCATCATGTCACTGCTTCCGGAAAACTGGAACATTTGTGCACCCCCAGCAAGCTTGGCCTTTATTCCAGAAGTTCTAGCACCTGCTCTCAACAGGCCATCTAAAAGTTCCTTGATGGCCGTATTAGCAAATTTCGCTTTATTCAGCGGCTCTGCCCGCGACAAAGACGAATCTGGCAGCATGATATGCGCCATGCCTGCAACTTCTCTAGCCTGATCATACAAAACCACACCGACACAGGAACCAAGGCCTGTGGTCCGTATTAAGTCCGGAACTTTAACAATGTTCATATCAGCAATACCGACTTTGATGATTTCAGCTGTTTTATACATCAAGCCTTACTCCTAGCGCAGAGAAGATGATATGGAATGAATCAGGGTCCGGCAATAGAAAGAAATGTCCATTCACACTGTCAGGCATCTGGGCATCTTCTTCATCCAAAGCCGTATCGATTACGATCGCATAATCACTCACCTGCGATAATTCCAGTAGCCCGAAACTGATGACTGCTCCTACCATATCTATGCTTAAAGCCGGAACGGATGGATACAGGCTCAGCTTTGTGAAATCTGATAGTGACGAAAGATATGAACCCGATAAAATATTCCCTAGTTCCTGGAGAGCAGATAGTGCCAGCTCATTATCCTGTTCTTCTGAAAAAGAGAATGACTGTTTTTTTATTAATTGGCCGATATACTTCTCTGCCTGTGGGAGGGGAAGGATAAAAAACATGCTTCCCGGGGCATCGCCTTCTATTCGAAGAAATACACTCGCCACGACATTGTCCGCCCCGCCGGCCAGGTCCATCACTTCATCAAAGGATACGACCCTGACTCTGGGCACCTTCATATCAATTTTTTTATTCAATAAAGTTGATAAAGCCGTTGCAGCATGTCCTGCTCCTATATTTCCAACCTCTTTTAAAATGTCGAGGTGGATGTCCGAAATGCTTTTTAGAAAAGTCATAGATCTATTCCCTTCACTTACAAAGCTTTTACTTCATCGGATTCAAGGATTTTGTGCAAATCTATTAAAATCAATAACCTTTTATCCAAGTTGGCCACTCCGTCAATGAACCCTTCAGCTGCCAGGCCAACGACCTCAGGCGGAGGTTCGATCTTACTAGTTGGTATATCTATGACATCATTTGCTCCATCTACGATCAAGCCTACTTCTTTATCTTCTATTGAAACGATAATGACTCGAGTTCCTTCGTTGTATGCTTCTTCCTCCATGCCAAATCGGACACGCAAATCCAATAGTGGAGTCACAACTCCGCGAAGGTTCATGACACCTTTTACAAAAGGATTTGTATGAGGCACCCTTGTAATATGCATGATCTTTTCAATCGACTTAACCTGGCTTACAGGAACACCGTATTCTTTATCATTCAGCTGGAACACGATTACTTTTAAGTCTGACACCAAATTTTCAGCCACTTTTCTCACTCCCAAAATATCATCGTCATTGTTTTAACAAGGGATCTATTTAATTAAGGCATTGCAATCCACAATCAATGCTACCTGACCATCTCCAAGGATTGTTGCTCCGGAGATCGCAAAAACATTCGTTAAATAATTTCCTAATGATTTAAGGACTACTTCTTGCTGTCCAATGAATGAGTCAACAATCAAGCCAGCCATTTTATCTCCTTTTCGAACGATGATGACCGAGTGGAATTGATCTTCGCTATGTTCTGACGGTACCTCGAAGATATCCTTTAAGAACAGTAATGGCACGACCTTGCCTCTAAAATCAATTACCTTTTGATTATGTGCATTCATGATATCAGTTTCTTTGATTATGGCTGTCTCAATGATTGATGACAAAGGAATCGCAAATTTTTCTTTCTGGATTTCGACTAACATAACCGAAATGATTGATAATGTCAGAGGAAGCTGTATGGAGAAAATAGTTCCCTCATTTTCCTTAGAGTCGATTGAGATTGAACCGCCCAGAGACTCAATCGTATTTTTCACCACATCCAACCCTACGCCTCGTCCTGAAATATCTGAAATCTTCTCAGCAGTCGAGAAGCCAGATGAAAGGATTAATTCAAATGCCTGTTTATCAGTGAAGCCTGCAGCAGATTGTTCGGTGATGATTCCCTTGCTGATGGCCTTCCTCAATACCTTATCCCTGCTTATTCCAGCACCATCATCCTCGATTTCTATGAAAACATGGTTGCCGCTGTGGAAGGCACGCAGCACCACAGTACCCTCTTCATTTTTACCCTTGGCCTTCCGCTCTTCAGGTGATTCAATCCCATGGTCAACTGAATTCCTTAATAAATGCACAAGCGGATCACCGATTTCGTCAATTACTGTGCGATCCAATTCTGTTTCAGCACCAACGATTTCTAGGTTGATCTTTTTATTTAAGTCTCTCGCTAATTGACGAATCATTCTCGGGAAGCGATTGAATACCGTTTCTACCTGGACCATCCTCATATTCAGAATAATATTTTGCAAGTCACCGGATATCCTGGACATTCTTTCAACCGTTTCAGTAAGCTCTCCGTTATCCAGATCTTTTGAGATTTGCTCGAGTCTGCCGCGGTCAATGACAAGTTCTTCAAATAAATTCATTAGAATATCGAGACGTTCAATATTCACCCTTATTGTTTTGCTGCTATTTACTTGCTGTTTGGCACCGCCTTTTTTATCTTGAACCGGCGCCACTTCAGAACCGACCGATTGAGTTAGGTCCGAAGCAGTTGAATCAGATACCTCGAGGCCATTTGATTTTGACATGACCTCACCATTCGAATCATTACTCTCATCATCAAACTCTAATGACTTAAGGTCGGTTTTGACAACCTCTGAAACTTTCATGATTTTGCTTTTAATATCCTCAGGATCCTCTTTGGAGACAATCGTAATCGAAAATTCATGGTCAAATTGCTCTTCCTCTAGCTGCTCTACTGAAGGGTTTGCTTTGATTACTTCACCAATCTTCTCCAATACCTCAAAAACCATATAGACTCGTGCAGCTTTCAGCAAGCAATCTTCACGCAAAGCGATCTCAATTTCATAAACACCGAACCCTTGTTCTTTGGACTGTTTTAAAACAGTCAGTTCAAATTCATCATAATGGGATTGCTGCTTGGCTTCTAAAACGGCTGCAGCGGCAACTTCCTTATTAGCGGAGTCCGACAGCGGTTCCCCTTTTTCAATCTGTTTTAACTTTTCAACTGTTTCAGTGACGTCCTTTTTACCATCGCCACCAGCAGCTATTGCCTGGACCATGTCTTCAAGGTGATCAACAGCCATGAAAATAACATCAATTATTTCAGGTGTTGTCGTCAATCTGTTATTCCTTATCGCATCAAGTACATTTTCCATTTGATGTGTAAGACTTGCCAAGTCCTCGTAACCCATTGTCGCTGACATCCCTTTAAGAGTATGAGCCGACCTGAAAATTTCATTAATGATTGATAAATCCTGGGGATTCTTCTCTAATTCCAATACTTGTTCATTACAGGCCTGTAAATGTTCTTTACTTTCTTCAATAAAGACTTCAAGATATTGATTCAATTCCATGTGCACAGCACCTCCGGCCTCATATATAATTCATGATCGATTGTGCGATGTTCTCTACATTCGCTACCTCATCAACCATATTCGTTGCTATTGCTGCTTTTGGCATTCCGAAAACAATTGATGTATCCTGGGATTCAGCGATTGCTTTTACTATGCCGTTCTTTTTCATTTCAACCAGTCCCTTGGACCCATCTGACCCCATTCCTGTCATGATGACAGCAACTTTACTGTAATTCTTGATGGTACTGATAGACTCGAACATCACATCAACGGAAGGACGATGTCCGTTTCGAGGCGGTGATTGGCTAAGACTGATTGCCAGCGATGAACCTAATGTCTTAACCGTTAAGTGAAAGCCTCCTGGGGCTATGTATGCAGTCCCTTTTTGTAAAAGCTCGCCATCTTCCGCTTCCTTGACTCTAATCTGGCTTAAGGAGTCCAGTCGATTGGCAAGGGACTTGGTAAAACCGGGCGGCATGTGCTGGACAATCAGGATTGGTACCTCCAAACCTTTCGGCAATGAAGTTATAACTTGCTGCAATGCTCTTGGTCCCCCGGTAGAAGTTCCAATGCAGACAATCTTTTTGGATTGCGTAAATCCCCTTGTTGTTACGTTGCTTGCAGGCTTAATCTCTGAATCTATGGAACTCTCCAATTTCTTCCCAACAGTATTTGAATCTTCCAGGAAGTTTATTTTTGTCAGATTAGCTTTGCTTGCCGATAACACTTTTTGGATTAACTCTGTTTTGATTTTATGTAAATCTATTGAAATGGATCCTGATGGCTTGGCCACAAAATCCACAGCACCCGCCTGAATCGCCTGCAGCGTCGTGTCCGCGCCCTCTTTCGTGGTGCTAGAAAGCATTACAACCGGCAGCGGGTGCTCCTTCATAATCAGCTTCAATACTTCTAA
This sequence comes from Mesobacillus jeotgali, assembly GCF_014856545.2. Lineage (NCBI taxonomy): Bacteria > Bacillati > Bacillota > Bacilli > Caryophanales > Bacillaceae > Mesobacillus > Mesobacillus jeotgali. The sequence goes on along the minus strand of NZ_CP109811.1, from coordinate 1,783,681 downwards.
CCCGTTTAGTTTCGGCATTTCTACGTCAAGTGTAATGACATCAGGACGGAATTCCCGGCATTTCTTAATGGCATCCTCTCCATTCCGAGCCGTGCCAATAACCTCAATTTCCGGGTGTTCTGATAGAAAGTCGTTGATCAGCTTTCGCATGAAAGCTGAATCATCTACGATGAGAACTCTGGTTTTTGCCACTCGACCACTACCTTTCGAAAAGGAATTGCTTCAATCTAGCTGTAAAACTCCTGTTATCTGTCTTTTCGGCATTGTAGCTCGCATTATTGATATATTTTTCGATAATCGCTGCCATTCCTTTAGAAGCTTGTGACCGTTCATTGAACATTGTAAATGGAATCTGGCGTTTTACTGCTTCCTGGACAGTTTTATCATCCGGCAGCATTCCAAGCTTGATCGGTGTCCTTCCTAAAAACTTCCCAAGAACATCGTCCAGTCTGGCCATCGTATCGTTGCCTTCTTTGATGGAACCTGCCCTGTTGACAACCAAATAGAACGGCAATTCTGAATCTGACAGGTGGATGTATTTCATAGTAGCGTATGCATCCATCAAGGAGGTGGGCTCTGTCGTGGTGATGACAAATATCTCGTTGACAGACAGGAGGATCGCTAAAGTCTCCTCGTTCAAGCCGGCTCCCATATCAAAAATCAGATAATCATACTTTCTCAGAACTTCACTTAAACTAGAGATAAAGTAATCGACGCCAGCACGGTCCATCCTGACTAATTGGCTTAAGCCTGTCCCGCCTGAGATATACTCGACACCGTGTGGCCCCTGAAAAATTACCTCCTCCATCGATGATTTTCCTGAAAGAAAATCGGCAATGGAAAGTGAAGAACTTCTCCCCATCAAAATCTCGATATTCCCCATACCGATATCCAAATCAAACAACAAGACCTTATAGCCTTTTTTGGCGAGGGAGATCGAGAAGTTGAGCGAGAAATTCGATTTCCCGACTCCGCCTTTTCCGCTGACCACTGCGAGCGTCTTCGCTTCCTTGGCGGGAGTGTTTGTTTTAAGTCGGTTTCTTAATTTTTCTGCCTGGTCATTCATAGGTGCTGACTCCAAGAATAGTATTTGCAATAATATTTGGCTTTGCCTCGATCAGGTCATCTGGCACATCCTGACCATTGGTCAAATAGGCAATTCCAGTTGAAAATTTCAACGCCATATTGAGCATTGCTCCATATACCGAGGTTTCATCAAGTTTTGTGAAAATGAATTTATCAATATGGATCAGCGAAAATTGCTGCCTGATTTCCTCCATATCTTTTTGTTTTGCCGTCAATGCCAGGACAAGAAAAGTTTCCATATCCTTTCCGAAATCGATGACATCTTTTAGATCGTTGACATACTTTTGATTCCTGAAATTACGTCCTGCTGTATCGATGAAGACAAGGTCATAGTCCGCGAATTTATCTGTTGCTGCCTTGAAGTCCTCCATGTTGTAGCAAACTTCTATTGGGACATCGAGAATTTTCGCATATGTTTTCAACTGCTCAATTGCAGCAATTCGATAAGTGTCTGTGGTGATAAAAGCAACTTTCTTCTGGTGCTTCAATACACAATCAGCAGCGATTTTTGCCAGTGTAGTCGTTTTTCCAACGCCTGTCGGCCCAATGACATTGACAAATTTCCTTTTAAAAGAAATACCTTCGAATGTAAGAGGAGATAGCTTTTCTTCAATTGCCAGTGCACACCATTCGGTTATTTCTGCTTCACTTGCAGCCGCTCCGCCGAGATACCATTTCTCAAGAAGGAATCCAGCTATTTCATCAATGATTTCTTGATTTATATCCATATCCCTCAGGAATTGGATTTGCCTGCTGATTGGTTCTGGCAAAGAGACTCCTTCGATTTTTCCTGATTCCTTAAGCAGTTCCTTAAGCTGTGAAATTTCTTTCAATAGTTCCTTGTCCGCTTTTTGCGGTGTTTCCATTACAGGTTTCACCTGAACAGCTGATGCATCCTTTTTGGATACTTCTCTCATTACCACAGGGCGAGTATATTTACCTGGTTGATCCACACTGGCAGCCTTTGAACTTAAGTCGGTGTCTGGGTCAATGGCAGCAATTACCTCAATGCTATTTTTCTTGAAAAAGCCCATGAATCCTCCTGTCTGGACGACACGGGAATTAAGGATCACTGCCTCATTGCCCAGCTCCCCCCTGACGAGTTTCATTGCTTCAGGCATGGATGAAGCTGTATACTTTTTTACTTTCATTCTACATTCACCACCCCGACACTTTGGACTTCGACATTTGCTTCAAGTTCGTTATAAGACAATACAGGTATTTGCGCAAAATACCTTTCTGTCAGCTGGCGCACATACATCCTGACCGCAGGTGAACAGAGGATAATCGGCGTTTGTTCCATTATGCTCAATTGCTCTACCTGGTTTGCCACAGATTCCAATATTCCTTGAGATACTGCAGGGTCCAGGGATAGGTAGTTTCCGTGCTCTGTTTGCTGAACACCTTCCGCTACCACCTTTTCTACCCTTCCCGATAGTGTAATCACCTTCAGAGTTTCACCATTTCGGGAATATTGGTTCGTGATTTGTCTTGCAAGGGCCTGACGGACGTATTCAGCAAGGATATCTGTATCAGTTGTCACTTTTCCATAATCAGCAAGTGTTTCGAATATAATTGGCAAATTCCTGATTGAGACATTTTCCCTAAGCAGCTTGCCAAGCACTTTTTGGATTTCACCAACTGATAAAGGATTCGGTGTCGCTTCCTCAACAAGGATCGGATAGCTTTCACGAAGGTGATCGATCAGCTGCTTCGTTTCCTGTCTGCCCAGAAGTTCATGTGCATTAGCCTTTATTACTTCTGTAATATGCGTCGAAACAACAGAAGGCGGATCGACTACTGTGTAGCCGAAGATTTCTGCCTGCTCCTTCATTTCTTCCGTGATCCATTTAGCAGGCAAACCGAAACTTGGTTCGATTGTATCGATACCTTCGACAGAATCATCATCTATTCCAGGGCTCATTGCCAGATAATGATCAAGAAGCAATTCTCCCCTGGCCATTTCGTTCCCTTTGATTTTCAGTCTGTATTCATTCGGCTGAAGCTGGATATTGTCCCGAATTCTGACTACCGGAATGACCAGCCCAAGCTCAATGGCAAGCTGCCTTCTGATCATGACAATCCGGTCCAGAAGGTCTCCTCCCTGATTAGCGTCAGCAAGAGGTATCAAACCATATCCGAATTCAAACTCAATCGGATCAACATTCAAAAGATTAACCACACTCTCAGGACTTTTCATCTCGTCCATCTGAATGTCTTCTTCCATTTCCTGCAGCTGCTGCTTATCGGGCTCAGGAACACGGGAGAATGAGTAGCCGCCAAATGCCATCAATGCCGCAATCGGAATTGTCAGCAAATCGTGGATCGGCGTAAACAGCCCCAGCAGGAAAATCGTGGCTGCACCGACATACAGCATTTTAGGATAAGCCAACAGCTGCGAAGTAATGTCAATACCAAGGTTTCCATCAGATGCAGCTCGAGTAACCACAATACCCGTCGCTGTCGAGATCAAAAGTGCAGGAATCTGACTGACAATCCCGTCACCAACTGTCAACAGGGAGTATTTCTGGGCAGCATCTCCAATCCCAAGACCTTGCTGTGTCATGCCGATAACAATCCCGAATATCAAGTTGATCAGGACGATGATGATTCCCGCGATGGCATCTCCCTTTACGAATTTACTTGCACCATCCATCGCACCGTAAAAATCTGCTTCTCTACTTACTTTTTCGCGTCGTTCGCGTGCTTGCTGTTCAGAAATCATCCCGGCATTCAAATCAGCATCGATACTCATTTGCTTACCAGGCATCGCATCAAGGGTAAATCTTGCTGCAACCTCTGATACACGCTCGGAACCTTTCGTGATGACAATGAACTGGATAATGATCAAGATCAGGAACACGACCATCCCGACGACAACATTCCCCCCGACAACGAATGTACCGAAGGTCTCAACCACCCCTCCAGCTTCACCTTTTGAAAGGATGGAACGCGTCGTCGAAACATTCAAACCAAGTCTGAATAAAGTTAACAACAGCAGCAGTGAAGGAAAAACAGAAAACTGGAGCGGTTCAGTCATATTCATTGTGTTCAACAGCACCAGAAGTGCAATTGAGATGTTTACCATGATTAGTACACTTAGCAGCCATGGCGGAAAAGGAATGATCAACATGGCTACGATTAAGATGACACTAAGCAGGACGGACAGGTCTCTTGCTGACATACTACTTCTCTCCTAAACACTGCATACCTGAAGAATTACAGCACTTTATTTTTTGTTTGATACACATAGGCCAGGATTTCTGCCACCGCTTTGAAAAACTCCTCAGGGATGGCATCACCGATCTCAGCCTGGCTGTATAACGCCCTCGCCAAAGGACGGTTCTCGACAGACATAATCTCATTTTCCTTGGCAATCAATTTAATCTTCTGTGCGACAAAGTCAACACCCTTAGCCACAACGATCGGAGCATCAGCCTTTTGCTCGTCATACTTTAATGCGATCGCGAAGTGAGTTGGGTTCGTAATGACCACATCTGCTTTTGGAACTTCTTGCATCATCCGCCGCATTGCCATCTCTCTTTGCTTCTGCTTAATCTTAGACTTGATAAGAGGATCCCCTTCGATGTTTTTATACTCATCTTTCAAGTCTTGTTTTGACATGCGGATACTTTTCTCATAATCATATTTTTGGTACAGATAATCCAATAATGATAAAAATAGCAATGCTCCGGAAGCAAAAAGGCCCATTTGGAGTGTCAGCCCGGCAATAGTTGCCAATGCAGCACCCACACTCTTATTAGCGAGGAGAAGCACCTCGTCCAATCGCAACCACAGAACTGAGAAAGCGATCACACCTACGAAGGTGATTTTAAGGATGGATTTTAGCAATTCAACGATTGCCCTCATTGAAAAAATCCTCTTGAAGCCGCTGATCGGATTGATTTTCTCTAGTTTCATTTGGATTGCTTCAGTCGAAAACATATAGCCGACTTGGATGTAGTTGGCAGCAACCCCTGCAATCAACGCAACGATCATGACGGGACCCAGGAAGATGACCAATTCAGCTAATATTTCAATCACAATAGATTCGATATTATTCGAAGTCAAATCCATTAACATGTAGTTTTGTAAGGAATGGCGAAGGACCCCGATGAGTCTCTCCATCATCACACTGCCAAAGAACATCAAAAACAAAAACACAGCAAGAAGGACAATGGCAGTATTGACGTCCTGGCTTTTGGCAACCTGTCCTTTTTTCCGAGCGTCCTGTCTCTTTTTGGGAGTCGCTTTTTCTGTTTTTTCACCGGCAAAATACTGCAGGTCTAACCTTAAAAACTCCATTTATGCTCCTCCGATCATTTCCATCAAACCCCTCATGGTCGCAAGAGTAGTGGAAAACAGATCCGTTATAACCATGATCAGCACGCCCATTACCGCAATAAGTACGAGAAAGCTTACACCGATTTTCACTGGCAGCCCGACAACGAATATATTCAATTGCGGGACGGTCCTTGCTACAATCCCAAGGGCAACATCAACCAGGAACAAGCTGCCGACCACCGGCAAGGACATCTGGAAGGCGATAATGAACATTTTATTGAAAGACAGGATGATGAATTCCGCAATATTTTCATTCCCAAACGGTATGGTCACCTGATCGATCGGGATAAAATCATAACTGTAAAATATACCATCCATCAACAGATGATGGCCGTTTACAGTCAGTAAAAACAAAAGAGCAATCGTATATAAATACTGCCCCATCAGCGGACTCTGTGCCCCTGTCTGTGGATCGATGACATTCGCAATGGCAAAGCCCATCTGGAAATCTATGAATCCCCCGGCAATCTGGATGGCAGCCATCATCAATGCTGCAATGAAGCCTATGAATAAACCAACCATTGCTTCTTTGATGACCAGCAGGAAATATGTGCTGTCTATTGCGATTTCAGGGGGTCCAATTGCTGTAAACATGATGATAGAAAGCATGAATCCAAGCCCTACTTTATGAGACGCGGGAATCGTCCGATATGAAAATAAAGGCATCATCAAGAAAAAGGATGTCACCCTTACAAATATCAGCAGGAATGCCGGAAACGAAGGAATGAAATCTAGCATCTCATCAGCCTACAAACCTAGTAAGATTCGAAAAAATCTCCGTCGCATAGCTCAGCATATAACTTAGCATCCATGGACCAAAGAAAACGACTCCGACCAGCACGGCCACAATCTTTGGCACGAAAGCCAGTGTCTGTTCTTGGATTTGTGTAGTTGCCTGAAAAATACTGACGATCAAACCAACTACCAGTGCTAAAATCAACAATGGCCCTGAAATCATTAAAACTGTATAAATTCCTCGTTCTGCTATTGAGATAACACCTTCTGATGTCATTTACATTCACCTGCTTAAAAACTTTGTAATAACGATTTCACGACTAAATACCATCCATCTACCATTACAAATAGTAAAATCTTAAATGGAAGAGAAATCATAACTGGCGGAAGCATCATCATACCCATGGACATCAGGACACTAGCGACAACCATATCGATCACCAGAAAAGGGATGAAAATCATAAATCCAATCTGGAATGCTGTTTTGATTTCACTGATGGCAAATGCAGGAACGAGGGCAGTCAAAGGAATATCCTGAACCGATTCAGGAGTTTCAGCCCTTGAATACTCCAGAAATAACGCCAAATCCTTCTGCCTCGTATGCGCGCTCATGAATTCCTTGAAGGGAATTGATGCCCGCTCATAGGCTTGCTCCAAATTGATTTCTTCATTAAATAAAGGTGTCAGAGCTTGTTCATTCACTTCATGGAAAGTAGGTGCCATGATAAAGAATGACAGGAACATCGCAAGCCCGACCAACACTTGGTTAGGCGGCATTTGCTGTGTTGCAAGCGCCGTTCTGACAAAGGAAAGAACGATGATGATCCTTGTAAAACTTGTCATTAAAATCAAGATGCCTGGCGCAATCGAAAGTACAGTCAGCAGGAGCATCAGCTTTACGGATGTTGATACACTCTCAGGAGAACTGCTGTTGAAAAACTCCATAAACTCATTCATTTTTTTCTGACCCTTTCTTCTGTATCTCCTCAAGCATTTTCTTTCTTCCGCTTGCCATATCATTCAGCTGGTTCTTCAGCAATGCGGAAAATTCGGAACGCTGATTGCCGCCGTCTCTTTTCGCTCTTTTAAGCAACTTTGTCACAATATCGCTTGGCTGTACAAGCTGCTCCATTTTATTGTTATATTCCTGAATGACTTGGCTGTACTCTTCCGGGTCGTCAATTTCCTTTAACAGCTGTATGTTCTCTCCCACGCCAACAATGAGAAGCTTATTGCCCGCTTTTACAATCTGAACCGATCTGTTGGCTCCTAAGCTGGTGCCTCCAAGATTTTCAACAAGCTGCGAGCTTTTATAGGTCATGCTCTTCTTATTGATGAATTTGAGGAGGAAGTAGATTAATGCTGCCACAAAGGCCGTAGCAAGGATCATCCTGACGAAATCCATGAAATTGACCCCTACCTGGGATTTTTCATCGTCTGATTGGTTTGTTCTCTTATCTGCCTGTCCATCATCACACGACTCAGGATTTTTCAAACAATCCTGCACACTTTTATTTAGCTGCTCTGCACTCGCCAAGCCAATTGGACTGAACAGAGCAGCTAATAAGAAAAGAATTGTCGAGGCAGTTCGGATTAATCTTAACAATTTGCCGCACCCTCTAAATGATAAAAGTTCACTAGCTTAATGTTTTGGAAATCGCTTCAATAACGCGATCAGCCTGGAATGGTTTTACGATGAAATCTTTAGCTCCTGCCTGGATCGCATCGATGACCATTGCTTGCTGGCCCATCGCCGAACACATGATAACCTTTGCGTTCGGATTGATTTTTTTAATTTCTTTTAAAGAAGTGATGCCATCCATTTCCGGCATGGTAATATCCATTGTGACAAGGTCAGGCTGAAATTCTTTATATTTTTCAAGTGCCTGTGCTCCATCTGCTGCTTCTGCGACGACTTCAAAGCCGTTTTTTGTCAAAATGTCCTTAATCATCATTCTCATGAAAGCCGCATCGTCTACGACTAAAATCTTGTTCGCCATTGAAATTCCCCCTGAAGATTATTTTAATTTTTTAATGCGGTCGCTCTGGCTGATTATATCAGTAACCCGGACACCAAAATTCTCATCAATTACTACTACTTCTCCCTGGGCAATCAATCGATTGTTAACCAGGATATCGACTGGTTCTCCAGCGAGTTTGTCCAGTTCGATGATTGAACCAGATCCGAGCTCAAGGATGTCTCTGACTGAGCGCTTCGTCCTGCCCAGTTCAACCGTCACCTGCAGCGGGATATCAAGCAGCATATCCAGGTTCTTTGTTTCCGCCTGCTGAGGCTGTGATGATTCGAAGCTTGAGAACACTGCTGGCTGGACTGTAGGCTGTGCGCCAGTCATCACATTGCCAAAATGCTGTGGTCCCGATTGCATCGGTTGAGAATAGCCATGCTGTTGTGGAACATTTTGATAGGTTGGCTGCTGATAATAAGCCGGCTCCTGATGTACTTGATATTCCGGCTGTTGCATTGGTTGATAATGGGCATTATTATGGTTTTCCTGTGTTGGATTTGCTTTATTTTGTTCAGGCTGATTACCTTGCGGGAATGTTGGTGCCTGGATTTCAGGTGCTGTCTCTTGTGCTGTCCCAGGATTTAATAATTCATCCACCAGGCTTTTAGCGAAAGTAACTGGCAAAAGCTGCATAATATTCGAATCTATTAAATTGCCGATTTTTAACGAGAATGAGACCTTCACCAAAATATCATCTTCGGGAATTGATTCAGTGCCTTCTCCTTCCACGACATTCAACAGATTGATATTGGGAGGTGAAATATCAACTCTCTTGCTAAAAACTGTAGACATTGAGGTAGCCGCAGATCCCATCATCTGGTTCATTGCCTCTTGAACAGCACTCAGCTGGATTTCGTCCAGTAAATCCCTTGGATTCAATCCGTCGCCGCCCAGCATTAAATCTGCGATGATCGCCGCGTCATTTTGCTGGATAACAAGCATATTGCTGCCGCTGAAACCTTCTGTGTAATAAACCTGTACGGCCACATAAGGATCTGGAAAAGCATCTTCCAATTTTGACTTGTGTACTACCGTAACCGTAGGGGTATTAATTTCTACCTTCTGGTTCAATAAAGTTGATAGTGCTGTAGCTGAACTGCCAAATGATATATTGCCTATTTCTCCTAATGCATCTCTTTCCATAAAAGAAAAATAGTCATCCACGTTCATTGTATTTTCTGTTTCTTCTGCTTCATCAGAGGTTCCTCTAAGAAGCGCATCGATTTCATCTTGAGATAACATGTCATCGCTCACCATCATCGTCTCCTCCCTTAAATGTATCAAACACTTGAATGGCTAACTTTTTGTTCAATTTCCCTGGCTGTCCAACAAATTTAGGGATATCTCCGACTTTTATCAGTAAAGGCTGGTCTATTTGCTGATTCAGTTCAATTACATCGCCGATATCAAGCATCAGGAAGTCCTGAATCGAGATTTCAGACGAGCCAATTTCCGCTGTAATTGAGACATCAGCCTTTTGGATTTCACTCTGCAGTACTGAATTTTCGATTGGCAAGCTTTGTTTCTTATCGGACTGCATCCAATATTTCACTGAAAGTTTAGGAATGATCGGCTCCAGCACTACATGCGGTATACATATATTGATCATTCCGCTTGCTTCTCCGATCGTAGTGTTCAACGAAATCACCACGACGGTTTCATTCGGGGAAACCATCTGCAAAAATTGCGGATTGATTTCAAATTCCGAAAGCTGCGGATCGATATCAGAAATCGAACCCCAAGCTTCCCTGAAATTCTCAAAAGCTTTCTCAAACATATTGGACATGATTCTGGTTTCGATTTCTGTCAAGCTATCGACTTTATTATGGCTTGAGCCTTTTCCTCCAAGCAGCCTGTCCATCATTGCGTATGCAATGTTAGGGTTGACCTCCATCAGGATCCTGCCCTCAAGCGGTTCTACATCAAATACATTCAATATCGTCATCTTGGGAATGGACCGGATGAATTCCTCATAAGGGATCTGGTCAGCTGACGCGACATTGATGTTTACATATGTCCTTAACTGGGCGGAGAAAAAAGTAGTCAATAACCTGGCAAAGTTTTCATGGATTCGGGTAAGGCTGCGGATTTGATCTTTCGAGAAACGCAAAGCTCTTCTAAAATCATAAACTTTAACCCTTTTTTCTACTTGTTCTTTCTTTAATTCATCCGCATCCATTTCTCCTGTTGATAATGCTGATAACAAAGCATCAATTTCGCTTTGCGACAATACATCTCCCGACATGCTCCTCACCTCCATAAAGTTACGGTAATTTATTTCAATCTGTTATTGGAGGAGAGAACCTGTTATGTAGACCTTTTTGACCTTTCCTTCAAGCATCAGGTCATTTATCTTCGTCTTTAGGACTTCTTCAAGGTTCATCTTGCCTTCCTTGCCTTGCAGTTCTTCTGCCTTCTTCTCGGATAGTTCATAGATAATCAGGTTTTTCACCTGAAAATCTCTCTTTTGCAACTCTTCTTTTGCTTTTTTGCCGTCTGTTTCAATTTTAAAAGATATCTTTATAAAATCATTTGATGCAAGGTTCGTCGTTACCTCGGGAATGTCTACGGAAGCCTCGAGCACCTCATCGATGCTTGGCTCTTTTTCACCATCTTCAGCTGTAAGTTTCATAACCGCTACCACAGCGATCGTCCCTACAAGCAATATGGCTACCAGCATGACCGACATAATCATTACCAGCTTATTATTCTTCATGATTCAGTTCCTCCAACATTCGCCCTCCAAGAAGGCCGACACTCTGATAAAATTCCTGGATCAACTTGCTCACTTCGTCTTCACTTTCCCTTACGACATACTTTCGTCCGTTGGTCAAGGTAATTGTTGTGTCTGGAAAAGCTTCTACTACTTCGATAAATAATGAATTAATCCTAAATGATTTACCATTTAATTTCGTTACTTTAATCACTATAATTCACAGGGGCTAAAAGGATCTCCCTTTCAGCCCTGCTCCTCTCCTAGTCTATCGTTTTAGGTTAATCAATTCTTGAAGAATTTCATCAGAGGTTGTAATAATTCTAGTATTTGCCTGGAAACCACGCTGAGCCGTGATCATTTCGGTAAATTCTTCTGATAGATCTACGTTAGACATTTCGAGTGCTCCGGACGCTACAGTTCCATAACCGTCCCCTGGAGTACCAATATTCGCTGTACCTGAGTTAACTGAGTCCTGAAACATATTGTTACCTACCTTGCTAAGACCTGCTGCGTTACTGAATTTAGCTAGAGCAAGAACACCTAGAGTTTCTACTCGACCGTTTGAGAAGACACCGCTGATTTCACCCGTTTGACCAATACTGAAGCTTTCTATTGCACCTTGGGTGGTTCCGTTAGGTGAGAATAGAGCATTCAAGTTCCCAGCAGTTGAAGTAACGTTTCCTAGTGAAATTGATAGGGGGATTTGTTCCCCATTGGTTGTTCCATTATCGACAGATAAAGTTCCAGATTGTTGAGTAATCCTCCCATTATTAATTGTAATGACCAAATCAGTTAAAGAACTTCTTGCTCTATCTTGTAGAGTAATTTCCCATTCACCTGAAGTTCCAGTTGAATTAACACTCAACTCAATTGTATGTTCCTCACCATTACTATCTACAACTTTGATTTGTTGCAGCTGTTCAGTGTCACCAGCAACTCCAGTTGGAAAATTTCCATCAATTTTCAACTCGGTTGATTTCTGAGCGGGCAAAATAGAATTCACATCCACTTTAATATCTTCAAGAACCCCATTATTGTTGGATTGAACTTTATATCCATCACCATTAACAAGTGTCCCTTCCTCATCAAGATAGAAGTTACCTGCGCGAGTGTAGAACTGTGCATTTCCTTGCTTAACAACAAAATAACCATCACCTGAAATTGCCAGGTCAAGAGATCTTCCTGTTGTCTGCAAACTTGATTGTGTATCAATCGTATCTATTGTTGCAATAGTGGATCCCAGTCCTACTTGCATAGGATTTTTTCCACCCTTTCCGTTTTGTGCAGCACTAGCGCCGGAAATGGTTTGGTTCATTGTGTCCTTGAAAGTAACACGGCCCTTTTTAAAACCGTAGGTATTTACATTGGCAATATTGTTGCCGATTACGTCTAGTTTTGTTTGGAAGTTTTTCATTCCACTGATTCCTGAGTACATTGAACGAAGCATTATTTAAAACTCCTTTCGATTTGGGGGCTGCTTCAATCGGTCCACAGCCCAGGCCTCCGTAAAGGTCCAGCCTATTTTTTTAATTTTCCATGACGATTGTGCCATTTATATTGGTGAATATTTGTTCCGCTGCTTCCTGCCTGCCCATGGCTGTAATGACCGTGTTGTTTTTCGCGCTGACAATCAGCGCCGCGTCTTTCAGCAGAACAAGTGAATCACTCACGCCTTTGGCTTTAGCCTGACTAACTTTTTCCTCAATCCTGTTCCAGCGCTCCTGGGATATGTTAATTCCTCGCTGCTCCAATCGTTCAGTTGCATGCTTGCTTATGGTCAGTCCATTCTTTGATTGGATTGCACTCTGTAATTGCAAGGAAAATGGTGATTGTGCTAAATTGTTGGCTTTCACAGGTTTTTGGTGATTCCTGTTAACAGGCAGTGAATGAATTGGACGGAATTGCGTTTTATCCATTACACCACTTCCTTGTGTTATTGAATTTTTGTAATCTGTGAAGAAATGATGCTTGTGTTATTCTCATCATCCAGCAAGTAAGATGTCTTGCCATTTTTAAATGAAACAGATAGGACATTAGCAGATTTCTCTTGGTTATTTTCATCAAGATAGCTAATGGTCTTTCCAATCAACATGCTCGCCTGCAGCATATGGTTCTCGCTGGACAACTCATTGATCTGCGAAATATTTGCTGGTTCCAGGGTCGTGCCGTCCTCAAGTACAAAAGAAACTGTATCTTCCTTGAACTGGACTGAGGCAACCTTTCCATTTCCTTGTTTAACGGTTTCCTCGCCATTTGCACTTTCAATCTTGTGCCAGGTAATATCCTTGCCCACGAACTGGCTATAGGAAATCATTTTGTTTTGTTGTTCAGCCTGAACGAAACGGTCGATTGATTTTCCCATATTCGTGATCTGCTCAAGTGTCGAAAATGTTGCCATTTGCGCTATGAAATCTTTATCCTGCATCGGATTCAAAGGATCCTGATTCTGCAGCTGGGTCATCAAGATTTTCAAAAAATCATCTTTCCCGAGAATATCTGAACCAGCTTTCCTGTCCTTTTGAAGATTGGACAGCAGATAAGTAGAATTGATCGTATTCACCATTGTCTATCTCCTAAGCTTCAGTATTTAGCAGTGCTTCTTCGAAGGAGAGATTAAAATCCCCTTTTTCGTCTTTCTGTTCTTGCTGCCCTCTGTCTGAATGTCTTTGCTGCTGCTCGGAATCCTTGTTCAGGAATCGTTCTTGCTGAGCCTGCTGCTGAGTCACTTCAATCCTATCCACCGAAAGGTTCTGTGCAGCAAATGCTTGTTTCAGCCCATTAATCTGTGATTCGAGTGTTTCCTTTGCCGTACCAGAGGTGGTTATGATTCTTGCCATCATCGTTTGATCCCTCTGGAAAAGCTCGATCCGGATGCTTCCCAGGTGCTCAGGGAATAACTTGATGAATAATTTCTGTGTTCCGCCACTGTTCATGAAATGTGATTTTGAAAGGATTGATTCAAACTGTTTCATTAATTGTTCAGCTGAAACTGGCCTTTCTGGGCTGTTCATCGTTAACATCAACTGTTCAGCTTTGGTCATTTGTGGAAGGAAACCAAGTGTTCCTGGTGCCCCTTCCGTTTTCAAACCGGAGCTGGGATCTGCAAAACCATTTCCCTCTGTGAATAATTTTTTTGAAGCAAGGTTTAGGTCGACTGCTAACTGGGTAAATCGTTTTTGTAAATAATCGGTATTTGAATTGTTGTTATTTGTTCCTAAAAAGTCCTTTAAAGCTTCACCGAGACTTTTCAGAGATTCCTTTATAGAATCAGAGTTTTTAAAATTTTGACCATCAGCATATCTGGACATTAATTCATACAGCTTCAGTGCCTTTAAGGCTTGTACATCACTTTGGTCTAATTTCATCGTTAGTTCATCCGCAGGCTGATTAGCAATACCTGTTAATAAAGCCGCTATGGAAGCCAACAGCTCTTCATCAGAGGCATTCGTCAATTCCACTCCATCAGCACTGGACCACTTTTGGATAAAAAGTTTCAATTCTTCATTATTGATCCCAAGCTGTGACAGCGCCTTATTTAATAGACTTCCAGAATCTGAATTCAGCATATCCAGAAGCTTCATCCCATCTTCCAGCTCTAAAAGGTCCGATACGTTAATGAGTTCTGCCAGCGAACCTAGTTCCTCTAGTTTTTCTCCATCTTTAGATGCTTCAGTTGCGGCGGGTGAATTAGTTTTCCCTGATAAAACTGTTGACATGAACCCGGCAAAACTTCCATCTTTTCCTGTCTTATCGGCTACTGGCTGCTTCCCCGCGGCAATGGTATTAAAAAACCCAAGACCTCCTATTTCCATGTTTTCACCTCCTCTCAAGTCTCGTTACACCAACTAATTACCGTTCGTTTCGTTCGTCAGTAATTCTGTATATTTAGCTGCTTCTTCGGCTGGAAGTTTCTCCATAATGGCTGCAAGTGACTCCGGCTTGATATTTGTCAGAATCTTAACCGCTTCGCTCGTTTCCATATTGGAGATAATCGGTGCCGCACTCTTTGCTGACATCGTTTCATACGTTTTGACGATTTCCCGGAAGGCTCGCTTGTTTTCTTCCTGGATCGCAGTCAATTCCTCTATTTGTGCCTGCAGCTGTGCTTTTTCCAGTTCCATCCGTTTCAGCTGTGTATCCTTACTGTCGATTTTCGACTGAAGTTGTTCCATTTTTGCTTCTCGGTCTTTAATTTCCGCTTCAAGGCTGATGATATTTTTTTCAAATTCATCGGTGGACGGCTGGTTCTCTTCACTCACATACTGAGAAATGAATGGTATTTTTCCGCCAATGTCCTTCGCAGTTTCAAAAATATTGATCCCTAGAATTGAAAGAGCAACCAGAGCAATTACAATTGCAAACAAGCTTGGGATGGCAACCACCATCAAAAACCAATGGAACTTATTTTCTTCCTGACTATCCTTTTCCTCCACTTTCTGTGCCATTTGATCACCTAATTTCCCGGTTCATATATTGCTGAATCGAGACTTCGTCCATCATCCTGCTCTCTGCATATTTTTCAGCTGCAAGAAATTGAAGATGGTCTTTCTCTTTGATTTTTTCGTACTTTTTTACTTCTTGATTTTTTTCCATTAGCTTAACTTGTTGATAGTTCATGATATTTCTAGCGTTCATCACGACTTTTTGATAGTGAGCAATCGATTTTTCCAGATTTCCGATAAATTGTTGATGGTGTCGTATTTCCTGGACAGGTAAACCATCCAGCAGCCGGTCTGATTGGAAACACTCAATGTCCTCTTTTTTCTTCAGCAGATGATAGAGCCGGTCAGCAGCCTCTTCGAATTTTTTGACTGATTCCTGGTAAACGACTTGAGCTTCGTCTACTTCTCTCGTCTTGAGTGAAAGGATCTTATCAAACTTGAATTGATATTTCATTGAACCATCAACCTTTCCTTACTAGCTGCAATAGAGCCTGGACACTCTCATTAATTGAAACTTTTTCATTGGTTCCTTGTTTTAAGAAATTAAGAATTTGCGGGTATCTCATAATTGCTTCGTCTATTTCTGCAGATGTGCCTTTTTTATATGCGCCGATATTGATCAAGTCCTCAGCATTGATATAGGTGCTTAATAATTCCCTCAATCTTTCTGCTGCTTTGACATGATCATCTGAAACAATATTGTTCATGATTCGGCTAATGCTTTTTAACACGTTCACTGCCGGGTATTGGCCTTTATTGGCTAATTCCCTGTCTAATACAAAGTGGCCATCTAGAATTCCCCGTACCGTGTCGGCGATCGGCTCATTCATGTCATCACCATCTACAAGCACAGTGTAAAAGCCTGTGATGGATCCAAATTCATTTGTCCCTGTCCTTTCCAGGAGCCTCGAGAGGATGGCGAACACTGAAGGAGTATAGCCTTTAGTAGTTGGAGGTTCGCCAACTGCCAGTCCTACTTCCCGCTGGGCCATTGCTACCCGTGTAACAGAGTCCATCATCAGCATGACATTCAAACCTTTGTCGCGAAAATACTCTGCAATGGCTGTTGCCGTATAGGCACCTTTAATCCGCATCAATGCAGGCTGGTCAGAAGTGGCGACAACCACAATAGAACGTTTTAACCCTTCCGGCCCCAAATCACGTTCTATGAATTCCCTGACTTCCCGGCCACGCTCACCAATAAGTCCAATGACATTCAGGTCTGCGGTAGTATTTCTCGCAATCATTCCCAGCAAAGTACTCTTCCCGACACCACTTCCGGCAAAGATCCCAACACGCTGGCCGCTGCCGACTGTGAGCAGACTGTCAATCATCCGGACTCCAACTTCGATTGGTTCTGAGATTGGCGGCCTGCTCAAAGGGTTGGGCGGATCTTGTTCTGTTGGAACGGATGCCAATCCTTTTGGCAGGCTGGATTGGTCGAGCGGAACCCCCAGAGAATCAACTACTTTCCCGATCATACCAGGACCAGCTTTGATTTCAAGCGGTTTCATTGTCGTTTCAACGAGACTTCCGGGTGATATATCATGAATGGATGTATACGGCATCAAAATGACATTTTCATCTTGAAAGCCGACAACCTCGGCCTGGATTTTTCGCTTCTTCTTAGTGCCAACATGAATAAAGCACACATCACCTATAGAACTTTCAGGACCCTGAGATTCAATCATCAAGCCAACAACTCTCTTTACACGTCCATAACGTTTAAAACTATCCATAAAATCGACATGTTCCAATAAATCCTCGGCCTTCATTATTGTTCACTCTCCAGCATTTCAAACAGCTTAATTTTGATTTCCTCCAATTGGCTGTCTACACTTGCGTCAATCCTGCCATTTTCTGATTCTATGATGCACGAAGTCTCCTCAAGCTCATCATCCGGGTAGATATAAAAATCAATGTCCTTTGGAAAGATGGCAATCAGTTCTTCTTTTTGAGCAAGCAGGTCCTGGTAGTGTTTTGGATGTACATGCAGCTGAATATCTTTATAATCTCTGGAGTTTTTTAATGCTCTTTTCACAAGGGCTAGAAAACCTTCAGCTGCTGCCAGTTTTTCGCCAAGTATCTTCCCTGCAATTTTCACTCCGAGATCAAGAATGACCTTTTCTGATGATTCTATATGATGCTGGTAATCCCGTTTCGCTGCATCAACTGTTTCCTGGGCAAACAAAATTGTTTGACGATAGTCTGCATAACCCTGGTTTTTGCCTTCTTGATATCCTTGCTCAAAACCAAGCTGCCTGGATTCTTCGGCTAAAAGGGAACTTTGCTGCTCCCATTCTTGCTTTTCCTGGTAGATTTGCTGCCGGATCTGCTCCGCATCTTCCATTGCCCTTGAAACTATGTGGTTGGCTTCCAATGCGGCATTATCCAGGATTCTCTTTCTTTCATCTTCTGTATGAGTGAAGACCTGGGGAACATCTTGCTGACTCGTTGCTTCCAGCATCCTGATGGAGATGACCTTCTTTTCTGAAGATACTGTACTGGTATATTGAGATTTGATAAGCCTAGACAATAATATCATCTCCTCCGCCACGGGCAATGACGATTTCACCAGCTTCTTCCAGACGTCTGATTATTGCGACAATCCTTGACTGAGCTTCTTCAACATCCCGCAGCCTTACAGGACCCATGAATTCCATTTCATCCTGGAAGGTTTCAACCATTCGTTTAGACATATTTTTAAAGACAATTTCTTTCACTTCATCACTTGAAACTTTAAGAGCAAGCATGAGATCTTCATTTTCACAGTCTCTGATCACACGCTGGATTGCACGGTTATCCAGTGTGACAATATCTTCGAACACGAACATCCGCTTCTTGATTTCCTCTGCAAGCTCTGGATCCTGAATTTCCAGGGCATCAAGAATCGTGCGCTCGGTTGCACGGTCCACTCCGTTCAATACATCAACAACAGCTTCAATACCGCCAGTTTGCGTATAGTCCTGAGTAACAGTTGCTGAGAGCTTCCTTTCAAGAATCTGCTCCACCTCATTGATGATTTCTGGTGATGTGCTGTCCATCACGGCTATGCGCCGGGCGATATCAGCCTGGACATCCTGTGGCAGTTCAGACAAAATCTGGCCTGCTTGGGCTGAATCCAAATAAGAAAGTATAAGAGCAATTGTTTGCGGATGCTCATTCTGAATGAAATTGAGAATTTGTCCGGCATCCGCTTTTCGTGCAAAATCAAATGGTCTAACTTGCAGTGATGAGGTCAATCTATTGATGATCACTGCCGCCTGATCGGTTCCCAGCGCCTTTTCCAATACTGTTTTCGCGTAGCCGATTCCACCTTGGGTGATATAATCCTGTGCCAGCGCGATACTGTGGAACTCTTCCAGAATTTCTTCCTTTGCCATCGAGTCAACCTTTTTCACACCAGAGATTTCAAGTGTAAGTTTCTCGATCTCTTCTTCACTTAAATGCTTATAAACCGAAGCCGAAACATCTGGGCCAAGAGAGATCAGGAGGATTGCAGCCTTCTGTTTTCCTGTTAATTCTTTTTGGTCTTTCCTCACTATTGGTCCTCCTCCTAATCCTCAGAAATCCATGTTCGCAATAATTTAGCGAAATCCTCTGGCTTTTCTTTCGCCATTTTTTCCAGCTGCTTTTTCTTCATAGTTCCCTCTGTCTCAAATTCCTTGTTCACATCAGGAACACGAATTTGTTCATACTTTTCTTCCATTACATATTCTTCTTCTTCAACTGCATTCTTCCTGGACCTCATGAATAGAAGCAGCAGGATTATGATTGCGGCGAGCAGCAAACCTCCTACAAGATAGATCCACCAAGGCAGTTTTTCTACAACGTTATTCTCGAATGTAATCTTTCCATTGAACGGCTGCACAGATACAACGACCTTGTCT
Source organism: Mesobacillus jeotgali (assembly GCF_014856545.2). NCBI lineage: Bacteria > Bacillati > Bacillota > Bacilli > Caryophanales > Bacillaceae > Mesobacillus > Mesobacillus jeotgali. The sequence goes on along the minus strand of NZ_CP109811.1, from coordinate 1,764,441 downwards.
TCTATTAACTCATCAGTCAGCTCCGTTCCAAGAGCATCCTTATCAATGGTTGTCCTGACAATCGTCCCCAGGATTCTTGTGATATCTTCTACTCTTTCCTGCGGCAGTGAACTTTCGTCATCCGGTGTTGGCGGTTCTACCATGACCTGGATGCCGAGGTCTCTCACCTTGTATGGGCTTTCGATAATTTCCTTGCGGATTCGGCTGACTTCATTATTTATTGTTTCTTCGACTCTTTCATAATCGCCATTCCCACTTGCACCCTCTAGGTATTGAGAACCTGTCGTTTCACCAGGATTGCCCCCTTCCGGAATTCCACCGGCCTGGTCGGCGTTCCCTGTGAAGGTTTCAGTAATCCGCTGGGCGCTGATTGCGATTCCTTCCATATTTTCTTGATCAACAGGCTCTACGATGTTTTCTTCTCTGTTTTCCTGGGTAAAGTCTATATCGGCAGTTACGGAAACGACTACTTTGTCGTGACCCATAAGGGTACCCAGCATATTTTGCACTTGCCTTTGCACATCTCTTTCAATTTGCTGTTTAATCTGATGCTGGGAAGCAAAAGATGTCCCGCTGGAATTATTTTCATTTTTTAAATCGAAGTACTCAAAAAACTGATTCATGATGACGATATTATCTGTAGGAAGGTTCGGTACACTTTTAGCCACTAAGTGATATAGTGCGCTTATTTGGTCTTCCTTGAATTGATAGCCTGGGCTTGTATTTAGCACGATGGAAGCCGATGCAGGCTGTTCATTATCGCTGACAAAAATTCCTTTTTCGGGAAGGTTAATCATTACCTTAGCATCATTTACTCCATCGATCCCTTTCATCAGATTCGCCAATTCTGTTTGCATTGCTTCGAGTTTCAGAACAAAGAACTCATTGTCTGTCATACCCATTCCAGCATTCTGGCTAAAAAAGGTATAATCGATGCTGCCTGACTTAGGAATCCCTTCAGCCGCAAGCTCTACTTTCAAGCTGTCAACTGACTCTGCCGGTACCAGGATCGTTTTCCCGCCATCGGTAATCTCGGATGGTATGCCCCTGGCATCAAGGCTCTCTTTGATACTCCCTGTTTCAGCCGGTGAAAGATTGCTGTAAAGTGGCTCAAGAGAGGTCCTGGTAGTGAAATAAGCTGTAAGGACGGCAACTATTAGAACAAAGAAAATAGACGCACCAAGACCGATTTTTTGCTTTCTGGTGCGCCCTTGCCAGAAATCCTTCATTGTATGTATATACTTTTGAACGGTTTCTTTCATTTCAATCCCCCGGTTATTAAGTCTCTTCTTTTTATACAGCTAATAACCGATCTAATCTTAGTTTTTAGCTAATTATTAAACTTGCATTCTCATCATTTCCTGATATGCTTCAACTACTTTATTTCTGACTTCCATTGTAGCCTGCAGTGTAATGCTCGCCTTTTGGCTTGCTATCATTACCTGATGCAGGTCTACATTTTCCCCACGAGCCAATTTATTTGTCATCGCATCTGACTGAAGCTGTGTGTTATTTAAATTTTCAATAGATTGCTTAAGTACGGACGAAAAACTTTTTTGTGCTTCGTATGGTGTAGGTGTGGGAGTAGACACTTTTGTTTGAAATGGTTTGACCATTTGGCTGACAGAATTAATCCCAGCTGTGTTCATTTAGTTATCTCCTTATTTACCGATCTCAAGGGCTTTCATCATCATACCCTTGGAAGCGTTAAAAACTGTGACATTGGCTTCATAAGAACGAGTCGCACTTATCAAATCCACCATTTCCCTTAAAGGATCTACATTCGGGTAAGCAACATATCCTTCTTGATCAGCATCAGGGTGTTCAGGATCATATACCATCTTAAGCGGATTTTCTCTGTCCTCTACAATTCTTGATACTTTAACCCCATTTCCTGCTCCCGCTCCTTCGGTTTTCCCCATTGCTCTATTTAGGAATGAAGAAAAGTTTCCTTCCTTAGGTTCAAGGACAACCATCTTCCTGCGGTATGGCTCTCCATTTACTCCTCTTGTCGAATCGACGTTCGCCATGTTTGAAGAAATGACATCCATCCTTAGGCGCTGGGCAGTCAACGCAGAAGCTGTCGTGTTCATGCTATGAAACATGCTCATTCTTACTTACCTCCCCTAATGACTGTTTGGAGAGAGTTGAATTTTCCATTAATCCTCTCAGTCAGCGCATTGTAGTAAATTTGGTTCGTAGCCAGGTCGGCCATTTCTTTATCCATATCAACGCTGTTCCCATTTTCGTTATAATTCACAAACGGATTATTAACGACTCCAGGCAAAGTGTTCGCCCTGCTGCTGAATTCATAATGCCGGGCGTCAGATCTATTTGCTTGAAAGGATTGTCCCATGACATCCTGGAACACAGCCTTAAAGGACACATCCTTCGCTTTATAGTTCGGTGTATCAACATTCGCGATATTCTGCGAAATGACTTTCTGCTTTGCAGAAGAATAGTTCAACGCATGCTCGAGGGTTGATACTGTATTTGAAAACAACTTCAATTTTTGCACCTCGCAATTGCTACACTGGATTATTTTGCTGGATTTTGTAATTCTTTGCTGAATTTCGTCATTATATTCCTAATTGTAAAGAATCTGAAATAATCTGTCTATGTACTTTCGGTTAATTTTTATCATGCATTATGCTCATTTTTCAAAATAGTCTAAAAGACCTATAAGTTTACTAATTTTTATATTTTTATTAATTCACACCAGTTTTTTGTAAAGTATTAAAAAAAAGATAGGAATAACGAACGAAAATTTGCTTGGTTTCTAAATTGCTTCGAGGGCAAATTACCTATATTATTTTACCTTTTTTCCATTATTTTCTTCATTAAAATTATTCGTTCTCCTATGATAAAAGGAGGAGTGTAAAAGAATCGAAATAAATTTGTAACATTATGCTGTTAACTCCTTTCGCATCTGGCCGAATCTAGATGCTCTTTAATATAAAGAATAAAAAAATCCGCTGAACTTCAGCGATTTTTTATTCTTTATTTAGTTGCTCTTAAGCTTTTCAAGTTCAAACAGGAACTTGTCATTTAAAACCTTGATATAAGTTCCTTTCATTCCTAGGGAACGGGACTCGATTACGCCTGCACTTTCCAGCTTACGCAGCGCGTTGACGATTACAGAACGAGTGATGCCGACTCTGTCAGCGATTTTTGAAGCTACCAGCAAGCCTTCTTTTCCGTTAAGTTCTTCGAAGATGTGCTCAATTGCTTCTAGTTCACTATAGGATAGAGAACTGATTGCCATTTGTACTACAGCTTTGCTGCGAGCTTCATCTTCAATCTCTTCAGCCTTTTCACGAAGGATTTCCATCCCTACCACTGTTGCGCCATATTCAGCTAGAATAAGGTCATCATCGTGGAATTGTTCTTCGAGACGGGCAAGGATCAGTGTTCCCAGGCGCTCACCGCCGCCGATGATCGGCACGATTGTTGTTAACCCGTTTTTGAAAAGCTCTTTGTTTTCAACAGGAAATGCTGTGTACTCACTGTCCACATCCAGGTTAGGTGATGTCTCCTGGATATTGAAAAGATTCTTTGTGTACTCTTCAGGGAATTGGCGGTCTTCAAGCATTTTTACCATGCGCTCGTTTTCAATTTGCTGATTGATTCCTACGCCTAATAGCTTCCCTCTGCGGCTGACAACGAAGATGTTCGCTTCGATGACTTCGCTTAGCGTCTCTGACATTTCTTTAAAGTTTACCGGTTTGCCGGCGGCTTTTTGGAGCAGGGCATTAATTTTTCTAGTTTTTGATAGTAAGTCCATTGATTCTTCCTCCTATTTGCTTCAAACAAAATTACATTTATTTTAATTTTGGCTAGTTTCAATACTTCAGCACAATAGGCAGCCTTTATTTGTCTACCCTATTGAGTATGCATTAAAACGATAAACCATTATAATATGAACTGGCTTAAATCTTTGTTTCTTGCGATAGCGCCTAGTTTTTCTTCTACATATTGCGGAGTGATCGCTACCTTCTCCAGATTGATGTCTGGAGCTTCAAAGCTGAGGTCTTCCAGCAGCTTCTCAAGAATCGTCTGCAGCCTTCTGGCTCCAATATTATCCGTATTTTGGTTCACGTCATAAGCGACTTCTGCTATCTTACGAATAGCATCGTCAGAAAATTCAATTTGTATACCTTCAGTTTCCAATAAAGCTTCGTATTGCTTTGTAAGCGCGTTATCAGGCTCAACTAGAATCCTGTAGAAGTCTTCAACTGTCAGCTTAGTAAGCTCTACCCTGATTGGGAAACGCCCTTGCAATTCAGGAATCAGATCAGAAGGCTTTGCCATATGGAAGGCACCAGCAGCGACAAATAAGATATGGTCAGTTTTTACAGGACCATATTTCGTGTTAACAGTCGATCCTTCCACAACAGGCAGTATGTCCCTCTGAACACCCTCACGCGAAACATCAGCACTGGATCCACCGGAATTCTTGCTGGCAATCTTATCAATCTCATCAATGAAAATAATGCCTGCCTGCTCAGCACGATATGTAGCTTCCTGAGTTACCTCATCCATATCAATAAGCTTTTGAGCCTCTTCATTGATTAATACCTTCCTTGCTTCACGGACAGGGAGTTTTCGTTTCTTGCGCTTCTTCGGCACTAAGCCACTTAAAGCATCCTGCATGTTCATTCCCATCTGTTCCATTCCGGAACCCTGGAGCATATCAAACATGGAAGGGGCTTGTTCCTCGACCTCGACCGTTACCAGCTCATCCTCAAGCTCACCTTGATCGAGCCTTTGCTTGATGATTTTACGCTTTTCAAACAACCCTAAGTCTTCAGATTGATTAGACTCTTGTTCAGGCTGCTGCTGGCTGCCGCCGAATAACATTTCCAGTGGATTTTTGTAATTGACGGATTTTTTCGCTGAAGGGACCAGCAATTCAACTAGACGGCGATTTGCGTTTTCCTCTGCCGGTTCCTTTACTCGCTCCATCTTTTCCTCTTTGACAAGCCTGATTGATGTTTCAACAAGGTCTCTCACCATTGATTCGACATCACGGCCAACATAGCCCACTTCAGTGAACTTTGTCGCCTCGACCTTGACGAAAGGGGCACCTACCAGCTTAGCCATTCTTCTGGCAATCTCCGTTTTACCTACACCAGTTGGGCCAATCATCAGGATATTTTTCGGGATGATTTCATCACGGATATTTTCAGCGAGCAAGCCGCGGCGGTATCTATTTCTGAGAGCAACTGCAACAGCTTTTTTTGCATCCTTTTGGCCGATAATATACTGATCCAGCTTTTCCACGATCTGCCTTGGAGTTAAACTTGTCGTTTGTTTCACACTCAACACTCCTTTTCTGTTACAGTTCTTCCACGATAATATTGTGGTTTGTGTAAACACAAATGTCAGCAGCAATTTCCAATGAAGACTTCGCGATTTCTTTCGCTGTTAAATGTTCCCCAGCATATTGCTTTAATGCACGGCCTGCAGACAAAGCATAATTTCCTCCAGAACCAATCGCAAGAATGCCATCATCAGGCTCAATGACTTCACCTGTTCCGGAAATAAGAAGCATATCAGTCTCATTCAATACAATCAACATCGCCTCAAGCTTCCTGAGGACTTTATCACTTCTCCATTGCTTTGCTAGTTCGACTGCAGCCCTTTGGAGATTTCCATTGTATTCCTCAAGCTTGCCTTCAAACATTTCAAACAGGGTGAATGCGTCTGCAACTGAACCGGCAAAACCTGCAATTACTTTACCATTAAACAACTTCCGAACCTTCTTAGCTGTGTGTTTCATCACTACAGCATTCCCAAAGGTCACCTGGCCATCGCCTGACATTGCGCATTGGCCCTTATGTTGAACAGCAAATATCGTTGTGGCATGGAACTCAGACATTCCTTCGTCCTCCTTTTTGCTTAAGCCCTCGGATGATGTGACATGTAAATATTTCGCAAGTGCTCTTTCGTAACATGGGTATATACTTGCGTTGAAGACAGGAATTCATGGCCCATCAGCTCCTGTACTGTCCTCATGTCTGCTCCATTGCTCATCATATGTGTAGCGAAAGAATGGCGCAGTTTATGGGGATGGATTTTCCCTGTCAGGGCAGACTTTTCGATCAGTTTATTCAGAATCTCCCTGATTCCTCTGTCCGTAAGAGGGCCGCCACGGAAATTTACAAATAAATGGCCATGATCTTCTTTCGTTTTTAGAAGCTCTGGTCTTCCATTTTTTATGTAGTCTTCAATCGCATCCTGTGCAAAACTTCCGAAAGGCACATATCTATCCTTTTTCCTTTTTCCATGAATTAAAACTGTAGATAGAGATAAATCCATATCCTTAAGAGTGATTTTACAGCACTCACCTACACGGATTCCTGTAGCATAAAGCAGTTCCAATAGGGCTTTGTTCCTTTTTCCGATCGCGGTCTCGGTTTCACATGCTTTAAATAGCTGGGAAAGTTCCTCTTCATAAAAAAAGTCTGGCAGCCGCTTTTCCAGTTTCGGGATGGATACGAGAGAAAATGGGTTATCCCCGACTATTTTTTCACGAAGCAAGAACTTGTAAAAGCTGCGCATACACGAAATCCTTCGGGCGACTGACTTTCTGGATAGCTGCTGGTCAAATAATTTTGTCAGGTAAATCCTTGTATCAGCATACTCAACTTCATCCAGACTGGTCAGGCCTTGCTCAGACATGAACAAAAAAAATTCCCTAATATCATGTTGATAATGTTCAATTGTATATTGTGAGTAATTTTTTTCAATTTGTAAATATTCAATAAATAAGTTTAAAGAATTGTTCACATTTGCTTCCATCTTGTCACCTCACAAGGGCTACTAAATAGTATCATATTTATATAGCCCTCGCAATAGAAATTACAAATTTTTCACAAATTTCTGAATTGTTTCCAATGCTCTGGAAGCATGCTTCTCATTGCGTTCCTGCTTAGCCTTGATTCTTTCGGGAAGATCAGGGAAAAGCCCGAAGTTTGCATTCATAGGCTGGAAGTTTTTCGCGTTAGTCGTTGTTATATATCTGGCCATGCTGCCCATTGCTGTTTCATGAGGGAATTCCACCGGCTCATCGCCTTTTACAAGACGGGCCGCATTTATTCCAGCAATCAGTCCGCTAGCCGCTGATTCAACATAACCCTCAACACCTGTCATTTGTCCGGCAAAGAATAAATCTTCTCTATTCCTGAATTGATATGTTGCTTTTAAAACTTTAGGTGAGTTGATAAAGGTGTTACGATGCATGACACCGTAACGGACGATTTCAGCGTTTTCCAGTCCTGGAATCAATTGAATGACTTCCTTTTGCGGCCCCCATTTCAAATGAGTCTGGAAGCCTACAATATTATAAAGTGTTCCAGCTGCATCATCCTGGCGAAGCTGTACCACTGCATAAGGACGTTTACCAGTTCTAGGATCTTCGAGCCCAACCGGCTTCATCGGCCCGAAAAGCATTGTCTTTCTCCCTCTTTGACCCATGACCTCTATTGGCATACAACCCTCAAAAAAGATTTCTTTTTCAAACTCCTTAAGAGGAACTGTTTCAGCAGAAATCAGCGCTTCATAAAAACGGTCAAATTCCTCCTCTGTCATCGGACAGTTAAGATAAGCTGCTTCGCCTTTATCATATCTGGATTTCAGATAGACCTTGTCCATGTCAATGCTGTCTTTCTCGATAATTGGGGCTGCCGCGTCATAAAAATATAAATATTCTTCCCCTGTAAGCTCCTTTAGTTGCTGGGAAAGCGCCTGGCTTGTCAGCGGCCCCGTCGCAATGATGGTTGGACCTTGTGGAATTTCAGTGATTTCTTCATTAAATACAGTAACATTGGGATGTTCCTTTACACGGCTGGTTACATGCGCAGCGAACTCGTGGCGATCTACTGCCAAAGCTCCGCCTGCCGGAACAGCACATGCGTCCGCTGCCGAGATGATGACAGAATTCAGGTTCCTCATTTCTTCCTTTAAAACACCAACTGCGTTAGTTAAAGTGTTGGCTCTCAAAGAGTTGCTGCAAACCAGCTCAGCAAATTTATCAGTATGGTGTGCCGGGGTCTGTTTAACCGGTCTCATCTCGTATAAGTTCACCTTGATGCCTCTTTCAGCAAGCTGCCATGCAGCTTCACTTCCTGCCAATCCGGCACCAACGACATTTACAGTAGCTTCAGTCATTTCTATTTCCTCCAGTAGCTATTAGAAATTTTGTTTGTTGAAAGTCCAATTGCCTTTTCTGATTCATATCTTAACAGGCAAAGTAAAAGCATCAGCCTTTTTAAAATAATTATTATAACACTTGCCTTGACATAAAGCTTCTATTATATACTCAACCTTACTTACTTTACCCTGATACTTGTATCATTTTGCACTTTCATTTACGAAAATGAAAGAAAAAGTTTCAAAAAAAGAAAAGCGGAAGCGCCTTGGTCAGTCCCGACAAGCGTTGGAGGACCTGACAGTGAAGTCGTTTTTTAACTTCATTGGCAGGACTGAAGCGTCTCGAGGGGCTAGGCCTGGAGCTGGACAAAGAAAAGCGGAAGCGCCTTGGTCAGTCCCGGTAACCTCTTTACAAAGATAAAGAGTGAGCCATCGGCTCACTCTAGCTTTGTGGTTCCTCTTTATAGTCGCATTCCGTACATTGAACCTGAACACCCTTTTTGAGCTTCTTTTCAACTAGCATATTTTCGCATTTAGGGCATTTCCTTGCAAGTGGTTTATCCCATGATAGGAAATCGCACTCTGGGAAACGGTCGCAGCCGTAAAAAATCCGGCGTTTTTTGCTCTTGCGCTCAATGATATTGCCTTCTTCACATTTGGGGCATTTAACCCCGATTTCCTTAACGATCGCCTTCGTATTCCTGCATTCCGGGAAATTACTGCAGGCCATGAATTTGCCGTACCGGCCCATTTTGAATACCATAGCAGAACCGCATTGATCGCAATCTTCTCCGGCGGGTTCATCCTTGATTTCGATTTCCTGCATCTCCTTTTCAGCTACTTGGAGATGCTTTTCAAAATCACGGTAAAATTCGTCAATGACGTTGACCCAATTGATTTTTCCATCTTCAATATTATCGAGGTTCTGCTCCATTTTGGCGGTGAACTCAAGATCCAGGATTTCCGGGAAGAATTCCAGCATCAGCTCATGGATAACTTCACCAAGCTCAGTCGGCACGAACCGTTTATTATCAAGTGATACATAGCCCCTCTTCTGGATTGTATCCAGGGTTGGCGCATATGTTGATGGCCGGCCAATCCCCATTTCCTCAAGCGTCCTGACGAGCCTTGCTTCAGTATATCTTGGAGGAGGCTGTGTAAAGTGCTGCTTCGGTTCGATCTCTTTCTTTGTGACCTCGTCACCTTCCCTAAGGTCAGGAAGGAACTTATCCTTTTCTTCAACCTGGTCATCCGAACCTTCTACATAAACCTTCATGAACCCCGGGAATTTGACCTTTGAGCCTGTCGCGCGGAAAGTAACCTCTCCATTCTTCAAATCAACGCTCATCGTATCCATGATCGCAGGAGCCATTTGGCTTGCGACGAACCGTTCCCAGATAAGTTTATAAAGCCTGTACTGATCCCTTGAGAGGAATTCCTTTATCTTCTCGGGAACCTTCATTGTGCTGGTTGGCCGGATTGCTTCATGTGCATCTTGAGCATTGGATTGCTTCTTCTCTTTCCTGGCCTCTGTCTGTATGAAATTTTCTCCATACTCACTTGTGATGTATTCCCTTGCTTCTCCTTGTGCCACTTCAGAAATCCGTATGGAGTCCGTTCTCATATACGTAATCAAACCGACTGTACCTTCTTTTCCAAGATCGATTCCTTCATAAAGCTGCTGGGCAAGCATCATAGTCTTTTTGGCTCTGAAGTTGAGCTTTCGGGCTGCCTCCTGCTGCAATGAAGAAGTAATGAATGGCGGTGCAGGATTACGCTTTCGTTCTTTCTTTGTCACCGACTCAACAGTGAATTTGTTTCCCTTCACCTGCTTAAGGATATTTTTGACATCCTCTTCAGACTTTAACTCAGCTTTTTGTTTGCCAATTCCGTAAAAAGAAGCTTCAAATGAACTTTTGCCTTTCAGGAATTCAGCACCGATTGTCCAATATTCTTCTGGAACAAACGCAGCGATTTCCTTCTCACGGTCAATGATCATCCTTAAAGCAACTGATTGCACTCGCCCTGCACTCAGCCCTTTCTTGACCTTCTTCCAAAGCAGCGGGCTAATATTATATCCTACCAGTCTGTCCAGAGCACGGCGTGCCTGCTGGGCATCTACGAGGTCCATATTGATCGCCCGCGGATGTTTAAAAGATTCCTTGATGGCATCCTTTGTAATTTCATTGAATACAACCCTGCAGTCCGAATGGACATCCACGTCGAGACTTTTGGCCAAATGCCAGGCAATCGCTTCCCCTTCTCTGTCGGGGTCAGCCGCGAGGTAGACTTTCTTTGCCTTTTTAGCAGCAGTTTTCAATTCCTTCAGAACAGGCCCCTTGCCCCTGATCGTAATGTACTTAGGATTATAATTATTTTCTGTATCGATTCCCATCTGGCTCTTAGGCAAATCTATCAAATGCCCCATAGAGGCTTTCACTTTATATTTTTTTCCAAGGTAACGCTCAATCGTCTTTGCCTTTGCAGGCGATTCAACGATGACTAAAAAATCCGACATCCAATTTCCTCCTTAGAGGTATAAAATTACATTAATTATTATCAACTAATCATAATGTTGTCAAATCAACCGTTGAAAGTAAACGGTTTCATCTCTTTAAGAAATTTTAAAATACCTGATGCAAAATGTATAACAGATTGAAAATTATTTCAACCTTTTTGATGTAAATTTTCATTCAAATATAAAAATAACTTGCTGAAATAGTATATTTCCGAAACTTTTTCTAACTTTTTTCTATTATATCCACCCAATACAATTATTGCTGCAGCCTAGCACTATATCATTCTTTGTCCTGCTCTTTGTTTCATAAACCTCACACTTTAAAAATTTTAAATTTGCTTTTTTGCATTTTATACGAATATCCCACATTACATACCAAGTTCCTCTAAAATATCCTCGGAACACTTGACCAGTTTGGCTCCTTGCTGGATTAAATAATGGACTCCATCGGAATCAGGTGTCAAAATGCTTCCGGGGACAGCAAAAACATCTCTGCCCTCATTCAATGCAAAATCTGCTGTAATAAGTGAACCGCTCTTTTTCCTCGCTTCAATAACAAGTGTACCCCCTGAAAGACCGCTGATAATCCTGTTTCGCATCGGAAAGTGCCATTTCGCCGGCATTGTCTCTGGTGGATACTCGGACAATACGAGTTGTTTTTCCATCATGTACTCTGCCAATTTAACATTTTCCTTAGGATAAAGATTGTTAAACCCGCCAGCTATTACACCGATTGTTTTTCCGCCCAATTTAATGGCTGCTTTATGGGCATGGGCATCGATCCCCCTTGCAAGACCACTTACTATCTGTATGTTCTTCTCTATTAATGAAGGAAATAAATAATCGATCGCTTCTATGCCGTATGATGAGGCGTTCCTTGAGCCAACAACAGCAAGGCTCATAGGGTTCTTTAGCAAAGATAAATCTCCCCTGGCAAAGAGAATCCAGGGTGGCTGATAGATTGTCTTAAGATTAATTGGATATTCGGGATCAAAAACAGTGATCAGGTGAATTTTCTTTGAGGTGTAGTCATTGAGCAGTTTGTCGATGGAAATAAATTGATGGTCTCTGTTGACTTGTTGCACTTGAGGATTGATAGAGGAATACTTTGCAGTTTTATAATCAGCTAGTTCAGTATTTGTTTTGAGTGCAGAATAGATAGTTTTCCAACTCGCATTTTTGCTATGGACAAGACGGATTAGTTTCTTTTTCAATTCATCCATTTGCTTCCCCCTGGGATTAATAAACAGCCCCTCTGTAAGGAGGGACTGTCTTGTTGTATATTTTAGTGTGTTTTGCACTGATCGTAAAGGTCTTGTTCCTTCAAAACCTTGATCAAGGTTTCACCCATTACGGATGGCGTTTCAGCAACCTGGATGCCGCACTCGTTCATTACGCGGATCTTTTCGTCTGCTGTACCCTTGCCGCCTGAAATGATCGCACCAGCGTGGCCCATGCGCTTTCCAGGAGGTGCAGTTCTTCCGCCGATGAAGCCGACAACAGGCTTAGTCATGTTTGCCTTGACCCATTCTGCTGCTTCTTCTTCAGATGTACCGCCGATTTCACCGATCATGATGACCGCATATGTTTCCGGATCTTCATTGAATGCCTTCAGGACATCGATAAAGTTTGTTCCGTTAACCGGGTCTCCGCCGATACCTACAGCTGTAGACTGGCCGATTCCTGCTTGTGTCAATTGGTGTACTGCTTCATATGTCAACGTTCCAGAACGTGATACAACGCCGACATGGCCTTTTGTATGGATATATCCAGGCATGATTCCGATCTTGCACTCTTCCGGAGTGATGACACCAGGGCAGTTAGGTCCCACAAGGCGAGTCTTTCTGCCTTCCATGTAACGCTTCACCTTCACCATATCCAATACCGGGATATGCTCAGTGATACAGATTGCCAAATCAAGCTCTGCATCAACAGCTTCAACGATCGCATCCGCCGCAAATGGAGCAGGCACATAGATTACAGACGCATTTGCACCTGTTGCATCAACAGCTTCTTGGACAGTATTGAATACAGGCACGCCTTCAACTTCTGTACCGCCCTTGCCTGGAGATGTTCCTCCAACAATTTTTGTACCATATTCAAGCATTTGTTTTGTATGGAAAAGGGCAGTAGAACCCGTAATCCCTTGAACAATGACCTTTGTATCTTTATTAATGAATACGCTCACGTCAAATTCTCTCCTTTCGATCCTACTTAACTAATGAAACGATTTTTTCAGCGCCGTCTGCCATTGATTCAGCAGCAATGATATTCAAGCCAGACTCATTAAGAATCTGTTTTCCAAGATCAACGTTCGTACCTTCAAGACGAACGACAAGCGGAACCTCAAGTCCAACCTGCTTGGCAGCTTCCACAACACCAGTAGCGATAACATCACACTTCATGATGCCGCCGAAGATATTAACAAAGATTCCTTTTACGTTAGGATCTGAAAGGATGATTTTGAATGCTTCTGTTACTTTCTCTGCAGTAGCGCCGCCCCCAACATCAAGGAAGTTTGCAGGGTCTCCGCCATAATGCTTCACGATGTCCATTGTTGCCATCGCAAGACCTGCACCGTTAACCATGCAGCCGATATTTCCATCTAAAGAAATATAGCTAAGGTCATACTTGGATGCTTCGATTTCCTTTGGATCCTCTTCTTCAAGGTCGCGGTACTCAAGGATATCCTTCTGGCGGTATAGCGCGTTTGAATCAAAATTCAATTTAGCGTCAAGTGCCATTACCTGTCCGTCACCAGTAACAACCAGCGGGTTGATTTCAGCGATTGAGCAATCCTTTTCAACATAAGCGTTATATAAGCCCATCATGAACTTTACAGCCTGGTTGACTAGTTCCTTAGGGATGTTGATGTTGAATGCGATACGGCGAGCCTGGTATGGCATAAGCCCTAATACAGGATCGATTTCTTCTTTGAAGATTTTTTCAGGAGTCGCTTCAGCAACCTCTTCGATTTCCGTTCCGCCTTCTTCAGAAGCCATAAGGACAACACGTGAAGTTGCACGGTCAAGCACAAGGCCTACATAGTACTCCTTCTTGATGTCACAGCCTTCCTCAATCAACAGGCGTTTTACTTCCTTGCCTTCTGGACCTGTCTGGTGAGTAACCAGTGTCTTGCCCAGAATTTCAGAAGCATATGTACGTACTTCATCAAGGTTCTTTGCAACCTTGACACCGCCGGCTTTACCCCTTCCGCCAGCATGGATTTGAGCTTTTACAACTACAACTGATGACCCAAGCTCTTTAGCTGCTTCAACAGCTTCATCGACTGTAAAAGCAACCTTCCCATTCGGTACTTTTACCCCATATTTTCTGAGGATTTCTTTTCCTTGATACTCATGGACATTCATTTCCCATCCTCCTATCTATTAGGAAAACTCAATACTTCCAGATACCTGAAATGCACTTTCCTAAGTAGAAAATATAATTCATTTAAATTTTTAAAAAATAGACTGCGCTTTCATTTTATATAATGAAATATTGATTGTCTACCATTATGATTTAAATATTTCCCCATTTTAAATATTGCAAAAAAACATCCGTACAAATACTTGCGCAGACTAAAAGCCGGGAAGACTGCATTTCCCGGCTTTTACTAAGAAAAAACACGCTAAAAAAGCTATACTTGATATCGTGGTTTGTGAAAATATTATTTTTGTCTTCCTGCTTGTTTATCCAAATGATAGACAAAGGAAAATACTTCAGCTACTGCTTGATATAGTTCCTCTGGTATCCGGTCATTCAGTTCAAGCTGGCTCAACACTTCGACAAGTGATGGGTCTTCCTGGATGGGAATGTCGTGATCCTTCGCTTTTCCAATGATTTGTTCAGCCAGTAGCCCTTTCCCCTTCGCCATTACTTTAGGAGCGTCCATAGTTCCTGCATTATACCCCAGGGCAACAGCTGATCTCCTTGTATGCTTTGGTGGTTTCATATTTTGATATCCACTCCGCTATATTCTTTTTGGCTATATAAATCTTGCAGACTGCGCTGGTTTCGAGCTGACTGAGTTTGTCCCGGGACATGGAAATGAACTGAGGACAGCTGATAATTAACTTCCGCTAATTTTGATTTCAACAACGGTGTCAGTTGCTCTGCCATTTTTTTCAGAGCTGGATTTTCGTTAAAAATCTGCACACTCATGACGCGATTCTGAACTTGCATATCCACAATTAGATCATTCAAATGCTCAAGTTTAAGGTAAAAGAGCACACGGCAAAAAGCAGCGTCAATTTTTCCATCTTCGGTTTTCTGCCCGCTCCATTGCATCGTTAGTTCATTCGTTTTTCCACCCAGCATAAAGGGGATTTGCACGACGAGCTGCTGGATTGGACCCGCTTCCTGCGAAAGCAGCTGGAATCCGGTAATTTTGTTCAAAAGCTGCTCTGAAGCTTCTTTTACAGCTGCAGGGGGATTCTCGCTCAATAGGCGCAGCAACAAGGGTTTAAGTGTCTCCGAAACATGCGGCCTGCCAATCTCACCATCCTTTAACACCTCGCCAAGCTGGTGTTCATACGAAAGGCCAAGAGCTGACAGGAATGTTTTAATCTTTGTGTCAGTGAGCAGTGCTGCTCCGGCTTCTTGCATTGCGGCTGGCTGTTCTGCCTTGCCAGCTGCTTCTGACAAAAGCTGGGTATGGAGGCCTGTAAAATTGCCAGATTGAGGCTGGGCTGCAGCCTTAAGCAGATCCATCCCTGCCTGCTGCCACCTATCCTTACCCCCCAGTAAAATGGACAGGGACTCTCCTTCACTCGCCATCGACATTAACTGTCTGAAAGCCTGGAGCCCTTGCTGTACCTCCGCTTCTTTACCAGGTGCCCGGTTGAATAGCAATTTAAGTGATTCTACAAGCTCATTAGCAGAAAGAATTTTTTCCGGAATGAAGCTTGTGATCATCTGTCTGGCCGCGGAACGATCACCATCGCCTATAAGAGTCATGACATTTTTGGCAAAATTCAGCCCGGCAGGCAATTCTTCTCCGATTGTATTAGAGTACTGCAGCCTAGACAGCATCTGTTGCAGAACGATGCTTTCGCTTCCTTTCGAAGTAATTGCACCAAACTGTTTAAGCAGCTCCAATGCCGCATGGCTTTCCTTCCCGTCTCTCTTAAGCCATATCCCTGCTAGATGATTCAGGGCAGTTTCGGAAGCTGCTGTTTTATTGGCAGGCAGCATTTCATTCAATAGTTTCTGGAGGTTTGTACCTGCAGCAGAACTCGATGCCGTATCCAAAGCCTTTTCAAGCTTCTCCATCAACAGAACCAAAGACGGCTCTTTAGCAGTGGTGTGAAGGGCTTCAAACGCCGTCTGTGTATACGGAATCCCTCTAGTCAGGATCATTTTTATTGCATCCTGCCCGGCAGCGCGTGAATCCACCATGCTTAACCACTCTGATGCCTGCTTAAGCAGTTCACGGTTTACCGGAAGCTGTTCCTTGATAAAAAAGCGTACCAGTTCAATGTTTTCCTTCGTGGGCTGAATTGAAAATTCTCCAAGGATTTTCGACAGGCTCCCCAGCTGGCCTTTCTCCTCAGCACCTGAACTGATTACCTTTAAATGGACCTTCCCTTCTCCAGGCTGGACCTGAAACCAATAGCGCTCATTTGCTGACAACGGCGCTTCTAGTTGAGCAATCATCTTTTGATTCCCAATCTGTACTTCAGCTACTTGCTCAGGGTACAGCTTTAGAATTTTGCCATTTATGATTTGTCCGGGCCGGAATTCGGATGTTTTTATTTGTTGTGATGTTTTCTGGTTAAATAAGCCTTGAAGCGCTCCTGTTTCCATGGTCCACCTGCTTTGCAAGTTTTACTGAATGCACTCTCTTACAGGAGCGAACGTCTTCCTGTGGTGCTCTGTCACACCATACTCTCTGAGAGCATTCAAGTGTTCAGCGGTTCCATATCCCATATTTGCCCCGAATCCATATTGGGGATAATCCAAACTGAGTTCTTTCATCAGCCTGTCCCTTGTTACTTTGGCAATAATGGAAGCTGCCGCGATGGATATGCTTCTGGAATCACCTTTAATCAATGCTTCATACGGATATGGTGTGTCCAGCTTAACGGCATCTATCAAAAGATAATCGGGATTGACCCCTAATTGGTTGACAGCAGTAAGCATCGCTTTTTTGCTGGCCTGGAGAATATTGATTTCATCTATCTCCCGGGCTCCGATTATTCCGACTCCGACAGCAAGAGCCTCAGCCGTGATGACCTCAAAATATTCATCCCTTTTTGATTCTGACAGTTTTTTAGAATCATTGAGACCAGGAAGATAAAAATTCTCCGGCAGGATGACGGCACCTGCAACGACTGGCCCGGCTAAAGGTCCCCGTCCGGCCTCATCGATCCCGGCAATATTCTGGAAACCTTCGGATCGGTATTTCCTCTCAAAGGAAGTCATGTTGATGAATTGCTCATGGACTTGCCTTTTCAACTCTGCCTGCCTTTCCCATTTCAAGACCAGTTTTTGTACGCCTTTGCGGCTATCTTTTTTTATGCTTTTCAAGAATTCTTTATTTACTTCCTTTTCCCCGAATAGCTGCTGTTCTATTTCACCAATTGTATATTTCTCCATGTAATTTTTCTCCTAAATTACTTCTTTATTATGTATCGGCAGTTTAAACCAAAAATAAAGGCCCTGGACTCAGGACCTTTATTTTTGGGGTTTAACTTTCTATCTCATCCACTGAGTTTAAATCCTCAGGTCGTTCAAAGGATAGCGGACCTAGTTTTTCTGTTCGTATTTCCCTGATTACGAGCTCTGCGACTTTGTCATAATCAACGTATCCACCAGGCATTCTGCAGCCGCGGAAATCGCCAATCTGATCAAAGAGCTCCACAATCTCCTCTGGGAGTTCAGAAAGCTTATATCTCTCCTGGAGGCGTTCAGGATAATGCTTTTCCAAAAACTTTAAAGCATAAACGGTTAAGTCCTGAAGATTAAGGATAGTATCCTTGATTGCTCCTGTCACTGCAAGCTTTGTACCTACTTCCTGGTCCTCAAACTTCGGCCAAAGAATCCCCGGAGTATCGAGCAGTTCCAGCTCCTTGCCGACTTTGATCCATTGCTGCGACTTAGTGACCCCAGGCCTGTTCCCGGTCTGGGCAATATTCTTGCCCGCAAGCCTGTTGATCAGTGTTGATTTCCCGGCGTTCGGGATTCCGACAATCATTGCCCGGATGGCCCTCGGCTTGACCCCTTTGGATTTCAGGCGGTCAATTTTATCTTTCAGAAGCACCTTGGACTCCTGGACTATTTGCTTTAAGCCTGTACCAGCCTGAGAATTGATCGCCAGCGCAGTGATTCCTTTTTCACGGTAGTAGCGCAGCCATTGCTCAGTAACGGCTTTATCTGCCATATCCGCTTTATTCAGTAAAACAATTCTTGGTTTGTGCTGAATGATTTCATCAATCATTGGGTTTCTTGACGAATACGGGATCCGCGCGTCCACCAACTCAAAAATGACATCCACGAGCTTTAATTTTTCCGTGACCTCTCTGCGAGCCTTCGCCATATGGCCTGGAAACCATTGGATCGTCAAAGCAGCCACCTCCTATCTGTTATGCAATCCTGCATGCCTTTTGGATTGCGTTCAATTTCTAGTCTATTGTTCGAATATCCTCAATTGGCCAGTAGATGATGCTAGTCTTGCCCAGTACCTCATCAAATGGAACAGTCCCAATGTGGCGGCTGTCTTTGCTGAAACGGCGATTATCGCCCATCACGAAAAGATGGCCTTCAGGAACAGTCTCCCTGCCGATCTTCTCTTCCAGCGTAAATGGATCTGTCAGCGGCCCATCAATCACCTGTTTCTTATAGTCTTCCAAGTACGGTTCTTCATATGCTTTTCCATTCACATATAGCGTGTCATTTTTATATTCCACTGTATCGCCCGGAAGGCCGATTACTCTTTTTATGTAATCTTTGTTCTCAGGAGCATGAAAGACGATAATATCGAATCTTTCTGGTTCTCCAATTTTATAGCTTAGCTTATTTACGATCATCCGGTCCTGGTCATGGAGTGTAGGCATCATGGATAAACCATCCACCACAATTGGAGCAAATAAAAAGTATCGGATCACTGCTGCCAGTACGACAGCAATCAGAAGTGCCTTCGTCCATTCCCATAGTTCATTCTTCTTTTTCTCGGCCATTCTTTTCCCACCATTCCGAAATAAATGTTGTTTGAGTACATAACTTTATTTTACATAAGTCAGACAAGATAAACACGATGGGCAATGATTTTTTAAAATAAATTTAATAAAGTTCTTTTCGTTCTTGGCCCAACCAAAGGTTTACGAGAATGTATGCCGCACTATTTTAAACGTTTCCTTGAAAAGAGCCCATATGCGGTTGCATTTTATTAACATATCTATTACCATTTCGCCAGAAAAAGAAAATCTGAATGAAAAAGGAGCTTGGCTAGGCAAGCTCCTTTTTGACATTCATTCTTATCGAATTTCTTTAATACGAGCTTTCTTACCACGCAGGTTACGCAGGTAGTAAAGTTTCGCACGGCGGACTTTACCGCGGCGGATAACTTCAAGCTTCGCAATTTTTGGTGTGTGAACAGGGAAAGTACGCTCAACGCCTACTCCGTAAGAAACTTTACGTACTGTAAAAGTTTCGCTGATTCCACCGCCACGACGCTTAATCACTACACCTTCAAACAACTGGATACGTTCGCGAGTTCCTTCAACAACCTTAACGTGTACACGTACAGTGTCACCAGGACGGAAAGATGGAAGATCAGTGCGAAGTTGTGCTTTTGTGATTTCTTCGATTAATTGTTGCATCGTATTCAACTCCTCCCACGAATGCTCTTGCACACTTTCATTGCAGCGGAACATTGTTATAAGTGGCATACAAGCACGATTGCTTTTAGCCACAAGAAGTATCTTAACATAAACATGGCCTGACTGCAATATTATTCATTCATTTTTATCAGTTCATCAAGCCATTTTTTTTGCTGTTCTGTCAGCTCTGCCTCATCAAGAAGATCTGGCCTTCGCTGCAGGGTTCTTCTTAAACTCTCCTTTGTCCGCCACTCGTCAATCAACTTATGGTTGCCAGAGACCAGCACATCCGGGACCTTCAATCCGCGGAAGTCTGCCGGTCTTGTATAATGGGGGTGCTCAAGCAGACCAGTGCTGAAGGAATCCTGGATATGGGACTCTTCACTGCCAAGTACACCTGGAAGCAGGCGCACGACACTGTCGATGACAACCATCGCGCCAAGCTCCCCGCCGGTCAGGACATAATCCCCGATTGAAATCTCGTCAGTTATGACATGCTCCCTGATACGCTCATCATACCCCTCGTAATGGCCGCAAATAAAAATTAAATGCTCTTCCTTTGCCAGCTCTTCTGCTTTCTTCTGTGTATACCGCTCACCCTGAGGGCACATGAGGATCACCCTTGGGGAAGTGCTTTTTGCGCGTTCCTTTAAATTAGATACGGCATCGAAGATCGGCTGAGGTTTTAAGACCATGCCAGCACCGCCGCCATATGGATAATCATCCACTGTCTGATGCTTGTTATCGGCAAAGTCACGGAAATTGACGACATTGTACCCGGCAGCTCCTTTTTCAGCAGCCTTTTTCAGGATAGAAGAGCCAAACACACCCTCAAACATTTCTGGAAAAATAGACAGGACATCGATGTTCATCATGAAAGAAGCCCTTCCATTGGCTCAATTTCAATAATCTTTTCCTTAACGTCTACCTTTTTCACTATATCCTCGATATATGGAATCAGGAGTTCCTTGCCATTTGCTCCCTTTACAACCCAGACATCATTTGCACCAGGAGTAAGGATTTCAATTACCTTGCCAAGTTCTTCACCGTCGGTCGTTACCATGTTACAGCCAATAATATCCTGGAAATAAAATTCGCCTTCCTCTAGTTCACCGCGCTGTGTCTCTGGAACCTTTAGGATGCCACCCTTCATTTTTTCTACCTGATTGACATTGTCGAAGCCTTCAAATGTCAGGAGGTTGAAATTCTTATGGGTCCTATGGCTTTTCACTACCAATTCTTCCGGCTCCTTTGAACCTGGCATGAATAGGAACAGAGTATTTCCTATCTTATACCGTTCCTCTGGAAAGTCAGTCCTTGATATCACTCTGACCTCCCCGCGGATGCCATGTGTATTAACAATCTTTCCGACATTAAAATACTTTTCCATTTTCCAATCACCTCTCGCGTATTTCGGCCACGACGCCATCTTTCACAATAATAGTCTTTCCTGAAAGAAACTCATCCCATTGGTCGCCAACACCAACCTCGACGATCCCTTGCAGCTCCGTTTCTTTAATTTCACTCCCAAGCGGAAGAATATGTAGTTGTTCTATTTGAAAATCCAGGAGCTTGATTTTTTCTTTATGGACTTTTATTTCTTGCTCAAAATGCTTCTTCAATGTTTCAGGCGGAAACTTCCTGGATTTCTCCAGCTTCTTCAATTCAAATCTAAGTTGATCGCATTCCTTCTGCAGCTGAAGCTTTCTGGAGTGGTATTTTTGGTGGATTCTTTCCTTGCTCTCTTCTGTCAGTACTTGTTTGACAATGATTGTTTGCAGTACCTTCAAAGCATTTCCTCCTTAAAGCCAAGCTGACCACTTTCCAGACCCTCAACAAGGGCTGGCCAAAAAATAACTATTACATCAGTGGTCATTATTATATCAAGTATCTATTATACCTTAATTTCTACAAATAGAAAAAAGGGAGGGTTACCCCTCCCTTTTAGTACAATCAACTATAGAATTTTCTATACCTGCTTGCGCAGATGATTGTTATTCGACGATTTCCAAGAAAATCTTCTTATGCTGTGATGAGCCTGCTGCATAGACTACTGTTCGAATCGCCTTTGCAACGCGTCCCTGCTTACCAATTACTTTGCCCATATCACTTTTGTTGACGGAAAGCTTATAGGTAACGCGCTGATCCTCTTCATGTTCATTTACATGGACATCTTCTGGAAAATCAACAAGTGGCTTCACGATCGTCTCAATTAATTCTTTCATGGGCGTGTCCACAATTACTTGCTGTGCTTAGCGTTGTGGAATTTTTCCATGATACCTTGCTTAGAGAACAAGTTACGCACTGTATCAGATGGTTTTGCACCGTCATTCAACCACTTAAGAACTAACTCTTCGTTAAGTTCAACCTTTGCTGGTTGAGCAACTGGGTTGTAAGTTCCTACAGACTCGATGAAACGGCCGTCACGTGGTGAACGGGAATCAGCTACTACAATACGATAGAAAGGAGACTTTTTAGCTCCCATACGCTTTAAACGAATTTTTACTGCCATTTTAAATAAGCACCTCCGAATAGTTTCACACAAGATAGAATAATACCAAATAGAAAACAGCTTGTAAAGTGTTTTTTCTTTACAGACTGCAAATACCTGAATTTACAAGTTAAAACGGGTTGAATGGCATCTTGAAGCCGCCCTTTTTCTTGCCTTTTTGCTGCATGTTCGTCATCTGTTTCATCATCTTTTTCATGTCCTCGAATTGCTTGAGCAGGCGGTTCACTTCCTGGATGGACGTTCCGCTTCCCTTCGCAATCCGTTTCCGCCTGTTGGCGTTGATGACTTCAGGATGAGTTTTTTCATGGGCTGTCATCGACTGGATGATCGCCTCAACATGCGAGATTTGCTTTTCATCGATTTGAAGATTGTTCATGCCTTTGATTTTATTAGCACCAGGCATCATTTTCAGGATTTCATCCAGTGGCCCCATCTTCCTCACCTGGCCAAGCTGGTCCAGGAAGTCATCAAGGGTAAATGATGCTGTACGCATTTTCTTCTCAAGCTCTTTCGCTTTCTCTTCATCGACGTTTGCCTGTGCCTTCTCGATCAGGGTAAGAACATCACCCATACCAAGAATCCTGGACGCCATCCTTTCAGGGTGGAATGCTTCCAGGGCATCGAGCTTTTCACCAAGACCGACGAATTTAATCGGCGTATTGGTAACAGCGCGAATGGACAGCGCAGCACCGCCTCGTGTATCACCGTCAAGCTTTGTCAGGACGACACCAGTCAAGCCAAGCTGTTCATTGAAGCTTTGCGCGACATTCACGGCATCCTGTCCTGTCATCGCGTCGACAACAAGGAAAATCTCGTCTGGTTTGGAAAGCTCTTTGATCTGCTTCAGCTCGTCCATCAGGTTTTCATCCACATGAAGACGACCGGCAGTATCGATCAGGACATAGTCATTATGGTCTTCCTTCGCCTTGGCAATCGCCTGTTTAGCAATTTCAACAGGGCTGACCTGGTCTCCCAGCGAGAATACCGGCATGCTCAATTGCTTGCCGAGCGTCTCGAGCTGCTTGATGGCAGCTGGACGATAGATATCCGCCGCCACAAGCAAAGGTTTTCGATTGTATTTTTTACGAAGGAGATTTGCAAGCTTACCGGTGGTTGTCGTTTTACCAGCACCTTGAAGACCGACCATCATGATGACAGTCGGAGGACGATTTGCGGCAGCGATTTTGCTTTGCTCTCCGCCCATCAGCTCGGTAAGTTCTTCTTTAACAACCTTAATGACCTGCTGGCCTGGTGTCAGGCTTTTGACAACCTCCTGGCCAACTGCTCTTTCAGTGACTTTCTTGACGAAGTCTTTAACAACTTTAAAGTTAACGTCAGCCTCTAGAAGCGCCAGACGGACCTCTCGCATCATTTCTTTTACATCCGCTTCCGAAACCTTGCCTTTTCCGCGGATCTTTTGCATCGTATTTTGCAGTCGGTCGGCCAATCCTTCAAATGCCATATCATGCGCCTCCCTAGTCTAATTTCTCAAGCTCGGCTATCATTTCATGCAAATCGCGGTCGTTCTCTCCATCCCCAAAATGCTCTTTCAATTTTGAAATAAGCTCACTTCTTTTCTGGAATTTCTCGAACAACAACAACTTTTCTTCATACTCCTCGAGCATCGCTTCTGTGCGTTTGATGTTGTCGTATACAGCCTGCCGGCTAACATCATACTCTTCAGCAATCTCCCCGAGCGAATAGTCATCAAGATAGTACAGAGCCATATAACTGCTTTGTTTTGGAGTAAGCAATGCCTGATAAAAGTCATACAAATAGTTCATGCGGTTCGTTTTCTCAAGCATTTCGATTCCCCCATGTTAAGTGAAATACCTTTACATTAAGAGTTTACACACGATCATCTTCCCTGTCAAGAAAAGTTCTTTACAGCAATTTGTTGGTATATCAAGATTCCTCTGCTGTTTCCTCTTTATCGACCATGTCTGCAAAAAGGCCATAAACATACCTTTCAGCATCAAATTCCTGCAGGTCATCCATTTTTTCACCAAGACCCACAAATTTAACCGGAATGTTCAGCTCATTGCGGATGGCAAGAACAATACCGCCCTTTGCTGTTCCATCTAGCTTAGTAAGAACGATTCCGCTTACGTCAGTCGCTTCTTTAAAGGTCTTAGCCTGGATCAAAGCGTTCTGGCCAGTAGTTGCATCAAGCACTAGCAATACCTCATGAGGAGCTCCCGGCACCTCGCGTTCAATGACACGCTTTACCTTTTCAAGTTCTTTCATCAGGTTTACCTTATTTTGCAATCTGCCGGCAGTATCACAAATCAGGATATCCGCTTTTCTCGACTTCGCCGATTGGACGGCATCATACATGACAGCTGCCGGATCGGATCCTTCAGCCTGCTTGATCACATCGACACCAACGCGCTCTCCCCAAACTTCAAGCTGCTCGATTGCACCTGCACGGAATGTATCACCAGCGGCAAGCAGGACATTTTTTCCTTCAGACTTGAACTTATGGGCCAATTTACCGATGGTAGTTGTTTTACCGACACCATTGACTCCTACAAACAAAATGACCGTCAACTCGTCTTCCTGGATGTTCAGCTGGAAAGAGTCATCATCAGATCCGGCCTCATAGATATCAACGAGCTTCTCGGAGATGACAGCCTGAACATCTTTTGTGTCCTGGATGTTGCGGCGCTTGACCTCCTTTTTCAGCTCTTCGATCAATTCCATTACCGTTTCGAAGCCAACATCAGCCTGGATCAAAATTTCTTCCAGCTCTTCGAAAAATTCTTCATCTACTTTACGATAGCGCGATACAAGGTCATTCACTTTATTGGAGAAGTTATCCCTTGTTTTCGTCAAACCATCTTTGAATTTCTCTGTGACACTTTCAGTTTGTGTCGTAAACTTTTCTTTTAGTTTCTTAAAAAAACTCATGGTTCCAACGCCTTCCTGCTTTATTTCAATTTTAACCCTGCACCTCTGCGAGAATTGACTCAGGTCCAGCCTCTACATCTCCAGGCCGGAACAAGGTGTTTGCACTTTTAATTTTTCACAAGTTCTTTCGAATCTTCAAGCCGTACGGATACCAGCTTGGAGACTCCTGACTCCTGCATGGTTACACCATAAAGGACGTCCGCTTCCTCCATAGTACCTTTACGGTGAGTAATGACGATAAATTGAGTTTCTTCACGGTATTTCTTCAGATATTGAGCAAAACGGTATACATTGGCTTCATCCAATGCAGCTTCCACTTCATCCAGGATACAGAATGGTACAGGACGAACCTTCAAAATGGAGAACAGCAGGGCAATCGCGGTCAACGCCCGCTCACCGCCAGATAATAACCCTAGGTTTTGCAGCTTCTTTCCTGGTGGCTGGGCAACTATTTCAACCCCGGTGTTCAGCAGGTCATCTGGCTGTGTCAGCCGCAGGTCCGCTCGGCCGCCTCCGAATAAAGCCTGGAACACAGACTCGAAGTGTGAGCGGATCGCAGTGAAGGTCTGTTCAAAGCGCTTTTTCATTTCATGGTCCATTTCGTCGATGACCAGGAATAATGTATCCTTTGCTTCCTGGAGATCATTCTTCTGCTCCAGCAGGAATTCATAACGCTCTGAGACACGGTCGTATTCTTCAATTGCCCCAAGGTTCACCGTTCCCAGTTCCTCAATCGCCATTTTGATCAGCTTTACTTTTCTCCTTGCCTCATCGGCCGGGATTGTCAGCGGATATTGTTCCTTCGCCGCTTCATATGAAAGAAGATATTCCTCTCTAAGATGAGCAAGCTTATTATCCAGTTCAACATCCAGCCTGTTCAGCTTCACTTCCTCATCCTTGAGCACTTCGTTGATGCCCTTCAGAAGTCTCCTTAGTTCCTTTGATTCCAACTCCTGGTCCTCAAGCTTATTTTGAAGCTCAAGACGCTCATTCCTGCGTGAAGAAATCAGCTTAAGCGTTTCATTTTTGTCCTGCAGCTTTCTTTTTGCAGCTTCTTCCAGTTGGGTTTCACCGGATGAACTATCGGTCATTTCAGAGGACAGAAGAGATAGATCTTCTTTCAGAATATCCAATTTTCTAGATTGCTCTTCAGACTGTATAACTGCAGAATCCAGCTTTTCCTTCACATGGGAGTGTTGTTCTTTCTTCGATGCCAGGTTGATCTTTAAATCACTGATTTCAGAAACCAGCGAATCCTTGGAAGAAGAGTTAGAGTTCTTCAGCTTCGTCAGGCGTTCTATTTCTTTATCAAATTGAACAAGATCCTGATGGAACTTAGCCAATAAACCATCGAGTTCAATCAATCTGGATTCTAGCTTTTCCTTGTCCGAGTCGAGCTGGGTCTTTTCAGAATCGTATACCGATAAACGTTCATTGATATTTTTCTGTTCCAGCTCCACTTCCCGCAGGTCACCCTTCAAACTCTGCTGCTTAAAGCGAAGCTCTTCCCCTGCTTTCCGCAGTTCCTCCAGCCTTATTTCACTGTTTTGCGTTTCAGCCTTCAATGATTTCACTTTCGATTCAAGCAAGCTAGTCTTTTCTTCCATGTCGGCTAGCTTATTCGTTAAATCTTCTAATTCGCCCTTACGGCTGAGCAATGAACTCGATTTCTGTTTTACTGCTCCCCCAGTCATCGACCCACCGGGGTTCACCACATCACCATCAAGTGTGACGATTCGGCTGCGGTATTGCAGCATTTTGGCAATTTCATTGGCGCCCTTTAAATCCCTGGCAATCACTACATTGCCCAGTAAGTTTTTTACGACTTCAGCATACTTTTGATCAAACTGAATCAAATCGGCAGCAGTGCCGATATACGCACTGTTATCCGCAAGAAGTGCGAGCTGTGAAGAAGCCAGATATTTCCCTTTGATGATGCTTAGCGGGAGGAATGTTGCCCTGCCGAATGATTTTTGCTTCAGGAACTGTATTGCAGCTCGCGCATTTTCTTCATTCTGGACAACAATATGCTGCATCGCGCCGCCAAGAGCTGTTTCAATCGCCGTTTCGTATTGTTTAGGAACATGGATTAATTCAGCAATCGCACCTTCTATACCGTGAAGACGAGTATCCCTGGCCTTCAGCACTTCCTTTACGCCTTGGAAAAAGCCCGAGTAATCCTCCTCCATTTCTTCAAGCATTTCTTTTTTTGATTTAGCTTGCTGCAGGAACTGATATGCCTGATACAGTGTTTTCTCTTGCCTCTCGTAATTATTCCTTAAAGATTCAAGCTTCTTCTGCTCTTCAAAAAAGATTCTAGCCTGCTCCTCCAACTCCTGCTGTGAAGAGGCGACCTTTTTCTCTATTTCTGCTTTTCTCTCATTGATTTCATCACGAATTGAGACAAAGCGGTCATTGTCATTGTCCAGCCTCGAACCTTTG
The DNA here is from genome assembly GCF_014856545.2 of Mesobacillus jeotgali. Lineage (NCBI taxonomy): Bacteria > Bacillati > Bacillota > Bacilli > Caryophanales > Bacillaceae > Mesobacillus > Mesobacillus jeotgali. Next base: position 1,737,083 of record NZ_CP109811.1, on the reverse strand, counting down.
GCTGCTTGCTGCTGCAGCTGCTGTTCAATATAAATCTTCTCATTTTTGGCCCCGGCCTGTTCGTTCAGCACCTCGATGTAGTCACTTTTTATTGAATCGATTTTATGTTCAACATCTTCGCTGTAAAGCTTTAACTGCTCCTGCTTCTGCTGAAGCTCTTTCTGGAGTGCAGAAGCTTCTGCCGCTAATACTGAAACAGATTGCTCATACTCAGCCTTCTGGTTTTCCAGCAGTACAACAGAAGAGGTCAGCTCCTCAATATTCTTTTCGAGCTGCCCTTTGTTTTGCGAAGCATTCTTTTTCCGTTCCTTGAGAACCTCTCTTCTGCCTTCCAGCTTTTCAAGCTCCTCGCTGGCATGCAAGAGCACGTTCTGCAAATCGCTGACCGATTCATCCAGTGCGGCTAGCTGGTCCCTCATTTTTTCTATTTCCGCTTCTTTTTTCTGAAGGACGGCAGATTGTTTGATTTCATCTTCTTTATGCTGTTCAAGCTGCCTAGACAGCTGCTCCCATCGGCCATGGAGATCTTCAATCTCAAAAGCAGTCAGCGCAACTTCTATTTGTTCTAATTCTTCTTTTTGCTGCAGATAATCCTTTGCGATTGAAGCCTGGATTTTCAGCGGCTCTACCTGACCTTCTAATTCATGGATGATGTCCGTTACCCGATTTAAATTCTCCTGCGTTTCAAAAAGCTTGCTTTCCGCTTTTTTCTTACGAGATTTATATTTAAGAACACCCGCAGCTTCCTCAAATATCGTCCTGCGGTCCTCAGGTTTGCTGTTGAGTATTTCCTCAACCCTGCCCTGGCTGATAATCGAGAAAGCTTCGCGGCCGAGGCCCGAATCCATGAATAAATCAACAATATCCTTGAGTCGGCAATTCTGTTTGTTGATTAAATATTCACTGTCACCTGAACGGTAGACACGACGGGTTACGCTCACTTCATTGTAATCAAGCGGCAAGGATTGATCTTCGTTATCGAGGGTTAATGTTACTTCTGCAAAATTCAGCGGCTTGCGCGAATCACTCCCGGCAAAGATGATATCTTCCATTTTTGCACCGCGGAGCGACTTGGCTGATTGTTCCCCAAGAACCCAGCGGATAGAATCAGTAATATTACTTTTCCCGCTTCCATTAGGCCCTACGACAGCAGTCACACCTGGAACGAATTCTACTGAAATCCTCTCGGCAAACGATTTAAATCCAACCACATCTAATCGTTTTAAAAACAATATGGCTCTCCCTTTCCAGTTAAACTAATTCTCTAAGATGACATTCGAAAAGCGCAAGCGCCTTGTCCAGCCCTGACAAGCGCTGGAGGGCCGACCAGTGAAGTCGTTCTTTGACTTCATTGGGCGGACCGAAGCGACTCGAGGGGCTAGGCGCTAGAGCTAGACAGTTTTGGATCATCGGACTTAACCTCTATTAAAAAACCGTTCTATTTATCGCCCGTTTTATCGTCCGTTTCCATATTCGCTTCCATATGGGACTTCAATTTTTCAAGAGCCATCTGGGCAGCATGCTGCTCTGCTTCCTTCTTCGAGCGCCCTGTTCCTGTCCCCAATTCTTGCCCGTTAAGATAGACACGTGATTCGAATTCCCTGCTGTGCGCAGGACCTATCTCCTTCATAATCCGGTATTCAAGCGTGCCGACACCATCCCGCTGTACGAGTTCCTGAAGCTGGCTTTTAAAATCCATCACATGAGAAAAAGCACCGGCATTGATTTTTGGAAACACAATTTCTTCTAGGAATGTAGTGACTGTTTCAATTCCTTTATCCAGGTATAAGGCACCGATGAAAGCCTCGAATACATCTGCCAAAAGGGCAGGCCTTGTTCTTCCACCTGTCATTTCTTCTCCCTTGCCAAGCAAAACAAGTTCACCAAAGGAAAGCTCATTCGCAAAGGCCACAAGTGATGGCTCACAAACTACAGCAGCGCGCAGCTTAGTAAGCTCTCCCTCGCTCATCATCGGATACTTCTTATATAAGAATTGAGAAACAGTCAGTTCCAAAACAGCGTCACCAAGAAACTCAAGCCTCTCATTATCTTCATGAGGCTTTCTGCGATGCTCATTCACATAGGATGAATGTGTAAATGCCTGTTTTAAAAGCTTATCACTATCAAAATGAATACCAATTTTGTCCTGGAATACTTTGAATTTCTGCTCCTTTGCGCGGATATTCTTTTTGTCTCTTTCTCTTCCATTGTTGCGCATGATTTATTCCACCTTGCTCATAATTTAAAGCTGTTATTGAATGTTTTTGCAGATTTCATTTATTGTGCCATATGCAAAACAATACAGACTACTAACAGTTTACAAAAAATAACGCCAATAAAGCAAAAAAACTTGGCTAATTCCAGCAGATTACTTTTTAAGTTTACTGTGTAAAGGGTCAATTGTGATTATAAGTCCTGTTGAAGAGTAAATACGAGCTTTTTTACAGAAGAAAGCCCCGTTTATAAAAACGGAGCTTCTCAGTAAATCGAACAATTACTTTTGGCTATTTATGTAGTTAACAGCGTCACCAACTGTACCGATTTTTTCAGCATCATCATCAGAAATTTCCATGTCGAACTCATCTTCTAGTTCCATTACCAATTCAACAACATCAAGGGAATCAGCACCAAGATCATCTTTAAAAGATGCTTCTAAAGTTACTTGAGATTCATCTACTCCCAAACGGTCAACAATAATTTTTGTTACGCGTTCTAAAACGTCTGCCATGCTTGTTCACCTCCCCTCAAGCCATTATAGTTGATTTTATTTAATTAATAAATGGCTGTAATAACTTTTTAATATTAGGGCTATTAAACTAGTCTGTTGATCTTCGTTCCAGGCGCTTCGCTTTCCGCGGGCAGTCCGGGAGCCTCCTCGGCGTTAACACGCCTGCGGGGTCTCCCGATGACTTGCTAATCCCGCAGGACATTGAATTTGCTACCTTGAATCCTCCCACGCACGATGAAAATGCGTTAGCACTTCGGAGGAGTCTTCGCGCCTTCCACTACAATCAACAGGTTTTATAAATTGAAAGTTGATTATAACAGAGCCCGATACTTTAGAATCAACACCCTTGTGATCTCATTGTTTTAGCCCTTTCACAAAAGCAATAAAAAAATCTACATCACCATGCCGCCATCTATGTGCAGGGTTTGGCCTGTCATATACGCGCTGTCTTCGGATGCCAGGAAGACGACGGTTCTTGCAATATCTTTCGGCTCACCGAACCGTGCCAGCGGTATCTGTTTGAGCATTTCTGTTTTTACATCCTCGTTTAGCTTATCCGTCATGTCTGTCGTGATAAATCCCGGTGCCACAGCGTTCACTGTGATTCCTCTGGATGATAGCTCCTTCGCCGTCGTTTTAGTCAGCCCAATCACTCCGGATTTGGCCGCAACATAGTTAGCCTGCCCTGGATTACCGCTGACACCTACAATGGAAGAGATATTGATGATTCTCCCGCTTCTTTGCTTCATCATTTGTCTTGTAACTGCTTTTGTACAAAGAAAGACACCTTTTAGGTTGATGTTGATTACATCATCCCATTCAGATTCTTTCATCCTCATCAACAGATTGTCTTTCGTTATACCCGCATTGTTAACAAGTATGTCCAGCTTGCCGAAACGCTCAATCGTTTCTTTAACCATATCATTTACTGATTCGGAGTTGGAAACATCTGCCTGAATGGCAAAAGCATCTTGTCCCATTGCCTTGATTTCATCAACAACTTCCAGGGCTTTTGCTTCGCTCCCTGCATAATTGACTGCGACTGATGCACCTTCCCTGGCAAGTTCCAAAGCGATTTCACGCCCAATTCCGCGAGAGGCTCCGGTTACCAGCGCTACCTTACCTTCCAGTCTCATTCCTTCTCCTCCTTAAGAGCAGCAACTGCTGCTGCACAAGTTTCTGCATCATTTATTGCGAATGTCTTTGCTGAGCGATCCACTTTCTTTACAAGACCAGACAGAACCTTTCCCGGCCCAATTTCTATAAAGGTATCGACACCAAGTTCCAGCATTTTCGCGACTGAATCCTCCCATAGTACCGGAGAATAAAGCTGTTCAACTAATCTTTTTTTGAATTCCGAAGCTTCTGTCATCGGTTCGGCCGTTACATTTCCAATCACCGGAACAGCCGCATCCTTTACTGTAATGTTTCCCAGTATAGCTTCAAATCTTTCAGCAGCCGGCTTCATCAGCGAGGAATGGAACGGACCGCTGACATCGAGCGGAATAACCCGTTTGGCACCAGCTTCCTTTGCTTTCACAGAAGCTTCTTCTACTCCAGCTCTAGAACCAGAAATGACGATTTGTCCCGGACAATTCAAGTTGGCCAGCTGAACAGGATTACCGCCAGCTGAAACAGTTTCGGTCACATCCATGAGCTTCTGACGATCCATGCCGAGAACTGCGGCCATTGTTCCTTCTCCATTCGGTACAGCCTCTTCCATGAGCTCTCCACGTTTGCGGACTGCATACACTGCGTCTTCAAAAGTAATAGCTTCCGAAGCAACCAGGGCAGAATATTCACCCAGACTATGGCCGGCAGTAAAATCAGGCTTGATCCCGAACTGGCTGAAATAATTCAATATAGCAATACTGGTTGTCAAAAGCGCAGGCTGGGCATTTGTCGTAAGCGTAAGCTTCTCTTGAGGACCCTCAAAAATCAGTGTGCTTAAGCTTTCACCCAGGACCTCGTCCGCTTTTTTGAAAGTTTCTGAGACTGATTGCTCTGAATTCGCGAGGGCCTGTCCCATCCCTACTGTCTGCGATCCCTGTCCCGGGAACAAAAACGCGATTTTCCCCATGAAAGATTCCCCTTTAACTCGTTATTTTTTATTCATTACTCACTTTTCGATGGCAGTTTTGATAGTACCGGAAACATCCTTTTCTACCATTTCCCTCGCCTGCCGGATCGAATTGAACACCGCATTTGCATCAGATGATCCATGAGCTTTGATGACAGGAGCTTTAAGACCGAAAAGACCAGCACCGCCATATTCCGTGTAATCCATCTTATTTTTGAGTACGGTCAGGTCCGGCTTCAGAACAGCAGCAGCCATCTTGCTTTTGAAATTGGAAGTCAAAGCTGTTTTTAGCATTTTAAACACCGACATTGCTGTACCTTCAATGGTTTTCAGAACCATATTTCCGGTAAAACCATCTGCGACTACAACATCCGCAGCTCCCTCAAGCAAGTCCCTTGATTCAACGTTGCCAATGAAGTTGATATCTGCTTCCTTCAATAATTCATATGTGTTTCTTACGAGCTCGTTGCCTTTCTTCTCCTCTGTCCCAATATTCAACAAGCCCACACGAGGATTTGTGATTCCTCTTGCCTTCTCGCTGTAAATCGAACCCATTATCGCATATTGGACAAGGTGTTCAGGTTTTGCATCAGCATTGGCTCCGACATCGAGAAGCAGGAAGCCTTCTCCTCCAATTGTAGGAAGAGTCGGTGCCAGGGCCGGTCTTTCAATACCATCTATTCTTCCTACCACAAACAATCCAGCAGCCATCAAAGCTCCTGTATTGCCGGCAGAAATACAGGCATCTGCATTTCCATCAGCAACTTGCTGGGCTGCAAGAACCATTGAAGCAGTTTTTTTGCGGCGCACTGCCCTGACAGGTTCATCTGTACCAAGGATCACTTCTTCTGTATGAAGGATTTCGATTCTCTCTTCATTTGTGAGGTGCTCCCGGATCTTATTCTCGTCGCCAACTAACACTATATGTATGTCATTATATTTTTCAATTGCTTTCATTGCTCCGAGGACGATTTCTCTTGGTGCATTGTCTCCGCCCATCGCATCTACTGCTAGCCTCATCGCTTTTCATCCCTTACTTTTCATTTTTTGACCGGTACATTTCAAACTCGCCTTTAAAAACACTTTCACTGTTCACAAAACTAATCACTTCTACAAGAGTACGGCCATGATCGTTATCAATCTTTTTGACTCTCGCTTTGGCGATTACCCGTTCACCTTCTTTTACCGATCTTGTGAATTGGATATTAGCTTTAGCTGTCAATGCAAGCTGATCATTTATAACGGCAACGGCCAGCGAGTTAGCCTGGGCAAACAAATGGTGCCCCCTGGCGATTTTATTTCGTTTAAATACATGTTCTCTCTTTATATCCAGAATTGATATTGCACTATGGTCAAGTTCAATATCAATGATTTCACCAATTACTTCTTCCAGCGGCAAGGAACGGACTTCATCTTCGAATCGTTTTTCGGCCACGTTCTTAATTCTTTCCCTTAGTTCAGGAATTGATAATTCCAGTCTGTCCAGTCTTATTGTCTGGATGCTGACGGAAAATTTTTCGGCCAGCTCCTCATCCGTTATGAAGGGATTTTCTTTAATCGTCTCAGTCAACATAGACTGACGTTCTCTTTTGTTGCGTTTCATTTACTAAACACCGCCCGAGCTATTAAGACTAGGTACTAATAGTAGTATATATATAATAAAAAAAGATTGCAAGAAGAAAAATGAAATGCGCCGGGGACTGGATCAGCACCAATCATCGTTGTCAGAGTATCGGTAAATCTTGTGACTTGCATGGCTTTACCCCGGTGCATAACAAAAGCAGACTCACAACTGAATCTGCTTTCGTCCATACTATGAATCTTTTAATCGTTAATAGATTCAATCAGGTCAATCCAGTTTCTCATTGGCAAGAGCACCTGTTTCCTCTAGATACTCTCGTAATAATCTATATTTCCCGCTTTGCCAGAAAGCTTCTGATTGGACTAGCAGCGCCGCATCATTCCTAGCGGTTTCCAGCGCACGGTAATCATGGACCATATCAGCTACCTTGAATTCAGGCAGGCCGCTTTGTTTTTTCCCAAAGAAGTCACCTGGGCCCCTCAGCTCTAAATCTTTTTCACTGAGAACAAACCCATCATTCGTTTCGGACATTATTTTCATTCGCTCTTTGCCGACTTCACTTTTAGGGTCGGCAAGCAAAATGCAGTACGATTGATCGCTTCCGCGGCCAACCCTGCCTCTTAATTGGTGAAGCTGTGCCAATCCAAATCGCTCAGCGTCATAAATCAGCATGACCGTCGCATTCGGGACATTGACTCCAACCTCTACCACAGTGGTCGAAACGAGAACTTGCACCTCGTTATCACTGAATGCTTTCATGACCTGGTCTTTCTCATCGGAATGGAGGCGTCCATGCATAAGTCCGACCTTGTAACGGTCTTTAAAATAGAAGCTCAATGTGCTGTGCACATCGATTGCGTTCTGCACGTCCAGCTTATCCGACTCCTCGATAAGAGGACAAATCACATAGGCCTGTCTTCCTTTCGAAAGCTCTTTTTCCATAAAGGCAAGAACTCGCTCAAGCATTTCATGTTTGGCCCAATATGTTTCGATCGTTTTACGTCCAGCTGGCATTTCATCAATAACAGAGACATCCATTTCACCAAATACGGTAATGGCAAGAGTTCTTGGTATTGGAGTCGCGGTCATGAACAGTACATCAGGATTTTCCCCTTTTTCCCTAAGTACCCGTCTTTGTTCCACGCCAAAACGGTGCTGTTCATCCGTAATAACAAGTCCCAGGTTTTGAAAATCCACTTCATCCTGGATCAAAGCATGTGTTCCAATCAGCACGTCAATTTCACCAAGCTTCAGCTGTTCAAGCATCTCTTTTCTGCGCTTCCCTTTGACAGAGCTTGTCAGGAGAGCCACCGTTATCCCGAATGGCTTGAGCAGCTGTGTCAATGATTGCGAGTGCTGTTCGGCCAGGATTTCCGTAGGGACCATTAATGCACCTTGATAGCCGGCTGTCTTTGCCGAATAGAGGGCGATCGCTGCAACAACTGTTTTACCCGATCCTACATCCCCCTGAAGAAGACGATTCATGCGGTAAGGCGACTTCATGTCCCCAAGGATTTCATTTACCACTCGTTTCTGTGCTCCCGTAAGCGGGAAAGGCAATCCCGAAATGAAAGTTTTCAGCTTGTCCAATTCATATGAAATCGCAATTCCAGGACTCTGTTCCCGTTCAAGTTTTCTCAATGACTGCATCTTAAGCTGGAATAAAAGAAACTCCTCGTATACAAATCTCCTTCTCGCCTGCTTCATCTCCTCTGAATCTGACGGGAGATGCATGATTCTCAGCGCATCCCTGCGATTAAGCAGTTTGTATTTCTGAAGAAGTTCCGCTGGCAAAATTTCTCCGATTTCATGTCCGAACTGAGAAAATGCCTGCTTGATCAGCCTTCTGATTGTTTTTACGGTCATTTTTCCTTTTACAGCATAAACAGGTTCAAAATCCTGGCTCTTTCCATGCTCGCCCAACGACATTTGAGTAGCGGTGATCGTCTGCCTGTGCTGATCCCATTTCCCGGTAACAGAGATGGTTTCCCCGACAGTTATTTTTTGTTTTAGATATGGCTGATTAAAGAATGTAGCGATGATTAAATAACGGCCAACAAGCAGCCTCACTGTCAGCCGGTTCTTTTTACGGCCATAATATACAACAGAAGGCTCACTGTGAACCGTCCCTTCCACCGTGACTCTCTCGTCATGCTTTACTTCCGCCAGGTCCTTCAGGCGATAATCCTCGTAACGGTACGGGAAGTATTCAAGCAAGTCACCGACAGTCCTGATCTGCATATCTGCCAGAGTCTCCGCCATTTCATTGCCGATCCCTTTAACTGCTGTTACTGGTTGTTTTAATTGTTCATTCAAGATTATCAAGCGGTATACCGAAAATTCTGGCCTCCAGCTTACGGCCAATCGGTGCTGCCGCTCCCCCCTCCTCACGCTGTTTCTGGAGTTTTGTTTTTACCGTCTTCACTGCACGGCCCTTTTTCGGGCAAAGCAGAAGCTGTTACGTTTATCTTTTCACATAAAATCGTGCAATCAACGATTAAAAACTCTTTATATACAAAACGAAATAGAAGGGTGTCCCCTTCTATTTCTTAGTACCATATTACAATTTTATTTGTCCAGCGGAAGAATCTCCAATTCTGGATGAATTTATTCGATCGCGAAGATGAAGGCGTATAATGGCTGTTCACCATTGTGGACTTCTACTTCCACATCGCCGTAATTGCTTTCAACAAACTCGACGATTGAATCGACATCTTCCTCGGAAGCATCTTCACCCTTTAAGATTGTCAGGATTTCTGAGTCTTCATCAAGCATCTGTTCCAATAGGTCCTTGGCTGCCTTGACTTTGTCCTGGTCCTTCAGGACGATTTTTCCATCGGCGATGCCCATGAAATCTCCTGTTGAAATTTCAAGACCGTCTATACTCGTATCGCGGACAGCATATGTCAGCTGGCCCGTTTTCACATGCTGCATTGCCTCAGTCATTGCTTCTTTGTTGTCACCAGGTTCAGCTGATGGGTTAAATGATAGCAATGCTGTCATTCCCTGGGGAACAGTTTTCGAAGGAATGACTACCACTTCTTCCTCGGCTACCTCAGCAGCCTGCTCAGCGGCCATGATGATGTTCTTATTGTTCGGCAGGATGATGACCTTGCGCGCATTCACTTCTTTAATCGCCTTAATGATATCCTCTGTACTTGGATTCATTGTCTGGCCGCCTTCAATCACCGCGTTGGCACCAATGCTGCGGAAAAGCTCAGCGATTCCGGAACCCATTGAGACAGCGACGATTCCGTACTCCCGTTTTTCCTTCTTAGGCTCAGCAGCCTGAGTTCGAAGTGGGGTAGATGATTCGCCGACAATATCCGTGTGCTGCTGGCGCATATTTTCAATCTTCATATTGATAAGGTTTCCGTATCTTTGTCCATACGTCAAAACCTCGCCGGGCTGTTCTGAGTGGATATGTACCTTTACTACTTCGTCATCGGAAATTACCAGAAGTGAATCTCCATAATGACTCAAGTCCTGGCGGAAGTTTTCCTCAGAAAATGCTTCTTTTCCTTCAAGCCTAACCATGAATTCAGTACAATAGCCGAATTCAATATCTTCAGTGTTCATGTGGCTCTGGACGCTCTTATGATGCTCAGCGCTGACAAGCTCATTCATATTCGGCATCGCAGATGGGGAATCAGGAAGCTTTTCACCCTTCAATTCTGCAAGGAAGCCTTCATAAACGAACACAAGACCCTGTCCGCCACTATCTACTACTCCTACTTCCTTTAGAACGGGAAGCAAATCAGGTGTGCGGTTTAATGATGCCTTCGCTTCTTTCAGCACTTCTTCCATTAAGCCAATAAGGCTTTCATGATTCTTGGCAATAGCTACAGCATGCCTTGCAGCATCCTTTGCTACTGTTAAAATTGTGCCTTCCACAGGTTTCATGACAGCTTTATAAGCTGTTTCAACACCTGCATTCAACGCAGCGGCAAACTCTACAGAGTTCACAGTTGGCTTATTTTCGATTGCTTTTGCAAAACCGCGGAATAATTGGGACAGGATAACCCCAGAGTTGCCTCTCGCTCCCATAAGCAAGCCCTTGGCAAGTGCAGAACCAACCTTCCCGATATGTTCCTGTACATTGTTCTTTACTTCCTTGGCACCGGAAGTCATCGATAAATTCATATTCGTTCCCGTATCACCATCAGGAACAGGGAAGACGTTCAGTGCATCGACATACTTGGCATTCGCCGCCAAATGGTTGGCACCCTGAATCACCATCTCCGCAAAACGCTTTCCGTCTAGAACATTAATAGACACAAATCTTTCCTCCTCTTACGGGTTCGTTACACGAACTCCTTGAACGTAAATATTCACCGAGTCAACTGCCAGCCCTACAGTTTTATCAAGAGTGTATTTTACCTTTGACTGGACATTGTGGGCAACCTCGGAAATTTTCGTCCCATAGCTCACAATAATATACATATCAATATGTACTTCCTCGTTTTCCTGGCGAACGATTACTCCGCGAGTGAAATTCTCCCTGCGCAAAATATCTGTCAATCCGTCCTTGATCTGGTTCTTTGAAGCCATCCCGACAATACCATAACAATCAACCGCTGCGCCGCCCGCAATCGTTGCAATGACGTCATTTGATATATCAATTTGTCCGTACTTCGTTTTTAGCTCGATGGACATGATTCGTTCCCCCTTTGGAAAAATAGCATTATGCTACAGTTATTTTACTATAAGCCAAGCAATTTTTAAAGTTATTCTGCCCTTCCCTTTATTATTCAGCAAGAATCTCAACTATATGTCAAGGTTTTTTTCTTTATAGCTTTCATCAGAAGTATTGCAAATGCGAAATTTCTATGATAAATTATTAAAGTATGTCAGAGAAGAGGTTATCCTGTTTAATTCGCAGTTCTGACGATATGCAAATAATTGCAGCAAAAAATAGTAACAGCTTTTGTCAGTTAGGAGGGAAATCATATGCCACGTAAATGTGTAGTAACTGGTAAATCAACTCGTTCTGGGAACGCACGCTCTCACGCAATGAACGCTAACAAGCGTACATGGGGTGCTAACCTTCAAAAAGTACGTATTCTTGTAGACGGCAAGCCTAAGCGTGTTTGGGTATCTGCAAGAGCTCTAAGATCAGGTAAAGTTGAACGCGTATAATTAAAAAGTCGCAGATCTTCTGCCTGGCTCCAGCAGCCGGCAGGAAACTGCACGGCATCCTAGAGGGTGCCTTTTTTATTTTTCTGTGACTTACAAAACATCCTCATTCTCATTCTTCCCAATTGACAGCAAAATAAAAGCACCCCGTTTCCAGGGTGCCAATAGAGCTTTCATATTCTCTCTTCACTTCACTTTTTATCGGTTCTATTCCTTTTTAAATGCACCTAACATCGCCCGTACGAGGCCCCCTAAAAATTTAGGCAGTTTGATTGTATAGAATCTCATACCGTCCCTCCTCACCATCTCTCGAAAACCAGTCTTCTTTCTGCATCCGTACAGTATATTCGCTGGTATGCAAAAATTGCTCCTTTCATGTGAATCCTTGAATTCAATTTCATGAATAGAGCTCCAGAGAAGACTTTTCAATCCTTGCTTCTTACAACTAATAATATGCCTTCAGAAAATGAAAAAGTACCATGACCTCTAATAAGTTCATTACTAATACATAGTGTCGACCCCATAGGAATATGACAGTCTTTTAATGGGTATCTAAAATTTTCTAGCGTCATGCCGGAGACTGCCGGTGTTACAGGCAGAAAGGAAACATACTTAAATTCATCGAGCTCGCTGACAGTGTAGGTGCCTGGGCCTTTGATATATAAGATATTATTTTTATCAATTATTTCGATATGGATGGAAGATCCGTCCTGAAGGGGCTTGACCAGCATTTGGATATTTGCCATTAGATGGTCCAGCCTTCCTCCAGTGGCGCCAAATACTTTTATGGATTCCGGTTCCTGCTCAAGTGCCCAGTTTAAAGCCAGCTCCATATCTGTCTCATCTTTTTCAGGTTTAAATTTATTAAGGTCTGAAACAGCTTCCTCAATCTCTGCCAACTCTGCTTCTGAAACGGAGTCAAAATCCCCGAATGCTGTTGATGGCTTGATTCCTGCCCCAAGTAAAAAAAATACACCTCTATCGATCCCAACCCAGATGACATTGCTTTCGTCATATAAATGGAAATCTGGTATCAGGTTTGCCGGTCCTCCTGCTACTAAGTTTATTATCATAAAAGCAAACTCCTTTTCCATTCAAAGAATAGTATATACTGAAAAACTATAAGCTAAATAAAGCCAGCCGCATGTGACGGCTGGCTTTATTTATGGTCTTAGGCTAGCGATAGCAGCTCCTCTGTCTTCCTTATTAAAGACTGCTGAACCGGCTACAAGCACGTTCGCTCCAGCTTCAATACAAAGTCTGGCTGTCTCTTCGTTCACTCCGCCATCGACTTCGATTTCAAGTTCAAGATTCAATGTTTCTGCAAGTTCTTTTACCTGCCTGATTTTAGGAAGTACTGAAGAGATGAATTTTTGGCCGCCGAAACCCGGATTGACGGACATAAGAAGCACCAAGTCGACATCCTCAATTATATGCTTCAGACTGTCCACAGGAGTTGCCGGGTTCAAGACAACCCCCGCTTTTACACCGGTAGATTTAATTAGCTGAATCGTCCTGTGCAGATGCCTGCTCGCTTCCACATGGACCGTAATATAATCCGCTCCGGCCTTTGCGAACGCTTCAATATATTGGTCAGGATTTTCGATCATCAGGTGGACATCAAGCGGAAGCTTCGTTACTGGTCTGATTGCTTCGACAATCAATGGACCAATCGTAATATTAGGGACAAAATGTCCATCCATTACATCCACATGAATATAATCAGCTCCACCTCGCTCGACATCCTTGATTTCTTCCCCCAGGCGGGCAAAGTCGGCTGATAAAATGGAAGGTGCAATTTTCACCATATTTCAGTACCTCGGCTTTCTATCTTTGATTTCTAACAAAAAGTCCTTATAATGCGAATACCTGTATTCAGGCAATGCTTCTGACTCGACTGCTGCTTTGACGGCACACTTGGGCTCAGCCATATGAAGGCAGCCGCGGAATTTACAATCCTCACTGATCTCCGCTATGTCCGGAAAGCATGAATTAAGCTCCTCTGCTTCAATATCTGTGAATTCCAGCGAACTAAAACCAGGTGTGTCAGCAACAAGCCCATTATTGATGGTAATCAGTTCAACATGCCTTGTTGTATGCTTGCCCCTGCCCAAATGGGAAGATATATCGTCAGTTTTCAACTCCAGGTCTGGTCGGATTGCGTTAAGCAGAGAAGATTTTCCCACTCCGGATTGACCGGCAAAAACAGATATCTTGCCCTCAATATGAGGTTTCAATTTTTCCAGCCCTTCTGAAGTTTCAGAGGATGTTAAAATCACCTCATAGCCTGCCTTACGATAGTCCTCTGCATATTCTTCGAGCCGGGACTTTTGTTCTTCATTGGTTAGATCCATTTTCGTAATGCAGATGAGTGGCTCGATTTGGTTGTATTCAACAAGCACCAAAAACCTGTCTAGCAAAGCTGTACTGAAATCAGGTTCCACAGCTGAAAAAACGAGGATGGCCTGGTCTACATTCGCGATTGGCGGGCGTACCAGCTCATTCTTCCGGTTTTTGACTTCCAGGATATAGCCTTCCGTATCATTCTCAGCCTGGAAAACGACCTCGTCACCTACGAGCGGTGTAACCTTGTTTTTACGGAAAACACCACGGCCTCGGCACTGGACAACCCCATCTTCATTGGCAACATAATAAAAACCGCTCAGCGCCTTAATAATTTTGCCCTCAGGCATAGCAACACTCCCTGTCTGTTAGTCTTCTGGATACGGAATACGTTCCTCTGTATAATGTACATCGTCCACTGTCACTCTATAATAAGCCTCTTGGCCTGGTGCGATCATAAAAGTGAGTTTACGGGTTGTATCCTCAGTGATTTTAAAGGTCTCTGCAGGAACTGAATCATCGCGATTCATGTCACTAATATAAATCTTTACTTCTTGAGGTACTCCTTCTTCTTTCGGCTGAAATGGTATTGTAATTTCAATAGTTTTTTCTTTAGGAGGTGCTGGCTCAGGTCCTTTTGAAATGACCACACTCACCTTACTGCCTGGTGGCAAGTCAGTACCTGGTTCAGTTTTTTGAGAAATTACCGATCCGGCTTGTATTGTATCATGATACGCCTCTTCAGTTCTCTCAATGACCAGGCCAGTGGTTTCTTCATATACATCGAGGTTGTCTTGGTTGTATCCTTTCAAATCTCGCAATGTGACCAATTCTGGCCCCTTGCTGACTTTAAATTCCAAAGTTGTCTCCTCAGGAATGACGGATTCACCACCCGGTGGATTTTGCTCAAGGATGGTACCTGCTTCACTATCGTCATGCTCTTCGTTTTTTACGATATCCTTGAAACCTTTCCCTTCCAGCAGGCTGTAGACATCGTCGTAATTCCTGTCTCTATAATCCGACAATTCCACTGTTTCTTTCCCTGTACTGATATACAAGTCGATTTCATTTCCTTCTTTAATCATCTTACCAGCTTTCGGATTAGTGCGGATGACATTTCCTTCTTCGACTTCCTCATCACTGATTTCATTTATATCTCCGGTAACAAAGCCAGCTGACATGAGTTTTGCGACTGCATCTTCTACTTCCATGCCGCTTACATCAGGCACTTCCTTTTCCTTCGGACCGAATAAGTCGGGGCCCATTGTCACCATTACTATTCCCGCTGTTAAGATCAATAAAAACAAAACTGTCAGTATGATTGGCCATTTCTTTTTCTTCTTTTTCTCTGGCTTAGCTTTTGGTGTTTGTTCCTGTGAACCAGCATCGTCTTTTCGTACGATTGTTTCATCAAGATTATGATAAGGCCGGTCATTCGTTATAATCGGGATTGCTTTTGTCGCTTCATCATCTTCTGGTATGGCAAACTTTCCTTCATTCAAACGATTTGCATCAAGTGCTGTACGCAGATCCTCTTCCATTTCATCGACAGTATCATATCGATGGAAAGGATCCTTCGCAGTCGCCTTGAGAACAACATTCTCTACACTTTGAGGGATTTGCGGATTCCATCTTTTTAAGGAAGGAGTCTCCGACTGTAAATGTTTCAGGGCAATGGAAACAGCAGATTCACCTGAAAAGGGAAGTCTCCCTGTGAGCAATTCAAACATGACAATCCCAATCGAATAAATATCCGACTTCTTGTTTGCCATGCCCCCTCTAGCTTGTTCAGGAGAAAGATAATGAACAGATCCCAGCACTGAATTCGTTTGAGTGATACTGGTTGCGCTTAAAGCCATTGCTATTCCGAAATCGGTAATTTTTACTGTACCGCTGCTGTCGATCAGGATATTATGCGGCTTGATATCCCGGTGGACAATATGATTATGATGGGCATGTGAAATCGCGGAAGTAAGCTGCTGCATTATATCAAGGGCTTCTTCAACCGGAACAGGCGCGTGCTGCTGTATGTACTGCTTCAATGTCTGGCCATCGACATATTCCATCACAATATAGTATAGCCCGTCCTCTTCACCGACATCATAAATGCTGACGATGTTTGGATGAGCAAGGCTGGTTGCGGATTGCGCTTCTCGATGGAATCTGCGTATAAATTCATCATCGTTGGCAAAATCAAGACGAAGCATTTTGACCGCTACATCCCTATCGAGGATCATATCATGGGCAAGGTAGACATTCGCCATGCCTCCGCCGCCGATCATGTCCTTGATTTTATAGCGTCCGCTGATTCTTTTTCCGATAATCATATTCTTCACCTGCCCTCGTTGAATTCCTGGTATTCGACGATAGCAAGAGTAATATTATCTTCGCCGCCGTATTGGTTTGCCCTTTTGATAAATTCTGCCGCCTTATCTTCAAGGGACATACCGCTATTTCTAATGATGCTTTCCATTTCTTCCTGGCTTACTTTATTGGAAAGTCCATCGGAACAAAGGAGAAGCGCATCTTCCTCTTCAAAGATGATTGTTTTCACATCCATCTCGACCGACTCTTCAGTCCCGAGCGCTCTTAAAAGGACATTTTTTCTCGGGTGGTGCTCTGCATCTTCCCTTGAAATCTGTCCAGATCGAACCAGCTCGTTAACAAGAGAGTGATCCTCCGTCAATTGTTTGAATCCCGTCTCGTTCAATAAGTAACATCGGCTGTCACCTATATTAACGATGGTCGCGAACAGGTTCGTACAAATGGCCGCCACGATGGTTGTTCCCATTCCTTCACATTCTGTGTTTTTCAAGGAATGCTCGAATATATCTTTATTGACTTGCAAGACAGCTTCTTCCATCCATTTTTCTGCTTCTTCTGCTGTATGTATCTCTGTTGAACTATCCCATAGATCCTTCAAATGCTTGATCGTCATTTCACTGGCAACATCACCCGCACGGTGGCCGCCCATGCCATCTGCTACGATGGCAAGGCGCTGGCCGTGAGAGTTTACAAAAATGCCGCCATTGTCTTCATTATGCAGGCGGACTTTTCCCCTGTCTGTCATGAAAACAGCCTTCATTTTGTCACCTCGTCTCTTCTTTTCTTTCTTTCGCCCGAAGTTGTCCGCAAGCTGCTTCAATGTCATGCCCTTGTTCTCTTCTGATTGTCACATTCACTCCGCGGTCGCGAAGTGTCCGTTCGAACTTGAAGATCTGGCTCTTTGGTGTCCTTACGTAATCACGCTCAGGTACATAGTTGACGGGAATAAGATTTATATGGCACTTAATACCCTTAACCAGTTGTGCCAGTTCCTCCGCATGCTCAACCTGGTCATTCACTCCGCCAAAAAGACCATACTCAAAGCTGATTCGCCGTCCTGTCTTGTTCACATAATAGCGGACTGAATCCATCAGGTCAGGAAGCTTATATGCACGGTTGATCGGCATCAGCCTGCTGCGCAGTTCGCTATTCGGAGCGTGCAGCGAAATCGCAAAGTTGATTTGCATATTCTCATCAGCAAACTGATAAATTTTCGGGATGATTCCGCTTGTTGATACCGTAATATGACGCGCGCCGATATTCAAGCCTTTTTCATGGTTGACGATCTTCAGGAAAGAGAGCATATTGTCATAGTTATCAAACGGTTCGCCGATTCCCATGATGACGATTGAACTTACTCTCTCGTCTGTCTCATCAAGTGCCTGTTGTACTTTTACGACCTGGGCAACGATTTCTCCTGCTTCCAGGTTCCTCTTTAAACCGCCAAGTGTAGATGCGCAAAAAGTACAGCCGATCCTGCAGCCAACCTGTGTAGTTACACAGACAGAATTTCCATACTCATGCCTCATAAGTACGGTTTCAATGGACTTGCCATCATGCATTTCGAATAAGAACTTGATCGTTCCATCTGATGATGTCTGCTGAATAATTGTATCGAGTGTTGTCAATACGAAATGCTCTTCTAGCTTGTCCCTTAAAGTTTTTGAGAGGTTGGACATATCCTCGAAAGAAACTGCTCTTTTTTTGTAAAGCCAGTCAAATACTTGCTCTGCCCGGAAAGGTTTTTCTCCCTGTTCCTTCAGCCAGTCCTTCAGTTCATCAAGCTGAAGTGAATAAATGGACTTTTTTCCTGTATCCTCTGTTGCTGCATTCCTTGTTGCTTTTTCTTGTTCCATGTTATTCCACCTTCTTTCTTAAACAAGCAATATAAAACCCATCAGAGCCAAAATCCTGCGGAAGAATCTGCACATCATAACCATTAATCAATGGTTTGATTGCCTCTGGCATTCTTTCTGCAAATGAGGGATCTCCTTCGAATTCGGGATGGTCGTGTAAAAATTTTTCGATTACTTCCTGGTTTTCCTCACGGTCAACCGTGCATGTACTATATACAAGTGTCCCTCCAGCTTTTAAAAGCGGGGCGACTGATTCGAGCAGGCTCAATTGGATCGTTTTCAACTGTGATAAATCCTGTTCCTTCTTAGTATACTTCATATCCGGCTTTCGTCTCATTACTCCGAGTCCGGAGCAGGGAGCATCCAGTAATACCCGATCAATTGATTCTTTTTCAAATTGAGCCGAAGCCTGGCGGCTATCCATTTTTTGGGCATCAATATTTTCGAGGCCCAGGCGCTCTGCATTCTCGGAGATTAGCTTCACCTTGTGTTCATGTAGGTCAAGGGAAATCACTTTCCCGCTATTGCCGAGCTTTTCGGCGATATGAGTAGTTTTCCCTCCCGGAGCTGCACATGCATCAAGAATAACCTCTTCTTCTTTAATGCCCAGTGCGTGGGCAACGAGCATGGAGCTTTCATCCTGGATGGTTAATAAACCATATTTGAAAGCTTTGGATGAAGCAAGATTGCCCCTGAGACACTTTACTGCTTCTGGCAGAATGGGACTCGGTTCTACTTCAAATCCTTCTTCCTCAAGCAGGTCAAGGCACTCATCCCGGGAGATTCTCGTCAAGTTGACCCTGCCTGTCTGGAGCGGAGCAGTTAAATTTACTTCACACATTTCCTGTGTCTTTTCGACACCGAATTGGTTGACCCACCTTTTTACGAGCCACAATGGATGGCTGGTCTCGATCGAAATTCTTTCAGCAGGATCTGTGATGGTATCAAGTGAAGGCAATCCATTTCTCTGAATGCTCCTCAACACACCATTTACTAGACTGGCAATCCCTTTATGTCCCCTGCGTTTTGCAATTTCCACTGCTTCAAATATAGCCGCTCTTTCCGGGATTTTATCCAAGTAGACCATCTGGTAGAGTGTCATACGCAGCAGATTGATGACCCAGCTTTGAAGCTTTTTATTCTTCTCGATAAATGGCTTAAGGTAAAAGTCGAGAGTCATTTTTCGCTGAAGCGTGCCATATACCAATTCTGTCAGCAAGCCTACGTCAATCGGGTTGATTTCATTTTTATCAATCGCACTGTTCAAGAGCAGATTGCTGTAGGCTTGGTTCTTTTCTATAGTTTCAAGGAGCTGCAATGCTGTATCCCTGACATTTTTCTTTTTACTCATTGTTGTCTCCTAACTTAACGCCTGGCTGTAAGTTGGATCCTGCCCCCAGCAAGAACTGCTTGGCATCCATTTTTTTCTTGCCTGCTGGCTGAAGCTCTGTGATTTTTATTGCGGTTTCATCACCAGTGGCAACAACAAAACCATCCTCTTCAACTTTTACAATCATACCGGGCTGGTCGTTTCCTGTATAAGTTGCCTTTTCGGCGCTCCATACCTTCATGACCGATCCATCCATAGTCGTATAGGCAACGGGCCAGGGATTCATGCCGCGGATATGGTTATATATCTCTGCGCCATCTCTGTTCCAATCGATCTTTTCCTGTTCGCGCTTGATATTCCACGCGAATGTGGCATCTTCATCGTTTTGCGGAACAGGAGTAATCTCCCCTTTTAACAGCTTGGGAATCGTTTCTGATAAAAGTTCAGCACCAGCTGAGCTCATTTTATCATGCAGTGTTCCAACAGTATCTGTTTCGGTAATCGGGACTTCCACTTGTGTCAGGATATCACCAGCGTCCAATTTTTCAACCATATACATAATCGTTATACCTGTTTTTTCTTTGCCGCGGATGATGGCGTAGTGAATTGGCGCTCCACCGCGCAGCTCTGGCAAAAGGGATGCATGAACATTTATGCAGCCAAACTTTGGTGCCTCAAGGAGTTTGTTTGGCAAGATCTGTCCAAACGCAGCTGTGACAATTAATTCTGGTTCAAGGGCCAAAATTTTATCGAGTTCATCCTGCTGGCGGATTTTCTCCGGCTGATAAACCGTAATGCCATGTTTCAGCGCTTCTGCTTTTACAGGAGGCGGAGTCATGACCCGTTTTCTTCCAACTGGGCGGTCAGGCTGGGTAACCACTCCTACTACATCATAGCCTTCATCGACCAATCTTCTCAAAACCGGGACAGAAAAATCCGGAGTCCCCATAAATACGATTCTTGTCATTCCAGGTTCAACTCCTCTAACTCAGCTTCTTCGATATATCTTGACACCTTGGTGGTGAATAGCACTCCGTGTAAATGGTCAATCTCATGGAGGATTGCTCTCGCTAAAAACTCCTCTGCTTCTAGTTCATAGCTTTTCCCTTTGCGGTTCTGGGCCTTAACCTTTACATAATTCGGGCGTGTGACCTCACCATATAATCCCGGGAAACTCAAGCACCCTTCAGGTCCTGTTTGCTCACCGCTGGTTTCCAGGATAACAGGATTGATCAATTCAATCGTACCGTGCTCATCATCGATATCGACAATCGCAATTTGTTTCTTTATATCTATTTGAGGAGCGGCCAGGCCGACGCCATCAAATTCAATCATTGTATCATACATGTCATCCAGCAGCTTTGCCAGTTTTTTGTCGAAAACTGTGACCTTTTCGCATTCCTGCTCCAAAATCTCCGCTGGATAATTTACTATTTTTCTTACTGCCAAAATAAATCCTCCAATAAATCCATTTAAATAGTAGTATTAGCTTGTTCAATCATCTTTTTTCATAAACTTTCCTGAAAACAGGTTTCGTAAACGTTGTTGCTTTAAAGCCTCACATTGCGTAGTTTCTCCGACAACTGGATACGGGCCTGCTTTGTATACTTCATTCGAAAAAAACCTGTTTAAAAGGAATCATTACATCAAAATATAGGGGTTTAAGTCGACAGAAATCTGCAAACCCCCTGTCCCTGTTTCCTGCTGATAATGATCAAGTATTGTTTTTAGGGCATTCTTCAATTCTGGTTCCTTTTTGTATTTTATCAGACATTGATAGCGATATCTATCGTTGATCCGCGGTATTGGTGATGCTACAGGACCCAGTACAACGGCTTCATTCGACAGCCTCGAAGAGATGAATTTCGCAACTTTTTCCGTAACTGACACTACTTTCATCAATTCTTGATGGCTGACAGTTACAAGGGAAAGATAGTAAAACGGCGGGTACTGGTGAACCTTCCGCATCAGCATCTCTTGCTGGTAAAACCTGTCATAGTCCTGCGTCCCGGCAAGCTCAACACTGTAATGCTCGGGTGTATAAGTCTGGATTACTACCTCTCCGGGAAGCTTGTGCCTTCCAGCCCTCCCGCTTACTTGCGTCAAAAGCTGGAAGGTCTTTTCAGAAGACCGGAAATCGGGCAGGTTCAGCATGGTGTCTGCTGAAAGGACACCTACTAATGTAATGTTTGGAAAATCCAGCCCTTTCGCAATCATTTGGGTTCCGAGTAAAATATCCGCCTGGCCCTCTTGAAATGCCGTGAGCAGCTTTTCATGTGAGCCTTTCCTGCCAGTTGTATCCACATCCATCCTGATGATCCTTGCCTCAGGAATCAATTTTAACAGCTCTTCCTCAACCTTTTGTGTTCCGGTGCCGAAATAGCGGATATGCTCACTATTGCATTCAGGGCAAATGGTCGGCACCCTGTCTTCGTAACCGCAATAATGGCATTTCATCTGCTCATTATATCGGTGGTATGTCAGCGTGATATCGCAATGCGGACAGTTCATGACATAACCGCAATCACGGCACATCACAAACGACGAATGACCGCGTTTATTTAAAAACAGGACGGTCTGCTCTTTTTTCTCAAGCCTGTCTTTTATCTTTTCAAAAAGCTTTACCGAAAACATCGAGCGGTTTCCTGTTCGCAATTCCTCTCGCATATCGACGATCTCAACGGTTGGCAGCGCCTGATTATTCATCCGCTTGGGGAGAGAGAGCAAAGTATACCTTCCTTTTTGCGCACGGGCAAATGATTCAAGTGAGGGAGTCGCGCTGCCGAGGACAACTGGACAAGCATTTGTCTTAGCCCTCTGGATCGCCACGTCCCTTGCATGGTACCTTGGATTCTCTTCTTGCTTATAGCTCGTTTCATGCTCTTCATCGATGATAATGATACCGATGTTCTCGAATGGAGCAAAAATCGCCGATCTCGCTCCTACCACCACTTTTACTTCCTTGCGCTGGATTTTCCGCCATTCATCATACTTCTCACCCGCAGATAGACCGCTATGCATGACAGCCACCAAATCACCAAACCGCTCCTTGAAGCGCGTGACCATTTGCGGCGTCAATGAAATTTCCGGCACAAGCACAATCGCTTCCTTGCCTTTAATCAATACCTCCTGAATGGACTGCAAATAAATTTCAGTCTTGCCGCTGCCTGTCACACCATATAATAGAAAGACTTCATGCAAGTCCTTTTCAATTGCAGAAAGGATGGGGCTAATCGCTTTTTCTTGTTCAACTGTCAGTTCGAGGGCCATTTTACGTTCAAATTCCCGTTCTGAATATGGGTCCCTGTAAACCTCCAGCTCTTCTACTTTCAGCATACCTTTCTTTACCAGTGACTGTATTGATGCCTGGGAGATTCCAAGAGTGGAGAGTATCAGCCTCTGTTCCACAGGTTCTGGATTTTCCAGAAAGAAATCTAACACGGATTTCTGCCCTGACGCCTGTGATGATAGTTTGTCCCTTACCTCCCTGAGCTGAACAGGCTCAACGGCTGGTGAAACATGCTTGAGCAGCTTTTTGCGCACTCTGTCCTTCACCTGGTAAACTACCTCTACTCTGCCAGACGACGCCTCTTTTTGCAGTTGCTGTACAAGACCCTTAGTAACGGCATCCTCCCAGTTGATTTCACTATTTTCCTTGAACAACTCTAGTAAATTTCCAGGCAGATCCGTTATATCTGTCCCTTTTGCAAGCACAATTTTCTTTTCATATTTAGCCTTCAACGCTGCTGGAAGCATTGCCTGATAGGAGGAGATTTTATAGCTTAGAGTATGTTCAGTCAGCCAGTCACCGAGGTCGAGAAGTTCCTCATTCAGTACGGGTGTCAAATCAAGTGGTTCGATGATTGAGCGCAGCTTAGAGAAGCTGGACTCTTTCTTAAGGTCCCTGACAAATCCCTGGATTTTTCTCGGACCAAACGGTACGATGACCCTTGTCCCAGGCTTGATCACATCTTTGAATTTTTCAGGTATTTTATAGTCAAAGGTTTTGTCAGTTTGCTTTGCAGGCACATCGACAATAACGCTTGCTATATTCATAAGCTTTCATCCTTTTTAAAACAGTGAACGACTTCGGCAAGAATCTTTCGGGCTACATCTGATTTAGACATCAAAGGCAGCTCGACGGACGTACCATCCTTTTTGTAAATGGTGACAATATTTGTGTCAGCACCAAAGCCTGCGCCTTGCTGTTTGACGTTATTCGCCACAATCATGTCTGCATTTTTTCTGTCAAGCTTGCCCTTAGCATGGATTTCGACATCATTTGTTTCTGCTGCGAACCCAACGATCACCTGGCCGGTTTTCCTTTGTCCGAGCTCAAACAGTATATCCTTCGTCCTTTCAAGCTCAAGAGCCTGGTCGCCTTCTTTTTTCTTCATTTTCTCTTCATAGGTATATTTCGGACGGTAATCCGCTACGGCCGCGGTACTAATCATGACATCCGCCTTATCAAAATGTGCCAGGGCAGCATGGTACATTTCCTCTGCACTTTCCACTTTAATTAATTCGGCTCCCCCTGGAGGATCCAAGTTGACCGGCCCCGAAACAAGGATTACCCTTGCCCCCATTTTCACAGCTTCCCTTGCGATTGCGAACCCCATCTTGCCAGTTGAATGGTTGGTAAGAAAGCGGACAGGATCGATTTTTTCCCTTGTAGGGCCCGCAGTAATCAAGACAGTTTGTCCTGAAAGGTCCCCGCCCTTATCAGAGAAAAACTGGCCAGCAAGCTCGACGATTGTCTCAGGCTCCTCAAGACGGCCCTTGCCTGTGTATCCACATGCCAAGTACCCTTCTCCGGGTTCAATAAATTCATATCCAAAGTTTCTTAATGTCTCCATGTTTTTCTTAACAGCGGGGTGCTGGTACATATGTACATTCATTGCTGGAGCAACCCATACTGGTGCAGTCGCGGCAAGAAGTGTCGTAGAAATCATATTGTCAGCAATCCCATTTGCAAGCTTGCCGATAATATTGGCAGTCGCTGGGGCAATTATAATCAAATCAGCCCAATCTGCTAAATGGATATGGGCGATATTTTCCGGATTTTTCTCATCGAATGTATCTGTATAAACTTCACTTCTAGACAATGCCTGAAAAGTGAGCGGAGTAACAAATTTAGCTGCAGAATCACTAAGGATAACCTTCACTTCAGCACCCGCCTGGGTCAACTTGCTCGTCAGCGCAGCACCCTTATACACAGCGATCCCACCGGTCACACACAATAGAATTTTTTTACCGTTCAGCATGTCAGAGAACCCCCATTTTACAACAAACTATCATTATGATTGAACTATAACATTTTTTCACAGATTAAGCATGAAATAGGCAAGGTCATTACTGTAATATAGTAGCTGTGGTATGTAGTGCCTTACATTATGAGCTACCTGGACTATGTCCCTTTTTATTTATTTATAGACTTTTTTCTATGTGACCTTTTTAAAGTAAAAATCTCTTTTTGGGCTTATAGAATCTCCCTATTTGCCAGTAAGGCCTAAACAAAAAAATAACAACCCAATAAATAGGTTGTTATCGTGGTGTTATTCGTTGATATTTAGCTCTTCATGGCTTCCTGCTGTCTTGAAATGAAGCTTTTCTGCGTTGATTTCTTCGAGTGCCTTGCCAACGAATTTGTGGGAAACATACTTATCTAGCTTAGCATCCATATGGACCTGCATGCTGCGTGCGCGTTTAGCTGCAACCGATACTAATGAGTATTTTGAATCAATTTTTGTCATTAAAGAGTCAATAGAAGGATTAAGCATTTATTCAACCTCCAGCATTTTTTTATAACGATGTTGAACACGTTCCCTGCGGCAGTGTTCCGCAACAACGATTGATTTAACTCGTTGTGCTGCGTTTTCAACATGGTCGTTTTCAACAACATAATCATATAATTCCATCATTTCGAGTTCTTCTCTAGCAGCTTTCATCCTGCCTTTGATGATATCTTCTGTTTCTGTCCCTCTTGTCACGATCCGGTTTTCAAGTTCTGAAAGGCTGGGCGGCGCTAGGAAAATGAAAAGTCCCTCAGGGAATTTCCTTCTTACCTGGCTTGCTCCCTGAACTTCAATTTCAAGGAAAACATCCCTTCCCGCATCGAGCGTTTCGCGGACGTACTCAACTGGAGTACCATAATAATTGCCAACAAATTCTGCATACTCTAGCAATTGGTCCTGTTTGATCATTTCTTCAAATTCTTCCCTGGTTTTGAAGAAATAATCTACTCCATTTTGCTCTCCTTCACGCGGCAGCCTCGTTGTCGCGGACACGGAATACTCAAAAGCTGTATCGTGCTGGGAAAATAATTCTTTCCGGACCGTTCCTTTGCCAACACCTGATGGTCCTGAAAGAACAATCAACAATCCTTTTTCCTGCATTAAATAGTCCTACCCTTCATCAATAATATCATCACGGTCATTCAGGCGGTGAGCTACTGTTTCCGGCTGTACCGCAGAGAGAATGACATGGTCGCTGTCCATTACAATGACAGCCCTCGTCCTTCTTCCGTATGTTGCATCTATTAATGATCCACGGTCGCGTGCGTCCTGGATGATCCGTTTTATTGGAGCTGATTCAGGACTTACGATCGAGATGATCCTGTTAGCTGAAACAATGTTGCCGAAGCCTATATTTATAAGCTTGATTGCCATGATGGTCCCCCAATCATCAGTTATTTATTTTGGCCTTCTAAAGCCTTTTCTAAACGCTACTCTATATTTTGCACTTGCTCCTTAACCTTTTCCAGGAGGCTTTTCATCTCGACTACTTCCCTGGCAATTCTTGAATCATTCGCCTTGGAACCGATTGTGTTGACCTCGCGATTCATTTCCTGAAGCAGAAAATCCAATTTCCTGCCAAGAGCTCATTCGCCTTCAAAATTTCTTTGAATTGACTTACATGGCTTTCAAGCCTGGCAATCTCTTCACTAATATCAGCTTTATCTGCAAAGAAGGCAACCTCGGTAAGGATTCTGTCATCATCTGCCTGGCTATCCGTCAATTCAGCCATTTTCTTTTGAAGCCTCTCACGGTACTGCTCTACAACACTCGGCGCCAGCTTCTTCACGCTCGTGATGTTTTCTTTTAACTGCTGGATATGCTGCAATACATCCTTTTCAAGTGCTGATCCTTCCAGCATACGCATTTGGACCAATTGGCTCCCGGCATCCTCAACGGCTGAAAGGACAAGAAGTTCAAGCTCTTCATTTTCAGCTTCTATTTCTTCAATATGGATGATTTCTTGCCTGCTGACAATGTCACGGAGCTCAATATCCCCCGTAATGCTGTACCTGTTCTTGATTTCAGTTATGTGATGGACTAATTCGTCCAGGGCTGCCCAGTCAATATGTACACTTCGGCTAACTATGCCTTGGCCCTCCAAAGTTACAAATACTTCGACTCTCCCTCTTTTTATATGTTCGCCGAGTTTCTTTTTTATTTTTTCTTCCGTTTTCAGGAGCTGCCGGGGCATGCGAATATGGAATTCACAAAAACGGTGATTGACCGTTTTGACCTCGACTGTGACACTGAACCTGTCAGATTCAGTCCTGCTCCTTCCAAACCCAGTCATACTGACGACCATTTCAGACACATCCATTCTTTCTAAAAAGTCGAGTTTCCTGTAGACCCGTGGAACAGGCTTATTCATTTATGTAATGTCTAAATTTATGTTTTTTTCAACTCCGCTCCTTCCCTCGAAAGGAACTTCCAAGCTTAGGATTTCATAAAACTTTTCAGCTGTAGATGCAGGAAAGATTACGAAAGAGCATTAGTAAAAAAAAGAAAGGCAATAGAGCCTTCTCTATTACCTAACGGATTATATCATATTTCTCTTTGTTTTTCTTGCAAAAAATGTTCCCGCAAGCAAAAATGTCGGAATTGCCGATAAGCCAAGGATCAATAACCAATCCATCGCCATTATTGGAACAGTGTGGAATATTGGCTGCAGTACTGGCGAATAGATCACAACAAGGACCATGGCCAACGAAGAAATTACGGCCCAAACTAAATATTTGTTCTCAAAAGGGTTGCGGGCGAAGATTGATTTTTCGCTCCTGCAGTCGAATACGTGAATTAACTGTGCCATCACGAGTGTTGTAAACGCAATGGTCTGTGCATATACCAAGTCGTCCGGATTTCTATTATAGACTATCATGAATGCAATCAGAGTCATCAATCCAATCAGGAAACCTCTTGACACGACTTTCCAGCCTAACCCCCGGGCAAATACCCCTTCCTTAGGATGGCGCGGATCCCTTTTCATTACATCATCCTCAGGCTGGTCAAGCCCTAATGCCATCGCAGGGAGGCCATCTGTCACCAGATTCACCCAGAGGATCTGGATCGGCACGAGCGGGAGAGGCAAGCCAAGGATCATTGCGAACAGCATGACCAAAATCTCCCCAACATTGGAAGCCAGGAGGTACCTGATGAACTTTCTGATATTTTCATAGATGTTTCGGCCTTCCTTAATGGCTGCTTTTATTGTGGCGAAGTTATCATCGAGGAGTACGAGGGAAGATGCTTCTTTTGCTACATCTGTACCTGTTATCCCCATAGCCACTCCTATATCTGCAGCTTTAATGGCTGGCGCATCATTTACGCCGTCACCAGTCATCGCAACGATATGCCCTCTATTTTGCAAAGCTTTTACAATTTTAAGCTTATGTTCAGGCGAAACTCTCGCAAAAACCGAAACATCGTCGACTACATCCTCTAGCTCTGAAACAGACAACTCGGATAATGCCTTGCCATCTAAGACTTTGCTGCCTTTGGTTAATATCCCTAACTGACTAGCAATCGCCTTCGCAGTGATAACATGGTCACCAGTAATCATCACAGTTTTAATACCTGCGTCGCGGCATTCTTTTACAGCTGTTTTCACCTCAGGTCGCGGCGGGTCGATCATACCCTGCAATCCGATGAAAACCAGGTCTTTTTCGGCTTCATTTTCATGAAGGACGACAGTGTTTTGCGGAATCGGTTTGAAGGCTATGGCAATTGTTCTTAATGCGTTGCCAGCCAGCTCGTCAATCGCCCCCTGGACTTTAGCAGTCAAGTCTTTTGTCAGGCGCTGCTGCCTTTCATCCCAGAGAATTGAATCACTTAATCCAATCAGGACATCCGGTGCACCTTTTACAACAGCAAATTTCCGTCCAGTTTTGTCCTTCACGATCATACTCATCATTTTTCGCTTGGAATCGAAAGGGAACTCGTTAACAATTTCAAACTGGTCCAGCAGGCTTTCTCTCCTGTAACCCGCTTTCATTGCGGCTACCAGCAGAGCTCCTTCAGTAGGGTCACCATCAATTGTGTACTCGCCATCTTTATCAATCATTTCAGCGTGATTGCAAGCATCCCAAATGTCAGCAGCTGCTGCAATGACTTTTCACTATGAGGATCCACGCTTTTGTCTTTATAAAAGAATAATCCTGTTGGTGAGTATCCCACACCATCCACAGTCCAGGTTTTATTGCCGCTCCACAAATGGGTAACGGTCATTTTGTTCTGAGTCATCGTTCCCGTTTTGTCAGAACAAATGACAGATGCGCAGCCAAGCGTCTCCACCGCAGGAAGCTTTCTGACGATCGCATTCTTTCTGATCATTCTCTGGACACCCAGTGACAGCGCAACAGTAACAATTGCCGGCAGACCTTCAGGGATGGCGGCAACTGCCAAACTGACCCCTGCAAGGAACATTGTATACAGGTCATGCCCCTGGAGTACGCCAATTCCTACTACCAATAAGGTTAGGAAAAGAGCGGCCGTTATCAGGATTTTCCCTAATTGTTCAAGCCTGCGCTGAAGTGGGGTTTCCTGTGCTTCAGCCGTCTGCAGCAAGTCAGCAATCTGGCCCATCGCAGTTTTCATGCCTGTAGCAACGACAACACCAGTTCCAGTTCCCCTTGTGACCATCGTGCCCATGAACGCCATATTTTCCATATCACCCAGTCCCGGGTTAGGAATCCTCAGCGGACTTGTGTTTTTTTGTACAGGAACAGACTCTCCCGTCAATGCTGATTCTTCAATTTCCAGGCTCCTGGATTCAATCAAGCGGATATCTGCGCCAATCCTGTCCCCGCTTGTAAATTTAAGAATGTCACCAGGGACAACTTCCTTTGACGGAATCTTTGTCCACTCGCCATCACGCAAAGCATGGACTTGCGGAGCGGAAAGTTCTTTCAGGGCATCAAGTGATTTTTCCGCCTTTCTTTCCTGGAAAAACCCTAAAATACCATTTACAAGAACAATGGCTATGATGGCAATCGCATCGACCATTTCTCCGAGGAGTCCTGATATCAACGTAGCTGCAAGGAGCACCAATACCATGAAATCCTTAAACTGGCTGAAGAATAATAACAGGGCCGATTGTTTCTCCCCCTCGGCCAATGCGTTATATCCATGCTGATCACGTCTGCGTTTTACTTCCTTTTCTTCCAATCCTTCTGTAAAATCTGTTCTTAAGGCACTAGCTATTTCATTTTCATTCATCTCATGGAACTTCATGGGGCCATCACACTTCCTCCTTGTTTGTCCTACTCTAAAGAAAGCTTATTCAGCCCTGTCCAAAAAAATGATAAGATGTTTATAGAATAGAAAAGCGAAGGCGACTGTCCAGAAACGCAGAAACTGGAGACTCCGACAAAGAAGCGCTTTTTGCTTCTGACGGCGAAGTTGAAGTTTCGGAGTTTCTAGGAGGCGACACTAGACAAGCGACTCGAGGGGCTAGGCGCTGGAGCTAGATAAAGAAAAGTGGAAGCGCCTTGATCAGCCTCGACAAGGCTTCAGATAAATAGAAAAGGATGTATTTTACATGTCATTTGACGGATTGTTTACAAGAGCCATCACAAACGAATTTTCCACCCTTCTTAAAGGGGGACGAATCAATAAAATCCACCAGCCTTATAAAAATGAAATAATTCTGGCTGTGAGGGCAAACGGAGTTAACCATAAGCTCCTTTTGTCTGCTCACCCGAGCTACGCCAGAGTCCAGATCACAAATGAGCAATATGATAACCCCAATGAGCCGCCAATGTTCTGTATGCTGCTGCGCAAGCACCTTGAAGGGTCGATCATAGAAGACATCCAACAGGCCGGCCTTGACCGGATGATTATTTTTGAAATAAAAGGCAGAAATGAAATCGGCGATATCTCCTACAAACAATTGATCGTCGAAATCATGGGACGCCACAGCAATATAATCATCGTCGATAAACAAAGAAACATGATTCTCGATAGCATCAAGCATGTTTCATTTGCCGTGAATACACACAGGGCCATCATGCCGGGCAAGAGTACGTAATGCCTCCGCAGCAGGAAAAAATGAATCCATTCGAGGCACAGGAAGAAGATGTCTTGAGATTTATTGATTTTAACGCTGGAAAAATTGATAAGCAGCTAGTTTCAAGTTTTGCCGGTGTGTCACCGGTACTGGCGAGGGAAATAGTCTTTAAAGCTGGACTTGCAAACCGCACAACTATTCCAAAGGCCTTTTTATCAGTGATGGATGAGCTCAGGCAACATCGGTATAAACCTTCGATCACAAATGGAAGCAATAAAGAAGCCTTTTACCTGATTCCGCTTGAGCACCTGAAGGGAGAAGCAAAGTCCTTTGAGTCCCTGAGCAGCCTGCTCGATCGTTATTATTTTGGCAAAGCAGAACGTGACCGGGTCAAGCAGCAGGGCAATGATCTCGAAAGACTGATTGCAAATGAAAAAGAGAAAAATGAGAAGAAAATCAAAAAGCTGGAAACGACTCTTGAAGATGCAAAAAAAGCTGAGCAGTATCAATTATTCGGAGAGCTGCTGACCGCTAACATTTTTATGGCCGAAAAAGGCATGAAGGAAATTACCGTTGTTAATTATTATGATGAAGACGGAGCTACCATCACAATTCCGCTGGAGCCGCGGAAAACACCTTCGGAAAACGCCCAGAGATACTTCACCAAATATCAAAAGGCAAAGAACTCTGTGAATATTGTCAAAGAACAAATTGAAATAGCAAAAGCCGAGGTTTCTTATTTCGATGCTCTCCTGCAACAGGTAGAGGCTGCATCGCCAAAAGATATCGAAGAAATCAGGGAAGAATTGATTGAGGGTGGATATATTCGGGCCCGGCAGAAAAAAGGTAATAAAAATAAACAAAACCTGAAGCCGCAGCTTGAAAAATACCGATCTACCAATGAAACAGAAATACTCGTCGGAAAAAATAATAAGCAAAATGATTACTTAACAAATAAGGTGGCAGCCCGGGATGAAATATGGCTTCACACAAAAGATATCCCCGGATCCCACGTGGTCATCCGCAGCAAAGAGCCAGCAGAAGAAACCATTATCGAGGCAGCAAAGATTGCGGCTTACTTCAGCAAAGCACGTAATTCAAGTTCCGTCCCTGTCGACTTCACAAAGGTGCGACATGTGAAGAAGCCAGCCGGCGCAAAGCCAGGGTTTGTCATTTACGAACAGCAACAGACCGTATACGTGACACCGGATGAAGATATGATTCTGAAATTGAAACAGTAAACTGAACAAAAAGCGCAAGCACCTCGTTCAGCCCCGACAAGCGCTGGAGGGCCGACCGGTGAAGTCGTTCTTTGACTTCATTGGGCGGACCGAAGCGACTCGAGGGGCTAGGCGCTGGAGCTGGATTAAAAAAATTACATGTAGTTATCCACAACTAAATAATTTTATAATTTCCTACGAAACAAGAAACCCGCCTGGTATTCAGTTCTACCGGCGGGTTTTACTTTAGCTGTTCCTCTCACAAATTTCCATCAGCCTATCAGGCTACTGCCTCTTTCCTTTTTTTATATTGTTTTACAAAACCAATAATTGCAGGAATAAAAGCAGTAGAAGAAACCATCAACAATGTGAGGAATAAGTTATTCTCTACCCAGGCAATATTACCGAGTAGAAATCCTGCTGTCAGCCAGAAGGCTGTCCACATCAATCCACCAATAAGGTTGTAGCTTAAGAATGATTTAAACTCATATCCTGTGTATCCTGAAACAAATGGTACAGAGGTTCTCATGAGCGGGACAAACCGTGAAGAGGTAATGGCTACCCTTCCATAGTCAGACAAAAAAACCTTCGCCTTGCCAATCGATTTATCTGATGTTAAACGGTATAGAAAACGGTTTTCGGAGTTTAACTTCCCGAGCTGTTTCCCGATGAAGAAATTCTGGCTGTCACCCAAAATAGTTGCAGCAGCAAAAAGCATAAACAAGATTTTAAAATCTAAATCTCCGGCAGCCGCCAGAGTACCGCTCGCGAAGACCATTGAATCGCCTGGCAAAAATGTCAGGATTACAAAAGCCGTTTTAAAGTAGACAATCAAAAACAACATAATATAAATGGCTGCCCCATATTCATCAATATAGTAGTGGAGACTGCTATCAATATTTTTCAGCAACTGTATGACCTGTTCCATGAGTCTTTTCCTCCTACTATATAAAATTTATATACCTGGCATTATTGCAGTAAGGCTTATAATTATATTGAAACACACTTATTAAGTTGCATGCCAACAGGTTAACCCTTAAAAGTTGTTAAACTTTAATTCTTTTTTTACCCCGATAGAAAAAGTGCACCCTGCTCCAGGATACACTTCCGTTCATAACTATTCTTTAGGGGCGGCAACATTTCCGCTTAGGGCTTTTTCCCAATCTTCCTCTTGATCTGTATTTATGAAGTCGTGTAAATTCCCAAGCCCCCATTTTCTGTCCTGAAACCCAAACCACAGTGATACATCTTCAAGATACTTTTCCTTACCATTGATCATCATAACCAAATCCACTTTTCCAGTCGGGTATGTATCATCCAGCTCCACATAAAGATTTTTATAGTCAACTAGATAAGTGCCGTTCTTTTTTAAAGACTGAACCCGTTTACTCCAAACTTTTTTTGCCTCTCCATAGGGGATGGTTGGAGATAAATCAGATGCAACATCATAAAAATGAATCCCATCAAACGCTGCTTCGTAATTTTGTTCTACCAAATTTTCTAAAACATGTTTTGCAGCCTTTTTGGATTGAAGCTTATCTGCTAAACCCGGAACCACAAATGCACTTAAAAGACTAAAACCAGCCATGATTGCTATAATTCCGATTATTTTCTTCACATTAGCACCTCGTTATCAGAAAATTCCACTTTTTAATTTTATCACATCCTATCTATAAATTTAACCATATTTTACTAAAGTAGAAAAAGCAGCCAATAGGCTGCTCTCAGTCAAATATTTTTGGCGGTTCCCCATTCTGATGGATTTTTGCGCCATTCTGCAAGGCTATCAAGACTTTCTTTAGTGATAAGTCCTTTTTCCTCTGCCAGGTTAGCAAGAGTTGTGAAGTCAGTCAGTGAGTGTGCTGAGATATTTGCAGAATCCAGCTGCTGCTTGCCTTTTTCTAGTTCATATGTAAAAATCGAAACAACTCCAAGTACTACGCAGCCTGCTTCTCGCAATGCCTCGACCGCCTCAATGACGCTGCCTCCAGTTGAGATTAAATCTTCGACAACAACGACCTTTTGGCCTTGAGTCACCTTTCCTTCGATTTGATTCCCTTTTCCGTGTCCCTTTGCTTTCGAGCGTACATAAGTCATAGGTAAATCAAGCAGTTCGCTGACCCAGGCGGCATGAGGTATCCCAGCAGTAGCCGTTCCCGCGATCATCTCAGCTTCTGGAAAGTGTTCAACAATCAAGCTCTTCAGCCCTTCAGCCACTCTTCTGCGGATGGGAGGAAAAGACAGAGTGAGTCGGTTATCACAGTAAATCGGCGACTTCAGTCCGGAAGACCATGTAAATGGATTTTCAGGCTGTAAGCTGACAGCTTCGATTTCAAGCAATGCTTCTGCTATTTCTCTTTTCATTGATATACACCTTTCCATTCATTATTAATTGCCAGATAGCTCTCCAGGGGATTAGCTGCCCGTGTAATTGGCCTTCCGACGACGATTGCGGATATACCTTGTTTCCTTGCAAATTCAGGAGTAGCACTGCGTTTCTGGTCCTGAATCGCACTTTCAGCTGGACGGATCCCCGGTGTGACGGTCATGAATTCAACACCCAATCGGCCATGAATGAGGCTGGCTTCATGAGGGGAACAGACCACACCATCAAGCCCTGACTTTTGAGCCAGTGCCGCATAATTCAGTACGGACTCATGTAACGATACCCCAATCAGCTGTTCAGAATGGACCTGGATTTCAGATGTACTGGTCAATTGTGTGACCGCAATGCAATCCGGACGCTTGAGACCCGCTGGAGTGCCTGCCTCAAGGCCCTCGATCGCTGCTGCCATCATTTCCGAACCTCCAGCAGCATGGACATTGACAAGGCCACACCCCATTCCAGCGAGCACCTTCATTGCACTTTTTACTGTATTAGGGATGTCATGAAGCTTCAGGTCAAGGAAGATTTTATGATTCCGCTTCTTCAACTCCTCAATAATTGACGGCCCTTCGGCATAAAAAAGCTCCATTCCAACTTTTACAAAAAGCTGTTCATTTCCAAATGGTTCAAGGAACTCAAACACCTGCCCCTTGTTAGGGAAATCAAGGGCGATAATAAGCGAGTCTTTCATTCTTCTTCCAGCTCCTTCCCGTTAATTCAGAAATATGGTCTGCCCCGAGCTTAGCCAGCCATTCCGGCAATTCTTCAATGATTTTTGGGCATACAAAAGGGTCTACGAAATTCTGGGTTCCTACCGCCGCAGCACTTGCACCGGCAAGGAAAAACTCGACCACATCCTCAGCCGATTGGATTCCCCCCATTCCGATAATTGGGATGGATACATGCTGGCTGACTTCATAAATCATCCTGATGGCTACCGGCTTCACAGAAGGACCGGACAAGCCGCCGGTTTTATTCGCAAGTATTGGCTGCCCTGTCATCAGGTCGATTCTCATGCCAAGCAAAGTGTTGATCATTGTGATCCCATCCGCGCCTCCATCCTCAACTGCCCTGGCAATCTTGACAATGTCAGATACATTTGGAGAAAGCTTTACATACACAGGCACTTCAGACACATCTTTTACCTTCCGGGTCAGCGCCTTTGCCATGTCGGGGTCTGTGCCGAAGGCGATCCCGCCCGTTTTTACATTGGGACATGATATATTCAGTTCAAGGGCATGGACATTTGGAGCCTTGGACATTTGTTCTGCTACTTTTACATAATCATCCTCCGTTGAACCAGCGATGTTCGCAATGATCGGCACATCAAACTGCTCGAGCCATGGAAGTTCTTCATTATACACTTTCTCTAAGCCGGGGTTCTGCAGGCCGATGGCATTGAGCATCCCGCCTGGCGTCTCGGCAACCCTTGGCGTCGGGTTTCCAAAGCGCGGGTCTGGCGTCGTAGCCTTTATCATGATTGCTCCCAGAAGGCTCAAGTCGTAGAGCTGGCTGAACTCCCTGCCAAAGCCGAAGCAGCCTGAAGCAGGCATAACTGGATTTTTTAGATTTAATCCTGGCAGCTGGATTGATAGCGAACTCATATGACAACCTCCCCTGCTTGAAATACTGGTCCATCGCTGCAGACCTTTTTATATGTGAAGCCTTGTGGATCATCCTTCGTATGGCAGACACATGCAAAGCAAGCACCGATTCCGCATCCCATCCGTTCTTCTAGTGAAAGGTAAGTTTTATCTGCATAATTTCCATTTTCAACGGCTCTCAACATCGGTGTCGGACCGCAAGCAAATACTATATCCGCTTCCAAACCGTCAAGAATGTCAGTGACGAACCCTTTTCGGCCATAGGTGCCATCAACAGTCGTAACATACACTTCACCAAAGCCTGACAGCTCTTTTTCGTAAAAAAGGGCACTGGCTGTTTGGAATCCGATTATGCTTATGACTTTAACTCCATTTCGGGCGAGCTGCTTAGCGAGTTCATACATAGGCGGAACTCCAACTCCACCGCCAACAAGGATTGCCGTTTGACCCGGTTTGGCTTCTCCTGCCGGAAAGCCATTGCCCAGTGGTCCCAGGACATCGACTGACATCCCTGGGGTTTTTTCGGCTAGCATGGAGGTTCCCCTTCCCTGCCTCCTGTAGATAATCGTAAATGTGCCATCATTAATCGAAGCGATGCTGATTGGCCGGCGCAAAAGCGGGTCAAAGCCTTCCCCAACTTTCACATGGACGAATTGGCCAGGCTGGGACATAGCCGCAGAAAGTTCGCCGCTTAAGACCAGTTCAAAAATGTTGTCGGCAATCTGTCTGTTGCTCACTACTTTGCAGTTTTCCTGCCTGATCATGAAAAAACACCTTCTTTGGCTTGCTCCATCGGCTTTAGTGCATCTGCTGAAAATGTCATAGATTCAATGACTCGTAAGATCGCTTTTGCTGTATCAAGGGAAGTCAGGCATGGCACACCATTCTCTACAGATTCTCGGCGGATCCTGAATCCATCACGTTCTGGCTGCTTGCCTTTTGTCAGCGTGTTGATGACCATCTGTGCTTCTCCCTTACGGATCACATCGATCAGATTCGGTCCTTCAGCACCGATTTTTCCGACAGTCTTCACCTTAATGCCGGCAGCCTCCAGGTATTTGGCTGTTCCTTCTGTCGCCATCAATTGATAGCCAATGTTCGAGAATCTCTTTGCCAATGCCAATGTTTCTTCTTTATCCTTATCAGCAACTGTAAGAAGGACTGTACCAAACTCCTTGATTTTCATGCCGGCAGCAATCATGCCTTTATACAGAGCTTTTTCGAGCGTTGTATCCTTACCCATGACTTCGCCGGTAGACTTCATTTCCGGTCCGAGTGTGATGTCAACCCGACGCAATTTTTCAAACGAGAACACCGGTACTTTCACAAAAACTCCATCTTGTTCAGGTACAAGACCGGTTTCGTATCCTTGAGCTTGCAGGCTCTGGCCAAGGATGACCTTAGTTGCGATTCTCGCCATTGGCACGTTCGTGATTTTGCTCAGAAATGGTACTGTACGGCTGGAGCGAGGGTTCACTTCGAGCACATAGACTTCTTCATCAGCAATGACATATTGAATATTCAGCAGACCGACAATATTCAGCCCTTTAGCAAGATCAATCGTATAGTTTACTAGCTTTTGTTTTACTTCCTCACTGAGGCTTTGAGGCGGATAGACACCGATCGAATCCCCCGAATGGACACCCGCTCTTTCAATATGTTC
The DNA here is from genome assembly GCF_014856545.2 of Mesobacillus jeotgali. NCBI lineage: Bacteria > Bacillati > Bacillota > Bacilli > Caryophanales > Bacillaceae > Mesobacillus > Mesobacillus jeotgali. The sequence continues at coordinate 1,699,532 of NZ_CP109811.1, read as the reverse complement.
CATAATGCCCGGTATCAATACGTTTTCCCCATCGGATATCGCATCGACCTCTACTTCTTTCCCAGTCAGATAACGGTCGATCAGCACAGGATATTCAGGGTTGATCTTTACCGCGTTTTTCATATAATGCAGAAGTTCTTCTTCCTTATAGACTATCTCCATTGCCCTGCCGCCGAGTACATAGGATGGACGCACAAGAACTGGGTAGCCGATTTCTGATGCAATCAACGCTGCTTCTTTTACTGATTTTGCTGTACTGCCTTTTGGAAGCGGGATTTGCAGGCCGGATAGTGCCTGTTCAAACTTGTCACGGTCCTCAGCCCGATCCAGATCTTCCAGGCTTGTTCCGAGAATCTTCACTCCCCTGTCGACAAGCTTCGATGCCAGGTTGATCGCAGTTTGCCCGCCAAATTGGACCACTGCTCCAATTGGTTTTTCGAGATTGATAATGTTCATGACATCCTCAATCGTCAAAGGTTCAAAGTACAATTTATCAGAGATGCTAAAATCAGTAGAGACCGTTTCAGGATTGTTATTGACGATAATGGCCTCGTAGCCCGCTTCTTTGATGGCTTTCACGGAATGGACGGTAGCGTAATCAAATTCGATTCCCTGACCAATCCTGATCGGCCCGGACCCCAGTACAATGACGCTTTCCCTTCCTGTCACAACTGATTCATTTTCTTCCTCATATGTGCTATAGAAATATGGAGTCTCTGATTCGAACTCAGCGGCACAAGTATCGACCATTTTAAATACAGGGGTCAGGCTGTTCTCAATCCGCCACTGATATACTTCCTGTTCTTCCACGTTCCACAGTTCAGCAATTACCTTATCTGAAAAGCCTTTGCGCTTTGCTGACTTTGCTGTTTCCAGGTCAAACTTCTTTTCAGAAAGCTCCTGCTCAAAAGCTATTAATCTCTCTAATTTATGAAGGAAGAATAAATCGATCTTGCTCCAGCTGTGAAGAGTTTCGATTGAAATCCCTCTTCTGATCGCCTCTGCAAGGTAAAATAACCTCTCGTCACCGGCCTTGCGAATTCTCTTCTCAAGCAATTCATCGTTAATTTCACTTTGATTATTCAAAGAAAGGTGGATCACATCAGCTTCAAGCGAACGAATCGCTTTAAGCAGCGACTCTTCGAAAGTCCGGCCGATTGCCATAACTTCGCCAGTTGCTTTCATTTGCGTTCCAAGTGTCCGGTTCGCTGATTCAAATTTATCGAATGGCCAACGTGGAATTTTTGTTACAACATAATCCAGTGCAGGTTCAAAGCAGGCATATGTCTTCCCCGTAACCGGATTCAGCATTTCATCGAGTGTCAAACCAACAGCGATTTTAGCTGCCAGCTTGGCAATTGGATAGCCCGTAGCTTTTGATGCCAGGGCAGAGGATCGGCTTACCCGCGGATTCACTTCGATTACATAGTAGTTAAAGCTGTCAGGGTCAAGTGCAAGCTGAACATTGCAGCCGCCTTCGATCTTCAGGGCCCTGATGATTTTCAGGCTGGCATTCCTAAGCAGCTGGTATTCACGGTCACTCAGAGTCTGGCTTGGCGCCACGACGATGGAATCCCCTGTATGGACACCTACCGGATCGAAGTTTTCCATATTGCAGACGACGATGGCGTTATCATTGCTGTCACGCATTACTTCATATTCAATTTCCTTGAACCCGGCAATGCTCTTTTCAAGCAAACATTGTCCTACAGGACTGTTTTTTATGCCGCTCGTTACGATCTCAATCAATTCTTTTTCGTTGCTGCAGATGCCTCCACCAGTGCCTCCCATTGTAAAAGCAGGGCGGACAATCACTGGATATCCGACTCTCTCCACAAAAGTATAAGCCTCTTCTAGATTGTGAATGATGTCGCTGTCTGGGACCGGCTGTCCGAGCTCGTTCATCAAGTCCCTGAATAACTCTCTGTCCTCCGCCTGGTTGATCGCTTCTAGCTTTGTTCCGAGAATCTTCACGCCACATTCATCCAAAACACCTGATTTAGCCAGTTCGACTGCAAGGTTAAGTCCTGTCTGTCCGCCAAGAGTCGGCAGGATGGCATCCGGACGCTCTTTGCGGATGATCCTTGCCACAAACTCAAGAGTAAGCGGCTCTATGTATACCACATCTGCAATTTCCGTGTCAGTCATGATGGTTGCAGGGTTCGAATTGACGAGGATGACCTTATAGCCTTCTTCACGCAGTGCGATGCATGCCTGTGTGCCTGCATAATCGAATTCTGCTGCCTGGCCGATGATGATCGGTCCTGATCCTATGACTAATATACTGTTAACATCTTTACGCTTTGGCATTTGTGACAGCCTCCTTTTTTTCTGCTTCTACTAGCTCGATGAATTGGTTGAATAATTCGTTCGCATCCTCAGGTCCTGGTGATGCTTCCGGGTGATATTGCACAGTGAAAGCTGCGGCATTTTTATGGGCAAGACCCTCAACTGTTCCATCATTTAATGCTATATGTGTAACCTCTAGCTCTGTCCCTGTGACAGATTCTTCAGTAACTGTATATCCATGGTTTTGTGAGGTCAGCGCTACTTTCCCCGTCCTTAAATCCTTCACAGGATGATTGGAGCCGCGGTGACCGAATTTCATTTTTTCCGTATTTGCCCCACAGGCAAGCGCGAACAACTGGTGGCCAAGACAAATCCCGAACAGCGGTACCTTGCCTAACAGACCTTTAATCATTTCAATCGCCTCAGGAACATCCTTTGGGTCCCCAGGTCCATTTGAAAGCATGATGCCATCCGGACTCAAGCTGAGAATTTCTTCGGCAGTTGTATTGTAAGGAACTACTATCACATCACAGTTCCGGTCATTCAGTTCCCGCAGGATACCGTGCTTCAATCCGAAGTCAACAAGCACGACCCTATGGCCACGGCCTGGGCTTGGATAAGGTGTTTTCGTTGAAACTTGCTTTACCTGGTCATTCGGCAGGCTTCTGCCTTTTAATGCTGCAATAACTTCATCCGGATTTTCTTCCATCCCGCAGATGGATCCCTTTAATGTTCCATGCTGCCGAATGATTTTTGTCAGCTTTCTGGTATCGATTCCAGCAATGCCCGGAATATTTTTCATTTTCAAGTATGCATCCAAAGATAATTCAGAACGCCAGTTGGAAGGAAATTCAGCATTTTCTTTCACCACTAGCCCATGGACTGCAGGACTGATAGATTCGAAATCATCCCTGTTGATGCCGTAGTTGCCAATCAGCGGATAAGTCAGTGTCACAATCTGGCCGCAGTATGAAGGATCTGACAGGATTTCCTGATAGCCGGTCATACCTGTATTGAAAACAACCTCACCTGTAGTAGCCGCTTCACTTCCAAATCCATCCCCCACAAAAATGGTTCCATCCTCTAAAATCAGCTGCTTTTTCATGCGGTCACAACTCCCTTTTCCCAGACTATTTTTCCTTCAGCAATCGTCAGTACCGGCCATCCTTTGCACTTCCAGCCTGCGAATGGTGTATTCTTGCCTTTTGATAAAAATTCTTCTGGATTGATCTCTTTTTCCAGGTCCAGATCTATTAATACGATGTCAGCTGGTGTAGCAGCTTTTAGTTCTCCATAAGACAATCCAAATGTTTTTGCAGGTTTGACTGTTAAAAAGTCCACCAGCTGCTTTAAGGTAATAATTTCTTTTTTAACAAGGTGTGTGTACAGAAGCGGGAAAGCTGTCTCCAGGCCGACAATCCCAAATGGCGCCAGCTGGATTCCCTCTGCTTTTTCCTCACTTGTATGCGGTGCATGGTCAGTGGCGATAAAATCGATCGTCCCGTCCAGCAGTCCTGCGATCAATGCCTCGTGGTCTGCCTTGCTTCTTAGCGGTGGATTCATTTTATAGTTGGCATCATTTCCGCTTATATCCTCTTCATTCAAAAGCAAATGGTGCGGCGTTACCTCTGCTGTGACCTTTATGCCATATCGCTTCGCGTCCCGGACTGCTCTGACTGATTCTTTCGTGCTGATGTGGCAAACATGGTAATGGCATCCTGCCTCTTCCGCAAGCAGAATGTCTCTTGCTATATGTACAGATTCACATACTGACGGGATTCCGTTGATTCCCAGTTCAGCGGCTTTCCTGCCCTCATGTAGAGAGCCTTTATTGATCAAAGTATTGTCTTCGCAATGTGCGACTATTGCCATATCAAGCTTTGCAGCTCTTTTCATTGCTTCAAGCATCATTCCTGCTGACTGGACACCAACGCCATCATCCGTTAGTGCGAATGCACCTGCTTCTTTTAAACCTTCAAAATCTGTCAGTTCCTGGCCAAGCTCGCGCACAGTGATTGACGCATATGGCAAGACTCTTACGGAAGCTGTTTCCTGGATTCTCTTCTGAAGCCACTCCATCTGCTCTTTTGAATCAGGCACCGGCCTGGTGTTCGGCATTGCAGCAACAGTGGTAAAACCACCTTTTGCAGCAGCCAGTGTTCCGGTAGCAATCGTTTCTTTTTTCTCGCCTCCCGGTTCGCGAAGATGCACATGCAGGTCTACAAATCCTGGCGCAACCAGCTTTCCTTTAGCGTCAATAATTTGTTCTGCTTCAGCTGTTAACCCGGATCCGATTGCAGCGATTTTTCCGTCCTCTATCAAAATATCTGTTTCTTCAAATCCTGTTTCAGTAAGCAATCTGCCATTTTTGATTAACATGGTCATTTTTCATTCCCCCATTCCTATTTTCAAGTGCTCTCTTTAACACTGCCATTCTGATGTACACACCATTTTCCATTTGCTTAAATATCCGTGACTTTGGACTTTCAACCAATTCATCTGCGATTTCGACGCCGCGATTGACTGGTGCAGGATGGAGGATGATGCTCCCTTTTTTCATAAGCCTTTCTCTTTCCATCGTTAAACCATAGTGTCGGTGGTACTCAATCTTATCAAATAGAAGTTTGCCATCATGCCGTTCATGCTGGACACGCAGGAGCATCACCACATCTGCCGACTTAACGGCCTCGTCTACTGGCATATAGCAGCAGCCTTCAGGAAGGTTGTTTTGATCCACCCAGTCTTCAGGACCCGAAAAAATCACTTTAGCTCCAAGTCTGACCAGTGCGTCCGCATTCGACCTCGCTACACGGCTATGGAGGATATCACCGATGATGGTAACTGCAAGCCCTGTAAAACTGCCGAACTCTTGCTGGATGGTCATCAGGTCAAGCAATGATTGTGTTGGGTGGTGCCCTTTTCCATCGCCGGCATTGATGATCGGAATCCTAATGCCTTTTTCAAGTTCTGAAAAATAATTATCTGCATTATGCCTGATTACGAGTGCGTCGGTGCCAATTGCTTCAAGTGTTTTAACGGTGTCATACAAAGTTTCGCCTTTCAGTACACTGGATGTCTGGACCTCAAACGGAATCACTTCGAGCCCAAGCTTGCGTTCAGCCATTTCAAAGCTGGACTTTGTCCTTGTGCTTGGCTCGTAGAATAAATTGCTGATGAACAGTTTTTCTTTTGGCTGCCATGTCTTCCCGCTGGCAAATTCACCCGCACACAGAATAATTTCCTGTATTTCTTGTTCACTAAGCTGTGATGTTGTCAGTAAATCCCATTTCACGGCTGATCCCCCCTTCTATTTTGCAAGAAAAAAAAGCACCCTGTTTTCTGTTCAACAGGGTGCTTGACTATGAGCTTGCCGGCATAAACCCCGAATTTTCGGGTTTGCGTGCATCATGAATAAGCCGGTTCGCTCATATCACCCTTATAAGCCTCTCTGGACTTCTTTAAAAGGTGGTACTATGCTACATCGTTCTTTTTCTCAGTTTTTTTTTCAGTTTCCATTTCAAACATATCTTCTTCAATTTCCGGGCGTCCAGGCAGGACCAGGTTAAGGATGACACCAATCAAGGCCGCTAAAGCCATGCCATGTATTTCGAAGTTTTCATTCAGCTTAATGAATGCTCCGCCAATCCCGATCACCAGGATAACCGATGAGACGACAAGGTTTCTTGTGTTGCCAAAGTCGATTTTGCTGTCGACAAGCATTCTCAAACCTGATGAAGCGATGATTCCGAACAGCAGGATTGAGACGCCGCCCATAACCGGTGTTGGGATTGAGCTGATCAATGCCGTAATTTTACCGATGAATCCGAATACTGTCGCGATGATGGCTGCGCCAAGCAGGACATACACGCTGTACACTCTCGTAATCGCAAGGACACCGATGTTTTCGCCGTAAGTCGTCTTTGGCGGCCCGCCGATCAAACCGGAAATCATTGTCGCCATACCATCACCCATGATGGAGCGGTGAAGACCCGGTTCTTTGATATAATCCCTGCCGACAACCTTGCTCAGTACGAGCTGGTGTCCGATATGTTCTGACAATGTGACGATTGCGACTGGAACCATCAGCATGACCAGCTTCCAGCTGATGCTCACATCGTAATGGACAAACGGGAAGATGAAATCTGGCATTTCAAAAATATCCGCTTTTCTGATTCCTGTGAAGTCTACGATGCCTATTGCCATTGAGTAAAGATAACCGACAATGATACCAGCAAGGATAGGGATCATGCTGAACATTCCCTTTCCGTAAATCGAGAAGACGATTGTCGCTGCAAGCGTTACTAAAGCCGCAGAGAAGTGAATCAAGCTGTACTCAGTAGTGCCAGGGACATTCATTGCCATGCTGACCGCTGTTCCTGCCAGTGAGAGCCCAATGACAATGATGACAGGGCCGACTACAACTGGCGGCAGCAGGCGCATGATCCAGCGGTAACCTGCCTTCTTGATGATCAGAGCTACAACTCCATAAACGAGTCCGGCAAGGAAGGTACCAATCATTGCGGCACCAGGTCCTCCACCTGCTTTGGCTGCGATGACAGGAGCGATGAAAGCGAAGGATGACCCTAGGTAAGCCGGAACCTGGAATTTAGTGATAATCAGGAAAGCGATCGTTCCAAGGCCGCTTGAAATCAAGGCGATGGCCGGGCTTAAGCCGACCAGGTAAGGTACAAGGATTGTCGCGCCAAACATGGCGAATAAGTGCTGAAGGCTAAGTGTGAACCATTGGAATGGTGATGGTACATCTTTAATGTCTAGGATTGGTTTGTTCATATTTATTCCCCTCTCTCTTTGTATAAAAAAACCCTCTTTGCCAGTAGATACAAAGAGGGTATGGGTAAAAAAACCCGCACAAAGCCATCAGCCATGCGTTCCCCCTTTTCAGCCTCTCTGGACTGCATTTAAAAGGGCATTATTTATTTTTCAAAAATGCTTACGCGTTCTTCTTCATCTACTTCCTGAAGCTCGACGACGATTCTTTCCGAGCTTGATGTCGGTATGTTCTTTCCCACAAAGTCCGCCCTGATCGGCAGCTCCCTGTGACCTCTGTCGACCAGCACTGCAAGCTGGATTGTCGCCGGGCGTCCAATATCGATCAAAGCATCCATACCAGCGCGTACTGTCCTGCCTGTATAAAGGACATCATCCACCAGGATAACCTTTTTATTCGAAATGTCGACCGGAATATCCGAGCCTTTTACCTCAGGCTCCTGATCATCCGTCTTCTTCGTCAAGTCATCGCGATACAGTGTGATATCCAGCTCACCTACCGGGATTTCCGCTCCTTCAATCTCGCGGATCCTTTCAGCCAGCCTTTTGGCGATATAAATCCCTCTGGTACGGATACCCACAAGCACGCTGTCTTCGATTCCCTTGTTTCTTTCGATGATTTCATGAGCAATCCTCGTCAGTGCCCTGCGGATTCCCTGGTTGTCGAGCACAACCGCTTTTTCAGCCATTGTTTTCACTCCTTCTCTGTCTATGGAAAACGGAAAGTAAAAAACCCTCTCGCCTGATTTCGGCAAGAGGGTAAACGTGTGGTGTCATTATGCAGCCGAGCATACACTAATGCCAGTTGCAAATCCGTTTCCTTCTCAGCCTCACGGGACTGTCTTTAAAGGACTTATTAAACTATAGTCATCTTAAAATAGATGTTGAACTTTGTCAACGATTTTCTCTTAAATCATTTAAGAGCTTTACGAAATACTCAGGCAGCGGAGCTTCAAACTCCAGATACTCACCTGTCCTTGGGTGATCAAATCCAAGCAGGCCAGCATGCAATGCCTGTCCTCCAAGATCAAGTGTCTTTTTCGGTCCGTATTTAGGGTCTCCGGCCAACGGATAACCGATGTATTTCATATGCACACGGATTTGGTGCGTCCTGCCTGTTTCAAGCTGGCATTCAACAAAAGTAAAGTCCTGGAAGCGTTCGAGAACATTGAAATGTGTGACCGCATTTTTGCCATTATCGACTACTGTCATGCTCTGGCGGTCCCTTTGGTCGCGACCAAGCGGAGCGTCAATTGTTCCATGATCATGCTGGATATTTCCATGTACGAGCGCCTTGTATTTTCGAGTAACAGATTTGGCCACCAGCTGGTTCACCAGGCTTTCGTGTGCCATATCATTTTTGGCCACCATTAAAAGTCCGGAGGTATCCTTATCAATCCGGTGGACGATTCCCGGGCGGAGCACGCCATTGATACCAGATAAATCCTTGCAGTGCGCCATGAGCCCGTTTACAAGTGTTCCAGTCATATGTCCAGGTGCTGGATGGACGACCATTCCTTTGGGCTTGTTCACAACAAGGACATCTGCATCCTCATAATAAATCTCAAGGTCCATTTCCTCTGCGATAACATCCAACGCTTCTGGCTCCGGAATGATGATTTCAAGCTGATCATTCAAGCTGCATTTATAATTTGTTTTGATTTTAGCTCCATTGACGAGAACGTTCCCGTCCTTAATCCATAGCTGCACCTGGCTCCTAGACCATTCTGGGTCAAGTGTAGATACCACTTTATCTATTCTGTCACCAGCCTGTTCCTCACTGATGATGTGTTCCATTTTCTCCATAAGCTTTTCTTTTCGCCTCTCTCTCTTCCCTGATCATGTCAATCATCAACAATCCTACACCGATTACCAGCGCAGAATCCGCGATATTGAAAATAGGGAAATCGTATCCAAAAATATAGGTGTTGATGAAATCAACAACTTCCTTTCGGTATACCCTGTCGATAAAGTTCCCAATCGCCCCGCCCAGCATAAAACCAAGCGAAACACCCAGCAGAAGTTTGCCTTTAGCTGCTTTTTGAATATAGACGACAAGGCCAATCACCACAATGATGGTAATGACATAAAAAAACCACATTTGCCCCTGCAGGATTCCCCATGCAGCACCACGGTTTCGGTGTGAAGTGATGTACAAGAAATTCTCTATGACCTTTATGCTCTCCCCAAGCTCCATGTTTTTGACAATAAACCATTTAGTAACCTGGTCAAGCAAAATAACAAACAGTGCAATTATGTAATAAAACACAAAGGTAACCTCCACATCCACAACATTTATTACCTTTTGAATTTTAGCACATAAAAGATTAAAACGACAGATATTATAAGATTTTGTAATTTTCCTGTCCTTTAAAAGTAGCAAAACGGCTACTAACAAAGAAATTACCCTTAAGAATGAGCAGTAGGGCATAATTTTAACAGAAAATGTTTGGTCAAAAATGTTTATTGGCGAAAAAATATTTATATTGGCGATTTTCATTTTTTATTGGCGATAATTTGATTTTATTGGCGAAAATTCACTTTTATTGGCGACTTGGAAATTTTCGATGATTTTTTCCAGTAAGTTAACATTGAGTGGATCATCCAATCCTAAGCATCGCAACCATGCCGATCTTTTTTTACGAATAAATTGGCTTACGGTAGTATTGTTCAATCTGGTCTAACTCCACAGCTGATTTAGCTGTGGGGATGGTCTGCAAAACTTCATATGGCAGGTATTCTCCAGATACTTCACATTTTCCATACTCGCCATTTTCCATTTTTTCCAGCGCTGCTTCGATATCGTGGAGCTCATCATTTATATAATGCAAAATCCTTTCGTCTTTCTGGCCGTCATTCAGGTACGCTAACAATTCTGTTCTCGTTTCGCGGAGCTCTTTGTAAATGTAATCGAGATTACTATCCATATATCTGCCCCCGTTCCTGTTTAAAGCTATTATTTCCCGTAACAATTTGCTGACTCAGTTAAAGTTTTTACATGTACTGCAGGATTTCCCAAGCAGGATGATAATTGGCAAAAAAAGAACTCCGGATAAAATCCCGGAGTCCAAAAATCAAATTAGTAATTTTCTTTTACAACCGTTGCACATCGTTCACATAGTGTTGGATGCTCTTCGACCTTGCCGACATCTGGTGTGACAACCCAGCATCTTTCGCAAGTTTCACCTTCAGCCTTTGTAACCACAATCGCTGCATTATCAAGCTTGATCGCATTGTCAGGCGCCTGATCGTAGCTTCCAGCGACCTCGAAGCCTGAAACAATGAACAGCTGGCTTAAGTTTTCAGAGATTGAATCCAGAAGCTCTTTTGTGCTGTCATTAACATATAGAGAAACTTTTGCTGTCAGCGATTTGCCGATCACTTTTGAGTTCCTTGCTTCTTCAAGTGCCTTCAGGACATCGTCACGAAGCTTCATGAATGCATTCCACTTGTTTTCAAGTGCTTCTGCATTTGCGATTTCCTTCGCTTCAGGCATATCTGTCAGCTGGACGCTGTCTTCCTTCGCTGAAGGAATGAAAGCCCAAACCTCATCCGCTGTGTGAGAAAGGATCGGTGCAGTCAGTTTAACCAACGCAAGCAGACTCTCGTGCAATACTGTCTGGATTGCGCGGCGCTCAGCGTTGCCTGAAGCTTCAATGTAAAGAACATCCTTTGCAAAATCAAGGTAGAATGCACTCAAATCAAGCGTACAGAAGTTGTTGACCGCATGGTAGACGCCTGCAAATTCATAATTGTCATATGCATTGCGCACATACTTGATCAATTTGTTCAACTTCACAAGCATGAACTGGTCAACCTCGCGCAGCTGTTCGTATGGTACAGCATCTGTTTCTGGGTTGAAATCTGAAAGGTTGCCCAGTAAGAATCTGAATGTATTACGAATCTTACGATACACTTCAGCCACCTGCTTCAGGATGGCGTCAGAAACACGGACGTCGGATTGATAATCGACGGATGCAACCCAGAGACGGAGGATATCAGCACCCAGCTGGTTCATGACCTTTGCAGGCACGACTACGTTACCAATGGATTTACTCATCTTGCGGCCTTCGCCATCAAGTGCGAAACCGTGGCTCAGGACTCCTTTGTAAGGAGCTTTGCCTGTTACGGCAACTGCTGTTGATAATGATGAGTTGAACCAGCCGCGGTATTGGTCAGATCCTTCCAGATAAAGATCCGCCGGGCGCTGGAGATCATCACGCTCTACAAGCACTGCCTGATGGGATGAACCTGAATCGAACCAAACATCCATGATGTCTGTTTCTTTTGTAAATTGGCCATTAGGGCTGCCAGGATGGCTGAAGCCCTCTGGGAGCAATTCCTTCGCTTCTTTTTCAAACCAGATATTAGAACCATGCTCACGGAACAGGTTTGAAACGTGTTCGATCGTTTCATCCGTGATGATTTCCTGGCCGTTTTCTGCATAGAATACAGGAATTGGCACGCCCCATGCACGCTGACGCGAAATACACCAGTCACCGCGGTCACGGACCATATTGAATAATCTTGTTTCGCCCCATGCCGGAACCCATTTTGTTTCCTCAACAGCTTTTAGCAATTCACCGCGGAAGTCCTTGATTGACGCAAACCACTGTGCTGTAGCACGGAAGATAACAGGTTTTTTCGTTCTCCAGTCATGCGGGTATGAGTGGGTGATAAAGCTTAGCTTCAACAAAGCACCAGCTTCTTCAAGTTTTTCTGTGATTGGCTTGTTTGCCTGATCATAAAATAGACCTTCAAAGCCTTCTGCTTCAGCTGTCATAACACCTTTATCATCTACAGGGCATAATACTTCAAGACCGTACTTCTGGCCAACATGGAAGTCATCCTCCCCGTGTCCAGGCGCAGTGTGGACACATCCAGTACCAGCATCGGTTGTAACGTGCTCGCCTAGCATGACAAGTGAATCCCGGCCGTATAATGGATGCTTTGCCAGAACGCCTTCAAGCTCTTTTCCAGCAACTTTCTTAACTGTTGAAGCATTTTCCCAACCAATTTCATTTGTTACTGCTTCAAGAAGATCTTCAGCTACAAGGAATTTCCTGCCGTCAGCTTCAACCACAACATATGTCAAATCAGGATGTACGGAAATTCCAAGGTTAGCAGGGATCGTCCATGGAGTTGTTGTCCAGATGATGATTTCGACACCCTGGTCCAGTACGCCTTTTCCGTCTTTTACAGGGAAGCCAACATAGATGGATGCAGAACGCTTATCCTGGTATTCAATCTCGGCTTCCGCAAGTGCAGATTCACTTGACGGTGACCAGTAGACAGGCTTTTTGCCTTTGTAGATGTAACCTTTTTTGGCCATTTCGCCGAATACTTTAATTTGCTGTGCTTCATATTCTGGCTTCAAAGTGATATAAGGGTTTTCCCAGTCGCCTCTCACTCCCAGACGCTTGAACTGTTCACGCTGATTGTCGATTTGCTGGTAAGCATACTCTTCACACAGCTTCCTGAACTCGGCAACCGTCATTTCCTTGCGTTTTACGCCCTTGTTCGTCAGTGCCTGCTCGATTGGCAAGCCATGAGTATCCCAGCCTGGTACATAAGGCGAGCAGAAACCGCTCATTGATTTATAGCGGACGATAAAATCCTTAAGGATCTTATTTAGTGCGTGCCCCATATGGATATCTCCATTGGCATATGGAGGTCCATCATGCAGGATAAAATGCGGACGCCCTTCGGTGTGTTTTTGAACCTTTTCATAGATATTCATTTCTTCCCATTTTGCCTGAATTTCTGGTTCCCTGTTCGGAAGGTTTCCGCGCATTGGAAACTCGGTCTTCGGCATGAGTAAAGTATCTTTGTACTCCATTAATTGATCCTCCTATTTTTACCGTTGCAATCATGAAAGAAAACGACCTTTGAAAAATAAAAAAACCTCCTCATCCCTGAAAAGGGACGAGAAGGTTTATTTCCCGCGGTACCACCCTAAATAGACAAGTATTCCTCATACTGTCCTCTTAGCATTCTTAACGCGAATGTCACGCCTGTGCTTACTGGTCCTAAAAAGGATGTTCAGCTCGGAACTATCGGGTGATGTTCTGGCTATCCGCTTGCAATGGGCTTCCACCTTCCCCATTTCGCTGAAATGCAAGCAACTGGAACGCCATACTGTCCCTGTCATCGTTTCTGTCATGTATTGCACTTTGTTATGAAATTATATGCGATTTAACGCCCCCGCGTCAAGCTAGTGAATCTTCTTCTTCTCGCGCAGTCGACTTTAATTCTGTTGAATCCAGTTCATACTCGAGCAGGTGATCCCAGTCATCTGTGTTCAGCATATCAAGCTGCGCTTCGATCAGCATTTTAAATCTTGTCCTGAACACTTTAGACTGCTTTTTTAACTCTTCGATTTCCAAAGCAATTTTACGTGCCTTTGATAAGGATTCATTGATGATTCTGTCAGCGTTCTTTTCCGCTTCCTTAATGATCAGCTTTGCTTCTTTTTGTGCATTGCGGCGAACTTCTTCTCCCGCTTCCTGGGCGATCACGATTGATTTATTCAATGTTTCTTCGATGTTGGTAAAGTGTCCAAGCCTTGAATTCATTTCATTCAGTTTTTCTTCCATCTCTTTTTTCTCTCGGATTATTAGTTCGTAGTCCTTGATAACTTGATCAAGGAACTCATTCACTTCATCTTCATCATACCCGCGAAATCCCTTATTGAATTCTTTGTTGTGTATATCTAACGGCGTTAAAGGCATTACGCCACCTCCCATAAGTTATAATCCTTTATGTACTTAAAGCAATGATTCGACAAAAACACTAAAAATCCTTCTTCTATAACTATATAATTATTTTTTTCTTCCGGCAATAACTCGATATTTATCTTTTTTTGTTTTACCTTCAATTGTGATGATTTTCGCACGCCCATATCCTCGTGCGGATATGACATCCCCTTCACCGCACTCAAAGGCTGTATTTTCAATGCCTGTCCAATTAACCTTTACATGGCCATGCTGGATAAGCAGCTGGGATTTCTGCCTTGAGAGATTGAATAGAGCCGACATGACGGTATCCAGGCGTAAGGATGAAACGGTAGTGTTCATTTCATTCCATTCCTCAGCAATAGCTGCAGCCTTTTCAAGCGGAAGTTCTGATAAGCCAATCGATGCCCTGCCAATCGATTCTAATTGCAGCCGGATGTAATCAGCGATTTCCTCAGCTGCAAAAAACTGCACGTCATCTCCATCAATCAGGATATCTCCAAATTTCCCTCGCTTCAAGCCAAGGGACATCAGGCTGCCCAAAACTTGCCGGTGTTCGATATTCACAAACTTTTTTGCATAATCAATTCGGAAAAGCTTCACCTGGAAATCTTCTTTTTTAGCTTCCAAATACTCGGGAAATAGGAATGCCCTTTTCCTTTCTGTACCTGAAGCTCCGCCAAAAAGCTCCCATTTTACATCAGGATGCTTGCCTATGACCGTTGAAAGGATCTGCTGCTCTCTGGGATCCAAAAAATCAGTTAATTTCGGAGCATAATTTTGCTCAACATATTCTTTCCAGTTAATGACCTGATCGATAAATTCCCTTTCCTCAGGACGAAAATGCTGGTAAATAGACATTTATGTACTCCTTTTATTACCTTGATAGAAAATAAGCAGGGCCTGATTCAGACCCTGCAAGAAAGAATTTCCTTATTAAAACCAAGCAGCCAGCTGATACAAGCCGCTGACAGCAAAACGCAATACAAGGAAAGCGACGATTGGCGAAATATCAATCATGCCAATTGAAGGAACAATCCGGCGGAAAGGCTCCAGGAATGGTTCGCAAATACGCGCCAAAAATTGTCCGATTGCCGTTTCTCTCGCGTTAGGGAACCATGACATGAAAATATAAATAATCAGGGCCCACTGATAAAGACTAACTAACTGAGCTATAATACCTATTACTATATCCATTTAATCTACCACCTCGACTCTTGGTAATCCCGCTCCTGCATCAGCTCAGAAATATTTCCTGTGACTTCCACATTATCCGGGGTACATAAGAATATATTCATGCCAATCCGCTGAATATCACCGCTGATTGCATAAACTGTTCCGCTAAGGAAATCGACAATGCGCCTTGCCTGATCCTGTTCGATACGCTGCAAGTTCACAACGACTGCCCTGCGATTTTTTAAGTGATCAGCGATCTCCTGGGCTTCAGCGTACATCCTCGGCTCCATGAGGATAACCTTTGAAGATTTTTGCACGCTTTGCAGGCTTACCACATTCTGCTTTTGCTGGACAGGCTGTTTATTGGGCTTAAAAGGCTCTGCTTCTTCCTCGAGCATTTCCTCATCATTATAGTCATATTCATCTTCCAGGAAAAAAAATGTCTTAATTTTTGATTTTAAGCTCATATTATTGCACCTCCGATTCGTTCCCTACCAATGCAGTGCCAATGCGCACCATTGTGGATCCTTCTTCAACAGCTATTTGAAAATCATTTGACATTCCCATTGACAATTCATCACATGGTGCATTTTCCAGTTGAAGCGACTGTAATTCAGCCTGGAGACTCTTCAGTGTCCTGAAGCAATCCCTGATCACTTGCTGGTCTTCAGTGAAGGGAGCCATCGTCATCAATCCGCTGATCTGAATATTATTAAACTGCTTCAGGTCTTGTACAAAACCAATTACTTCATCCGGCCTCAACCCATGCTTGCTCTCTTCACCGGATGCGTTGACCTGAATCAGGCAACTCACTTTTGAATCTGACCGCTTGTTGATTTCCTTCGCAAGCGAAAGCCTGTCCAATGAATGAATATATGTAACATGTTCAATTATGTTTTTCACTTTTCTCGTTTGCAGTGTCCCGATAAAATGCCATACAGGCTTGTCCTCTAAGTGGCGAATTTTATGAAGCAGTCCTTCATCCCGGTTCTCGCCAAGATGGGTGACACCTGCATTAATTGCCTCCTTGGCACGTTCTGGTGAAACATACTTAGTAACTGCAATAATCTTGACCTCTTCTGGATTGCGCCCGGCTTTTTTACAGGCATCTGCTATTTGACTCTGGATAACCTCCAGATTTTCTCTGACATTCATTATGGATGGCTATCCTCCTTCCAGCCTATATAAGCCATCATTCGCCCAGCATTCCCGTTATCCCGTCTATGCGAATAAAAATGCTCACTGTGGCAGCTTGTGCAATAATCGGTAACCTGTATATTCCCGTCTTCCATGCCTGCTTTTAACAGTATCTGACGGTTCACTTCCTTTAAATCGAGAGAATATTGGCCTTCACTAACTTGATTATATGGTAATATATCGACACCATCTAGTATATTTTTCACTAAATTGACGACTCTCTCATCAACAATATAACATTTTTTGCATATTGATGGGCCAATAATAGCAGAAATTTTTTCCGTTTTTGCGCCATTTTGCTGAAATTTGCTGATCATTTCAGCTGCAATGCCATGAACAGTTCCTTTCCACCCAGCGTGAGCGACTCCGATCAACCTTGTCTCTGGTTCTATAAAATAAAGCGGTACACAGTCTGCAAAACAAAGTGTAAGAAGGACTCCCTTCTCATCAGTCATGAAGCCATCCGTCCCTGAAAAAGAAGAATCATAAGTTGCAGAGCCTCTTCCTTGATCCGATTGTCCGACCCTTGCAATCTGGATATCATGCGTTTGTTCCGCACCGACCCAGCTGGAAAGAGGAAATGAGATCTTATCGGCCACCAGGAGACGATTTTCGCAAACCGCATTCTGCTCGTCTCCAACATGAAAACCGAAATTCAGACCTGTAAAAGCATCCTGCTTGCTCACACCGCCATTCTTTGTCGTGAACCCCGCTTCAAGTCCTGGATAACGTTCCATCCACTCTTTTACGACAAAATATTCCTCACTTTTTAAGATGAATGGCTCCATTGTCTAATACCTCACACGTTTTTGTCTAGTTTATCACATACAAGCCGCAATACAACAGTATTACGACCTTACTCATCACTGTCATTTTGCTGCAGGTATTCACCGCTGTCTTTATACCGGACTAAAATGACATCCTCACCTATTTTCAGGATATTTCTCCAGGGAATCACAACTTCTTCTTCCTTTCCGAAGAATCCAAGCACTTTTCCGGAACTCCCTATAACAACCGCTTCAATTTTACCGGTATTTAAATTGATTTCAAAGTCCTCTATATTACCAAGCCTTTTGCCATCCGAAACATTCACGACATCCTTAACTTGAAATTCTGTCACCTTAACCATACAGATCCCTCCGGATTTCACTTTGGCGTTTGTCAGCCCTTTTTAAATTATATGAAGGTAATACAGATGTATGAATTAGTTCAGTCATTACAGATTATATCGGATGTCCTATCATTCTTTTATTAGAGCCTTATACCTAATGCAAATGAAAAAGCTGCCCAAAAGGCAGCTTAGCTTTGTATATTTTTATTCATTTGTTTAATGGCTGCTTTCTCAAGGCGGGATACCTGGGCTTGTGAGATGCCGATTTCATCGGCTACCTCCATTTGTGTCTTACCCTGGAAGAATCTCTTCCTTAAAATTAGTTTTTCCCTTTCGTTCAACCGCCTCATGCCTTCTTTCAAGGCAATTTCCTCTATCCAGTTCGTATCCTTGTTCCGTTCATCACTTAGCTGGTCCATTACATAAATTGGATCTCCGCCATCATTATAGATTGGTTCAAACAAGGAGACTGGATCCTGGATGGCATCAAGGGCGAATACAATCTCTTCATGCGGCACTTCAAGCACCTTGGCAATTTCCTCTGCAGTCGGTTCCCTGGATGCTTCGCTCATCAGCTTTTCTCGTACTTGCAGGGCCTTATAGGCTATATCCCTTAATGACCGGGAGACTCTAATTGGATTATTATCTCTTAAATACCTTCTGATTTCGCCGATGATCATAGGGACAGCATAGGTCGAAAACTTAACATTCTGTCCGAGATCAAAATTATCAATGGACTTCATAAGGCCTATACATCCGACCTGAAACAGGTCATCAACAAACTCGCCCCGGTTGTTAAAACGCTGGATCACACTCAAAACAAGCCTCAGGTTCCCATTCACAAGTTTCTCTCTTGCTGTGATGTCACCGCTTTGCATTTCTCTGAAAAGTTTTCTCATTTCCTCGTTTTTTAGAACGGGAAGCTTTGATGTATCAACACCGCAAATTTCAACTTTGTTTCGTGTCAATCTTTTCCCTCCTCACAGGAGCTGCTGTCAAAAATCAGTATCTCCGCAAGAAGGAAAAATATGCACTATTTACCTGAAGCCTGGACTGGTTTCAGGAAGAATTGTCCAGTAAACCGTTGTTTTATCACGATTATCAACGTTAAAAATATTTTGGCGAAAATTTTTCTGCTATACCATTTTATTGAATTCTTTACGCAAACGTTTATGATTCTTTTTTCAAGACGTGAAATGTAGGACTGTGAAATTCCCAGCATATCCGCGACATCCTTTTGGGTCTTCTCCTCACCGCTCCCAAGTCCGAAACGCAATTCCATGATTTGCTTTTCACGGTCAGAAAGCTGCTGCAGCGCTTTAACCAGCAATTTTTTATCAACATTGGATTCGAGATCTTTAGTGATAATATCATCATCTGTACCAAGAACATCAGACAGCAGAAGTTCATTTCCATCCCAATCAATATTCAGCGGCTCATCAAAGGAAACTTCTGACCGAAGTTTATTATTCCTGCGCAGATACATGAGGATTTCATTTTCAATACATCTCGATGCATAGGTCGCCAGCTTGATCTTTTTCTCTGGGTTAAAGGTATTGACCGCTTTAATTAAACCGATTGTTCCAATACTGATTAAGTCTTCTATATTGATGCCTGTGTTTTCGAATTTACGTGCGATGTAAACAACGAGTCTCAAATTCCTTTCAATCAGGATCGACCGCGCTGCTTTATCCCCTTTTGGCAGTTTATGCAACAGCACTTCTTCCTCTTCTTTCGTTAAAGGAGGTGGCAACGCTTCGCTACCGCCGATATAATATATTTCATCTGTTTTCAAGCCTAGTTTAATTAATAATTTATACCAGTAATAGGATAACCGAAGCCGCAAATTTTTCATTGATTGTCCTCCTTCTAAATTATGTATTTCTGAGTATAGTAATATTAACTTACCTTCTCCGCCCGCTCTGACTTTGACATTCCTGCCAGCATTTTAGGGTGGATAATGCATTGGAAACTGCCATCTGCCGATAATTCTTGTGCAGTAAAAGATATTAAACCCTTTTCAGCAATATAAGTACCTTCGTTTGTGGTGATCTTAATACTTTCAGGATGAAAAGCAATAATTAACTGATGCTCTTGTCCGACCACCTTGCATGGAATGATTCTCATTCGATTTTCTAACTGAGCAGAAAAATTCCCATCCCCTGACAAAACACAATCAGGATCATCCGCAATCCTTTTGAGTTCACTTGGCATACGATCCAAACAATTTGCAATGGATAAAATCATGACTGGCATTTTAGAAATAGGGTCATATAGCTGGTTGCCGCTGTCGATCAGTCCTTTTACGCTGAAATCCAAGTCCATGAACTTCACGTCAACTTCTGCGAGTGAATCATACTGAATCTTGGTCATTTCAAATTGTTCAATATTCCGCCTCGAAAAATGCCAGGCAAGCGGAAACCCGAGCAATACAAACAGCCAGCTGATTGGATCACCAAATCCCTTAATATGATTCATAGCAACACTCGATGCCAGGTTCATATCAAATTGGATAAAGTAATGTACTCCTGTCAAGGTGCCCCCTAGCAGAAAGGTCGTTACATAAAAAGTCATGAGCGCCTTTATGAAAAAACGGAATCTTTTATATCCAAAGGCTGCCAGGACCATCATGATCGAAAAAAACAATTTCCCTGCTGGGTGCCCCGCTGCAGCATGAAAAGGAGTAATTGCTAATATAATGAGCAATGAACCAATGGCCCCTCCCAAACCTAATCTCCAAAGCTTAACCTGTCTTTTCAGGATGATCGCAGTCAGGTAAAGAAGGAATGTATCAAATAATAGATTCAGAGCCCAGATGACATCCAGATATACCTTCACCTCTCATCCCCCTAAGAAAAGCGCAAGCGCCTTGGTCAGCCCCGACAAGCGTTGGAGGGCCGACCAGTGAAGTCGTTCTTTGACTTCATTGGGCGGACCGAAACGTCTCGAGGGGCTAGGCGCTGGAGCTAGACACTAATCCAAGTGTATAAACTCTATACGCTTTACAGGTACAAAATCCTCAAGCGCCTTTTTTGCCCTTATGTGCAGAGCCAGAATCCAGCATCTACTTGATAACATACACAAGTTTTTTTCAATCTGGCTAACCCTATTAAATTTTTGTTGTACCAAGTTGGCGTCGGGCAATGTAAGCAGCCACATGGCAAGCACTTTTTAAACGGTTTGCTTTTGCTCTATCATTCCGTTACGGAAAAGTATATCGTCAATGACCTATGAAGTGTGTCATATTCTGGCAACAAAACAACAGAGATTTTCACTTTTACCTTCGGATTTTGTCAATTTTCAGATTATTATTTACGAGTGTAAAAAGAATCTTTGATTTAATAGGAAACCACTATTTTTTTAGGACTGCCTAAAGAAATTTGTGTGACAGGTGTTTTGGAACATTAAAAAGGACATAGCCGTTTCGGCTATGTCCTTCTGCAGTAATATTAGCGTCTTCTGTTGCGGTTGCGCAGGAATGTTGGGATATCAAGGGCATCCTCACCCTGTGGCGACTGGTTGCTTCTTGGTGCTTCCTGCTGGATTTCTTCACGTTTCGGCTGTTCGCGCTTGATCGCTCCCATACCTGGCTTTTGCTGTCCGCCAAAACCTGGTCTTGTCGGCTTTGGTTGGACGACTTCCTCATTGAAGCCTGTTGCAATCACCGTAACAATAATTTCATCTTTTAAGTTTTCATTGATAACAGAACCAAAGATCATGTTTACATCTTGATCTGAAGCAGAAGCAACAATATCTGCAGCTTCCTGAACTTCATAAAGGCTCAAATTCGTGCCGCCAGTGATATTCATCAGGACACCTTGAGCTCCATCAAGTGATGTTTCAAGCAATGGAGATGAAATAGCTTTTTTGGCTGCTTCGGTAGCACGGTTTTCACCTGATGCTACCCCAATGCCCATCAAGGCTGAACCTTTATTGGACATGATCGTTTTTACGTCAGCGAAGTCAAGATTGATCAAACCAGGTGTAGCAATTAGGTCAGAAATACCCTGGACACCCTGGCGCAGAACATTATCCGCTTCACGGAATGCTTCAAGCATCGGAGTGCTCTTGTCAACAATCTCAAGCAAACGGTCGTTAGGGATGACGATCAGTGTATCTACTGCTTCCTTCATAGAAGAGATTCCGCCGCCAGCCTGCCCAGCACGCTTGCGTCCTTCAAATGTAAACGGACGTGTAACAACACCCACTGTTAACGCACCAAGATCTTTAGCGATCTGTGCGATTACTGGCGCTGCACCAGTTCCAGTGCCTCCGCCCATACCAGCTGTGACGAATACCATGTCTGCGCCCTTTAGTACTTCTTCAATTTGTTCTTTGCTTTCCTCGGCAGCTTTTTTACCTACCTCTGGATTTGCTCCTGCACCAAGTCCGCGCGTCAATTTTGCGCCGATTTGCATTCTGATTTCAGCTTTGGAAAGGTTAAGTGCTTGTGCGTCTGTGTTGACCGCGATAAATTCCACACCTTGGACACCGTGTTCGATCATTCGGTTAACCGCATTATTTCCGCCGCCGCCAACACCGATAACTTTTATAGTAGCAAGTGAATCTAAATTCGTATCAAATTCCAACATGACAAATCCTCCTAATTCGCCGATTTCCCGTTAGCTCTGATTATTCAAAAAAGTAGCCAAGAAATTTCTTCATTCTTGAGGTGACTTTTTCTTCAGGCTGTTTCTCAGGCTTCGATTTTGGATGCGGCTGTTTTTGAACTCTCTTTTCTTTTGGTTCCATTTCACTAAAAGCTGCTTCCATTTTCTTTCCTTTTAATTTTGCATTTTTATATGCAAATTGGATTAAGCCGACTGCTGTGGTGTACTGAGGTTCCCTTACACCAATATAATCCGGAATGGCAATTCTTACCCTGCTATGGAAAATATCCTGGGCAAGCTCCAGAACACCCTGCATATTGGCTGTTCCACCTGTCAGGACAAATCCGCCTGGCAGGTCCCTTATGTTCATGTGTTTCAATTCATCCTGGACAAGGGAGAAAATCTCTTCCATTCTGGCCTCGATGATATCTGCCACTTCCAGCTGGTTGAACTGCTGCTGCTGGTCGCTGCCGATAATTGAAACCTCGAATACTTCCTCTTCCGATGCATGGTCATAAAAGGCATGTCCATGCTTCAATTTTAATTTATCCGCTTCTTCAGTTGTAGTACGCAAACCGATTGATAGGTCTTTAGTGATATGGTCTCCTCCAACCGGGATGACTGATGTACCTCTTAGGTGCCCGTTTTCAAAAACAGCGACCGTGGATGAACCGCCGCCGATATCAATCATTGCGACACCCATATTCTTTTCATCTTTTGAAAGCGCGAATGCCCCAGCAGCAAGCGGCTGCAGGCCAATATCCACGATTTCAAGTCCAGCCCGCTCAACACAACGAAGAGTATTATGTAAGATAGTCTTTGATCCAGTAATGATCGTTCCTTCCATTTCAAGCCTTACACCGATCATGCCTCTTGGATCATTGATCTCATCAAGACCGTCCACGATAAATTGCTTAGGAATAACGTCTATTATCTCTCGCTCTGGAGGAATCGATACCACCTGTGCAGCATCAATGACTCTCGCTACGTCCTCGTTCGTGATCTCGCGATTGTCGCTGGAAACTGCAACCACGCCATGGCATGGCAACAGGGAAACATGATTGCCGGTGACACCAACAATCACCTGGTTAATCTTTAAACCTATCATTCTTTCAGCTTGTTCGACTGCCCTTTTAATAGAATGAACGGTTTCATCTATATCAACAATGGAGCCCTTCCTTAACCCTTCGGACTTAACATTGCCAACACCAATTATATTTAATGTGTCATTGACCATTTCTCCAATGATTACCTTCACACTGGATGTACCGATGTCAAGACTGACGTATATATCATTGCTGTTCATTCTGTGGCACCTCCTTCATCAATTCCTAGTGTTAGAACAACAATTTCGAACCACTATCTAATTGCGTTTCATTTTTTAATTACATTACTTTATTCGTCACAATTAAATATTTCCCTTTTAAAATATCATTTTTTTTTCTACTTTTCACTTGTCGTTGACCATTTCGTCAATATTATTCTCCTGATGACGGCTATATTCTGGAACAGCCTTACCCCAAAGGCAAAAACTGCTGCTAAATACAAGTCTACACCAAGATGGACACCTAGAAAAGCTAAACTTGCTGCTAATACTATATTAAAAAAGAAACCTGATACGAAAACTTTTTCATCATAAATATTTTGCAGCTGGGCGCGAATCCCGCCAAACAAAGTATCGAGGGCAGCAAGGATTGCGATTGATAAATAATTAGAATACTCTTCCGGAATTCGGATATCGGTCAATAGCCCAATAATGACACCAATGACCAATCCCATGATTGGAAGCCACATTACCCGTTGCCTCCCTCTTTTTCTGTTTTAGCAGACTCCATGTATCTGATCCTGATTGTGTCCTGATAGGCAGGTACAACCAGATCGCCAACAGGCCTGTTTACCTTGACTTCCAAATTGTCAATGAAGAAGTCCTCGGCAACCGTGGAAACCTTCATACGATTGTATAGCTTTTCGGCTGCGTCACCATTTTCCGTGATCACTTTAACTTCTATTGGAAAACGATTCAAGGAATGGCCATTGATTTTTGTCACCCTGTTTATATCCCGGATGACCGTTGTATTAATTACTCTTTCACCATCTACGGAGACATGCTTTGCGCCATATAAGTTCAATTCATTCAACAGCCTTTTGAGCATATCCGGAGAAACTGAAGGTGGATTGCCACCTTCGACTATTAGGCTGAAAGCAGGTTCTATCGAAAGCGTGATGCCAGGTCCGGTGACCTTTGTCAATCCTGCCTCTTCCTTTAATTCAGAGAGTGTTTCCCGAAGCACTTCTTCCTTGCTTTGCTGCCTCTCAGTTTCATACTTAGCAATTTTCTCTTCATTTGACCTGATTTCGAGAAGCAGCTTGGACTGTAATTCCTTCTCCTTCATTAAATCTTCCCGAAGCTGCCAAGTGTCACGTGTATCCCTGACTTCCGGTTCCTTCACGGTTTGAAACTGAATGGCGACCATTAATCCAATGATAGCAGCTATAACGCTGAAGCTAAGATTCTTTGGTCCGCCCAATACTTTCACCTTGCTTTCTATAAAGCCTTTTCTTTACATGGTCTAATCCATAATAAAAAGCCTGCCTAAATATTTATGGCTTTCCTAATTGGGAAGTTAATAACTGATGATAATCATTTGCCCAAAATTGGATCGATATGAATGTTTTCCTTTTCTTCTAAGGAAAACACGATCTGGTCATTCACAAGCTGATCTTTTACCCCACCGGTAATATTAAGAGCGGAGGAAAGAACATCGGGGTCGCCAATCGCAGTGATTTCAAATGGGGCAGGATGCTGGTAGCCATCAACAGTAATAACAGGGCCTGTACACAATATATAGGAATTGTGTGAGATCCTCTGACCATTCACAGCAATAGCTGCTGCACCTGAGATGTACAGTTCATTGATCACCTTGAATACATGATGTTCATGCACAAGATAATTATTGATATTTTTCTCATCAGGGTCATACTCTCCATCAGCCAGTGTTACTTTTACACCTTTTCCGCTAACCTTCACCTTTCCAAGATACATACGGTATTTTTCAGCGTCCTCAGCCATGTTAAAGAAAACTTGAGCCTCTTTGGAAAGACTGGCTTCTATTTCCCTCACCTTTTCCTGCTTGGCATTCAACTCTTTCTGGAGCTCTCGGTTTTTTTCTTCCTGCTCTATTAAATCATTCCTCAAACTTAAGTGCTTCTCCCACTGTCTGTCCGTGAGGCCCTGGCCTTTTTCTCCCTCGTCCTGTGTGACACGGAATGAAAAAGCGACCATGAAGCCCAGGACCAGGAAAACGATTGAAAGAATTACACGATTACTGTTCACTTTCTTTTTCAATTTCAACTTCCTCAGCTTCCTCTGCTTCATATGCTTTAAAATAGGATCCAACCTCAAGGTCGATCACACCCTTCTTAGAAGGGTCAAGCTGGCTGACGATTGATGGGTAATGTGCCATTTTATCAGAAAAAGTCCTGAGAGAAGCATTCACCTCATATCCGTCATTCATATACAGCTTGATGAGATATCGGTCCGTTTTAATTGGCTGTGAGTGGATTTCAGAAATTGAATTCATCACCACTTCTGGAAGTTCCTCCAATGCAGCAATCATTTCATCCAGGACTTTTCCTTCCTTAAATCCAATTAAAATGGGCGCATTGACAGGGATTTCATCCATCTGTTTTTCACCAAGGATATTCCCATTCTCAAGGACCGGATAAAAATTCTTTCCCTTTGAAATATAGGCTAGCCTGCTATATTCTTCAAGCACGATGTCGACTGTATTTGGAAGCTTTATGTTCACAGAAGCTTGCTTGATTTCCTGGATTTTTTCCAGTTTCCCTTCAATTTCACCCTTGCTGATTTTCCACACATTTGTGTCGAAGGAGATTCCGCTTTTTTCAACGATATGTTCATAAGAATAGGAGTCATTTCCTGAAACAGTAATATCCTTCACCTTGCTAAGCGGTGATTGAAAATAGATAACACCGGCTATTAATATAAAAAACATAGCCAGCAGCATGATAAGCCTGCGATTGGCTTTCTTGCGCCTTTGATGTTTTAACTTTGGAATCCGGTCTTCAATCGAGACGATTTTCCTCTTGTCCATTTCAATCCCCTCTTTATCGGCTGAACCCATTCTCTGAAGAAAACTCCTTTTTACTTGCTCATGCAGGTTATAGCCATCGTTATAATAATTTTTGATCAGGAGCTGCCCTATAAATTCAAATTAATTAAGCTATGTAAAGCAGCACAACAAGAAAAGAAGAACCAACGGCATGAAAATTTGGCCATGCCGTTTCTATCAGGTAAGCATCCTAATCTAATGAATTATTATATCACAGAAATTGACAGCCTGAACCTCTTTCCTGCTATTTCCGGCCGATAATTTCTACCTCTGTCTCCATTTTCACACCATGTAAATCGAGGACAGTGTCCTTTACATGCTGGATTAGACCGAGAACATCCTCAGCCTTGGCATTTCCTTTGTTTACAATGAAATTCGCATGCAGTTCGGAAATTTGCGCTCCGCCAATTTGATGGCCTTTTAAGCCTGATTTTTCGATTAAATTTCCTGCATAATTTGGCAGTGGATTCCGGAAGACACTGCCGCAGCTTGGAAAATTATATGGCTGTGTTTCTTTTCGATAATCCTTGTTTTTTTGCAGCTCCGCGACAATTTCATCCTTATTTCCTTCTTCAAGTTGGAAAATGGCGCCTACAACAATCCCTGGTCTTTCTTTCTGAAGGACTGATGTTCTATATGAGAATTTCATCTCTTTGTTAGTAAGCCATTCAAGAGAGCCATCTTCAAAAAGCACATATGCTTTCTCAAGTATTTGTGAGATATCCGATCCGTGTGCTCCGGCGTTCATATAAACCGCACCGCCGATCGACCCTGGAATGCCGCCTGCGAATTCCAGTCCGGAGAGCCCTTTGCGACTAATGGTGATCGCAAAATTGACCAGCGAAAGGCCTCCGCCAGCTGTCACTCTTGTGCCATCAATCTCCAAATCATCAAGCCCGGAACCCAGCTTGATAACAGCACCTTCAATTCCTTTATCTGAAACGAGGAGATTCGATCCTCTGCCGATTACGGTCCATTTAACACCAGAATTCTTAATGACTTCAACCGCTTTTCTTAGATTTTCTATTGATGAAGGTTCAATAAGTATGTCAGCAGGTCCGCCTATTTTCATCGATGTGTGGTTTGCGAGCGGTTCATTCTCTTTTATAGAACCGATGCTCAAATCTCTAAGTTTGCTAGCTAGATCCTTCATAATACCCTTCCTTTCACGATACAGCTTTTGAACAGTTTATGCAGCTGCATGCCTATAGGCTACTTTTCCGCCAATTCCTCCATGAGACGGTACAGTCTCTGGGCAGCGTCAGGGATGCCTAGTTTTTTCGCGGCCTTCTTCATTTCTGCCAGCTTCTCTTCACGGCCCAGAATATGGTCAATGCTTTCAACCAGTTTGGGACCTGTGAGGTCTTTTTCAAGCAGCAATTTGGCTGCACCATTTTCACTTAATGCCCGGGCGTTTTTTTTCTTGATGATTGTCGGTTACATATGGGCTTGGAATCAATATGCTGGGAATTCCCAGTGAAGTGAGCTCAGCCAGCGTAGTCGCCCCTGCCCTTGCTACTGTTAAATCTACCCCGGATAACACCTCTGGCATATTGTGTATGAATGGTTTGATAATGACATTTTCCGGATTTCCAACAAGCTCAACTTCTTTCCGGACATCTTCAAAATGCACATCACCCGTTACATATAAAACCTGATACGGTTTGCCGCTTAATTCGGTCAGACTTTTTACGACTGCCTCATTAATGGGCCTTGCACCCCTGCTACCGCCAAATATGAGAACAGTTGGGATTTTAAGCTTCAGGCCGGCAGATAACCTGCCTTTGATTCCATCCTGCCCCAACACCTCGGACGCCCTAGGGTTACCAGTCAGCACAACCTTTTGCTCAGGGAAGAACTCTCTTGCTTCCTCGAAGCAAATGGCGATTTTATCAACATAACGGCTCAGGAATTTATTCGTCAAACCTGGAACGCTATTTTGTTCATGGACAATTGTAGGTATGCCCATTTTCGCAGCAGCATAGACCACCGGCCCGCAAACATAGCCGCCTGTACCAATGACAACATCTGGTTTGAATTCCTTGAGCATTTTTTTACTGTCCCGAACTCCTTTTAGAAACCGCAGGACCGTCTTTACGTTTTCGAATGAAATTTTTCGTTTGAATCCTGTGATATGTATGGATTTGAACGGGATGTTTTCCCTGGGCACAAGCTTGCTTTCAAGGCCTTTCTCTGTCCCTATGTAAAGAAACTCAACATTTTCATCCTTTTTTTGAATTTCCCTTATGAGTGCGAGCGCAGGGTAAATATGCCCTCCTGTACCGCCGCCGCTAACTGCAATCTTCATTTTCCACACCTCAGCAACTTATCTCTTTTTTAAGGCTCTTTCGTAAACCCTGTTACTCTCTCAACAAATATTTAAATGACACCCGGGATTTTCGAATATAATTCAATGCTTTTTCATAAATCTTCTGAAGTAAGCCCGATTACTTAATTATCCCGAAGACGAGCACCCGTCTGAAAAGCAACAATCAATGGCGAAAACAGCCTTTTTTAATCACGTCTATCACGCTTGGATTTACACACCAGTTTTTTCCGGATTCAGTGATGTAAATTATGACGGTGAAAAGAAGCCTTTAAAAAAGGCACTCCCCGGTTTTACCCTATTCTACTATATTCTAAACTTCAGGACAGTTTTTAAAGATATTGTTATTTAAATGTAATATAGCATGAACAAAGCCATATTCCTAACATATTCACAGATCATGTCCGAATTTCCGGCTCCTGTTTAAATCATAACTTACAGGAGGAAAAATTATCAAAAACAAAAGACCCTGATGCAGGGTCTTTTGTTTTTGTAACAGTTTAATATCGCGAGTGGCGACTGATATTCAGCAGTACCCCTACAGCCATCAGCATCAATGTCAGGGATGAACCACCGTAACTCAGGAATGGGAGCGTGATACCGGTAACAGGCATTAGCCCGGTTACAACACCGATATTGATCATTACCTGGATCGCAATCATCGCGATGATCCCAGTCGCCAGGAAAGTTCCGAATAAATCGGGAGCTCCCAGTGCAATTCTTATACCTCTCCAAAGCAGTAATGAGAATAATAGAAGAATCAGTGAACCGCCAATGAACCCGAGCTCTTCTGCAAGAATCGCAAAAATAAAATCAGTTTGCGGCTCAGGCAGGTAAAAGAATTTTTGCCTGCTTTGCCCAAGACCAAGACCGAACAGCCCACCTGGTCCGATCGCATACAGCGATTGAATCATCTGGAAGCCGCTTCCGAGTGGATCCTGCCATGGGTCAAGGAAGGATGTAATCCGTTTCATCCTGTATGGAGCTGAAATGATCAGTCCTACAAAACCTGCCACCCCTAACAGTCCGAGACCGACAAAATGACTTATCCTGGCTCCGGCAATAAAGATGATAACCACAGAAGTGCCAACCATGACAGTTCCTGTACCTAGATCGGGCTGAAGCATAATTAGGCCAAATGCCAAAAATACAAGTCCTAATGAAGGAAACAGTCCCTGCTTGAATGACGTGATCGCCTTCTGGTTCTCTGACAGGAACTTCGCGAGGAAGGCAATCATCGCAATTTTCATAAACTCTGAGGGCTGTACTGAGAATGCTCCTACTCCTATCCAGCTCCTGGAACCATTCCGCACATTGCCGATTCCAGGGATCAGCACAAGGATCAGCAGGACAAAACAGATGATCAAAATGACCTTTGCCCATGTCCTCCATGTCCAGTAGTCAATATTCATGATAAAGAACATCGCGACGATCCCGACACCTGCAAACAGCATCTGCCGTTTTGCAAAGAAGAAGGAATCATTGAACTTATAATCCGCCCAGACAGCACTTGCGCTGTAAACCATGATTAAACCTACTGCCAAAAGCGTAAATGTTACAATCATCAGGAATATGTCTGGAGTCGTTTTTTTTCGTTGGCAAAGCAATACACCTCGGCTGTATGATTTAGGGCTCATATGCCGCTTCCCATCCAGCCTGCAATGAGGCCAAGCATCGGTGAGTCATGTTGTCCAAGACAAGCCCTTACTTAAGCTTATGCACTGCCTCGATAAACATGTCTCCTCTGACCTCAAAAGTTTTGTACTGATCCCAGCTTGCGCAAGCAGGAGACAGCAGGATAACATCACCGGGTTCTGAATGTTCAAATGCCACGGGAACGGCCTTTTCCACATTATCGGCCCGCAGAATCGTTTTTATTCCTGCATCCTGTCCAGCCTGTCCAACTTTTTCAGCAGTTTCTCCAAAGGTGATCAGGGTCCTTACATTTTTCAGTGAGGGAACAAGCTCATCAAAAGAATTGCCTCTGTCAAGACCGCCGGCCAGCAAGACAATCGGGGCTTCGAACGCCGCCAGGGCATTTTCAGTTGCTAAAATATTGGTAGCTTTTGAGTCATTATAAAATTTACGTTCATCGATAGTGGCCACATACTGAAGCCTGTGACGTACGCCTGCGAAGGTAGTAAGCACCTTGCTGATTGCCTCTTTATCTGCACCTGAAAGCAGCGTTGCCGCTACGGCCGATAGTATATTCTCCAGATTATGCTTGCCCGGCAGGACGATATCCTTTGTTTCAATAATTTGCTCCCCATTAAAGCAAACCCAGCCATCCTTTACATAAGCGCCGCTTTCAAGCACCTTCCTTGTTGAGAAAGGTACGATTTGCGCTTTTGAATTGCGGGCAATTTCCATGCATTCCTCCTGGTCGGCATTGATAATGAGGAAGTCTTCTTCAGTCTGGTTCTGGGTAATCCGAGCTTTGGCTCCCATATATTCTTTCCTCGTGCCGTGATAATCCAGGTGTGCGTCATACAGATTTGTAATGATTGCGATACGTGGTTTAAACTGGTCGATCCCCATCAATTGAAAGGAAGAGAGTTCAATAACAATCGTATTTTCAGAAGTTGCTTCCTGGGCAACACCTGATGCCACAGTTCCGATATTCCCTGCAATCAATGGATGCTTCTCCCCTGCTTCAAGCATTTCGAAAATCAGCGTGGTAGTCGTCGTCTTTCCGTTCGTGCCTGTTATGCCAATCAGTGGTGCATCAGAAATCTGGTATGCCAGTTCAACTTCAGTGATAATCGGAATTTCCTTTTCAACCGCTTTTTGAATCATAGGGTTATAGTATGGAATTCCCGGGTTCTTGACGACCAGTTCAAAACCTTCGTCCATCAATTCGATTGGGTGGCTTCCACAAACAACCTTGATCCCCTGCTCAAGCAACCCTTGCGCTTCTGGATTTTCAGCAAGAGGCTTGCTGTCATTGACCGTAACAAAAGCCCCTAATTTATGTAGCAGAGCCGCTGCACTGACTCCACTCTTGGCAAGGCCAAGTACAAGTATTTTTTTATGTTGATATGTTTTGATATCTTTCATTTAGATCCACACCTCAATATAAATTCCTAGGATGGCGAAAAGCAGGCCGACAGTCCAGAATGTGACAACGACACGCCACTCTGACCAGCCAATCAACTCATAGTGATGGTGAAGCGGACTCATTCTGAAAATTCTCTTCCCTGTGGTTTTAAATGAGATAACCTGAAGGATCACAGATAATGTCTCTATCACGAAAATACCGCCAATGATGATCAGGATGATCTCAAGCTTTGCAAGGATGGCGACAGTTGCGATCGCCCCACCCAGAGCAAGCGAACCGGTGTCTCCCATGAACACTTTCGCCGGATGCGCATTAAATACCAGGAATCCCAAAACAGCGCCCACGACCGCTACCGAAAAAATGGACAGCTCGTATTGAGACTGGCTCCAGGCTAGTACAGCGAATGCACCAAACGCAATGGCAGCGGTACCGGAAACCAGCCCGTCAAGCCCGTCCGTCAGGTTAACAGCATTCGAAAAACCGACCATCCAGAAAATAATGAACAGAGCGTATCCCCATCCAAGATCAAAAGAGATGTCGGTTAATGGGATGCTGACTTCTGTTGAAAAATCACTCTGCTTGAATATGAAATAAAAAATAACGGAAATAATAATCTGGCCAAGAAGCTTTTGTTTTGAAGTCAAGCCAAGGTTTCGCTTCATAACAACCTTGATGAAATCATCCATAAAGCCAAGCAGACCAAATCCTAAAGTTACAAATAATAACAGATACGTTTCCACTGAAGGCTGAGAGAACTTCCCTGTCATCACAAGTGTCGTAATTGTGATGGAGATTAAGATCATTACGCCGCCCATTGTTGGTGTACCTGTTTTTTTCTGGTGCGATTTCGGTCCTTCTTCTCTGATGCTCTGGCCAAATTTAAGCCTTCTCAAAAAAGGAATAAACACTGGAGAAAGCAGAACAGTGATCAGGAAACCCATCAATATTGTGAAAAAGATAACTTGCTCCAGCATTCTATTCCTCACCTGCCTTATTCTTATTGCTGCCAAGACTATTAATGTTTTCAGCCATCACAGCTATATCATATGTTTCATCAGCTTCATTAAGAAGTGCTTTGTTCAGGAAAATGAATTTAGTTCTTTCCTTGATCTCTTCGTGTTGTGATAAGTAATCATAGTATGAGTTCATAATTTTCTCTAAGCCTTTCAAATTATCTTTTGTGTAAAAAATCGGGAAGTGGTTTGGCGCATATGCCGGCACCTGCTCTCCTTCAGGCCAGACAGCTGCCACAGCGCCGTTCGAAATCGCTTCCTGCAGAGTACCTGAATCATTCGATACAGGGACAAACAGCCCTTTGGGCTGTTTGGCGTCAGCAAGACTGCTTACAGTATGAAAGCAGATATTCTCACCCTTTATTCCAGTTGTTCTTGAAAATAGACTTGAAACATCCTGGTATGTCAGCATATTACCTCTCCTCTATCGCCTCACGTGCCACAATTCGGTCATCAAAGTCAAATGTTCTGTCACCAATTTGCTGGTATGTTTCGTGGCCCTTGCCAGCAATCAGGATGACATCTCCTGACTTCGCATTTTTCACGGCATGCTGGATAGCTTCCTTCCTATCAATGATTGAAGTATACACTTCACCCTTTACTCCTTCTTCCATATCCTTGATGATTTCTGCCGGATCCTCGCTTCGCGGGTTATCCGATGTGAAGATAGCATCAGTAGAATATTCACAGGCGATTTTCGCCATAAGCGGACGCTTGGTGCGATCACGGTCGCCACCACAACCTACTACACAAAATACCCTTTTCTGGGCAAATTGCTGTATGGTTTTCAGGACATTCTCAAGGCTATCCGGTGTATGGGCATAGTCAACAATCACAGAGAAATCCTGTCCCGCATCGACTACCTCAAACCTGCCCGAAACTCCCTTTACTCCTTCCACAGAGGCGATGATCTCATCTAAAGATAAGCCTGAAACAACGGCAGCTCCGATGCTGGCGAGTACATTATAGATGCTGAACTTGCCGATCAACTGGATGTTTACCTTTTTCACGCCAAAAGGACTGACCAAGTCAAATGAAGTACCGCTTGCTGTCATCGCGATGTTGATTGCCTGCAGGTCAGCATGGTTATCAATGCCGTAAGTTAATATATGGGCAGTTGTCAGCATGGCGAATTCGTCACTTGCCGGATCATCTGCATTCAGGACGGCAAATTTAGGCTTAGCATGATTGAAGGCATTTCCGAGCTGTGAAAAAAGAAGTCCCTTCGCTTTTCTGTATTCTTCCATTGTCTTGTGGTAGTCCAAGTGGTCCTGTGTCAGGTTTGTGAAAACAGCAACATTGTAATCTGTACCATGGACACGGCCATAAACAAGCGCATGCGACGATACCTCCATTACAGCTGTCTCAACCTGTTCGTCAACCATCCTCTTGAAAGTTTTTTGCAAAGTCAGGCTTTCAGGTGTTGTATTCTTGACTTCAGACATTTGCTCGCCGATCTTTGTGTACATCGTTCCAATCAGACCGGTCTTCTGGCCAGCATCCTTAAAAATCTGTTCAATAATATGGCTGGTCGTCGTCTTTCCATTGGTACCCGTTATTCCAACCATATGAAGCTTCTGGCTAGGCTGGCCA
Organism: Mesobacillus jeotgali; assembly: GCF_014856545.2. Classification (NCBI taxonomy): domain Bacteria; kingdom Bacillati; phylum Bacillota; class Bacilli; order Caryophanales; family Bacillaceae; genus Mesobacillus; species Mesobacillus jeotgali. Next base: position 1,665,504 of record NZ_CP109811.1, on the reverse strand, counting down.
AAGAAAGCATCCGCAAGCACTGCCATTGCCCGGACAGTGTCCTTGACAACAATTACCGGGACATTCACAGGTAATTCCCGTTCAGCGAGAACGGCTGCAGCTCCATTTTTTACTGCAGAAGCAGCAAAATCATGACCATCAACTGTATAACCTTTTATGCATATGAATAAACTTCCAGGAGTCACTCTGCGGTTATCATTTTCAATTGAAGTAATTTCGGGATTTTCTCCCTTGTAATCCACGAACGGGTGCAAGTAACCAATCAATTCGTGTAATTTCATAAATATCAAATCCTCTCAAACAACATGGCGACTCTTATTTTACATGATTAGGCTGAAATTAGCCATTGTGGAGATGAAAAGAACAAGCCCTTTTTACGTGAGTAAGTGCAGAAATATGGGCGAGCCAAAAACAGGCGGCGGATGATTATCCTGCCGCCGCCTGCTCACCTTAACCTATTGTTTCTAAAATATCTTCGTTAATCGTTCATATAAACCCTGATGGTTGACCCTTCCTTGATTTTTACTCCTGGTGAAGGAAGCTGTTTAACAACCTTCTCCCCATCGCCCGCAATATCAAGCTTAAAGTTGATCAGTTGCTGCCTGAGTTCCTGTTTGGTTAAGCCGATCAGGTCAGGGACCTCCACCATTGGCGTATCCATCCACGTCAATTCTTTTTCAATCTGGTCCTTCCGTGGAGGAACCTCCATCGCGCGCAGGCTATCTTCCATCATATCGCCAACGATCGGAGCTGCCACTACCCCACCGAATTGCACTGTACCTTTCGGGTTATCTACCGCTACATAGATAACTATTTGCGGGTCATCCGCAGGAGCAAAGCCTATGAATGATACGATATGGTTATTTTCGAGATATCGCCCATCCTTCGCCTTTTGGGCCGTACCAGTTTTTCCGCCAACCCTGTAAGAGTCTACATAAGCATTTTTACCCGAACCCTTAGCTACGACACTTTCAAGCGCATGCCTTATCTCTTTTGAAGTCTCTTCAGAAATTACTCTTCTTTTTGCCTGTGGGGACTTCTTCATGACAACCTCCCCTGTAACAGGGTCAATCAACTCTTTAGCAATATAAGGTGTATAAAGTATTCCACCATTTACTGCTGCTGAAACCGCAGCGACCTGCTGGATCGGGGTGACTGACACACCCTGTCCAAAAGCAGTTGTTGCCTGTTCGATCGGACCGACCCTATCCAGGTTGAAGAGGATTCCTTTGCCTTCCCCTTGAAGGTCAATGCCTGTTTTCTCACCAAAACCGAAATCCTTCACATATTTGAACAGTTTTTCTTTTCCAAGTCTGTCCCCAAGTTCGACAAACCCTGGGTTACAGGAATTCTCGACAACTTCAAGGAAGGATTGGCTGCCATGTCCGCCCTTTTTCCAGCAGCGTATCCTTGCCCCGGCTACTTCTACTGAACCGGAATCGTGAAAATGGTCTTTTTCCAAATCGACCTTCCCTTCCTGGAGGGCTGCTGCCAGGGTTACAATTTTAAAAGTGGATCCTGGCTCATATGTGCTCCATATCGGCAAGTTACGATTATAGACTTCCGGTGCGACATTACGGAAGTTAGCCGGGTCGAAGTCCGGCCTGCTCGACATTGCCAGGATCTCACCGTTATTTGGATTCATGGCAATGGCAATGATACCATCAGGATTGTATTTGGCCTGGGCAATATCCAACTCCCTCTCTATGATAGTCTGTACCCTGCTGTCAATTGTCAGTTTCAGATCCAGCCCGTCTACCGGCGGCTCATAGTCATCCGCCATATTGTTCATCCGCTGCTGTTTGGCATCCGCATAAAATTGAACCGAGCCCTTTTGCCCTTGCAATTCCTTATCATAATAGAGCTCAAGCCCCATCAATCCTTGATTATCGATTCCCGCAAAACCAAGCACATGGGATAGATAGCTGCCGTATGGATAATGACGCTTTGAATCCTCGCCAATATAAACACCTTTGATATCCAGCGCCCTTATTTCCTTTGCCTTCTCATGGGAAATTTTCCTTCCCTCTGGAATCCTCTCAATCATTGCTTTTTTCGTAATGTGCTGATAGGCCTTCTCCTTAGACATATTTAGTGCTTTCGCCAATATTTCTGCAGCAGCTTCAGGGTCTTTTACCTGGCGCGGCACTACGTAAACTGTCGGTGCACTAATATTCGTTGCCAGCGCTATCCCGTTCCTGTCCGTAATTTCCCCTCGCTGCGGTTCAAACGGTACATTCCTGCTCCATGAATCCTTTGCTTTTCCCGTCAAGAAATCTCCCAGCATAAACTGTACATAGCCGAGACGGACATCTATGATAAAAAACACCAGAATCCCGATTACCAAAACGAGCGCCAGCCTCTTTCTGACCGTCACATTTGATACACGCATATATTGAACAAACCTCCCCTATAGTCGTTCCAATAGTAGACTAAGATCCTCTCAGATACTCGTTCAAATATATGCTTGTACGAATTTAAATATAACAAGAAGTAGAGACAAGCTGAGGTTTGTTTATACCACGGAGACAGGCCTAATTTAGTCAACGTTGTTGTAAATCATCATAAACTTGTCCGAACCTAGGGATACTTCGGACAAAATGAGGTGCCACAACTCCGGTTTTGTCCGAACCTGAGACTACTTCAGACAAATGAGGTGCCACAACTGAAGTTTTGTCCGAACCTCAGGTGATAGTAGCATACAGCTCTTATCCGAAGCTAGGAATACAATTGCACACCCTTTTACCAGGCAAACAAAAAAAACAGAGGAAGGGCTCATCCGCCCACTTCCTCTGTTTCTACATCTTCTTCCTCAGTCTTCAATGATTTCTCAAATTGCTGAAGCGGGGTTTCCAGCTCGACAATCAGGTTCTCACCTTCATTGATTGGTACTCCCGGTTTAAGGCTTTGTTTTGTGACGTAACCGCTGCCGGCTTTATTCAGCTTAATCTCTGCAATCTGCGCCAGCTTCATTACATCTCTAAGTGACCAGTCTGTCATGTCCGGATATGTCATGACTCCGGATGATCTGATAAAGACTTTTTCACCTTCGAGTGCCATTATATCAGCCTTAGGCAACTGCTCCTCCACCTGGTTTCCGTCTCCGATAACAACTGTTTCAAACCCTTTGGATTCAAGCAAGCTCTTTGCTTCTGCGGCACTCATATCCGTAACATCTGGTACCGGGCTTGAATCCGCCTTTTCCACAGAGGCAGGTTTAATATTTAAATATTGCAGACTGCTTTTCATCACTGATTTAAAAATCATAGAGGTTGGAATAGAACCTTTATAATAATGGTCTATTTCCGGCTGCTGGACAGCGACATAGACGATTAATTTTGGATCATCTTTTGGTGCCATTCCAAGGAATGAGAACAGATAATCGCTTGCACCATCTAAATAACTGCCGTTCGCTGTTATGTTCGCAGTACCTGTTTTGCCGGCAACCTCATACCCATCGATTGCATATGATTTCCCTGTACCATGCTCACCAGTGACAACAGTCCCTAAAACATCCCTAACTGCCTTGGCAGTTTCTGCAGAAATAGGCTGGCCAACAGACTTTGGTTCCTCTTGCTTGATCACATCACCCGTGTTTGGATCGACTATCTTATCAATCACTCGCGGTTTCATCATTTTCCCGTCATTTGCAACTGATGTCGCTGCCTGTATCAGCTGGATCGGTGTTATAGTCGTTCCCTGTCCATATGAAGTCGTAATTTTCTCAATCGGCCATTTATAGACAATTGTTCCAGATGTCTCGTTAGGTAGGTCAATACCCGTAGGTTGGTCAAAGCCAAAATCAGTCAAATACTCACGGAATTTTTCCGTGCCGATTTTTTCATTTACCAGCTTTGCAACTGCTACGTTAGAAGAACGCTGGATGCCTTCCAAATAAGATATTGTTCCCCAACCACTGCCGTTATGGTCGCGAATTGCTCTTGAATTTTCGGTAACTTTATAAGAACCTGATTTATAAGGTTCATTCGGATTCCATTTATTTTCCTCCACTGCTGCTGCAAGTGTGAAAATCTTCATCGTAGATCCTGGCTCGATTGGGGTTTCGACCACCTCATTATGCCAGCTATTATCCAGCCCTTCCCTTGTCGTCGGGTGGAAGCTCGGTCGCTGGGCCATTGCAAGGATATCTCCGGTCTTCGGATCAGCAACGACCGCAATGATTTTCTTTGGTTTATATTCCTCATCAACACGATCGACGGCATCCTCCACAAATGTTTGGATTTTTTTATCAATCGTTAAAAATACATTGCTTCCATCCTTGGCTGGGGTGACTTTTTTCTCTCCATCAGGTAAAAGAAAGCCCCATAAATCACTTTCGAATGAAAGAGAACCATTCTTGCCAGTCAATTCGTCATTAAGCGTTTTTTCAATCCCCAGCTGACCAGAAGTAACTGTTTTCTTATCTTCTGTTTCTTCCTTCTCTACAAATCCGACTAAATGGGATGAAAATACACCGTTCGGATAAAATCTCTTTGAATCTCGCAAAAAAGTGATCCCAGGAAGTTTCTCCTCTTCGATTTCCCGTTTGGTCTGGTGGGATATATCCCGGCCGGCTTTCCCGAACTCAACTTGCCATGCTTTTTCTTTGGTCAGTCGTTTGTATATCTCCGATTCATTCATATCTATATACTTTGCCAGCACTGCCGCAGTCTTTGCAGGGTCAGTTACATGCTTCGGCTTCTTCTTATTCGTTGTTACTGAATCGTTAAGGATGGCGACAAGCGTGTAGGCAGTTGTATCCTCGGCAACCACTTCACCTTTCCGGTCAAAGATCGTTCCTCTTGTAGCCTCGATTACTTTTTCATTCGTGTACTTTTGCTGTGCCCTTGCAGCCAGGGCTTGCCCGTGAACTTCTCCCGTAACCTGGATGGTTACGAACCTGAAAATCAAGATAAAAAAGAGCAGGCTGAATATTACGAATAATACCGCTGCTCCCGCATTCATATTTGGCTGTTTCTTAATCATCAGTTTTCCACACCTTTAACATTGTCTTCGTTCAATGTTAAACCGAGCTTCTCTGTTACCTTTTTGATTCTTTCATAGGTACTTAATTCGCTAATCTGGATTTCAAGGTCACTGTTAATCTTTTGCTGCTCCTGAATGCTGCCTTCAATGATTTGAATTTCTTTGTTAACTTCGTAAATAGCTGCCTGTTTTGAAACCATGAATGTCGCGCCGAAGCAAACAATTGCCCCAAAAACAAACATCAGGATTTTTTCGCCGGGCGTCAGTATCGAATTGCGTCTTGCCGGCGATTTTGCCGGTGCCTGAACAGTGCGCTGCTGCTGTTCTTGCTGCAATTTTCTAGCCAGATTGCTCATTATTTTCCCTCCTGAAAATTATATTTTATATTTTTATATTTTATTTTTTTATCTTTTTCAGCTGATGCGCAGCTTTGCGGATCTTGCCCGGTTATTGAATTCCAGCTCTTCCTCTGACGGAAGGATCGGCTTCCTAGTTATCAGCTTCAATTTTGGCTGGTATTCTTCAGGTATGATTGGCAAGCCTGGTGGAAGCGGAGGCGTTTCACTCGCTTTTTTTAGGGTTACCTTGCAAATCCTGTCTTCAAGTGAGTGGAAGGTGATGACGCTGATCCTTCCTCCTACGGACAGGAGATCGATTGCCTGCTCTAGCGATTTTTCAAATACACCAAGCTCATCATTAACCGCAATCCTGACTGCCTGAAAAACTCGTTTGGCCGGATGACCGCCTTTTCTCCTTGCAGGTGCAGGAATCGCATCCTTGATCAATTCGACAAGTTCACCAGTTGTTTCAATTGGTTTACTTTCTCTCGCTGCCTCAATCTTGCGGGCAATTTGCTTTGAAAACTTCTCTTCACCATACTGGAAAAAGATTTTGACCAATTTTTCATATGGCCATTCATTAATCACATCATACGCGGACAATGGTGCATCCTGGTCCATTCGCATATCGAGCGGAGCGTCATGGTGATAACTGAAGCCGCGTTCTGGAGTATCCAGCTGCGGTGAGGAAACCCCCAAATCATACAGGATTCCATCCACTTCTGTTACACCCAAATTTTCAAGCTCTTCCTGTAAATAAAGGAAATTGCTCTTGATGATCGTCAGCCTGTCGCCATAAGCAGCAAGCTTCTCTTTCGCATTCGCAATTGCAATATCGTCCTGATCAAACGCGTATAGCTTTCCTTTTTCCGAAAGCTTGGACAAAATTAATTCACTGTGGCCTGCGCCACCGAGAGTGCAATCCACATATGTACCGTCAGGCTTGATATCTAGCCCGTCTACTGTTTCTTCCAGTAAAACTGTTGTATGTTTGAACATCATGATCCACCTTTCCAATCGAGGAGCAGGTAATATTATATCAGAATAATGTTACCCTTAAATATCAAATCCAATCATATTTTCCGCAATTTCAGCAAAAGATTCCTCAGATTCTGCGAAATATTCTTCCCAGATGGTTTTGCTCCAAATTTCAATTCGATTGGAAACACCTAAAATCACACATTCTTTCTCAAGCTTGGCGTATTGCATCAGCGGGGAAGGAATATTTACTCTCCCCTGTTTGTCAATTTCACTCTCGGTAGCACCCGAAAAGAAAAAACGGGTAAATGCACGTGCATCTTTTTTAGTCAGCGGAAGTCCTTTAAGCTTTTCTTCAATCACTGACCATTCAGAAACGGGGTAACCAAATAAACATTGGTCAAGTCCACGGGTAAGAATGAACATTTCTCCCAGGTTTTCACGGACCTTGGCAGGGATGATCAATCGGCCTTTGCTATCAACATTATGATGGTATTCACCCATGAACATGCCACTACCCCCACTTTCTAAATACAATGTACCACATTCCCCCACTTTTCACCACCTTATTTTAATTATTCTCCCCACGCCCTTAAATTCCTTCTGTAAATATTCATTTCCATCAATTTCTTTCATTTCAAAAAAGTTGCTTTCATCGAAATTCACCCTCTCACTCTTTTCGGGCAAAGCTGAGTTGTTTATCTTTAAAAAGAAAAGCTCCATCCTAAAAAGGATGAAGCTTAAACTTACAACTTTATAATTTTATGTGTTCCATCGAATTCATAATCAAGCTTTAGTAAATCTGGTATTAAATTTAATCCGAACTTATTTAAGTAGTAGAACGGGTTCCAGACTCTTTCCTGCGGTGAACCGCCTGGCCTTAACGCGTTTTCTACCCTTGTGAATTTACGCAGGATATGGTCATGCTTTCGGCAAATGGCCTCTACTATTTTATCCTCCATGAATTCAACCTGTTTAATCAGGATGGATTCGTTCTTCTGGAGCATAGGCATCAAAACAGGGTCAATTCCGTTGGATTTTTCACGGATGACTTTATATTGATCTGCCAGCATCGTTTTTACATTCTCGAAAAGTTCTTCTACTTCACGATCCTTTAAAGAATCAATGAATTTCAACTCATGACCATTTGTTCCAGAAATTAAAACCTCTTTCAAATCAAGGTTCAGTTCTTCAAGGTCAGACTCAATCGACCTTTCGAGCAATGTTATGTTGAGTCTTGGAACAAGTGGCGGCATTTTTAGGCTCAAATGTTCGAAAGCCAGTTTCAGCTCAGCCCAATAGGCTATTTCTCCAGGTCCGCCAATGAACGCCAGCGTCGGGAACAGCCACTCCTGCATTAGCGGACGAGTAACGACATTATTGCTCAGCTTTTCTGGATATTCGCTCGCAATCTCCAACAGCTCTTCATATGTGAAGCTGACTTCCCCATTTTTCCCTGAAAAACCTCCACTTTGTGGGTTAAACTGGAGCAAAATCCGCTCATTTACTTTTTCATCATAAAAGAAAAGGTTCGCTGCATTCTCGCTAATATCGATCATATTCGCAAATCCAGCACCAGATGTCCGTTCCTGCTGGCCAAGAACAGCAGACGTGATTTCACGATGATTTTTGATTTGATTGATAAAATAGTCTTTTTCCAGCCTGCGCAGTTCTTTATTTCCAGAATCTACGATCAGCAAGCCTGAATCTTTGAATAGCTCCATAATGATCGTTGCAAAAAAATCAACGAAGGATTCCGCAGTCTTCAACGATTCAAGGGCAAATTCCAATACCTCTTTCGTGTGCTTCGTCTCTCCGTAAGTTTCCATAATCTCTTCAACCCAGGAGTAGCAAAGGTCCCTGTTTATACACACTTCTGAAATCATCTTTTTCTCTAGGTTCTTCTCAGGATAAACCCACTTTTCCTGCTTATTGTCCTTCATGACATACACATGGTTAACTTCCTGGTAGTCATGGTCTTCCCCGGCAATCCAGAATACCGGTACGACAGGAACGCCAAGCTCAGCCTCTTTTTGTTCAGCAAGCTTGATAATTGAAATCACTTTATGGATTGTATATAGCGGACCAGTCAGAATACCGGCCTGCTGCCCTCCGATGACAGCAACGCTATTTTCTTTTCTCAGCTTATTGATATTATCTGTGATTTTTTCAGAATTCGCATAACGGGACATAAAGGACTGAATATGGTCTGCAAGCTCATTTCTCATAAAGCTTCTATTTTTCAATTCATCCAAGCGGTGGATATATGCGTTTTTATCGTTGAAATTATAATGAAAGAAGCTCTGCAGCCCAGGGCTTCCAGTTAGATAATCTGTCGCAAACCGGTTGGCAGCCGGAAGAGAGAGATTCAACATCTCCATTAACTTGTACTTCCTTTCTCGTAAGCAATTTTCACTGTTATGAGTATAGCATTGTTTGAATCGAAAAGAAAAAAACTTTGCCTTTCGAAATTTCTAAAATCAAGATTCTTTTTAATCAAGCTTTGAATAAGCTAAAAAAAATGCTGGACCCTCTATTAAGACGGTCCAACACTAGTTTAAGCAAACAGGAATGTCAGTCGTTTGAACAAACCATATAACACGAGGACAATGTAGGCTGAAAAGAAAAGCAGGAAATTGAAGCGCCAGAAGCCCTTGAATACCTTCGGCAACAAGATTTCCTCTTTATATTTCCAGTGAATCAAAACAAATATAGCTGCTAGCCCAAACAAGATGATCAAGATGAGCCATAGATACGATTTGTTCCAGATGGTGATGATCAAAAAATGGACAGACAGCACCAGCAAAAAGGTGCTAAAGTCAAGAGCCATATTGACCGAACGACGATGGTTGCCTGTAACTTGCTTACTGATGATGAACACAGTGAGGTAGCCAATCATTGGAACTGTGATCAATGTGGCAACAAGTGCGGAGAAGAATCCCGGCATCATGCTCCCTCCCTTTCGTGCTCCTTCCCCTTTATGCAGTGATAGTAGTTATGTATTAATGGAGCTTTTTTATTTTTGCTTCTGGCTAATTCAAGCAAATACCCGAGAATGGCATCATTTTCTGTCTGCCTGCCATTTTCAATATCCTTGTACATGGATGAATGGTTATTTGCTGTTTTTTCGCATACTGCCATAAGATTGCTGAAGTACTGTTCCCGATTAGGCAGTTCAAGTACATAAGCACATTCATCAAACAATTGCTTGAAGATCTCAAAGTAAAAAGGATTTTGAATCAGCTTTCCATTTTTCACTTTAAGGATTGCCGTCAATGGATTGATCACCGCGTTGACCACTAATTTTTTGATGAGCATCTCTTTGTAGTCACGTTCCAGGATAAATGGAAAACTTGTTATTGTAGATAATTCTCCAAGGACGCCAGAATCTCCTCTAAAAACTGCAGTTCTGGTTACACCCACACCATTGTGCTGAACTGTATATCCGTTCATTCTGACAGCTCCATGTTCAACAGAACCAACAAAAACATCATTTGCTGCCAGCTCCGAGAGCATTTTAATATGGCCATAGCCATTTTGAAGGAAAAGAATGCTTCCTTTGGCCTTTTCTTTCAGGTCAGTTATTAAACCGGAGAGCTGGTACTGCTTCACCGCTACAACAGTTAAATCTTCGCCCCCCCTCCATTTCTGGATTGGGGCAGCAGTTACCTGTAATGGAGCCTGCTCTATTCCACCTTTTACAAGATGAAGACCATGTTCGTTAATTAGGTCTGCTTGCTCCTGTGTCCTTGTGTATATAGAAACCTCATTGTGCAAGCTTAGGTAATAAGAGAATAATAATCCTATTGAGCCGCCGCCGATTATTCCTATTTTCATAAAAACCCCTCATCCTGCTCTTAAAAAATAATATGAAAGAACATTTGTGCTTTTATAATGAAAAATCTATTATTTTTGGCACCGATATTACAATGACTTTAGTCATATTTTAGCAGAAACACTTGCTTATTAGGAAGAAGGGATTATGGTTATTTGAATTAATTTTGATAGAACCTCAACTTTTCACCCCATAGAAGCAAAACGGAGACCCAATAGGATCTCCGTTTACTTTTATACCGGATATACAGGATGTTTTCTGACACTGAATTCCATATCTTTTGTTTCGTATAGTTTGAAGCGATCGATCAGTGCATTCCTCAGGTCGTTGGCTGCAACGATGTCGTCCACGATCAACTCAGAGGCTAGCTTATAGATGTCGATGCTTTCTTTATATTCCTGGTGTTTTTCCTGGACAAACGCAATTTTTTCTTTAGGGTCTTCAATCTGATTAATTTTATTGGAGTAGACTGCATTGACAGCAGCTTCCGGACCCATTACCGCGATTTGGGCAGTCGGCAGGGCGATGCAGCAATCCGGCTCAAATGCTGGTCCTGCCATCGCGTAAAGGCCTGCTCCATATGCCTTACGGACAACTACAGAAATTTTCGGTACAGTAGCTGAACTCATCGCAGCAATCAGCTTCGCACCATGGCGGATGATCCCGGCTCTCTCCACTTTCGTTCCAATCATGAATCCTGGTACGTCAGCAAGGAATAGCAATGGGATATGGAAGGCATCACAAAGCGTGATGAATTTAGCAGCCTTATCGGCAGAGTCCACGAATAATACTCCGCCCTTCACCTTCGGCTGGTTGGCAATGATTCCAACTGCCCTTCCATCTATACGAGCAAGCCCTGTGATAATTTCAGGAGCAAACAGCTTTTTGATTTCAAAGAAACTTCCTTCGTCGATCAGCGCATCAATGCCTTCATACATGTCAAATGGAGCGTTTTGGTTCACTGGTACAATCTCCTCAAGGCTTCTTCCGGCCTTAGGAGCCACTCCTTCGACCAAAGCTGTCTTCGACTGGAAATTTGCAGGGAAATAGCTTAAATAGCGCTTCGCTGATTCAATGGCTTCTTCCTCGCTGTATACGAGCATATCGCCTACACCACTGACAGAGCAATGCATTCGGGCGCCACCCATTTCCTCAAGCGTTACCTTTTCGCCGATTACCTTTTCCGCCATCCTCGGTGACCCCAGATACATCGAAGCATTCTGGTCAACCATGATCACGATATCGCAGAAAGCCGGAATATATGCTCCGCCTGCTGCAGAAGGCCCGAAAAGAAGGCAGATCTGCGGGATTACTCCAGACAATTTCACCTGATTGTAAAAGATCTTGCCTGCTCCCCTTCGATTAGGGAACATATCAAGCTGGTCCGTAATTCTGGCCCCTGCTGAATCAACCAGATACAATAAAGGCACCTTTAGTTTTTCAGCTGTTTCCTGGATTCTGATGATCTTCTCAACGGTCCTTGCTCCCCATGAACCCGCTTTTACTGTTGAATCGTTCGCCATGACACAGACTGTTTGCCCGCCGATTTTTCCGATAGCCGTTACAACACCATCTGCCGGCAGGTCGCCTGCCTGGAAATTGGCGAATTTGCCATCTTCCTCATAGACTCCCTCGTCAAATAATAGATTCAAACGCTCACGCACAAATAATTTATTTTGCTCAGCCAGCTTTTCATGATACTTCGGTTGTCCGCCAACCTCGATTTGTTGGACTTTTTCCTGCAATGAATCAGTTAATGTCTTTGCCGTAGTCATTCTACTCCTCCTTAAAATCTATTATTCTAATACAAGCAGGATATCGCCTTCGTTAACAAAGTCTCCAATGTTCACCTTAACTTCCGCAACGGTTCCTGCACCCTGGCTTTCAACAGGGATTTCCATCTTCATTGATTCAAGCATTAGGACTTCCTGCCCCTCTGATACCGTATCTCCTGCTGCTACCATCACATTAAGAACTGTACCTGCCATATTTGCTGTAATTTCTTTCATGTCTTTTCCTCCTCTATTTAGATGCCATTTTTCTATCTGTTAAATAGGCTGTTGTATAATTGCCAGATTTGAAGCCTTCTTCACTTAATATCTCCGCAAACAAAGGGGCATTGGATTTAATGCCTTCGAGTTTCAGCGTCTTAAAAAATTCCTGTGCAAGCTGTATTGCTTCTTCCCTGGTACTGCCTCCTACGATGCATTTGGCAACCATAGGATCATAAAAAGGGGTTACAGTCGAACCGGATTCATATCCAGAATCAACTCGAACGCCTTCTGCCTCAAGCCATGAAAACTCACTGATCTTGCCAGGTGAAGGCAGGAACCTTACAGGGTCTTCCGCATATAATCGGAATTCAATCGCCCAACCATTCTTTATGATCTCATCCTGAAGCAGAGGCAGTTTTTCACCGCGGGCAACGAGGATTTGCCACTTAACAAGGTCCAGGCCTGTAATCGTTTCTGTGACTGGATGTTCAACCTGCAGTCTGGTGTTCATTTCAAGGAAATAGAAGTTCTCGTTCTCATCGACAATGAATTCCACCGTTCCTGCGTTGACATAGTCCATAGCCTTAGCAGCTTTAACTGCTGTCTCATACATCTTTTGTCTCGCTTCTTCTTTCAGGAATGGCGAAGGAGCCTCCTCAATCACCTTTTGATGGCGGCGCTGTACAGAGCAATCACGTTCAAACATATGTACATGGTTGCCATGTGTATCGCCAAAAATTTGCACCTCGACATGACGGGCATTTTTGATGTATTTTTCAATGAATACTTCATCGGACCCAAAGTAAGCCTTTGCCCTGCCCTTCGTTGAATCATAATTCTTAACGAGCGCTTGCTCATTTTCACAGAGCACCATGCCAATGCCGCCCCCGCCGCCGCTAGCCTTCAGCATAACTGGGTAGCCTATTTTCTCGGCAAGCCTAACAGCATCCTCCAGTGTCTTCAGTCCCTGGTCACTGCCCGGCACAACTGGAACACCAGCTGCTTCCATCGTCGATCTGGCGACTATTTTATCACCCATTTTTTCAATCGTATCAGGAGCCGGACCAATGAAAGCCAAGCCAGCTTTCTCCACCTTACGGGCAAACTCTGCATTTTCTGATAAAAAGCCATAACCAGGATGAATGCCGTCGACATTTTCTTCCTTTGCGATTCTTAAGATTTCTTCTGCATTGAGATATGATTTTTGAACAGGCGGCTCGCCAATCCGGTAAGCGCTGTCAGCTTCTTTAACAAAAGGCAACTCTTTATCAGCATCAGAATAGACAGCCACTGTTTTTACACCAAGCTCGCGGCACGTTCGGATGATGCGAAGCGCAATTTCCCCTCTGTTTGCAATTAGTATTTTTTGCACGCTATTTCCCCTTTCCCGTAAAAAAATACGCTCACTATATAAAATTCTACAATATTCTGTATACTTCCTGCAAAAATTGGAACCGCTTTCTAAAATTCAAATGCAGAATTTTTCATGTTTTTATAATATAATAAAAATAGGCTATAAAAAACAAAAATATTCAGCTGCCTTTAAATATGCCACATTTCGGGTATATATATATTGCTGCTTTCGAAAGCATGATGTCATTGAATCTGTCCTCAGCCTTGAAAGATTCATAAAAATCAAGGTTCAGATTTTTATCATCCGGCTATGGATGAGCAAACTTTCGTTAAGAGCAGTATACAATGAATTATTGGCGGCTTGATTGGGGGATTGTTTTATGGTGAATAAAGTGGAAAAACTGAAAATCAATTATAAGACATTAGAAGAATTCAAGAAGTTCAAAGAGTATGGCCATCAGGAGCTCTCAATGCTTGAGGATTTGGAAGCAAACATTGTGGAAAATGATAGCGATTCTCCGTTCTACGGAATCTATTTCGGTGACAAGCTTGTTGCCCGCATGAGCCTTTACCAGGTCAAGAAACAGTTTGACCGCTATTTCGAGCCTCCCCAGGATTATCTGGAGCTTTGGAAGTTAGAGGTACTTCCAAATTACCAGGGCAAGGGATATGGCAAAGCACTCGTTGAATTCGCGAAGGGTTTTGGCCTTCCGATCAAAACGAATCCTCGGGTAAAATCACAGGACTTCTGGGAAAAGATGGACTTTACTCCAGTCCATTATGATGTAGAGAGGGACCGTGGAGAGAACCCGCTTGTCTGGTACCCAGCTGGTGTAACTGAACAGCTTCAATAATCTCACTTTATAACTGCGATATTCGCAGGAGCAGATATTTATTTTTTCTAAAATCGAATCGTACAATAATAGCGCCTGCCATGACCGGCAGGCGCACGTTTTATTGCCTATTTTTCTACTTTTTCCATATTTCCTTTACCCTCAACCTGGAAATTCATTCTTTGTTGTTGGTCTTCACTTTTAGGGCCTACTCTTTTTTTTGCTCGCTCCATGATGTCAATTAAGGCCCGATAGTCTTCTTCCATAGAACGCAATTGTGTTTCCAATTTTTCATTTTCCGCAGACAAGTAATAGATTTGCTTTTCAAGCCCGCGGATTTGATCTTTTTGCACATCCTGGCTGTTAGCAGCTGCCGCTTTTTCATAGAGGTCATCGAGGTATTGTTTTACCGCTTCAATGCTAAGGCTGGATTGCTGTTCCTCTTGTTCTGAAGGGATGCTTGGCGCTACGCTCACTGGTGCCGCAGGCTCCTCTGCTCTCTCCTGTGTCTTTCCCTGTTTTTTCGCTTCCTTCCGCTGTTTTTTTGCAAGCTCAATACCTGATTTATATTGCTTTCTTACATATGAATTCCAGCGGAAACCGCAAGCTGCTGCAGTCCTCGAAAGCTGTTTCCCTACTTCATCAAATGCCTTTAATTGGGTACCGCCTTCTCGGATATTCCGCAATACTACTTCAGCCAGCAATAAGTCTTCATCCTGTGACCAGGCATCTTGACGGGTTAATGGCATCAATAAATCCCTCCTATTGTTTTTTATTCATTCATATGCATCTAATAGGAAAGATAGACTGATATCACCTAATACCCTGCTAATTATTTTTATTTTTTTTACTCATGAATTCGTCCACTTTATCGTGATGGACTTCCTGTTCCCACAATACAGCACATCTCGCAGCTTCCTCTTCCATCCTTTCTCTCATTGATAAGAGCTCCCATTTTTTATTCATTAAAGTTTTATAGGCTTCTAAAACAGTTGTCTCTTTATTCAAGCTGCCTTCCATAAATGAGAGACAGGCATCTGTCGGATGTTCTTTATAAATATGGTGGATGAATCCAATTTCCACGAGTTCTTCTGCAGTATATATTTTCGCATCAAGCAGCATTTTCATCGCGATATTCTGTGGAAGTTTCTCCAAGAGGATCGAGCCTCCTCCCCAGCCAGTCGTAATGGCTAGGTTTCCCTGGACAAAGCCCGCTTTCATCCCTTCTCTTCCAATCCTGAAGTCGCATGCTGAAGCAATTTCGCACCCTCCTCCTACAGCAGAACCATTCAGAATGGCAATAGTCGGTTTTGGAAGGACAAGCAGCTTGTATAAAATACTAGCCATCCTTGAAAGCATCCCATACGCCTGCGACTCTGTTTTTAAACGATGAAAGGCTGATAAATCGCCTCCAGAACAAAATGCCTGGCCGCCTGCCCCCGTAATAGCAAATACTTTAACATCGTTTCCAGCAGCGAGCTCGATTGCTTTTTCCAGTCCGTTCATCACATCATAGTCGATGGCATTTCTCCTGTCAGGCCTGTTGATTGTAAATAGCAGTACTCCATCTTTTTCTTTAGAAATTATGTATGGATCCATTGTGCTCCTCCTAATATTCTCGTCCACTAAATTTTATCAATATTCAGTACATATAAAAAGTGCTTGGAGTATGAATTAAAGCAGGACTCGTGCGCCAATGTCCCACTTCTTGCAGGCAGATGATTTTTTCAAGTCCGCTTAAACGAAAAAAAGCACAGGGATGCAGTTGCATCCTGTGCTTTTTCACGAGAAAATTAGTCGTTTACAACTTCTTTCCCTTTGTATGTTCCGCAAGCTTTGCACACACGGTGAGCAAGTTTCATTTCACCGCAGTTAGGGCATGCTACCATACCCGGAACTTGTAATTTAAAATGAGTACGGCGTTTTCTTTTCGCAGTTTTAGACGTTCTTCTAAATGGTACAGCCATTCTTCCCACCTCCTTAAAAGGAATAAGAAAGTTTATGAAGGCCAGTCCTTTTCTGGACCTCCACGCTCTTTTTTAATCAATTAGTCAGAGGAATCCTTAGAATCCTCAAAGAATTTTGCAAGCCCGGCAAGTCGGGGATCAAGTTTTTCGGATTTCTCCTGTTCCTCGATTACTTCCCAATCCTTACCTGACTGGGGTGCGCCTTCTTGTCCAGCGCTATCATCACAGTATACTTGCAATGGAACTTCCACTAGCAAGATTTCCCTGATGATTGGTTCAAGGTCAAGGACATCGCCTGTTACTTGATGAACTTCCTCATCAGCCTCATAGTCGTGGCTGTTTAACATGAAAGTTTCAGTAGTTTCCACATCAATTGGATGTTTTACATCAACCAGTGTCCGTGAACAAGGCAGGATCAGGTGGCCATCAATCCGTACATGGAATGTCACTCTTGTGGCACTGATATCTGCCCTTCCAGTTAGATGGATGGGAGATACCTCACGGATTGTCGGATCTGTTTCCTTAATCGAGTCCATTCGGACAAACTCGTCAATCAGAAAGTCCTTGTTTCGATGTTTTTGTATCTGACTTATTGTCCATTTCATAGAATCACCCCAAGGCAACAAAGGTAATTATAGCCCTTCGTATAATCATTTGTCAATATTTTTTCTTTACACTATAATTTACATACATACTTTAAATTAAACTTCAAGACAATGCAATATCAATCTTAACATGAAGGAGTGCCAGAATGAAAGCAGTTGGCGTTGTTGTTGAGTATAATCCTTTCCATAATGGCCATTTATTCCACCTGCAACAGGCGAAGGAACAAACTGATGCAGATCTTTCGATTGCGGCGATGAGCGGAAATTTCCTTCAGCGCGGTGAACCGGCCCTTGTCTCGAAATGGGCAAGGACAAAGATGGCTCTTGAAGCAGGCGTTGATATCGTCTTTGAACTTCCTTACCGTTTTGCGACACAGCATGCAGAAACTTTTGCAGAAGGAGCTGTTTCGATTCTTTCCGCTGCTGGTTGCGATACTCTTTGTTTCGGCAGCGAATCCGGTGATTTGGAAGCATTCACTAATACGGTTGCCTTTCTTGAGGAAAACAATGAGGAATTCCAGAGTAAAATAAAATTTTATACTGGGGAAGGCCATAGTTACCCTAAATCAATCGCTCTTAGCTTCCAATCGCTTGCTCCATCTGAAAGCTTCATCGATATTTCAAAGCCGAATAACATTCTCGGACTTCATTACATACAGGCGATCATCAGGCAAAAAAGCTCAATGAAAGCGGAAACGATCACCAGGAAGAATGCCGGCTATCATGACGAGCATTTCGCATCAGCCACAATAGCCAGCGCGACAAGCATACGTAAAGCTTTATTTGGATCGGCAGGAGAGATTGAAACAATCAAGCAATACGTACCGGAAACAACCTATGCTCAGCTAATAAACTACAGAGATCAATATGGCAGTTTTCATTCCTGGGAAAATTACTGGCCTTTATTAAAATATAAACTGACCCAAAGCAATCCAGCAGAATTAACGGAGTTCTATGAAGTCGAAGAAGGACTGGAGAATAGATTGCTTGCCGCAGCATCTGCCTCTCGCTCTTTTCAGCAATTCATGGAATCAATCAAAACCAAGCGATATACATGGACAAGGCTGCAGAGAGTATGCCTGCATATTTTAACGAATACACGCAAAGACACCATGAAAACGAGCGAAAAAACAGTGAGTTATTTAAGGTTATTAGGTGCTACGGAAAAAGGCCGTTCCTACCTGAATTCCAAAAAGAAGGATTTCAGTCTGCCGCTTGTTTCAAAACTATCTGCCTTTTCTGACCCTGACATCGAACTCGATATCAAAGCATCAAGGATTTATGCTCTTGGCCAGAAGGATCATGGCCAGGAACAGCTGCTTACGGAAGAATTCAGCCGGCCCCCAATCATGTTGAAAGATAGCCGTCGATGAACCTTAATTAAATCTATAAGATAAAAAAAATCAAGCTAGCTTCAGCTTGATTTTTCTTTTAAATTTTCCAGATACGATACAGCTTCATCAAAAGTATCCACAGGAACTATTTTCATTTTCGTACCAATATCTTTAGCCGCTATAAGTGCTTCTTCATAGTTCGATCCCTTTGCACCTTTTTCAAACGGAGCAAAGAAGATTTCCGCACCTGCCTTATCCGCAGCTACTACTTTCTGCTGGATTCCCCCGATTCTACCTACCGTTCCGTCGGGACTCATTGTGCCTGTACCAGCTATTTCATACCCTTTTGTCAAATCTTCCTCGGTCAATTGGTTGTAGATTTCCAAAGAAAACATAAGTCCAGCCGATGGTCCGCCGATTTCCTCCGATTGTACTGTTACATCAGGCTCAACGTCGATCTCTTTGTCATCCACAAGCTGGATCCCTACTACCGGTCGATTGCTGCCATCATCCAGTGCCTTTAGTGGAATTTCCACTGAATTCGTCTTCCCATTCCGTTTATATGAGAGCTCGACCTTATCCCCTGGCTTTTTTGAACTAACATATTCAATGAATTCATCAGATGATTCAAATTCATTACCATCTACCTTGAAAACTAGATCGCCAGGCATAAGCTTGCCTTCAGCAGGCATTCCATCCATTATCCTTAATACATAAACTCCTTTATAGTTGTAGCCAACTGGTTTTCCCGCTTTTTTATAGGCGACCTCTATTGCCGATGTCTTCGAGTTATCCATCATGTGCAACTGGCGAATATTATATTCTTCGTCCGATTCATTTTCCGCCCTTATATCTTCTACTGGAAAGATTTCCTGGTATTTGCTCAGCTTGGCAATAACATAGGCATAAATATTCGCTCTTCCCATCCTGACTGTCGTCAGCATGAAACTTCCTTCTTCATCATAACCGTCCTCAACCTCGACAATCGGTTCCAGCTCCTTTGCCATTCCCGGTTTTGTAACATAGTAAGGCAAGTAAAAAAGAGCGCTAGCCATTATTAATATAGCTGCCAATATAGACAGACCTATTGACTTTTTTCTGCTCATTCTGTTTGTGGCTCCTTCCATTGTTCAATGCACTTTCTTATCTTATCAATGTGCTTTTTAGCTTCTTCTTCACCGATTGCGATGATTTCTTCAATATTAGTGAATGCTTTTGAATTAAACATTTCAACTGGCGGCCTGAGCATTACATCTGAAGCAACCTCTCGATTTGCGACCAGCTCCATTTGCATGATATCAATACTCTGCATGATCACATCGAAAATTGAGGTAACATCCTCGTTTTTGATCTTCACGCTGGATACATCCACTGCGATCACAATATCTGCTCCCATCTCCTTAGCGACAGAAACAGGAATCCGGTCAACAACTCCGCCATCAACGAACAATCTTCCGTCCAGCTTTTCGGGAACAAAAATTCCCGGGATTGCGATGCTTGCCCTTACAGCTTCCGCCACAGGTCCTTTTGTAAAGACGACCTTCTCACCTGACATTAGGTCTGTTGCAACAATGCCAATCGGGATATCCAGCTCCTCGATCATTTTGCCATGGGTGAAAATCCTGATGAGCTCCTTCACCCTTTTGCCGGCGATAAATCCCATCTTAGGGACCGTAAAATCGAGATAATACTTCCGTTTGAACACACGCGATAGTTTATAAAGCCGGTCGACGTCAAGGCCCGCACCGTAAAATGAAGCCACTAGTGCACCCATGCTGCTCCCGGCAATCAAGTCGATTGGGATGCCTTCATCTCTTAAAACTTTTATGACCCCCAGATGGGCAAACCCCCGTGCCCCTCCTGATCCAAGAGCTAAACCGATCTTTGGACTTGCCAAAGCTTTTTCCTCCCTTAAAACCATGAATTTTTCGATACAGACTAAACTTGGTCTAATTTGGAGTTCAGCGAGTATATTGATTTATATGAGGACAAGGCTGACAACTAATCATTATTTATGTATTTTTCTGGCTCTTTTTGCAAACTTTTTGCTGTGACAACAAAATAAAAATGAATCCCTTGCGGCCTCATTTAAACATAGCCCGGTACATATAAGAATGCTAAAAGCAATAATCAACGCGAACACTGCCAGCTTTCAAAAGAATAACAAGTTTGAACGCCTTCTGCATACGGTCCGGTAAGTACAAATACCGGATCTTGAATGGAAAACGATCCCTCTGGTGAGTTTCCCTCTATTTTACCATTGATTAATACAGTTTCACAGCAAGACCGCAGGAAGGAGGATTTTAGGTGCTAAAATCAAGAATGAAAACACTTTTCCTTGCAGCCTCCGTCACTTTACTGGCTGCTTCACTCATTTCTTTTCCCCAGCAATCCTTTGATGCATCGATTAGAGGCTTGAATATGTGGTGGGAAATTGTCTTCCCCTCACTCCTTCCTTTTTTCATCGTTTCCGAAATGCTGATTGGATTTGGTGTCGTTCGTTTTATTGGTGTTTTGCTGGAACCTCTGATGAGGCCGCTGTTCAAGGTACCAGGTGTCGGCGGTTTTGTCTGGGCGATGGGCATGGCTTCCGGCTTTCCTGCCGGCGCAAAGCTGACGGCCAGAATGCGCCAGGAAGGGCAGCTGTCAAAAATCGAGGCAGAAAGGCTCGTATCTTTTACTAATTCATCTAACCCACTATTCATCTTTGGCGCAGTATCAGTTGGGTTCTTTTATAATGTCCAGCTCGGTGTTATTTTGGCCCTGGCCCACTACCTGGGAAACATCAGTGTAGGGTTAGTTATGAGGTTCTACGGCAGGAATGAAGAAAATGCCACAAAGGAAAAGGGTCGTAACCTTACGATCAGGGATGCATTTGCCGCCTTGCACAGGACAAGGATAAAAGACAATCGCCCGATAGGAAAACTGCTGGGTGACGCCGTGATGTCCTCGATCCAGACCTTGTTGATGATTGGCGGTTTCATTATCTTATTCTCGGTTATTAATAAACTATTATTCCATCTTCACATTACCGCATTCCTGGCCGAATTCCTCGAAATGCTACTGGTGATGCTTGGTATGACAGAAAGCTTGAGCCTTCCATTCATTTCAGGCCTATTCGAAATCACTCTCGGCAGCCAGATGACCAGCCAGATCCAGGAAGCCACTTTGATGCATCAGGCGGTAATAACCAGCTTCATTCTCGCTTTCAGCGGGTTTAGTGTCCAGGCTCAGGTTGCCAGTATTCTTGCCCAGACAGACATACGCTTCAAACCTTTCTTTTTTGCAAGAATCCTTCACGGAATCTTTGCGGCATTCTATGCGTTCATTTTATGGAAACCAGTTTATGAGCGCTACTTTGAAGATGGCCAGCCTTCGAATGCCCTGCCGGTAATGGAATACCTGACTTCGGAGGGCAGCCGCCTGGCAGACGCACACAATATGCTCACCACTGCAGGCCCTTTGATTACAATCGCCAGTTTACTTGTTTATGTCTGGTTACTTGGAAATCGCCTATTAAAAGAGAAATAACGGGCATCTCTGCCCGTTATTTCTTCTCTTCATTCTTGAATTTTCTTAGCAACGCCTCTTCGACCTCAGGCGGAACCAATTCTGAAATTTTCCCATCATACTTCGCAACCTCTTTAACGATACTTGAACTCAAGAAAGAATACTGATTGTTTGTCATAATGAAAAAAGTCTCGATTTTATCACTCAGCACTCTGTTCATGGATGTAATTTGCATTTCATACTCAAAATCCGAAACAGCGCGCAAGCCCCTAATAATGGCATCGGCGTTAACGCTCTCTGCATAATCAACTAATAACCCCTGGAATGAATCTACTTTTACATTTGGAATTCCCTTCGTCACCTGTTCAATAAGCTCTATTCTTTCCTCTACCGTAAACAAAGGTTGCTTTGAAGAATTATTCAAAACAACTACATACAGCTCATCGAATACCTTAGCTGCTCTAGTAATGATATCCAAATGTCCCAATGTAATGGGATCGAAACTGCCTGGACATACTGCCACTCTTGCCACTTAAATTTCCCCCTCAACATCTGCATCGACTTTATAAAGAGTAATTCCGATTATTCCATAACTTTCGTTTCTTGACTGTACTAGCACCCCTACCTTATCTGGCAAGGTGATATCAGAAGCATGCTCGCAGACGATCAACCCATCATGATGAATAAGCCTTTCTTTTTCAATCAATTCCAACAGCTTGACCAGCTGCTGTTTTTTATATGGGGGATCCAAGAATATATAATCGAACTTTAGATCTCTTTTTTGAATGGCCTTCAAAGCCCTGACAGCATCATTTCGGTATACTTCTGCCTTTTCTTCCAAACCGCAGGATTTAAGGTTTTCATTGATGATATGTATTGCCTTGCCTTCACGGTCGACAAAAATTACTTTCTCCAGGCCTCTGCTTAGAGCTTCAATTCCAAGCCCTCCGCTTCCAGCGAATAAATCAAGGCCCAATCCTCCTGTAAAATAAGGCCCAATCATATTGAACAGCGATTCCTTCACTTTATCAGTAGTAGGCCTAGTAGACGTTCCGGGTACCGCTTTCAAAACGCGGCCCTTCAAATCACCTGATACAACTCTCATATTTATATCCCTCAATCATTTAAACATTTTTAACTTATGTAAATTACTCCCTTATCCTACCACACATATAAAAAATTAACCAAATAAGTGTATATCCCTTCCTAATGTGGAAATAATGATGATTAACAACATCAATTTGAGGATGTTGTTGCCAACCGCGGAGAAGACTTACGTTTCCCCATAAGTTCTTCCTCCGGTTTCTCCTCTCCCTTTGCCTTCTATCCTGTTGACAGGATATAGAAGGACCCTGCAGAAACTGCAGGGATTTTTTTTTTGCCTTAAAAAAGATTGCAAATAATTATGTTTCAAGAAATAACCTTTCATCACTTTCCGAAATTTGCACCTTAAAGATCGCATGAAGCCAGCGCTTTTCCAGGTACCATTCTCCATTCAGGTACTGGAATGGATTTTCAAGAATCCCGAAGCTTTGGCCATCTAGAATGAATGTTTTATTCTTCAGGTTGAAGGAGTATTGGCTGTTGTCAGATGAGAGTTCCACTGCATTAAAATCAGTTCCTATTTTTGCTTTATACCCTAGAGCAGCCATGGTCGGCACTAATGGAAATAGTTGCTCCTTGCCTTTGATCACAACCTCCAGTTCATCCTTTTCATTTCCATTTACGATGACACTCCTTGAGTCTGTGAAAAGCATTGGAAATCCTGCTTGACCTTTTTGGCTGTTTTTTAAGAAGAACTTTGTGTTCATCCCTTTGATTGATGATAAATACTCATCGAGCAAGCTGACATCAAGATTTCTCTCTTTGGAAAAATAGGTGACAAATGCAGCAGTTTCTTCTGTTGTCAAAGCATTCGCCAGCTCTCTGGCCATCGCTTTGCTTTTGGCAGTTTCCGGTTCCTGTTTTGTAACCAGTGAAGCGAGTGCCTCAATAGTCCAGCCTTCTTTGCCCCTGTCTGTTCCAAACTTGGAAGCCAGGAAGGCGGTTGCCAATTGCCGCTCAATTCCCTTGTCGGTCAGCATGTTTCCAACCAGCAACAGCCCGTTTCCATGGATCGCCCTTTGATCCTCTGTAATGACTACAGTTAAATGATTGTCGGAAAAGGTGCCAAGACTGTCAAATTCATAAATGACCTGTTCCTTCTTACTGATATAATAATCGATACCCTTTTGACCATTTAGTTTAAAAAGCGGCTTTTCCTGCCAATATAGCGAAGGAGTTGAATGAACTCCTTCAAACACATAATAACGCAGTAATTCCGTTTGCTTAAAGCCCTTCAATGGAAGCCCGGCAGCCCATGTCCCTTTTCTGTTATATTGGTCTATTATCTCAATTCTCGTCTTGTTGACCGCTGCTTCCTTCAGTACAATCATCCAATCATTCAAAAGAAGCGAAAGCCCTGGACCAGTTTTTAAAATGTACTCAAACTGAAGCTTTTCTCCTTTAGGCAACAATCCATCCCCGCATGGATTCTCTTCTGAATCGGTGCATTTAACCTCGGCAGCCTGTGCCGGGATGACTGCCTGGTATTGCCGGGTCGACTCCAGACCATAAAAAACCTGCTTTACTAGAAGCTGGTTCGACTCCA
The DNA here is from genome assembly GCF_014856545.2 of Mesobacillus jeotgali. Taxonomy (NCBI): domain Bacteria; kingdom Bacillati; phylum Bacillota; class Bacilli; order Caryophanales; family Bacillaceae; genus Mesobacillus; species Mesobacillus jeotgali. The sequence goes on along the minus strand of NZ_CP109811.1, from coordinate 1,641,121 downwards.
CCTTCACCGAAGTAACGATAGAGGTTTCTTCCTTTCGTTCAGCTGGTTTGCCTCTGTCTTCCGAAAAAGCATTCCATTGCCATAGAACAGCTACGCAAATAACTATGAATAATCCTGAGGTCATCAGGATAGACACCTTTTTCATCGTTTTATCCCCACTCTCTACTACTAATAAAATAGCAAAAACAACGGAAGAGCGTAAGACAAAGTTTTCACTTTTTTAAAAGAATCAAGTCTGACAAACGCTTCAATTTTCTGTTCACAAGTGGTAAAGTATGATGGAATGATAAGTTGGAAGGGGTAATTTAGATTGATTCAGCGTTTTATTGAGCTTGGTGAAGGATATTCTGATCTTTACGAATTAATAGAAACTGCCAGGGCAAACCAGCATAGATTGATGCATTTGATGGCGATCCATACAAAAATAAACGAAAAAGATGTAAGTTCCCTTGTCGTTGTGCTAAAGCCAACCGACCCTGGGAAATTCCAGGCACTATATGTCTGCAGGGAAGGTATCCCAAACCCCCATGTCCTTAAAAACAAACGCTTTGACATGTTTGCAGAAATGGCTGCTGAACTTGTCAAAACCATCATTGAATTTGATGCCAAGCCATCGACGATGTTTGCCGAAAAAGAGTTGTACTATCAGCACCTTATTGGCATTTTAAGGCTAAACCACTATATTCCGCCTTTACAATAAAATCAAAATAAAAAGGTGAGGGGCTCCCCCTCACCTTTTACTGTTAATCATTTGCTCTATAAGTACGGTTCTAAATTCCCATCTTATAATCATATTCTTTTGCTTTATCAGGGGAAGAGTTTTCGAATTCCATCTTTAAGAATGGTTTATAGGAAGGTTCCACCTTTTTAACAAACGAATATGAATTGATTTTTTCCATCAGCGACTCTGCCTCTTCCAAATTGCAATATATAACTGCATATTTCAATTTTTTCGAGACAAAATGAACATTGCCAAATCTTCTGAGCATCTTGGCCTGTTTTAATGAATACAGCCAGACGATGATTCCCTGCCTCTGTCCTATCATATTCTTTTCCCCTTTGGTAAACGTTTGCTTTGTACTAGTCTAGCATATAAAAACCAGTTTTTTCAATAATCAATCCTTTTTACCCAACTATTGAGGGCAAACGAAGCTTAATTATAAGAAAAAAGCATGGATAATCCATGCTTTTGGCAACGATTTACGCAGAGCACCCGCAACTTCCTCCGCTGCCGCAGCCGCCTCCGCAAGAGCTTTCGAAGAATGGATTCCCGGTAGGAACTTTCACGCTCTCCGAAACGGATCGGCCGATGATCACGCTAACTTCATCAAGCAGACTTTGCAGGTCATTTTCCGCTTTCTTGAATTCGGCTATTACCTCATCCATGTCCAGCTCTCTTTTCACAATCCTGATCTGGCCCATGACTTCCTTATAGTCAGGATGGTACTTTCCGAAACGCTGAACCTCTTCATAACGTTCCTTCATGTCCACAAATTTACGGACCTTCTTCTGTGTCTCAGGATTGTTTTTAACATTATATAAACATTCCCGATAATTCTCGGCAATATCAGATTGTAAAATCATGCTGACTAACTGTTCAGCTTCTTCCAACAATAAAACTCTTTCTGATGTAACAGCAAGCAATGCTGGCTCACCTCCGAACCTCATTTTACCATGAAACTGCCAGAAAAGCGAAACTTTCCGGACCGGCCAACTGAAAGCCGTCATATGCCTGCTTAATTTACTTTCTAAAATAATCAAAGCTTTCCTCATTCAGAAGAAAGCTTTGTCATGATTGGGAATTCATGCTTGAGAACATATGCATCATCATTGAGGCCATCTGGACATTGTTGGAGAATTTTTGAACCTTATGCGGGATTGTTTTTTCAAAATGGTGCAGTGCAGCGATCTCTGCAGAATAAATATCCCGTGGATCTCTGCTCAGCTTCCTGTACCAGTGTGGCTGGGATCGGACAAACTCGATCAATTCTTTATTCGATCGTAATTGCTCCATAACATCTTTACGCATTTTCAGCCTCCATTCTAATCCTGCCTAAAGGAAAAAGGATGTGCAGGCCCCGAGCCTTTAGATGGCTGCTGGCCGCCTTTACTGCCCTGAAACTGGGAAAGCACCCCCTGAATCGCACCGAGCGCCTGGCTTATATTATGAATTTGTCCTTGCACCTGCTCTGGGTCCATATTTTTCACAGCACCCATTATCGTCCCTAACCAATCCGTCTTCTTTTCCTTTTCTTCGCTTTTTTCGTCCTTTTCATTCATGCTTTTGTTCCATTTTGGATCATCATCACCGAGCAGGTACCAATCTTCATACATTTCCTGCCAGGTTGTATTTCCCTTCCTGACCTCCTGCACGAGCTCTGGGTGGGTTTTTACAAATTCCTTGAACTTTTCTACAGAGGGATGCAGTTTCTTTTTGGCCATAGCTTTCACCTCACAGTGTAACAAATGCCTATAATAGCATATGAAACTCAACGGTATTGGTGAAGGACCTCAATGAGAAATTGTTGTTCTAAGAGAAACCTTCTGGTTATTCGTGCTTTCCTGGCAATTTTAATACCTGCTTTATTGTCGCCCACTACTTAAAAACTTCATCTAACTTTTTTAAAGTGTTAAAATAATACACAGATTAGAAAATGGCTTTTTTAAAATAATGATTTTCATTCGAAATTTAAGTAACAGGGCCATAAAGAAAGAGGTAAAAATATAGTGGAAAAAGAATTGAAAAAGCTTCTAGACGAATGCATCTCGTTATCGGGCGAGCAGGAACTTGAAGCTCTCAGAACGGTGCTGGCCGGAGTTAAAAATAAACTAAGCGGGAAAAACAGTACGTATATCGACGGCCTTCTGCATATGGACAGAAGACTCGATCATGAAACTTGCGAAATTGATATTCCGATTACAAATGTGCTCGATAATACCCTTGGCATAGTACATGGCGGTTTTACTGCCACGGTACTAGACACAGCGATGGGCACACTTGCCAATAAGCTGCTGCCAGAAGGTTACGCCGCTGTCACATCTCAAATTAACATCCATTACCTTGCGCCAGGTATCGGTGACAACCTCCATTGTAAAGCTACGCTGATTCATAAAGGAAGAAGCACTGTCGTCCTTGAAGCCGATGTTTTCAGATCCGATGGGAAAAAAATCGCGCATTCATCAGGCAGCTTCTTTGTTGTAAAAAAACAGCATAAATAAGGTGATCAATAATGGTTACAGCAATTGCGATTCCGATTGTCCTGGCCTATTTTTACTGGCTGACGAAGAAAGAAATGCAGGCGAATTTCCAGGAATGGATCGAACTTGAAAATATTCCTGAAGAAGCGATCGTAAGCGGAAGAATCATCGAAGTCAATTCATATAAAGAGCGTTTCTATTATCATCGGTTTAATCATATAACACTTTTAAAAATCAACACAGGAATAAAGGAATTAACCGTTAAAAAAGTGACGCCATTGAGAAAAGGCGCAGTTCCACCTCTATTCCATGAGGGGGATTTGGTACATCTTTACGGCAGCTGGAAACAAGGTTTCTTTTCAATCAACAGGGCCATCAAGCAAAAGGAAGGAGCATGACCTCTTTTGGGTCATGCTCCTTCGCTATACTTAATGAATGAATGTAAAATAGCAATTACTGTGGTTCTTCCCATGTTTTCAAGAAGTTCTGGGTATAATGCCTTTGGTATACGCCAACACCAAGATGCGTGAATTCTTCGTTCAATAATGCCTCACGGTGGGATTCACTATTCAGCCAGCCTTCAACAACCGCTGGTCCATCTGTATAGTTAGCTGCAATGTTTTCCCCAGCCAATTGATACAAGATCTCTGCTGCTTTTAGCCTTTCAGATAAATCCCCGTGTTTTTCAGATTCATGTGAAAAATAGTCCTCAATGGCCATATCCTTGCTATGGGCATAGGCAACTTCTGCTGTTCTTTCATCCCATTCAAGTGTTTGAAGCTCATGCCTAGATCTGATCGCATTTGTAATGTCCAGGATTTGTTTTTCGAGACCGGCTTCAATCCTGATCCAATCCCCTTCCGACAATACAGGCGGTTCGATCAGCGTTCCTCTGTAGACCATTTCATATGGACGCTGTTTGACGATTGTTTCCTTATCCATATAACGGATGCTCGAAACAGAACTAGTGAACTTATCGATATAGAGCTGAACAAAGTATTCCCCCATTTTTATAATGGGACGAGTGTTCATATCCTGCTCGGACAGCTCGAACTTATAGGAGCTTCCATTATATTCAAATGTTACATCAGGTTCAATGACATTCATAGAGAAAATTTCTTCAATCGGCTGGCCAATTTTAAATGGCTGCACATTTACCGAAGGACCAATGCCGTAAGCCGTCACAACCTTATCATTCAAGACACCAGCCTGGATATATTCTTCAGGATCATTGTTAAAGATCCACCAGTGGAAGCCATACGCTGAAAGGTCAACTCTTGTAGGTTCACCTAAGGCCGCCTTAAGAGAGTCAATATCCTTCCCCAACAAGGAACCAACACCTTGTGAAGGCTGCTCAATACCTTCGCTGATACTTTGTTCATTGATATCCTTTTTAAGGGATTCATCTACTTTAGGAGTGGATTTCTCTTCGATTACCATTTCCTCATTATCTTCCTTGTTATATCCCATGTATAATCCAATAAGTAAAAAAATTGCGGCAAAAACTAATATCCTTGCAATAGTTCTCAGGTAGATCCCCCCTTTTTGACTGTGCCAGATACACGAATGTGAGTCAAAAGACACTATGATCTCTCTATCACTATATGAGTGATTTTTGAAATTATTATATCATTTATAGTGTTCGTTTTAATAGAAGTGTTCTATGGGACATAAAAAAATTATTGAACTGTAACACGATTGACACTACTGCTTTCAATATCTCTGGTTATCCTACTTTTAACATATCGCTTTCCCGATGTAAAATCAAACAACACCCTTACGGAATATAAGTGGACAATTACCGGTGAAATGATGGTAAAAGGCACCCAATATGAGTGCCTTAGTCTATTGCATATGGTTTCCTGGCTCTGAAATTTCTGATAGGGCGTGCTGGGCTTGTTCGTCTGTCAGTTCGTTTACGGCAAAGTCTCCTAACGCTACGATTCCTACTAGTTTTTCACCTTCAACTACCGGCAGCCTTCTTATTTGATGATCCGCCATCAGTTTAGTTGCTTCTTTAGTGGACATATCAGGTGTCGCTGTAACGAGATGGTCACTCATGACACTTTCAACCTTTGATGACGGCGGATGTTTTTCTGCTATTCCTCTAATGACAATGTCCCGGTCGGTAATCATACCTACAAGCTTATCCTCGTCCACAATTGGGATGGAACCAACATTCCATTCCTTCATTTTAACTGCCACTTCGAATACATTGTCCAACAAAGTACAGGTTTCAACATCGCTAGTCATGATATCACGGATTTTACGCACTATCTTTTCCTCCTTATGAATCAAAGCTTAGCCTACTCACTGTTAGGTTAGCCCGTATGATGCTAATTATGCCCTCAATTACATAATTCTTATTTCTCTGCTTCCTGGTTCATAAGCAGAAGAAGAAAGCAGAAATTCGCTTTTATATTCATTGCAACTTAAGCATATTTTTACTATTATTAAATTTGAGATATAATCTATTTTAGGCGATATTACTGCAGTGTGTTTTTAGGAGGGAAAAGGATGAAATTCGAAAATACAGGTATTGAAAACCTGAAGGCGGACTTGAACCGACTTGATGAGGTTATGTTAGAGCACGGTCTGGTACGTGAAGGACAATGGGACTATGAGAGAGTAACCTATGACAAAAAGATTGTAGTCAAAGAAGGAACATTTTATTTGCGTGTCCAAGGCTATGCTCATGAAGGTGATATCGGCTCACACAAAGCGATCATTAAGTTAATGACTCCTTTGCTGGGAAAACATTACTATCCGCATGGCGTTGAATATGGTGAAGGTGAGCAATTCCCAAAAGCACTTGTCAGCCAGTGCGAAAAGCTTTTAAACGATGTGAAATCTGAAGTAGAAAAGTTTGCAATTTAACATAAAAAAGGCGCAATTATTGCGCCTTTTTTATATTCAGTCCCATTATGGAGACATCAATCTTCTTCGGCAAGATAGAAGTCAGCAGCACAACCTCCTCTTCAATATTCTTCTGGAGCTCCATTGCAGTGTAAAGGATTGAGTAATTCCCTACCACAGTGTCAACGTAGACTTTTATTTTCACGTTACCCTGGTCTAGTTCAACAATTACTCCATTATCAGCAAAGGAATTTCTTCGTAAGCGGGAAATCCTGTTTTTTAATTTCGACTGGTAAAAAAAGTGGTTTTCATTTATATTGGCATGCACAATCGCACAGACTGCACGGCATACCTCTCTATATTGCGGAGGCATGGTTTTACTTGACTCCTTCATTTCCTCACCCCTCGCTGTTAAGGTTGCGAAACTTGATTTACATCGGGAGAGATAGAGATGGGATACCTTTCTATCGTTCATCTGAGTGTACTCAATTGCTAAAATTCAACAAAGTTTACAAAAACACATGGATGAAAGCTGATTTTTGTTGTTTCTTATATTAAATGCGTACTATAATTTAATTGTTAAGGTTTTTTACGCTTTTTGCTTAAGTGCCCTCAATACAATGCTTTTTAGAGGTATATACTCTTCAGGAGTATAGAAAGGAGCTTCACTTGTCCGGTATTTTCACTAAACGAACGATCATTATTGCATTAATCACCATCGTAGTTGCAGCAATTCTTTACATTATCCTGCCGGTATCCATCCCGTTGATTGCTGCTTTGATCACCGCTCTTTTTCTCGAGCCTGCGGTAGTTTACTTCCAGAAAAGATTCAAAAGAGGGCGGCACCTTGCAGTCTTGACAATTTTCCTCCTGTTCGTATTGCTCATCATGGTTTCAGGCTATTTCCTGACTACGACGGCAGTCACCGAGGCAATTGACCTGATTGATAATACTCCAGTTTATATAAATGAAATTACAAATGCCTGGTATAAGGCCGAAAATAGCTTTGTTGAGGCTGCCAATGACCTTCCAAGGGAAGTGGTAACCGAAATCAGCAACCGGGCTGAGGACTTTCTCAATAAACTCAAAAATGACATGATTGCATTTATCAATATAGATAATTTGAAGGCATTGCTGACCTACATCCCGAATTTCCTGATCAGCTTCCTGGTCTATTTGATTGCACTGTTTCTTTTCTTGCTGGAGCTGCCATCTTTAAGGCAAGGTGTGTACAGCCATTTGACAGAGAGAACTGCTGATAAGGTCCATTTCATGACTTCACGACTTTCTTACGTTGTATTTGGATTCTTGAAAGCACAATTTCTAGTGAGTGTGATTATTTTTATCGTTGCACTAATTGGGTTGCTTTTCATCACTCCAGAATATGCAATTGTCATGTCAGCGATTATCTGGCTGATTGATTTCATCCCGCTAATTGGCTCAATCGTCATATTGGCGCCATGGTCAATCTTCCACCTGGCAACGGGCAACATCGCCCTTGGAACCCAGCTGGCTGTACTGGCTGTCATTTTATTGATCATCAGGCGAACGGTAGAACCTAAAGTGATGGGCAGCCATATTGGCCTTTCCCCACTATCTACACTGATTGCCATGTATCTCGGACTGAAGCTTTTCGGGTTCATGGGCTTTGTAATTGGACCATTGCTCCTGATTGGTTTCAATTCAGCCAAAGAAGCTGGAATCATTAAATTCAAATTCAAGATTTAAGGACAGAAAAACCCCGGGTGGCTTGCACCCGGGGTTTATTGTATTTCTATAGATTTAGAAAAAATCATAGAAGAATGGCTTGAATGCCGGTATTATCTGCTCAAGCACCTTTACTTCATCTATGTTTCCCTTGAGCAGTTCCAATTCATATAATTCAAGTGGACGTTTATAACCGAATAACATGGCTGTCAGTGTATTGATGTTCGTGTGCAGCCCGCGCTTGGGAGCTGTTACACAGGTTCCTCCCTCTTTGACAGGGTGAAATTTAACCCCATCCTGCCCTATTATATATGTGCCTGCATTCCATGGAGCAGCAGCGTCATCCAGATGAATGAAGATATTCTCCCCTTCATTCCTGTTGCTGAAGGGATATGTTGATAATGCTTTTTCAGCATTCACAATCCTGCCCATGAAATATGGATAAACTTCTGTCTTGAGCTTAGGCTCCTTCAAGAAATACGGGAAAGGATCATGGATGGATGTCAGTATCTCTACTCGTTCTACCATTGAATCATGCTGGCAAATGAAATTCCACAAGCCTTTTCTTGCTTCATGGGTTAAAGAGACGTATTCCTCAACCTTCATGACATTATCTTTAATCTCGTATATCAGATACCCTGCCGCTTCTTTTTTCAAATCATAATAAACAGCAGCTGTTTGTTCGCCGTATATACTCGTGCGCCACCATTCCGAATCTCTTGCGAGCATTGCGCTATGCATTTCTGCATATCGATCATACACCCTCTCGATATCAATGGAGTGTCTTTTCTCTGTATGCCGCTTAATTATTCCCTCCTGTCTTTCTACAGGTTTTAGATTGATTTTCTCAATAGTAATCTTCCTATTGTCAGAAATGATCTCCCACCCAAACCTTCTATAGAAATCAATCTGGAAAGGATGCAGAAAGGAAACTATATTCCCGTCTTGATCCATATCCACCAGCGCCCTTTTCATAAGTGCGTTTACATGCCCTTTACGCCTGTGCTCTGGATAGGTAGCAACACCTGCAATGCCCCCCATTTTCCATTCAAGCTGGCCAATTTTCACCTTCAAAGAAAGAATATGCAATTTGGACGCAAGCTCTTCTCCCTCAAATATCCCAAGCAAGTGATGTTTCTTTAGAGTTTCCAAACGTTTAGGAATATCACTTTCCGGTACTTGATATTGAAAAGCATACATTGATAAATTCATTGACTCCAGATAATGTTCTTCAGATAGAACCTTAATATCCAAACAAATACAACCCCCTTTTTACAATCTAATAGATTCGCCTGTTAAGACTGGAATACCTTCTAAAAATAAAAAAACATTGCTATAAGCAATGTTTTTAGAGTCTATTATGTTCCAAGTATGGCCTTGATGACTGATGTTGTTTCTCCGCCTTTATAGAATACATAAAGAAGCAGGTAAACGGCAACGCCCGTTATACCAGTAAAGAACCAGATAACACTTGTTACAGGACCAAGTTTACGGTGACGCTCTAATTTGTTTTTATATCCTGTGTAAAGTGAAATGATTCCAAGGACCGCCCCAACTGTAGCAAGTGTAATATGGAAAATTAAAAACACAGTGTAATAAATCTTGATATCATCTGGTCCCCCAAATGAAGTATTTCCGATAAAGATTGTCCTTGAAGCATAAATGACAAAGAATATGATCGCGAATATTCCAGCCAGCGTCATGGTTTTGCGATGCTGATCAATTTTTCTTTGTTTTATCTGGGCCCAGCCAATTGCCACCGTGATTGCACTTAAAACAATAAATGTTGTGCTGATCGTGGGCAGGATCGGTAAGTTAGACATATATGTTTACCTCTCAATTCATTATTTCTCCATAAGGTTAATTGTAGGTGACCTGTCCCTTTTTTTCAATATTTGAATGCATATTACTGATAAATTTTCTTTTGGAGAATAAAGACAAATCAGAAAAAATAAAAGCTCCCTTTAAGGAAGCTTTTACAACTCAATTTATTTTACCGGCTGAGGGGCGCTGGCAAGATTGATTGCATCCTGTTCAGCCTGGTTGTCTTCCTCATGGCGGAACCATTGGAAGAACGCATATCCGAGGAAAATGCCATATACTATTTCCTGTATAACCTTCATGATTACTCCGCCAAGCTGCTGATCATGCAGGAGCGAAATAGAACTGAAGGTTTCCGGACCACTAAGATCCAGTGTCGAGAGCATCGTAGGCGGAACACATAATTTCAAGGCCTCACCCCATGCATTCGGATCGGAAAAAGTTGCGTACATTGGTGTATCAGCAAAGATAATCAAAGCACAAGCTGGTGTGATTAGTACACCGTCAGCAAATATATAGCCCATTTTCTTAACGCCGGATAATGTCTGATATTCTTCCAATTTATTGACTAGCGGCCACCACATGAACATCGCTAGTATAAATAGCACCGATGTATAGCCAGCATGGAGCCACATATCCGTTTTTACAAAATCAAAAATCAGCGGGATATGGTAAATCGAGAATATTCCATTGAACATGATCAAAGCAATAAGCGGCTTTGTGAAAAAACGGAACAACGGGTCAATTGCCGGCAACGACAAGAATGATCTCCAAAACCAGTCAGGCAGGCCAAAAATCAAAAGAGGCGGAACAACAAGGTATAGGACAGCCATCTGGATCATGTGCATGTAAAAAGTGATATGTGCCATCAAATCGACAGGCGAACCTTTAATGATATAAAGCACGATGATAGCCGATGTAAAATAAACAGCCTGCTTTCGTGTTGCAGGTACACCTTCCTTGAAACGATCATAGTACTTGTAGACAACCAGATAATAAGCAACTAATAGAGCTGCCATCACCAGAAAATATACTGGACTCCATAATGCTCTGAATCCAAATATATCTAAAGTAAGCATTTGTATTTCACCCCGTCCTGTCTAAGAACTTTACTTTCATTATACTTCCAAAGGTATGGTACTTCAATAAAACGGCTCTGCCATTAAATGTTAGTATACTCGCTTACATAGAAAAAATCGGCTAAAAGCCGATTTTTTCTTTAAGTCATATTACCACCAGATAATTGTTGTGAAAGCAAGAATTGTTACTGCTCCTACAACAACGCCAGAATATAGGAACAGAGTAGGTGCTTCGTGCCCCTTATGGCTCATGTGCATGAAATAGTAGAGCTGGAAGATTACCTGGATGACAGCTAGCAGAAGGATGAACGGAACTGTGAACCAGCCTGAGAATCCTTCATATCCAACTGCAACAAAGGCAACAATCGTCAAGAAAATCATCAATGCAAATGTAACGATTTGGTATCTCATCTCTTCGGCGCTCTTCCTGCGACGATATTCCACGTCTACTCTTGGGTTCCCTGAACTTGGTTGTTGATTAGACATCAGTTTATCCCACCATTCCCATTAGATATACAACCGTGAAGATGAATACCCATACAACGTCGATGAAGTGCCAGTAGAGACTGGCCACATAAAACTTAGGAGCGTTGTAAAGGTTCAATCCACGCTTGGAGTTGCGGACCATCAGAGTAATGATCCACAATAAACCAAATGCCACGTGAGCTCCGTGGAAGCCGACTAGCGTATAAAATGCAGATCCGAAGGCACTACTTGTAAACGTGTGTCCAAAGGTATGAACATAGTGATAGAACTCGTAAATTTCAAGACCCAGAAATGCAGCACCTAGAAGTACTGTAAATCCAAGCCATAGCTGCATCTTCTTAAAATTGAAATTCTTCATATGGTACATAGCATATACACTTGTCAAAGAGCTTGTTAAAAGAAGCATTGTCGCCGTAAAAGCAAGTGGTATTTCAAAGATATCCTTGGCAAGTGCATGTTCAGCACTTGGAACCTTATCTTTCAATGCAAGATAGGTTGCGAAGAGAGTCGCAAACAATACTGTCTCTCCACCAAGAAAGAACCAGAAGCCCAAAAACTTGTTTTTTGCTTCGAGGGTTGCTTTTTCAGGCTCCGCAGGCCATGTTTCATAAGTGAATTTTTCTTCAGCTTGCATTATGCCTTTGCCCCCTTATCATTATCATCGTCCATTAAGTCTTCTTTATGAATATGGAATCCATGATCATCTTTAATCGAACGTACGAACATGGCTCCTAATGTTACAGCCATGCCGAGGATCAGCACTAATAGTCCCCAGCTTGTTTCAGCACGGTACATTGCACCAAATGCTGCGATGAAAAGACCAAGTGATATAACGAAAGGAATGAAAGAGTTATTCGGCATATGAATGTCGCCAAGCGGTTCTGCAGGAGTCATGCCCTTCTTGCCTTCCATTTTCTCCAGCCAGTAAGCATCAAGTCCGCGTACAAGCGGAAGCTGCTTGAAGTTGTAGAATGGCGGCGGAGATGCAATCGCCCACTCTAGTGTACGGCCGTCTCCCCATGGGTCATTCCCAACTTTTTCATTTTTAACTTGTGTGATGATTACGTTAATCAATAAAACAATAACAGCTACAGCCATAAAGAAGGCACCAATTGTACTGATTAAGTTTCCTAGTTCAAGTCCCTGTCCAGGCAGGAATGTGAAGATACGGCGTGGCATACCCATCAATCCCAGGAAGTGCTGGATGAAGAACGTCAGGTGGAAACCAATCAGGAACAACCAGAACGTAACCTTACCCAATGTTTCGTTCAGCATTGTGCCGAACATTTTTGGCCAGTACAGGTGTGCACCTGCAAATAATGCGAATACAACACCACCAACGATAACATAGTGGAAGTGAGCGACAACGAAGTAGCTGTCATGGTACTGATAGTCAGCTGCAGCTGATGCCAGCATGACTCCAGTTACACCACCGGCAACGAATGAAGGAATGAAGGCTATTGCCCAAAGCATCGGAGTTGTGAACTTGATGCTTCCTCCCCACATCGTGAACATCCAGTTGAAAATCTTGATACCTGTAGGAACGGCGATTGCCATTGTCGCTACTGCGAAAATCGCGTTTGCGATCGGTCCAAGACCAGTTGTGAACATATGGTGAGCCCATACCATGAATCCAAGGAAACCGATTAATACAGTCGCGAATACCATGGATGAGTAACCGAATAGACGCTTTCTAGAGAAAATCGCAAAGATTTCTGAGAAAATACCAAAAGCCGGCAAGATCAAGATATAAACTTCCGGGTGACCAAAGATCCAGAAAAGGTGTTCCCAGATAATTGTGTTACCACCATTTGTTACATCAAAGAAATTAGAACCAAACATACGGTCAAAAATCATTAAGAAAAGACCAACAGTCAGTGGAGGGAAAGCAAATAGGATAAGAGCTGATGTTACAAATGTTGCCCAAGTGAACATCGGCATTCTCATATAAGTCATTCCCGGGGCACGCATGTTAATGATCGTTACAAGGAAGTTAATCCCCCCGATTAGTGTACCCGCACCTGAAATCTGCAATCCTAAAGCATAAAAATCGATACCATGCGTTTCAGACGCCATTGCAAGAGAAGCATATGAAGTCCAACCTGCATCTGGAGCTCCTCCAAGGAACCATGAAAGGTTAAGGAATACTCCACCAAAGAAGAATAACCAAAATCCTAAAGAGTTCAAGAATGGGAACGCAACGTCACGCGCACCAATTTGGAGTGGCATGACAGCATTCATAAATGCGAACACCAGCGGCATCGCTGCAAGGAAAATCATGGTTGTTCCGTGCATCGTCAGGATTTCATTATAAAAACCTGCGCTTACAAAATCATTATTAGGTACAGCGAGCTGGATACGGATGAATAGAGCTTCAAGTCCGCCAAGGATGAAGAAGAATCCGCCAGCGATAAGATAAAGGATCGCGATTTTCTTATGGTCAACCGTTGTCAGGTAGTCCCACAAAGTTGCGCCGAATCCCTTTTTCTGAGCATAGGTACTCACAGTTTTACCTCCCTTTCAAACAAATCCCCTTTTATTTCTGGACTTTCAAGCCCATCAGATATTCTGTTAATGCATCAAGTTCTTCAGTAGAAAGCTCAGGATACTTGCCAGTCATCTTGTTTGCTGGCTTGTATGCTTCTGGGTCTTCCAACCATTTCTTGATATTTTCTTCTGACATATCCAAGACACCAGCAACGCGTGAACGATCGCCGAAGTTTGTCAAGTTAGGACCCACACGAGCTGCTTCTGGAGCCGTGTTTGCCGGAGTTACGGCGTGGCATCCGATACAGCTGTTATTGAAGATTTCCTGTCCTTGCTGAGCAGTCGCAGTTTCTGCCTGAGCAGGTTCTTTAACTCCTTGCATATCTGCCACCCACTGATCGAATTCATCACCTGGCAAAGCTTTTACTTTGAAATCCATCAATGCGTGTGAAGGACCGCAGAGCTCAGCACATTTTCCGTAGAAAAGTCCGCCAGCTTCGTCAGCACCTTTACTGTCAAACTCAAGCCAGAATTTATTGATGTTATCAGTATTTGTATCCATCTTTCCTCCAACAGAAGGAATCCAGAAAGAGTGCTTTACATCAGAAGCCTTAAGATTAAAGTAAACCTTTTCATCAGTAGGGACTACTAGCTCCTGGCTAGTGATGATCTCTTCATTTGGATACTCAAATTCCCACCAGTAAAGATTCGCGCGCACGTTAACTACAAGCGCATCAGTCTTTCCTTCAGCGTTTTTCTTTTCCATTGGGGAAACATCCGCCAACTTAAACGTTGCTGCAACTGTAGGAACAGCAAGAATTAGAAGCAATAAGATCGGAATAACAGTCCAAAGGATCTCCAACTTGTGGCTTCCCTCGACCTGCTTCGGAATTTCGTTGTCATTCTTCCTGCGGAACTTCATAATGACATAAATAAAAATGATTGTGACGACAGCAATTACTCCCACCATAATCGCCGTGCTCAACAACATAAGTTCATACTGAGATTGAGCAACTTCACCTGCAGGTCTTAAGGTAGACAGGTATGGCTCACCACAGCCGGACAAGACTAGTGCCATCAATGTGAACAATGACAGCAGACGCCATTTAGCAAGCATCTTCATAGCTTAATTAAACCCCTCTTTCGTAAAAAATCTTATAAATTTGGTTGAAAAAAATATATGGAAAAATCCTCTCTCAACAAAGAGTGAATCTCCTAACAAAGGTTAGATAAGTGTGACAATTACCATAGCGACAAACATGACAGTTAAGTATTGTAAAGAATATACAAACATCAGTTTTGCCCATTTCATATCATCTTTAAGCTTTTCAAGGTAGATTCCCAATACAAGCCATCCAATATTCAGGATTGTTGCCAGAATCATGAATGATATGCCAAGCTCCTGAAGGAAGAAAGGCAGCGGCAACAAAGCGGTAATCCATATATAGATCGACTTTTTCGTCGCTTTAAAACCCTTTACGACAGGCAGCATCGGAATACCAGCTGCACGGTATTCCTCTACTCTTCTCATTGCAAGAGCGTAGAAATGAGGCGGCTGCCAAACAAACACAATGGCAAAAAGCATCCATGCCATTATATCCAGGTTAGCATCCACTGCAGCCCATCCGATAAGGGGAGGAACTGCTCCAGATATGCTGCCGACAATTGTATTAGAAACATATTGCCGTTTTGACCACAATGTATACAGAACAACATAACTAAAAACTCCGAAAAGACCGATTACAGCAGCCGTGACAGTAGTCGTAAGCAATAACGCGGTGCCAATCCCAATCAAAAGGAAGCTCATCAACGCCACTTTTCCAGGCTGGACTCTTCCTGTGACGGTCGGCCTGTCTTTCGTCCGTTCCATTAAATGGTCTATATCCCGGTCGATGTAGTTATTCAGGCTGCATGAACCAGCGACAATCAGCGAAGAACCGATCAAGGTCGCAAGAATCAAATCAATATTATCCAGGAACCGTGCCCCGCTAAAATGTAAAGCAAGCCATAATCCAGTAAAAGTGGTCATGGCATTGGAATTCACAATTCCTACTTTAATGAGTGCAAGAAAGTCTTTCATCATTGTCTTCTCCACGACTGCAGGCTGTCCGTTCTCTAATACAGCTTCTGATAAAGCTTTTGAATTAGACATCCATATCCTCCTTCATCCCTTTTCCTTCAAAATTCCGGAGAGGAAATTTTTACAAAAAAAAGAAGAGTATTTGTACTTTATATTCCCGATAGTTTTCACTATTCTCAACGTGTTAAGGCTGTTAAATGTTTGTGTAGAAAAATAAAGCCTACGTTGTATATTAAATCACACTTCACAACTTTTTTGTGAATTTTTTTTGAACAAAATTTGACTAATTTGTGTCTTACCGCCATTATCCATAAAGTTCATTTTTATTGCAAGGAATTTCAACTTGTTCTTACTAGATTGTTTGAAGAGCTTCTTTTTTTCGAATATACATATTCTTGGATAATATTTTCATGTCTGTAAAATAGCTGGTATGTAATTCCATAATTTATAGCATTTTGTTATTGCCATGTGCATTTTACCGATAAAACGGTTTGTTGTCCATCTATAATAGTAAGTATTGAAATATTAACTATTATTGTGTAGTATCTTAAGTATTGTTTTCTATCCTTTTTCGTCAAAATTCGTTATTATAGGGGTAGAATTTTTTCTTTTTTTACAAGCTTCTTCTATTATACATGTCAAGTTAATTATTTGACAACTTATCGAACTATGAATAAGCAGGTGATGATCATGAATCGTTCCCTTAAGTGGCTGGCTGTTTTAACCACAATTGGGATGCTTTTTGTTTTGCTCGGAGGAGCTTTGGTTACCAAAACTGAATCCGGAATGGGGTGTGGCAAATCCTGGCCCCTTTGTAACGGAGAATTCGTTCCTACTAATATAACTCCGGAATTGGTAATTGAACTTGCCCACAGATTAGTGTCGGGCAGCGTAGGCATTATGGTGCTTATTTTGTCCATTTGGACTTGGAAGGCTATTGGGCACATACGCGAAACGAAGTTTTTAGCAGTTTTATCTTTTTTCTTCCTTGTACTTCAGGCATTGATCGGCGCAGCCGCTGTGGTATGGGGACAATCTGATTTTGTCCTGGCCCTTCACTTCGGAATTTCGCTGATTTCATTTGCTGCTGTACTTTTATTGACGATGCTTATTTTTGAAGTCGATCAAAAGTTTCAGGCTGAAAAGCTGATAATCGATAAACGGATGAGGTTCCATATAATCGGCCTTGCTGTTTACAGCTATATCGTCGTTTATACCGGAGCCCTTGTAAGACATATGAATGCAAGCCTTGTATGTAAGGACTGGCCAATGTGTACGAATGGCGGATCCTTCCTCCCTACCAATATTTATGAGTGGGTACAGATGGGACACAGAGCTGCGGCTGGATTCGTTTTTATTTGGATTGCATATGTGACCTACATTGCCGTCAAACATTACAAACATGAAAGAGTATTGTACTGGGGATGGATCATTTCCATGATTCTTGTGTCACTCCAGGTTATTGCCGGCGCTTTGATTATCTACACAAGGCTGAACTTGTACATCGCCCTGGGACACGCTTTCTTCATCTCTGTTCTGTTCGGAGTATTCAGCTACTTTATCCTATTAGTTTCCAGGAGCAAGAAGAATGCCGCCAGAGTCGAAAACCCTAAACCCGTTGAACTTTCTCCGGCAACGATAAAATAAAAAGCTGCAGCGTATGCTGCAGCTTTTTATTTTATCAAGGACTACGACCTGAACCTATACGAATTTTGGTTTACTGCAGCTTTTGCAGGTTTAGGCTGGGCTGTCTTGTCCTTTTTATACTTCTCTTCATATTTAACAAACATCGAAACATTCACCAAAATACCCATCGCTATTGCGAGCTGCAGCAAGGAAGAACCTCCATAGCTTACAAATGGCAGCGGCACTCCAGTCAGCGGAATGACCCCTGAAGCTCCCCCAAGATTAACGAATGACTGAATCCCAATCATGCTGGCAATCCCAATTGCAAGCAAACTGCCAAAGGGATCCTTGCACTTAAGCCCGATATGAATTCCTTTCAGAACGATGAAGGCCAGGCTCAGCAATACAAAGCCTACACCAAAGATTCCCAACTCCTCGGAGATGACTGCGATGATGAAATCCGTGTGTGCTTCAGGCAAATACCCAAGCTTTTGATTACTTTGTCCCAACCCAAGTCCTGTCAGGCCGCCTGAACCAATTGCATAATAGGCATTAGCCAATTGATATCCTGATTTTTGTTCATCATTGAAAGGGTTGCTATAAGAGGTAAGGCGCTCCAGGCGCCTCTCCGAGAATACTTCATCTTTTAGTATTAGCGAAACAGGTACCAACAATATCATTACAATCATTACCAGCTTCAAGATATTTTTAAAGTTCATGCCTGAAGACATGATGATCGCTGCTGCAATCAGCATAATTATGCCTGCTGTCCCGAAGTCTGGCTGAACAGCGATAAGGAAAAACACCATGACAAGAAATAGCAGAGGCGGGAGCACACCTTTATTGAATTCATTAATATATGATTGTTTATTTGCATACACAGCTGATAGATAGATAATGACACTTAATTTAGCAAGCTCAGATGGCTGGATGCTCCTGGCTCCAACCTCTATCCAGCTAAGGGCATTACCAGCTACTTTACCTACCACGAACAGGATGAGTAAGCCTGATAGAGTCACGATCACCATAGGAAGTAAGATTCTGGTGCTTCTCATTGCTTTGTAGGGAAATAAGGCCGCTAAAATAAATACAAACAGAGCTGTTACCAAATTGAATTTTTGTTTGTCATAAAAGAAATCGCTGTCTACTCCGTGCCAGGTGACCATGCTGGCACTATAAACCATCACAAGGCCAAACAAGCTCAAGAGCGCTACAACAATGATCAATGAATAGTCATAGGATTTCAGTATTTTTTTTAACATCGTCTCTTCCCCATCTTCTAAGTTGTTTAATCTATTCTACTATAAGTTGAAATATCCTGCCTTTGTTAAAGGAAAAGTTATGGAATTCTTAATATATTGTCATTGAAGTGTAATGCAATTTACGAGAAAACACCTAAACAGGAAAAACATGAAAACTTATATAAAGTGGCAACATCCGCAAAGTCTTAACAAAAAAACTCAAACAATCTTTTAGGACTGTTTGAGTTTTTAGGATTTTATTTTTTTAACGAAGCTTCATGCAATATGGAAAGCTCTTTTTCCAATTGTTCGAGAATTACTTTCCCATCTGATTCTTCGATTAAGCCGAGTCTTACTGCAAAATCTATCTCTCTCGATAATCCAAACATTTGCGTATCTAAAACCTCTTCATAAAGAGGGCATTGAGGCATTGTCAGGTTATCCATTTGCACTTTGATCAGCTTTAAAATTTTATCAGCGTCAGCCTTTAATAAGGCATGGGCTTTTTCCTGATGGTTGATTATCATATCAGACGCCAACTTGATCCCCCCGTTTCCGAGCGATTACCCAATCCTATCTTTAAATTTTACCCTTAAGTGGACAAAAAAGCAAGAATATTAGGGATGCAGAATTTAATGGTGAGCCCGCTATAGAGGAGTTGAAATGACAACTTGTCAAAATATCGTTATACTGAATAAATAATATATGTAAAATTGCAGGAGGAAATTATGGAGACAATCATCCCTATTGGAGGAAGAGTCAAATACAAGATCACTTTGGATCCAGGTGTCTGGATTTTCGACGATCGCAAAGTAGATTTGAATACATATTTCAACGAAGAACATAAAACCGACGATACCCTTGAGGAGTATACGAAATCTGTCTCGAAGCATTGGGATCGTGAAATTATGGAGGGTGCCGTTTACCCGCCAACACTGAAAACAGAAGTTAAGTTCGAAAAGGAAAAAGTCCTGACAGGCACTTTCGGCATTCCCTTCAAGCCATTTCTTGTTAATGCCGAACCAGATCAGAATGCTGCGACGGTTGTGATCGAATACGGCGATAATGACCGGATAGCTCTTTCCCTCGAAGAAGCTTCTGGTATCATCCTCGGATTTTCCAAAGACGGCAAACCATTAAAGGAAGACGGACCACTGCATGTCTATTACAAGGATGGCTCCAATAAAGAGAACCCAATCAAAAATGTTACGGGATTCATAGTTGAATAAGCTATAAGGCACTGCCAACGGGCATCATGTGGATGCCCGTTTTATTATGGCCTCTTCCCGAATAACAAGTACATAATATCAATTCAACAGATCGGCTGCGAGCTGGGCAAGAGGTGATCTTTCTCCTTTAACGAGCCGGACGTGACCGGCAATCTGCTGGTCCTTGAATTTTTCCACCACATACGTCAGCCCATTATTATAAGCGTCCAGGTATGGATGGTCAATTTGGTCAGGGTCACCCATCAAGACAATTTTACTGCGCTCCCCAACCCTTGTCAGGATGGTCTTCACTTCATGCTTTGTCAGGTTTTGTGCTTCATCAATAATGATGAATTGATCCGGTATGCTCCTGCCCCTTATATACGTTAATGCCTCTACCTCGATTGAACCCATTCCTGCCAGTATGGCATCAAGCTCTCCAGGTTTTTTTGTATTGAAAAGGAATTCAAGGTTATCATAAATGGGCTGTATCCATGGTCTGAGCTTTTCCTGTTTTTCACCAGGCAAGAACCCTAAATCCTTTCCTACTGGCACAATCGGCCTTGCTACAAGCAGTTTTTTAAATATGCCCAAGTCCTCGGTCTGCAGAAGGCCTGATGCCAATGCTAGCAAGGTTTTCCCTGTGCCTGCCCTCCCTGTCAAAGTGATCAGAGGCATGTCTTGCCGTAAAAGCAGTTCCACCGCCATGATCTGCTGGACATTTCTTGGCTTGATTCCCCATATGTGTTTACCCTCATGTTCAAAAATAAGTTTTTTCACTTTTTTACCTTTGGTATCGACCATGCCTATTGCGGAAGCTGAACTGCCGAGAATATCTTTCATAATCACAAACTGATTTGGGTAAAAAAAGTTTTGCCCCTTTAAATCAGAGATATTCAGTTCTCCTTTTTCATAAAAGCGATTGAGCTCTTCTATTTCCAAGTACACTTCTGCATAGCCCGAATACAGATGGTTAATTTCCACAACCCTGTCACTTAAAAAGTCTTCAGCGATCAGCCCGATGGCATCTGCTTTGACACGTACAAGTGCGTCCTTACTAACAAGGATTACCGGACGTCCATCTTCCTTCGTTTCCTCTTCAAGACTCAGGTTTTTAGCTACTGCCAGTATTCGATTGTCATTTGTTTTTTCAACGAAGATTTCCTGCAGTTGATGGAAAGAACGGTGGTTCAGCTCAATTCGAAGCGTTCCACCGCCCTCGAGGTTAATTTTTTCATGCAGCTTACCTGTTTCCCTCATGCCGTCTATGAGCCTTGAAACCTGGCGTGCGTTGCGCCCTATCTCATCCATATATCTTTTCTTTGAATCCACTTCCTCCAGAACTACAGCAGGTATGACAACTTCATTGTCTTGAAAAGAAAAAATCGCGTGCGGATCCTGTAGTAAGACGTTTGTATCCAGTACGTATATTTTACTCAAATTGATGCCTCCCGCCTTATTGATCTCGACTTTGGCCAACTTGGCAGCCTTGGCCGGGACTTTGGTAAAATATATGACTTTTTGAATAAAGATAGAAGATATTTTGCACAATAACCTTTGAGCATTTCTTTTTTACAGGTTCTGTTGGAAACTTAGTTACCTGCTGTATTCCCGCTTCGAGGCTATATCAAATAGGAAGGTTGAGGGAAAAACCACAAGAAAATTTCAGGGAATACTGGCTAGGAAACTGTCTTCCTCATTTTAATTCCCAGTTGAGTGATAAGGACTTTTTATGAATAAATAATCGGAGGGGTTCATTATGATGAGATTGGTTGCTGCCATTTTGTTTGTGCTGCTATTGACTGCATGCAACGGACAGAACAACGCCAACAAAGCTGACGAAGATCATAAGGTCAAGGTCCAGAATAGTGCAATAGAAGATGTTGACCGCCAATCAGGCCAGGAGATATCCCGCCATCTGGTGAGCTTAACCACTCACATCCCGAATGTGGACGATGCCGCTGCTGTAGTAGTCGGACGCTATGCGATAGTGGGGATAGACGTTAAGGATAGGATGGAGAGGTCAGAGGTAGATACTGTTAAATATACAGTGGCGGAAGCATTAAAGAAAGATCCGCACGGTGCCAGGGCAGTCGTTGTTGCGGACCCAGATATCACAGCGAGATTAAGGGAGATATCAGAGGATATCCAAAACGGACAGCCTATCCAGGGTATTATGAACGAGCTTTCTGACATAACCGGAAGAGTTATGCCAGAAGTTCCAGCCGATATGATTGAGCCGCAGACTAAAAGCCCGACAGAGGACCCTAAGAAGAAACTGGACGATGGTGAGAAAAAACAATTGGAAAAGGAACAAGAACAACAATCTAACTACCATAAATAAAAAAAGCTTAGTCATCGACTAAGCTTTTCTCATTGCATCCATTACCTGATTATCAAGGCGTGCCGCAGCGTCTTTATCATAGGTCTTGTCATATTGAGGTTCAGCGACGATTTTTGATCCATAGAACATAACGTCCCTTACTTCGGTGATTTTGATTTCGACTAACGCTAGCTTCAAAGGTACACCTTCAAGCTTTTCCTGCTTGACGCTTGCTGTCCCGCTGATTGAATATGTAGATTCATTTGCGATCAGGTTGATTACTGCTTTGTCATTGCTCTTGATATTCTCGATGATTCTAGAACGGTTATCCACCGCAAAATAAACAGTTTCCTCATCTTTTGCCAGCACCCATGAAATCGCACTTACATTCGGGCCGCTAGTTTCATGGTCCACTGTCGCCAAGGTGACAAAACGCTCTTTTTGCAATTCATCAAACAACGGTTTGATTAATTTAGGTTCCACTTGATTTGCCATATTCACCCTCCTTACACTATCATAATAGTACTACGAATTCTTTAGGCAGGGCAAATCAAATGATTTTCCCTGTTCAGTCTGGAAACAATGATATACTATAATATAATCCAATCTTAACCAGGCTATGTATGATAATTATTGATAAGAGGTGTAAGAATGAGAGTCAAATGCGTACTTTGCGACAAAATCGAGAATATTAACAGCGATACCCTTGAGGCGAAGCGGCTCAGGAACAGGCCGATCCATACATATATGTGTGAACCATGCAATGAACGAATTGCCGAAAAAACGAACAATCGAATCGCCACCGGTAATTTCAGGTTATACCGCTCCCGCGTTAAGAAGGATGATTGGTGATATCCACCGATTTGATTATTTGCCCTCCTGAAAAAGTTTATGGCGGGCTCCAGGACGGATTCAGACAACACTTGGGATCCCCTCTCAAACTAGTCTGAATCCACCTAAGGATACAATTCTTAGCGAATCATACCCTTATGCACCCTTTTCATCCTCTATAACGATTCCGTTCTTGGCGATAGACACCCTTTTGTGAGCCTTTCCTCCTCTATAAGGGTTCCGTTCTTGGCGATAGACACCCTTATGCAAGCCTTTCCTCCTCTATAAGGGATTCGCTCTTGGCGATAGACACCCTTAGCCTTTCCCCTCTGAACTATAGCTTTTTTGACAACTTTCCTGCTTTGCGCCTTAAACCTGCCTTATTTTGTTTTGAAATAAATAACAGCAAAAAAAATCCGCCCATAGCCGGGCGGATTTTCACTATTCTTCTTCTGGATAGTTGACGTATTTGTCTGGTTCCTGCCTGATCTGGTCAAGCATGACTTCGATCAGGTCGCGCGGAAAACGGTACTCTTTAGAGTTGCCTTCCTGAACAACGGTGACATAATACATTAATGCATCTCGTTTTAATTCTTTTGATTCAACATTATGTTCATCGGCAAGAATTTGTTCGAATAGTTGTGTTGTTTCTTGAGCAGCTGTATCTTCTGGCCGAGCGTCGCTGACGATTTTAATGGTCAGCCAATTATAAATTGCATCCTGGAGTGATTTCATTTCCCCAACTCCTATTTGACATTCGCTTCTGCTTTTTTATGCTGGCGCAGCCTAAGCTTGTAAATGATCAGAATAAGCGCAGCGACCACAAGTCCTTCCGTAATGGGAAGGAAAATAGCAAGGAAGGTCAGGACTGTAGAGCCAAGCAATAGAAACACGTAGATGATGATACTTTTAAACAATGGCAGCTTCTGTGCAAATCCAAGTTTATATACAAGGATGCTGAGAGCGGCAATTGTCAGGTAAAGCATCCACATACCAACCGTCGGATTCTCATCTACCCGGAATAATGCTGCAAAAAATGATAATCTCTGGCTTACATCCATACTTCTTCCCCCTACTTAATTAAGCTTCAGCGTATTTTTTCTTTTTCGCCATTCTTTCACGCTCATTCTTATCAAGAATCTTTTTACGGAGTCTGATTGATTCTGGTGTAACTTCGCAGTACTCATCATCGTTCAAGTATTCCAAAGATTCCTCAAGTGTCATAATTCTTGGCTTCTTGATGACCGAAGTCTGGTCCTTATTTGCAGAACGAATATTAGTTGCTGCCTTTACCTTCGTGATATTTACAGTTATGTCGTTTTCACGAGTGTGCTCGCCGACAATCATGCCTTCATAAATTTCAGTTCCGGGCTCAACGAAGATCGTTCCGCGGTCTTCTACCTGCATGATACCATAAGTAGATGCCTTTCCTGATTCCATTGAAACCAGAACACCCTGGCGGCGTCCGCCTACCTGGCCCTGAAGCATTGGCTGGTAGCTGTCGAATGTATGGTTAATGATACCATATCCGCGAGTTAATGTTAAAAACTCTGTTGTGTACCCGATAAGTCCACGTGCCGGTACGTTGAAAATCAAGCGAACCTGGCCGCTGCCATTATTGATCATATCAAGCATTTCGCCTTTACGGGCACCGATTGACTCCATGATGGACCCTGTGTGTTCTTCAGGAACATCGATTTGAACGCGTTCAACTGGTTCACATCTCACTCCGTCAATTTCCCTTACGATTACTTCAGGCTTTGAAACTTGAAGCTCATAACCTTCGCGACGCATGTTTTCAATCAAGATTGACAAGTGAAGTTCTCCACGTCCTGAAACGATCCAGGCATCCGGAGAATCCGTGTTGTCAACTCTAAGACTAACGTCAGTTTGCAATTGTGCACGAAGTCTTTCTTCGATTTTCCTTGCAGTCAGGTATTTACCCTCACGACCTGCGAATGGGCTGTTATTGACAAGAAACGTCATTTGCAGGGTTGGCTCATCAATGCGCAGTACCGGCAGCGGATCTTGCTGGTCGAATGGACATACTGTTTCACCGACATTAATATCTTCCATTCCGGATAAAGCAATTAGGTCACCAGCATGTGCTTCCTGGATTTCCTGGCGCTTTAGCCCGAAGAAACCAAAAATCTTTGTTACACGGAATTGTTTTACAGAGCCGTCCAGCTTCATAAGTGCTACCTGCTGGCCTACCTTCATCGTTCCGCGGAATACACGGCCGATTCCGATTCTTCCCACATAGTCATTGTAGTCAAGAAGTGCCACCTGGAATTGAAGAGGCTCTTCACTGTTATCAACAGGAGCGGGGATATGGTCAATGATGGACTCGTACAATGCCTGCATGTTTTCATCCTGTTTTTCAGGGTCCATGCTTGCTGTTCCGTTTATTGCAGATGCATAAACAACCGGGAACTCAAGCTGATCCTCATCTGCACCCAATTCGATGAACAAGTCAAGAACTTCATCAACGACCTCAGAAGGACGGGCAAAGTCACGGTCAATCTTATTCACTACCACGATAGGTGTTAAATGCTGTTCAAGTGCTTTCTTCAAGACAAAGCGTGTTTGCGGCATGCAGCCTTCATATGCATCGACAACAAGCAATACGCCGTCAACCATTTTCATGATACGCTCAACTTCGCCGCCAAAGTCAGCGTGTCCAGGAGTATCAAGAATGTTAATTCTTGTATCATTATAGGAAATAGCTGTATTCTTCGCGAGGATCGTAATTCCTCGTTCTCTTTCCAAGTCATTTGAATCCATTGCGCGCTCTTCAACGTGCTCATTAATACGGAATGTGCCTGATTGCTTGAGGAGCTGGTCGACCAATGTCGTTTTACCGTGGTCAACGTGGGCAATGATCGCTATATTTCTAATATCTTCTCTTAATTTCAAAAAAGTCACCCTGCCTTTAATATCGTAATTTATCTATTGGCTTTTTACACAACTTACATATTATAACACAATAAGAGTAGAAACCTAAAAGCATTTTATTGTACAATTAAATATATTATTATTTGCACCAAATGTCGAATGGGGGAGAATCACCTTGAAGCAGATAAAATGGCCATTATTATTTTTCGCATTTGCAGCCGCTTCATGCATGATTGGTATTGGAATCGCCATCGGTGAAAGGAGCATTGCCGGTACTCTGGCATGTATAATCGCCCTAATTTTCGTGATGGGATTCGGCTTTAAGAAGAAAAAGCAGATGAGAGAAGCAGGAGAACTTTAGAAATTATTCTTTTCTTAACAGTAAGGCCGGCTGGGTTTCCAGCCGGTCATTCTAATGGGCGGACCATGATCAAAAAGATTTCGCCCTTGTTTTCATCTGTCTTGAATTGTTCAAAGCCGCAGTCTGTAAGGAAGTTGGACCATTCATATTCATCGAAAGGAACAGCGGCAAAAACAGCTTTTTGACCCTTCTCTTTAAATTCATCAGAGAGCTGGTCCATAATGGCTGATGCAATTCCCTGCCGTCTTTCCTCCGCTTTTATTAATATGGTGCCAAGCCACGGTTTTTGGTTAGAGGAAGCCGATTCCACGTGATAAGATACCGCCACAGGAATTCCTGCCTTTTCCCAGACCCTCCATTCACCTGAAAAACCTTTGTAATGTTCTATATACTCTTCTAAAGACAAGCTCCCCAATTCATTTTTCTCCATTTTGAGCTAGAGGATATTAACTCCTGAAAAAACACGAAATCTTTATTTTCAAATGGCCGACAGGTTAAGGTCACCATTTTCCATCCTTTAGATAATTCTTAAGGATTTCCTTGTGCAGGCTTGGCTTCGACACAAACAAAGAACTCTGCTGAAGCAAATCCAGCTCTCCTCCTCTAAGGTCCGTAGCTTCACCGCCAAGTTCCTTAATCATGATGATGCCGGCAGCAATGTCCCAAGGTGCAAGCCTTGGTGTCATATAAGCATCTATTCTCCCGGTAGCGACATACACCATTTCCATGGCCGCAGAACCATAAGAACGCGTTCCTCTTACGTCTTTTACCAGGGGTATTAGCATCTCGTGATCAATCCGTTTATTAGGGGCCACCCAGGTAGCGTTAAGAGCAATAATTGCTTCACTCACCTTTGCATCTGTAAGTTCCGGAATTGCTTTTTCGTTTAAATAAACACCATTCCCTTTTACGCAATGATAGAGTTCATCGTGGACCACATCATAGATGAGTCCGATCATCCCTTCCCCATCAATATAAATGCCGATAGAAATCGCAAAATTCCGCTGCTGGTGAACAAAATTCATCGTCCCATCGATTGGGTCTATGATCCAGACTACTCCTGATAAAGATGTCACTTCGTCTCCGTACCCTTCCTCGCCCATGATGCGATGGTCAGGATAGGTCCCTTTGATCTTCTCGATAAAATATTGCTCTGTCCCTTTATCAATATCTGTAACCAGGTCATTCGGATTTGATTTTGAGGTAACATTTAAAGTCTCCGGAAAAGAAGCCCTGATATTTTCACCGGCTTCCTTGATCCAGCTTTTCGCATATGTATCAATTTCTTTCAGATTATATTCCATTCAGCTTTCCCCCGTTCATATATTTTTACGATCAAACAAGCTTTAGGAATCTATTTAAGCTTATCGGAAAATGTTCAATATCATCAAGTATTAGGATTACCCGCGGCAACTATAGAACATGCAAAATTCCACGATGTAAAATGACTATTTTTCACAATGGGTTACTCCGACAGAGGTATTATGATTAACCTATAAATTCACTGCTGCAATAATACCATCAATTAGGCATTTAGATTGCTTATTCCTTCATTCGCCCGCAGTGTCGCCTTGTAAGACTTAAAAATTATATGTTTTTTTAGGATCGGTTCTTTCATTTTTGCACTTTAATGGGTCATTTTCACATAAGAAACGAACTCCATCAGCTTTACAGGAGTTCGTCAAGAGTCTTGATTGCTGCAGTTTTCCATTGTTATCATCATACCTTGCCTTCTTCTTTCGCAGAACATTTTATTTCTTACAAAGCTTTTAATCGTAATAATTCTTGTCGAATTCTTTCGAGCTTCTGTTTGCATTCTTTCATTTTCGGTTTATCAGATTCTGACATCGCGTCAAAAAGGGTAGCTAATTCATAATCCATTTCCAAACGCAGAACAGCAGTTCTTTGTAGTTCACCATTTCTTTTTCTTGTTGAGTTTATCAGTTGTTTCATTAATTTACACTCCTCTATTAATTTCTGATTTTTTATTTATTGTATGAATTTTCAGTTGGCAGTGGTACAAATTTGTGCGTATACCCAGGACTCGGAAAAATGCCTGTCGCTTCTTTTTTCATAAAGATTTTGCTACAATATTTGACAAAGTACTAGGAGGTTTTTATATTGTCATTTACAGGATTTGAACAAGCAGATTTCGATGTTTTCAAAATAGACGGCCTCGATGAACGAATGGAGGCTTTAAAATCCCAGATCCGCCCGAAACTGGAAGACCTCGGCCAACACTTCACTCCAACGCTCTCAAGCATTGCAGGCGATGAGATGCATTACCATGTCGCTAAACATGCCAGGAGAACGAAGAATCCGCCTAAGGATACTTGGGTAGCGTTCGCCAGCAACCCAAGAGGCTATAAGATGCTCCCCCATTTTCAGATTGGGTTATGGGAAACCCATGTCTTTATCTGGTTTGCTGTAATTTACGAAGCACCAGAGAAGGAAAACATCGGTAAAAAACTCGAAGATAATATCGATTCCATCTACACCAGGACCCCAAAGGATTTCTATTGGTCAATCGACCATATGAAGCCAGAAGCGACTCTTCACAGTGAGCTTTCCAAGGATGAACTGCTTTCCATGTTCAAGCGCCTGCAAACCGTTAAAAAAGCTGAAATCCTATGCGGCCTGAACATCCCCCGTGAGGAAGCTGTTAAACTAAGCGGTGATGAAATGCTTTCCAAAATTGAGTTTGTATTTAAAGAAATATTACCCCTATATAAATTGGCATAAACCTTGAAATGCGTAGGCGACTGCCCATTTCCGACAAGCGCTGGAGGACCTGACAGTGAAGTCGTTCTTTGACTTCAGTGGCAGGGCAGAAATCGAAAGGTATAGCCGACTGTCCAGAAACATGGAAACTGGAGACTCCGACAAAGAAGCGCTTTTTGCTTCTGCCGGCGGAGTTGAGGTTTCCGATGTTTCTAGGAGGCGACACTAGACAAATCGAAAAGTGGGGGCGACTGCCCAACTCCGACAAGCGCTGGAGGGCCTGACAGTGAAGTCGTTCTTTGACTTCATTGGCAGGACCGAAGCGTCTCGAGGAGTTAGGAGCCGCAGCTAGACAAGCGTCTCGAGGAAATAGGAGCCGGAGCTGGACAAAAGAAAGAGCCCATTTTGCATGGGCTCTTTCTTCATTCTTATCTGGTTCTTATTTTTTCCTTTTCTGTACTACTTTTATCTTTTCACCTGAGCCAGTTTCTTTAATCGCTTTTACTGCCTGGAATGGTACGTAGCCACTCACTTCTTCAAATTCATTGAAAAGTGTTTTTTCCTGGGCCTTTCCTGGCACTATTTCTTTAAAACGTCGGTATGCATCAAGTAAGGAATCTCGTTCAATTCCTTTTTCATATGCCTTTTCAATGCATTCATAAAAATGAATAACAACAACGATTTCATCTGTAGACCATGTGTAGTCTATTGGATACTGGTATTCCATTCTTTCACCTGCTTTTTGTGCTATGCCCTGGCAGCTCCTGGGCATCCTTTGTATGTTTATCGATTGTACAGGTATTTGTATCGAATCGCAAGAAAATGGGACCTCACTTACTCCATATAGTTCTTATTTCTTCAGCTTCTTTGATGATTCTGTCAAAGAGCTCAGCCACTGATGGAGAGTCTTTAATCAATCCCATCACCTGACCAGCCCAGCCAAAGCCATTTTCCTCATCACCTTCATATATATACTTACGGTTTGCACTCCCGCTGATCAACTCTTTTAATACTTCATAACCCCCGCCTTGTTTCTCTATTTCGAGGATTTTTTCCGTCAATGGGCCAGCAATCGCCCTTGCTGGCATCCCAAGCGTCCTTTTAATTACTGTGGTGTCATTTTCGGTGCCTTCAACAAGCTTCTGCTTGTACAGCTCGTTTGCATGTACGCATTCTTTGGTAGCGATGAAGCGTGTACCCATTTCTATCCCTTGTGCTCCAAGACTCAACGCTGCCATCAGGCCTCTCCCATCACCAATTCCACCTGAAGCGATAACAGGTATGCTCACTGCATCTACTACAGATGGAATAAGCACCATCGTTCCTATATCACTCTTGCCTAAATGTCCACCGCCTTCCTGGCCAACAACCATCACTGCATCTGCACCTAGCTCCTCCGCTTTCTGCGCCTGCCTTTTCGCTGCTACAAGGACGAGTTTTTTAATGTCGGTCCCTTTTAACTGATCAAAAATCGGTGCAGGGTTTCCCCCTGTCATCGAAATAACAGGAACATTTTCTTCTATAGCAACAGCCAGAAAATGAGAAAACGGCCTTCCATGCTGCCCGATGGCAAAATTAACTCCGAATGGCTTGTCAGTCAGCATTCTGACTTTATGTATTTCTTGTCTTAATGCCTCAGGGTCCGGGAGAGACATTGCTGTTATTTGACCCAGTCCTCCTGCATTCGATACAGCTGCGGCCAATTCTGAATAAGCCAGATACGCAAGACCTCCCTGAACAATCGGGTATTGTATTCCTAAAAGGTGTGTTACATCTGTATTCCAGTTCATATTTCCTCTCCTTCAAATGCCGTTTCTTTAATACTTCTATTATAGGACCCATATTTCCTGTTTTCTTTATGCTAATCGCAGTTTTTCATTATATTTTGAATTTCTTTGCAAACACCTTGATTAGTGCTATAATGCATGTGTTTTATTTTTTCAAAAGCTAATCATAACCTATAAACAAGTAAATCCAATACATTAAAGAGGTGTGATCGTCAATTGTCACAAAAAGAAACACCGTTGTTTACAAGCCTATTAACGCACGCAGAAAAGAATCCGATCCAGTTTCATATTCCCGGCCATAAAAAAGGGAGCGGGATTGACCCTGAGTTCAGAGAGTTCATTGGTGACAATGCACTGTCCATTGATTTAATCAACATCGGCCCCCTTGATGACTTGCATTCGCCTAAGGGCATCATCAAGCAGGCCCAGGAACTCGCCGCTGAAGCATTCGGCGCTGATCATACTTTCTTTTCAGTTCAAGGGACAAGCGGCGCGATCATGACCATGATCATGACTGTCTGCGGACCTGGAGACAAGATTATCGTTCCACGGAACGTTCATAAATCGATTATGTCGGCTATTGTTTTTTCCGGAGCCATTCCAATCTTTATCCATCCTGAGATTGATAAAAAGCTCGGAATTTCTCATGGAATCTCAACTGACTCAGTCGAGAAGGCGCTGGAACAGCATCCAGATGCAAAAGGTCTTCTTGTAATCAACCCAACGTATTTCGGCTTTGCAGCTGACTTGAAAAAAATCGTTGAGATTGCTCATTCCTACCACGTTCCAGTTCTGGTGGATGAAGCCCATGGGGTCCATATCCACTTCCATGAAGATCTTCCGCTTTCAGCCATGCAGGCAGGAGCTGACATGGCTGCAACAAGCGTTCATAAGCTTGGCGGATCAATGACGCAAAGCTCGATCCTGAATGTAAAAGAAGGTTTGGTATCCTCTAAGCGTGTTCAATCTATCATCAGCATGCTGACCACCACCTCTACTTCTTACCTGTTGCTCGCATCACTGGATACGGCGAGAAGAAGACTTGCCATTGAGGGAAGGGACATCATTGACAGGACGATCAAGCTGGCGCAATGGATTCGTGGTCAGGTAAACGAAATTGAGCATCTTTACTGCCCTGGAGAAGACCTTCTTGGCACGAATGCAACCTTTGATTTTGACCCGACAAAAGTACTCATCAGCATCAAAGACCTTAATATTACTGGATACGAGGTCGAAAAATGGCTTCGCGAGAAATACAATATCGAAGTGGAACTTTCGGATTTGTACAATATCCTGTGCATCATCACACCTGGAGACACACAAAAAGAAGCTGAAATTCTTGTTAAGGCCTTACGTGAACTTTCTAAAGAATTTCACCATCTTGCGGAAAAGGTGCATGCAGAAGTTATGCTTCCGGATATCCCATTACTAGCGTTGACACCTCGGGATGCGTTCTACGCCGATACCGAGGTTGTGCCTGTAGAGGAATCTGAGGGACGGATCATAGCAGAATTCGTAATGGTGTATCCGCCAGGAATTCCAATTTTCATTCCAGGAGAGATCATTACAGAAGAAAACCTTGTATATATCAAGACCAATATGGAGGCCGGCCTTCCGGTACAAGGTCCAGAGGATGATGAACTTAAATCCTTCAGAGTGATCAAGGAACACAAAGCAATCAGATAAGAAAAGCGCAAGCGCCTTGTTCAGCCCCGACAAGCGTTGGAGGGCCTGACTGTAAAGTCGCTCTTTGACTTCATTGGCAAGACCGAAACGTCTCGAGGAGTTAGGAGCCGCAGCTAGATAAGCGACTCGAGGGGCTAGGAGCTGGAGCTAGACAATTCTCGAAGTGAAAATTCACACTTTCTTATCTTGTAAAAAAAGAGGGCATGCAGCTTTGCATGCCCTTTTATCTATTCTTATCTTTCCTCTGCACCTTCATGGTCGCAGCAGTTGCATTTTTTTGAATATAATACCGTTACTTTCTCATCTTCGAAATGGTCAATTGTAGCATTGCAAGTTTGACAAACGATTGTGCCCATCTTTTCAAACTCCTTTTCGTTTTGATTTTTGAAAGCGCTTCATCAACTTCTAATTATATAATAATATAACACTATTAAGATTTCAAGCCTAAATTGTATAACACTTTTATTTTATATAATGTGAATTTTATTATACTTACCCATTATATATGTCTTAAAAACAATTAGTATGACACTATTTGCTCAAAAGTTAGATCATTGTTGCCCTATGCGTTAACTTTTCATCATGGAATATCATGAAACTAAAAAACAGGCCTTTTTGGCCTGCTCTCTTCTCCCGCTTATTCGTATTGAGTCTGGAACGGGGCTGTCGGCAATTCTTCTTGGAAAAATAATGCAAGGTCCTCAGCCTGCCGGACTTCTGTAATATGGAATGCTTTCTGCAAATATTCTACGTCTTCAATGTCCTTAGGGTCGAGGAGTGCTGAACGCCCCGTCTGCATGCAGACTACCAGAGGTTTTCCGAAAAACATGTTAGTAGAGACAATCCCAAAGTCATAACGAGTGTCATTAGTAGTAAACCCCACAAACCTGACGTGAACCTTTTCATGCTCATCATAAAGCTTTTCGAATAGTTCCATATGCCTCCTCCTTTTTAATTAAATATTTAGAATATTATTATAATTTATTTTTGACAAAAAGGCAAGTGTATAAGAAGTTAAAAAGCTTTTATTCTATTGTCAATGCTTTTTCAGGAGTGATAAAATGGGAAAGAATAGATAGGAAAAGGGGATTGGACGATGTCTAGTAATGCTTATATTAAACTTGTACCATCATCATCTCAGCAAGCCAT
Source organism: Mesobacillus jeotgali (assembly GCF_014856545.2). Taxonomy (NCBI): domain Bacteria; kingdom Bacillati; phylum Bacillota; class Bacilli; order Caryophanales; family Bacillaceae; genus Mesobacillus; species Mesobacillus jeotgali. The sequence goes on along the minus strand of NZ_CP109811.1, from coordinate 1,607,579 downwards.
TTCCACTGAAGAACTAAAGGATTTATTTAATTACTATAAGGAAATTACTGCTAAAACAGGTGATCAGGTTGCTTGGAATTATGAAAATTCAGCATTTCCTTATGATCTGAAGGAAAAAGAGGATGGGAAAGGCATATGGTTCTACCTGCAATCATCCCAAGACCGTTATAATGCCATACTAATCGGCGTTGATAAAGAGGCAGTTGTCGACGAAAACGGAACAGAACGCGAACAATCATACATACAAATTACACTTCCTCCTACAGCGACAGCTGGGGACAAAGGAAAAGCAAATGAATTCAGTAAGTTCCTGGGTAAAAAATTGCAGGGCGAGCTCCATTTATTCAATGGAAGGATTATGTACTTCTATCCACGCAAATAACTCTAGGAAACACTTTCGGGTTCCGTACCAAACGGAACTCTAAGTTCGCACCAATTGACATTTTAAAACATCAAAAACGGCTGCTACTGGGCAGCCGTTTCTTTATTTGCAGGAGTTTCGATAAGTTCAGGATCGACGACTTTATATCCCTTATCTTGCAAGCCTTTTACGATATCCCCCAGTGCTTCGCTTGTCCACTGCCTGTCATGCATCAGCAAATTCGCTCCATTCCGTAGTAAAGGCGTATTCACCATAATATCCGCAAGAGCTTCCTTTGATTGGTAATCCTTTTCCCAATCATAACCATAGGTCCAATTCATTAACAGCATTTTCTCATCTGCGGCCAGCTGCTTGCTGTAATCAGTGTTCATTCCGAATGGAGCCCTGAAGAATTCCGGCCTTTCACCAATCAGTTCCTCGACTCTGTCATTAAGATCTACAATTTCTTTCCTTTGCTGCTCCTCGGATAATTCCCTTAACGATTTGTGATTATATGTATGGTTCCCAATTGGAAAGCCCATTCGATGAATTTGCTTTAGAACTTCCCCTTCTTCGGGAGTATCAAGGAAGTGGCCATTTACAAAAAAGATGGCTTTTACATTTAAATCTTTTAACGTCTTGGCCATTTCAAGAGCATTTTTATCCGGAGCATCGTCAATTGTCAATAAAACAATTTTTTCATCTGGATTATCGATATTTTGGATAGAAAAATCGCCTTTCATCTTATATTGTGGTGATGCCTGTACTACTTCTTCGCTCTTATTTTCCTCTTCAGCTGGTTTCTCCTCTGGTTCTGCAGCTTCTGTTTCCGGCTTTTCCTCTGCGGCTTTTTCATCATTTAAGACTTGTTCTTTTTGCTCTTCACTGGTGCCTTCTGGCTTCTGCGCTTCTTCTGCAGCCCCGCATCCGGCTAAAATCACCGAAGCAGCAATCATTGAAACTACTGTTTTTTTCAAGACTTTTCCCTCCCGCTGGTAATTCTTCGCTGACAAAGCTGATGGATTATAATTTTTTACATGCTCAGTACTTCAAGAAATAAAAGACATTGTCATATGGATCGACCCATAAATAGCCAAGCTCAAGACCGTTATAAAAAAGGTTTTCCTAGTGGATTTCATGATATGATTGCCTATTATTATGGCTAAATAGAAAAATACCAAGAACATAATACCATTATAAATCGGATGATCGTGTTTGGATAGCCATTCTATTAAGGTATACCCACTCCAGATAATGAATTGAAGCAGCATTACTGCATACACTTTCAAATCCTCCACCACCATGTCTAAATTATCTTATTCCCAAGTCACGTTAGGTTAAACATTCAAATCTTTTTACTAGTATATGTCTTGATGGTTAGGATATTTTTCAATTATGTAACAAATCAATAACATTCCATTCTTTTGGAAATTGCTGTGATAGAATATGGACAAACAGTTAGATGGTGAAACAATATTCCGAAAAAAAGTGAGGCAAAGATAAATGAAAAGCTTGTCTTTTGTTTTTGTCGCAACGTTCCTATTTCTCACGGCTTCTTGCAACCCAGTCAACGATTCAGATGATTTGGAGCTAAATGGAGATATTAAACAAGTCGTTTTCTTTTCTGATGATGAGAACTATAAACAGGAAGCATCCTATTATGATGCCATTATAGAATTAAAGAAAGATTATCCTTCTGCATTTGATAATATTGTTGTCATTCCTGTTGCCAATGCCAATAAATATTATGACCTTTTTAAGGTAAAACAATTTCCTGCTATCCTGATTGTCCATCAGGACCAGGTACTTGCCAATGTGAATGGCAATGTAACAAAGGACCAGATCATCGAACCTTTATCAGCAGTTTTGAATAATGAATAAAAAAAGTCCTTTCCTGATGGAAAGGACTTTTTCATGTTACTTTACGATATGAATCGGGTTACCAAGTGCTACTTCTGCAGCTTCCATCGTAATCTCACCGAGAGTTGGGTGAGCGTGGATTGTCATTGCAAGGTCTTCAGCAGTCATGCCTGCTTCGATTGCAAGGCCGAGCTCTGCGATCATGTCAGAAGCATTCGGACCAGCAATCTGCGCACCGATGACAATGTCATCTTCTTTACGTGTGATCAGCTTCAAGAAGCCGTCTGTCTGGTTAAGTGATAGTGCACGGCCATTTGCAGCGAATGGGAACTTAGATGCTGTAATATCAATGCCAGCATCTTTCGCTTCCTTTTCAGAGTAGCCTACTGATGCTAATTCTGGATCAGAGAAGACTACTGCCGGAATAGCCAGGTAGTCGATTTCTGAAGGATGTCCAGCGATTGCTTCAGCGGCAATCTTGCCTTCGTAAGAAGCTTTATGTGCTAGTGGAGGCCCTTCAACAATGTCACCGATCGCATAGATGTTGCTTACACTTGTACGGCATTGCTTGTCAATTTTGATAACACCGCGATCAGACATCTCGATGCCTACCTGCTCAAGGCCTAGTTCATCCGTGTTAGGCTTTCTTCCTACCATGACAAACACGTAGTCTGCTTCGATACTCTTTTCTTCACCATTTGCTTCATATTTAACTGTTACGCCAGAGTCAGTTTCGTCGACACCTTTTGCAAGGGCCTTAGTAATGATTTCTGCACCCTTCTTCTTAAGGTTGCGTTTTACAAGAGCTGACATCTGTTTTTCGAATCCATTAAGAATTTCGTCTGCACCTTCAAGAATTGTTACCTTAGTGCCAAAGCTTGCGTATGCTCCGCCAAGCTCAGTACCAATGTACCCGCCGCCAATAACAACAATGCTTTTTGGCAGCTCCTGGAGGTTAAGTGCTCCTGTTGAATCAAGCACGCGCTTGGAGTACTTGAAAGCTGGGATTTCGATAGGACGGGATCCAGTTGCAATGATTGCATTTTTGAAAGTATATGTCTGTGCTGAATTCTCATCCATCACACGAATCGTATTGGAATCAACGAAATACGCTTCTCCGCTTACGATATCGATTTTGTTGCCTTTCAATAAACCCTCAACGCCGCCAGTAAGTTTTTTAACTACTCCAGCCTTAAATTCCTGAACTTTTGAGAAATCAAGCGTGACGTTTTCTGCTTTGATCCCCATGTCTTCAGAATGCTTAGCGTTTTCGTATCTATGGCCTGCAGAAATTAAAGCTTTTGAAGGAATACATCCGACGTTCAGGCACACTCCGCCAAGAGTTGCTTTTTCTACGATTGTTACTTTTTGGCCTAGCTGGGCAGCGCGAATCGCTGCCACATATCCGCCAGGTCCGGCACCAATGACAAGAGTATCAGTTTCGATTGGAAAATCTCCTACTACCATTTATTACCCCTCCATTAACAATAGTTCTGGATCGTTCAACAGGCGCTTGATGTGATTCAATGCGTGCTGTGCAGTAGCGCCGTCAATCATTCGATGATCGAAGCTTAGGGAAAGCGCCAGTACAGGAGCAGCAACAATCTCACCATCTTTAACAACTGGCTTCTCAGCAATTCGTCCGATACCAAGGATCGCTACTTCCGGATGGTTGATGACTGGAGTGAACCATTGTCCGCCAGCAGAGCCGATGTTCGTGATAGTGCATGAAGCACCCTTCATTTCATCTGGAGCAAGCTTGCCATCACGAGCTTTTCCTGCTAGTTCATTGATCTCATTAGAGATAGAGAATACTGATTTACGGTCAGCGTCCTTTACGACTGGAACAAGCAAGCCTTTGTCTGTGTCTGCTGCAATACCAATATTATAATAGTGCTTGTGAACGATTTCGCTTGTTGCATCATCTAATGATGTGTTCAATGCTGGGTATTCACGCAATGCACTTGTTAATGCTTTTACCACATAAGGAAGGAATGTAAGCTTGATTCCTTTTTCTGCAGCCACTTCTTTGAACTTCTTGCGATGCGCCACAAGCTTTGCTACATCCACTTCGTCCATTAAAGTTACGTGTGGAGCTGTATGCTTGGAATTAACCATTGCCTTAGCGATCGCTTTTCTGATTCCGCTCATCTTCTCGCGTGTCTCAGGGTATTGTCCTTCTGGAATAGCCTGAGCAGCTGCAGCTTTAGGTGCCTCATCAGCTTGTGGTGCCTGTGCTTGATCTGCTTGTGGTGCAGCTGCTGCAGGAGCGCCTCCGCTTAGGAAGCTGTCGATGTCATCCTTCACGATGCGGCCATTCTTTCCTGAACCAGCAACCTGACGAATATCAACACCTTTTTCACGTGCATATTTACGGACAGATGGCATAGCCACGATGCGGCGGTTAGGGTCGACCTCTGCTTGTGGTGCAGCCGCTGCGCCAGCACCAGTTGCGCCTGCAGGAGCAGGAGCATCTGCTGCTTCTTTCTCAATTTTTTGTCCGGATTCTAAAGTAGATTGAACCTGAGCTTCTGTCTTTTCCTGTTTAGGCTGTTCAGCAGGTGCATCTTCTTCTTCACCTTTGAACTTAAGGTGCTCGTAGCCAGGAGCATCAAAGGTTACAAGAACCTGTCCTACTGTTGCTACTGTTCCTTCATCTACTAAAACTTCTTCGACTGTACCAGCTACAGGTGAAGGAATTTCTACTACTGCTTTGTCATTCTGCACTTCGCAAAGTACATCGTCTTCCTGAACTTTATCGCCAGGCTTTACGAACCACTTGACTATTTCACCTTCGTGAATACCTTCGCCGATGTCTGGCAGCTTAAATTGGAATGCCAATGGAATTCACCCTCCTATGTTTTTCAACCTTATTAATTTGAGCGTTTAATTAGAATGTAAGTACTTTTTTAGCTGTTGCAATTACATCTTTGTAGTTAGGCAGCCATACAGATTCTGCTTGAGAGAATGCAAAAACTGTATCTGGAGCTGCTACACGCAATACTGGTGCCTCAAGGCTAAGGATTGCACGATCGTTGATTTCTGCAACAATCTGTCCAGCCATACCAGCTTGTTTTTGAGCTTCCTGCACGACAATCGCTCTTCCTGTTTTTTCCACAGAAGCGATGATTGTTTCAATATCGAAAGGCATGACAGTTCTTAAGTCGATTACTTCTACAGAGTATCCTTCTTTTTCAAGCTCTTCTGCTGCCTTTAATGATTCATGGACCATAGCACCATAAGTGATAATGGACAGGTCTTTTCCTTCACGCTTAACATCTGCTTTCCCTAGAGGAATTGTGTATTCTTCCTCTGGTACTTCCTGACGGAAAGAGCGGTAAAGCTTCATGTGTTCTAAGAAAATGACTGGATCATTATCGCGGATTGAAGAAATCAGCAATCCTTTTGCATCATATGGAGTTGAAGGAATTACGACTTTTAAGCCAGGCTGCTGTGCGACCATTCCTTCAAGGCTGTCAGCGTGCATCTCTGGAGTATGTACGCCTCCCCCGAATGGCGAGCGGATAGTAACCGGTGAGCTGTAGCGGCCGCCTGAACGGTAACGCATACGAGCCATTTGTCCTGCGATAGAATCCATAACTTCGAAGACAAAACCGAAGAATTGGATTTCAGGAACTGGACGATAGCCTTGCAGCGCAAGACCAATAGCCAATCCGCCGATACCGGATTCCGCTAGTGGTGTATCAAATACACGGTCTTCACCAAATTCATTTTGCAGGCCTTCAGTAGCACGGAATACACCGCCGTTTACGCCTACATCTTCCCCGAATACAAGTACGTTTGGATCGTTCTTCATCTCTACGCGAAGAGCGTCTGTAATTGCTTGAATCATTGTCATTTGAGCCATGGCTTACTTCGACTCCTTCTCTTTATATATTTCATACTGCTCTTTTAAGTAGTCTGGCATTTCTTCATACATGATTTCCATAAGGTCAGTTACTTTTTGCTTAGGAGTATCATCCGCTTCTTTGATAGCGTTTTTGATTTCTTCCTTTGCTTGTTCGATTGTTTCGTTTTCCATTTCTTCAGTCCACAGGTTTTTCTTCTCGAGGAACTTACGGAAACGAACTAATGGATCTTTCTTTTCCCATTCATTGTCCAGATCAGATGTACGGTAACGAGTTGGATCATCACCAGCCATTGTATGAGGTCCGTAACGGTAAGTCATTGTTTCGATCAATGTAGGTCCTTCTCCATTAACTGCGCGCTTACGTGCTTCAAGAGTTACAGCGTAAACTGCAAGAGGGTCCATTCCGTCAACCTGGATACCAGGGATACCTGCAGCAACAGCTTTTTGAGCAATTGTCTGTGCAGCAGTCTGCTTTTCTACTGGAGTAGAGATTGCGAAACGGTTGTTTTGTACGAAGAAGATTGCTGGCGCTTTGTATGCACCTGCAAAGTTGATACCTTCGTAGAAGTCACCTTGAGAAGAACCGCCATCACCTGTGTAAGTAACAGCAACTGCTTTTGTTCCGCGTTTCTTCATTCCAAGTGCTACTCCTGCAGCCTGGATATATTGTGCACCAATGATGATTTGAGGTGAAATAACATTTACACCTTCAGGAATTTGGTTACCTTTGAAGTGTCCGCGTGAGAATAAGAAAGCTTGCGTTAGCGGAAGTCCATGCCAGATCATTTGCGGGACATCACGGTATCCTGGAAGAATGAAATCTTCTTTCTCAAGTGCGAATTGAGATGCAAGCTGGGAAGCTTCCTGTCCTGCTGTAGGAGCATAGAATCCTAGGCGTCCCTGGCGGTTCAATGAAATTGAACGCTGGTCCAGAATCCTTGTATAAACCATACGCTTCATTAATTCTTGTAATTGCTCATCTGAAAGCTCAGGCATTGCCGCTTCATTAACGACTTCGCCCTCTTCATTCAAAATCTGGAACATCTCGAATTGACTTTCAATCTTTTCGAGCTGCTTCATTGCATCAACAGTATTGTTTTTTGTTTTAGATGCCATCAGAGCCACCTCTTCCTTTCATACTTCATGAATTTTAAATTGAATATACAAAAATAGGTTACCCAATATCAGGATAAACTTCCCCGGGTTTCTAAATACCTGTCAGAGCTGAATTGTTTTTCTTGGTCGTTTAGAATGTTTCAAGGAAGTTTTATAAAACAACTCCTATCTGAACACCATATGAACACACCATTCTTTAGTTTTCCACAGATCTACCATAAAAAAACTTTTATTTGTCCATTCTTGCACCAGAAATACTGTATCAGTGGAAATGAAAAATAGAGTAATACAATCCGCTCATTCGTTTTTTAGTTTACATCACGAAAATAAGTCCGTCAAATACTATGTTTCATCTTTTTTAATTTTATTCACTATCTCTATGTTATTATCTCAGAAAAGCAACTGTATTACTTTTTATCAATTACTGTACTATAATAAATTACTTTTAATTCAGACTGTATTAGTGCTGTAAATTGGTATTAAAAATGCTTAATTCGCCAATTAGCATGAAGATGCACCCCGCTACTTCCGATCATATACCTATTTCGAAGCAACAAAAAAAAGCCGCTTAATCTCAAAGCGGCTCACTTCTTACTCATTATTTTCCTTATCCGAACTAACTTCTATTCCAGCATTTTTATAAAAATCCATCTTCTCTTGATTATACTGGTCCGTCTTATCATTGAACTCCTGATTGTTAGTCAAGACAATTTCATATACTTCATTCACTTTATTGATTTGTTCTTCGAGCTTTTCAAAGCTTAGTTCCTTATCTTTAAGCATTTCATAAAGCTCTTTGTCATATTGAAGGCCTTTTTTATAATTCTCGTACAGCTTATCGTGGGTTTCATATCTTTCTTTCATAGTCGCCTGCAGTCCAGTTGCCTGCTTCTTAAGTTTTGCGTCATCAATTTCCTTGATGATCTCATCTACATTCTCGAACTCTTTTTCGGACTCATCTATACTTTCTTTTTCTTTCTCAATATGCTCTGCGCGTTTGTCAGCTAAAGCCAGCGCCTCATCTGCCAGCTTCACAATTTGATCATATTCCTTCATTCCAAGTGAAATGATTTTTTCATAAATTTCTTTTTCCTTCTTTTCCAACTCAACAAGCGGGTCCTGCTGGTCCTCAAATCCCTTTTCAATTGATACAACCTTCTCAAGTGCTTCAAACATCTTTTCCTCTGGTGATTGCTTGTCCAGACACCCAGCTAGACTGAAAATTCCAGCCATCATAATAATAGCTAAACTTATTTTTTTGAATATGGACAAAATAATAACCTCCTCATTAATACCAATTTTACTATAGCGATTGCGGCGAGATTTGACAATAGATATGAAAATTCGCAGGATTATTGTTCTGGTTTGAAGTGGCGAATGCTTGTCCTCACCCTATATATATACATCCCTTCTTCTGTTTATGCTTTAGGCTTGAGCCTATACCTAAAATTTTCTCTTGCATAGGCTATAGCAATCGACCGATTCACGGGCGAAAAACACATTTAAGGAGGTATCCTGATGTACGGTCACGGATATGGATGTGGTTATCCTGTTGCAGGAGTAGGCTATGGCGGCGGATTCGCTTTAATTGTCGTATTGTTCATCCTTCTGATCATTGTTGGCTGCGCCTGCTGGAAGTTTTAATTAGAATAGCGTAAGCGCCTTGGTCAGCCCCGACAAGCGTTGGAGGTCCTGGCAATGAAGTCGCTCTTTGACTTCAATGACAGGGCCGAAACGACTCGAGCTGCTCAAAGCTTATGCTTCTCGCAAGATACTCATGGAAGCACTAGCAAGGATGAAAACTGGCTAGGCGCTGGAGCTGGACACCAATCTTAGTGCTATATGCTTTCTTATGCAGTAAGGAAGGGGGGAGGGCAAGTCCCTCTCTCTTTTAACATTTCTAGTTAACTTTTTACTGTTCATTTGTTAGACTTAACATTATTACATACTAGAGGTGAAGTTAATGTTGACGATGAATGATATCGTCCGTGATGGACATCCCGTGCTCCGAAAAGTCGCGGAAGAGGTTCCTATGCCCCCTTCACAGGAAGATAAGGCAGTGCTTGAAAGCCTGATTGAATATGTTAAAAACAGCCAGGACCCAGAAATTGCCCAAAAACATGGACTCCGTCCCGGAATCGGTCTTGCCGCACCGCAAATAAATGTATCGAAAAGAATGATTGCTGTTCATGTAACAGATGAAAAAGATAATTTACTAAGCCATGCCCTCTTCAACCCAAAAATTATCAGCCATTCGGTAGAACGTTCCTATCTTGCAGCCGGTGAAGGGTGCCTGTCGGTTGATGAATCAATCCCTGGATATGTGCCGAGATATGCCAGGATAACCGTAAAAGGAATAGACCTTGAAGGAAATGAAGTCAAACTTCGCCTAAAAGGGCTGCCAGCAATTGTATTCCAGCATGAAATCGATCATTTAAATGGCATCATGTTTTACGACCACATTAATAAACAAGATCCATATACTGAAATTCCTGATGCGAAACCAGTGGAAAGATAAAAGCCGAATCCTGAGTGATTCGGCTTTTTTTGGCTTTAACCAACTTAATAACAATGCATGCTTTGGCTAAATCGGTTAGAACTATATCAATTCCAGCTCTTTCAAACCGTGCCAGATTCCATCGTCGTCTACATCGCGGGTAACCATATTGGCGAGTTTCTTTAATTCAGGAACAGAATTGCCCATGGCCACCCCCGTGCCTACTGCTTGAATCATCTCAAGGTCATTCAACCCATCACCAAAAGCGTATACATCTTCCCGTTTGAAACCTAATCGCTCCACCATCTTCTTGATTCCTTCCGCTTTAGACCCTCCTGCTGGCAGGATATCAACAGAGTATGGGTGCCACCTGATAAAGTTAAACTCAGGGTAGGTCTCCCTATAATACTTTTCCTGACCTTCTTCACAGAACAATAGCGTTTGATAGAGGTCGCGGTCTACATAAAACCGGTCATCGTGTTCAGGATGGGCGAACTTCAGGCCCCCCAGGCTTTTTTCAATGTATTCATGGTGCTTCACTGATGATTTCATCGTCATATGGTTCATAAAAACCACTGGGTGGCCCTTATCAGCAGCTTCGAAATAAAGTTCTTCTATCTTTCCATTATTCAAGGGATTCTGGCTGATTGGCTCCCCTTCAAACACCACATATTGGCCATTAAAGCTGACAAAAGAATCTATCTCCAGCTCTTCTCTCAAGTATTCGAACATAAATGGAGCCCTCCCTGTAGCAATGGCTACAAAAACCCCATTATTTTTCAATGTAACAATTGCCTCTTTTGTAGAGTCCGGCAGGTTCTTATCATGGTCCAACAGTGTACCATCTATATCAAAAAATACGATTTTGCTCATGACCTTCTCCTTCAATGCAATAATTATAGTTATTTTCTTACTTATTGTTTTGCATTATGTAATCCAGGTAGTCTACCAAATCATTGCGTGCATGTACAGAAATACGAAGTCTAAAACTGTGTCAAAACAATGACAATTTATGTCATTCCATCAATACCCATGAAAAAATTTGCTATTTCATCATATAATATAAACAAAAAGATAGGAATTTGAAAAATAATCTTAGTTAAACTTTTCCTTGTTTACTTTACTTTGGACAAGGATAGTTTAAAATAAGAACTAAGGAGATGATCCACTATGTTAAAGAAGCTAAGAAAGAAGCTTTTAAAACAGTGGAAAGATTTGCTTCGAAAAAAAACAATCGCTTAACTTTTTGAGCCCTTCAAACTTGCGAAGGGCTCCTTCCTTATTGTAAATTGGTTAATAGCGGAAAACATGACACGATGGATAATAACAATGGTAACATTGTTAATTTTAATATATGGCGGATTTCGTTTATCGTTTTGACAGAGTTATGCTTTACCTACAATTCGGTTCGTCTACTTTTGGTATATCCCCGGCAGGGAATCGCATAAACCTTCAAAATGTTTCATCGGAAATTGCCTATAAAATAGAAAAAGTTAATTTAAGGAGAGAGATTTTTAATGATTTTTAAAGTTTACTTCCAGGAATCCAACAAGCAAGTACCAGTTCGCGAAAAAACACAAACCATTTATGTAAAAGCCGACAGTGAAAGAGATGTACGGACAAAAATAGCTGATCGCCAATATAATATTGAATATGTTGAGGCAGTTGAGGGTAACTATTTTGAGTATGAGAAGCAAAAAGAAAACTTTGAAGTATTGGAGATCGAATAATTTATGAAATTCGTTAAAAATGACCAAACAGCCGTTTTCGCGCTCGGTGGACTAGGCGAAATCGGCAAGAATACCTATGGGGTACAGTTCCAGGATGAAATCATCCTGATCGATGCCGGCATTAAATTCCCAGAAGATGAATTACTGGGTATCGATTATGTTATCCCTGACTATTCCTACCTGGTAAAAAATGAAGACAAAATCAAGGGCCTATTCATTACCCATGGCCACGAAGACCACATCGGCGGTATCCCTTATTTACTGCGCGAAATCAATGTCCCAATCTATGGCGGCAAGCTGGCACTCGGCCTGATCAGAAACAAGCTTGAAGAGCACGGTTTGTTGCGAAAAGCGAAGCTGATCGAAATCAAGGAAGACGACATCATTAAGTTCCGTAAAACTTCGGTCACTTTCTTCAGGACTACACACAGTATCCCTGATTCATATGGTGTCGTAGTGAAAACGCCTCCTGGCCAAATCGTCCACACTGGCGATTTTAAGTTTGATTTTACACCAGTAGGTGAACCAGCCAATTTGACTAAAATGGCTGAAATCGGCAAAGAAGGTGTTCTTTGCTTACTTTCGGACAGTACAAATGCCGAGGTTCCGCACTTCACGATGTCTGAGCGCCGTGTTGGTGAAAGCATTCATGATATTTTCCGAAAAGTAGATGGACGGATCATCTTTGCTACTTTCGCTTCCAATATCCATCGCTTACAGCAGGTTGTCGAAGCTGCGGTCGCAAACAGCAGAAAAGTTGCTGTATTCGGACGAAGCATGGAATCGGCGATTACTATCGGACAAGAACTTGGTTATATCAATGCGCCAAAGGATACATTCATTGATGCGCAGCAAATCAACAGACTCCCTGCCAACCAGGTTACAATCCTTTGTACCGGAAGTCAGGGCGAGCCAATGGCTGCTTTATCGAGGATTGCGAACGGTACACACCGCCAAATCCAAATTCAGCCTGGCGATACTGTAGTATTCTCGTCTTCTCCGATCCCTGGCAACACGATCAGCGTTAACAGGACAATCAACATGCTGTCCCGTGCAGGTGCTGATGTTATCCACGGTTCATTGAACGACATCCATACTTCAGGACACGGTGGTCAGGAAGAGCAGAAATTGATGCTTCGCCTGATCAAACCAAAATACTTTATGCCTATCCATGGCGAGTACCGCATGCAAAAGATGCATAGCAAACTCGCTACTGATTGTGGAGTTCCTGAAGAGAACTGCTTTATCATGGATAACGGTGAAGTACTTGCTCTTGGCGATAATGAGGTTGGCGTAGCTGGCAAGATTCCTTCCGGCAATGTCTACATTGATGGAAGTGGTGTTGGCGATATAGGGAACATTGTTCTTCGCGACCGCCGTATCCTATCCGAGGAAGGCCTTGTCGTTGTAGTAGTTAGCATCAATATGAAGGAATTCAAGATTGCTGCGGGTCCTGACCTGATTTCACGCGGATTTGTCTATATGCGCGAATCTGGCGACCTGATCAACGACGCACAAAGCCTGATCAATAAGCACTTAAATAAAGTAATGGAAAGAAAAACAACTCAGTGGTCAGAAATCAAAAACGAAATCACTGACACGCTTGCACCTTTCCTCTACGAAAAAACAAAACGCCGTCCAATGATCCTGCCGATCATTATGGAGGTATAAAAGAAAAACCGTTGCGGAATGTCGCAACGGTTTTTTGATGTCTTTTTCAGGAAAACATTATTACACTGTGGATCACTACAAATGGATTTTCTTTACCCCTGCTTCAGAACATAACCTAACAGGGCACTTGCACTTCTTATCCTTAGCTTTCAGAATCTACATTATTGTTTTGTCCCTGCACCGCTTTCTTTCTGACAAAATAGATAATGGCGGCCACAATCGCTCCTACAATTATGAGGATAGGGAGGTTGCCGATAAGGAAAACAATGATTCCTGAGCCTGCCGCCAGCAGGATGTTGATATTATCAGCAAACTGCTTTTTAATTTTTTGCCAGGTGTTCAAGCTCTCATTATCTATTTTCGGGACTGGCACTTCATTTTCTTGTAATGTTATAGTAACTGTTGAAAGTGCCGTCTGGTTTTCGAGGTATTTCTTCCTTCCTGCTATTTGTTCAATCTGTTCCTGAACATTTGCCAAATCCGATGAAATCTTCAAGAGATCCTCTGTTTTCTGAGCTCCTTTCATAAACTCAAGTAATCTGGCTTCGACAGCTCTTTTCGATTTCAACCTGGATTCCAGGTCTACATACTCCTCAGTAACGTCCTGCCCGCTCACACGGCGATTGTTAACTTGAACAGAAAGACCTTCGGCGTCTGTTAAGAATGCCTGGAAATGCTCCTGTGGGATTCTGAATGTCATCGTTCCACTTTGCTGCACGTCATCATAACGGTTCGAATCAGACTGTACGATATAGCCATTGTAACGCTTGGCCTTCTCTTCTAGGGCATTTCGCGCATTTTCAAAATTTTTAACCCTGATATCCATTTCAGCATTATAGATGACCATCCGCTGAGCAGCCGATTCATCTGCACCCTTGTCGGACTGTCCCTCTGCTTTCGATTTCTCTCCAGCGTCAGCAACTTGTTTTTCGTCTTCTGAAAAACCAATATCCTCACTTACATTTTCCATGTCAGCAGAAGAATTCATATCCCCTTCAGAACTGATCTTTTCCTGTGACATACCACCGCTGCAGCCTGCCAGCAAAAACACAAACAAAATACTTATAATAGATATTTTTTTCAACAATGAAAGGCCCCCTTGAAACACTTCTATTTATGAATTTGACGGTAACTCTGTCAAAAAGTTACAGAATGCATAATAAAGTGGATGCCCCCCTATTAGTTTCATCAAGATTAGTGCAAAAAAGCCTTCACGAAGAAGGCTTTCTACATTTACACTGCATCTAGCATATTAAATTGTGCTTTGACAAGATCATGATACTCTCCTTCGAGATTCATAAGCTGGTCATGATTACCTTGCTCGATGATCAATCCATTCTCTAGCACGAAGATATTATCCGCTTCCCTGATGGTCGATAGTCTATGGGCAATTATGATAGCCGTACGGCCGTTCAACAGGGTTTTTAGTGCTTTCTGGATTTTCATTTCTGTTTCGGTATCAATGCTCGCTGTCGCTTCATCCATGATCAAGATTCGCGGATTGGCAAGCAGCGCCCTGGCGAAAGAAAGGAGCTGTCTTTCACCGACTGAGAGGGTATTACCCCTTTCTTCTACTTCTGTTTTATATCCATTAGGCAGCTTCTTAATGAATTCGGCTGCTCCAACAGCTTCTGCAGCAGCTATTACATCTTCCTCTGCCGCATCCGGCCTGCCGAACAGAATATTATCGTAGATTGTCCCTGAAAAAATAAAGGTATCCTGCAGGACGATACTGATATGCCTCCTCAAGCTGCCTATGGAGACTTCTTTTAGGTCATGACCGTCAACCATTACTCTGCCGGAAGTAGGATCATAGAACCGGCTGATTAAATTGGCAATCGTTGTCTTCCCTGACCCTGTATGACCAACGAGGGCCACCGTCTGTCCAGCCTTCATTTCGAGACTGATCCCCTTAAGCGCCGTTCTCTTATCATCATATGAAAAGACGACTTTATCAAATTTGATTTCTCCTCGCATATCCTCAAGCTCAACCGGATGATCAGCCTCAGAAACAATCGGCTTCTCGTCAAGAAACTCGAAGATTCGTTCCGATGAAGCCATCCCCATCAATAACTGGTTATATACCTGGCCCAGCCTGGAGATTGGCTCCCAGAACATGCCAAGATAGAAGGCAAATGAAACGAATACACCAATTGAGATCGTACCATTTTGAATCAAACTTGCTCCATACCAAATTAATACTGCCGTACCAAGTGCATTGGTCAGTTCAACCATCGGACGGAACATCGCATTTTTCTGCGAAGCCGACTTCCAGCTCTGGAAGGTCTCATCGTTTACTCCATCAAAAAAAGCCATGTTTTCCTTTTCCTGCGTAAAAGATTGTGTAACCCTGATACCCTGAATACTTTCATTCAGGTGGGAATTTAGCTTGGATTGTTTCATGCGAACATCCTGCCAGGAGCGCCTGATGTTTTTCCTCAGCTTTGTTGAGATGAAGAACATGATCGGTAAAATAATCATGATTGCCAGCGTAAGCTGCGGACTTAACGAGAACAGGATAAAGAAGATGCCCACCAGCAGAACAATGTCCATCAATAAATTGATGACACCATTAGTGAACAATTCCTGAAGGGAGTTGATGTCATTCATGATCCGCACGAGTATGGATCCAGCTGAACGCTGGTCAAAAAAGCGATGGGATAGATTTTGCACATGCGTAAATAAATGTTTTCGCAAATCATATATAACGTTCTGGCCTAATTGATTCATCCAGCGGATTCTGTATATGTTCGCAATATAGGAAGCAGTATAAAGCCCTCCTATGAGCGCGACGAGCCAAAAAAGCATAGTTGCGTCTTTATTTTTAACGGCTCTGTCAAGAGTGTAGATCCCAATCAGAATTGGGATTGCCAGTCTTACTGCTGTCGTGATTAATACCATGGCAATCGACAGCGGCACAAGCGTCTTTTTATATGGGAGCATATAACCGAAAAGCCTCGACATCTGTTTCCAGTTAAATGGCTTATCAATAACCTGGTCAGTAGAATAATGGAACCTTTTCAAAACTTGAGAGTTACCTTTCTTGCTCAAAATCTTCCCCCCTGTACATTGTAGATAACTGATCCGGTATGACCGAATAACAAACAAATATCAATCATCCTTTTTTATATCAGCCAGTTTGCGATACTTTTTGGCGGTCCTTAAATTGTATATCGTAGATTTTTTGATATGTTCCGCCATTCTTGATCAGTTGTTCATGGGTTCCTCGCTCAGCAATTGCCCCATTTTCAAGCACTAGAATTTCATCTGCATGCTTAAGGGAAGAAATGCGGTGTGCGATGATAAAAGTCGTTCGCCCCTTCATGACTTCCAGAAGTGCTTGCTGGATCTTGAATTCAGTTTCCATATCAACCGCACTTGTGGCATCATCAAGGATCAAAATACTCGGATTGACACAAATCGCCCTGGCAATCGCGATTCTTTGCTTTTGGCCGCCAGAAAGCCCCATTCCTCTTTCCCCAAGGATTGTATCGTACCCATCCGGCAGATCCATAATAAAACTATGTGCCTGCGCCCTTTTTGCGGCAGCAATGATTTCCTCCATCGTAGCGTCTGGATTGCCATAAGAGATATTGGCTTTAATCGAGGAAGAAAAAAGGAAAGATTCCTGTAGGACAATCCCTATATTGCTGCGAAGTGAACGGATTGAATAATCCTTTATATCCAGGCCATCAATCAGGACCTGGCCGGCGACTGGCTCATAAAACCTGGTCATCAGCTGGGTAATGCTTGTTTTTCCAGAACCTGTCGACCCAATTAATCCAATTGTCTGTCCAGGACATGCTTTAAAGGTAATATTATATAAAGCTTCATTTTCATCATCGCCATAACGGAGTGTTACATCATTGAATTCTACGTCTCCCGAGAGCTTTTCAACCTGAAGGGCCCCGCGCTTTTCTTCAATCTCCTCATCAGCTTCAAGAATCTCCAATAATCGTTCTCCTGATGCTTTGGATTGGGAAAAGAGATTCACCACGAATCCAAGGTTCATGATTGGCCACATGATATACCATACGAGGCTGTAGAAAGCCACCAGCTCTCCCGGCAGCAAAGATTCATTCATGACCAGGAAGCCGCCGTATCCTAAAAGCAGGACAACACTTAAATTCCCTAAAAACTCCATTAACGGGAAATACTTCGCCCAGATTTCCGAGGTGGATAAATATTGATCCTTATAATTACCATTTGAAGCATTGAATCTGCCAATCTCATAATCTTCACGAGAAAGAGATTTTACAGTGTTGATTCCGCTAATATTCTCCTGAACCTTAGTATTCAGCTTCCCAAACGACTTCCGGATCCCCCTGAACGCCGGATGGACTGCCCTGTCAAACTTATACACGACTACAGCAAGGAAAGGCAGTGTAGCGAGAGTCACAAAAGTCAATGAAATAGAATAATAGAACATAACTGAAAAACTAATACCAATTAAGAGGACAAAACGAATCAACTCTGAGAAGCCAAAGCTTAGGAAAAAGCGAAAGCCTTCCACATCTGCAGTAAGCCTTGACATTAGATCACCAGTCTTCGCATTGTCGTAATAACGGAAAGAAAGGAACTGAAGCCTTTCATAAAGCGAGTTTCTCAGCTTGTAGACAGAATGGATCCCAAACAGGTCCCCTGTATATTGATAAATGTAGGTACAGATACCTTTAACGACCATGGATCCCACAAAACCGGCAGCAAGAAGTGGAATCAGATCATAGCGTCCTCCAATGACGGCTTCATCGATTGTAAGCTGAAGAATCATCGGATAAACCACTGTTATCGCTGTTACAATCAACATAAATAAGATTGACCATGTAAAGTAATTTTTAAAAGGCCAATAATATTCTTTTAATTTTTTGAATGTCTCCATTCATATATCCCCCCTTTGGAAAATTAGAGATTGTTTAGGCAATAATGTTTTTTTCCTTCTTCGTAAGTGAATTAAGAATTCGTACCCCCAACCTTGTAAAAATAGCCACTTACCGATAAATATTTGGAAAAGCTTAGTAAAAAAGAAAAAGCACGTATACATTAATATATCGAGTTTCGAAATATTTTTCCAGTATTTTTTAGAATTTTTATATTTTTTTGTATATGGAAATTATCTGATTTTAATTAGAAAGGCTGGCGTAATGGTGTCGGACGTAGGAGTCAAAGGAAAAAAATCAATTAGAAGGTCTATATCGGACAAGCTTTTGGTCATTATGGAGAAAAGTGTCCATTAGGTGAGCTCTATCGGACAAACTTGGAGTCTTTTATGAAGAAAAGTGTCCGATAGAAGGGCTCTATCGGACAAACTCATGTCTTTATGCAGGGAAATGTCCATTAGAAGGGTTCTATCGGACAAACTTGTAGTTATACAGGAAAATGTTCATTAAAAACAAGTTTTGGTTCAATCTTCCTTTTCCATTTCTTCGAGAACTCTGATCACACGCTTTTCTAGCATCTTCAGTCCGCTCCCACCAGCCTGAAAATGCCTTAACAAACCATTATGATCAAAAAGGTAATAAGCTGGTACATATTGATTTTCAAACGCGTCCGTTAATATATGGTCATGATCAATAAAAATAGGCTGGGATATGCTGTGTTCTGCTGCCACCTGTTTGATTACTTCCATATTCATGTCTTTTTCTGACCTTGGCATATGGACAGCCATCACATTCAGATTATCTTTATATTGATCGCGCAGTTCATTCACCGAGGGCATTGCTACCTTGCATAGATGACAGCTAATTGACCAAAAGTGGATAAGAGTCGGCTTTTCACCAACCAGCTGTTGTCTTGTAACCTCTCCATTGAGCCATTCAGCGGCTCCGGTTATTTCAGGCATAGGTTGACGCAATCTCATATCGAACACCTCTTTTTTGGAATGGCACTTTCACTGATACTTTAAAGCGGATTAGCAACATCCTTTAATTGCTTTTGTACTCAATATACTTGGTCAACAAATTAATTGCTGTCTCGATGGCGTCCTCATCCGGGTCTAGTCTGGCATGATGAAGTCCATGGTTTGAATGAACACCGAGCCAGAACATAAAGCCGGGAATTTCTTTGAGCATATAACCAAAGTCTTCTCCAGTCATTGCCTCTTTGCATACAATCACGTCGATATTTTCACGTTCCTCAGCAAAAGCGATAAAGTCACGTGCCAATTCTTCATTATTATAAACTTGATGGTACATGGCACCATAGTCAATTGAAGTCTTGCATTGATAGCCTACTTCGATACCTTTTACGAGTGCTTCAATCCTTTCCTTCACTCTCGCCATGGACTCTACAGACAATGTGCGGATCGTCCCTTCCAGCCTTGCTGTTTCAGCAATGATATTTTGTACCGTGCCTCCGGTGATCTTGCCGACTGTTACAACAGCACTGTCGAGTGGATCAACATTTCTAGAGACAACAGATTGAAGCTGGTTCACAAGAGCACAAGCTGCTACGACCATATCATTAGTCTGGTGAGGATACGCCGCATGCCCACCCTTCCCCTCAAGGTCAATGAACAATTCGGATGTGTTGGCAAAAAGCAGCCCTTCCCGTGTTGCAATCGTTCCGACAGGATACTCAGGAGCAATATGCAAGGCAATGATCATATCCGGCTTCCATTCCTGCATGATGTCCGTTTTAAGCATTGGCTCGGCACCACCCGGACCTTCCTCTGCAGGCTGGAAAATGAACAGCAAATGATCATCAATCGGGTGGGCAAGGAAGTACGAAATCAATCCAAGGGCAATAGACATATGAAAATCATGACCGCATGCATGCATCTGCCCTTCATGGAGTGATTTGAAATCCAGGCCAGTTGCTTCTGTGATTGGAAGACCATCGATATCAGCTCTGTAGCCAATCGTCTTCTTTGGATTCATCCCTTTGATCCTGACAAAAACCCCTGTCTTCCATGTCTTTATTTCCAGGGTGTCCTGAGGAAGACTGCTTAGATAGTCCAGTAGATAAGCCTGAGTTTTGAACTCCTTGAAACCCAGCTCAGGAATTTGATGCAAATCTCTTCTAATTTTAACGAAAGTAGTAAAATCCATAGAGTTCTCTCCCCTTATTAAGAAAAGCGCAAGCGCATTGGTCAGCCTCGACAAGCGCTGGAGGGCCGACCATTGAAGTCGTTCTTTGACTTCAACGGGCGGACCGAAATCGAAAAGTATAGCCGACTGCCCAGAAACGCAGAAACTGGAGACTCCAACAAAGAAGCGCTTTTTGCTTCTGCCGGCGGAGTTGAAGTTTCAGAGTTTCTAGGAGGCGAAACTAGACAAGCGACTCGAGGGGCTAGGCGCTGGAGCTGGACAATTATCGAATTGAAATATATTTCTCCTATCACGTAAAAGAAAGCGCGGACTAATTATCCACGCTTTCATGCTTGCTATTAAAGCTGGCGAAGCTCCTGCTTGATTTCAGTTTTAGATTTAGTCTTCTCGTCGATTTCCTTGATGACACGTGCTGGTGTTCCAGCTACAACAGTATATGGAGGCACATCGTCGATTACAATTGCTCCTGCAGCGACTACCGCACCCTTGCCTACTGTTACACCCTCAAGGACAACAGCGTTTGCACCGATGACTACATCATCTTCCACTACGACAGGCTTTGCTGAAGGCGGTTCAATAACACCAGCAAGTACTGAACCAGCACCAATGTGGCAGTTCTTTCCAACTGTTGCACGTCCACCAAGTACCACGTTCATGTCGATCATCGTACCCTCGCCTACAACCGCACCGATATTGATAGATGCACCCATCATGATAACTGCATTGTCGCCGATTTCAACCTGGTCCCTGATGATGGCACCTGGTTCAATACGAGCTTTGATATTCTTCATGTCCAACAATGGAATAGCTGAATTTCTGCGGTCGTTTTCTACAACATAATCTTCAATTTTAGCCTGGTTAGCTTCGATTGCCGGATTGATTTCAGCCCACTCACCGAAAACAACACCTGTGTTGCCTGTGATGAACGTCTTTGCGTTTTCGCCAAAGTCGATTCCCTCAAGGTCACCTTTAATATATACCTTTACTGGTGTAGCTTTTTTGCTATTTTGAATAAACGAAATGATTTCGTTAGCATCCATCATTTTCATATACTTTGCCTCCAAATTATGTATGTATTTGCCTCATTCCGCTGGCGTGCTGCTCTTTTATAGAATTAATCTGCTAAAGCAACAAAACGGAAAACAGGCTTTTCTAAAAATTACTTTAACAAACAAAAGTTTTTAAAACAAGAAAAACTATTTATCAGTTTTCTTGGTCTCAACAATATGTTCTTTGACGATATCAATGAACGCCTGCACTTGCTTCAAACGGAAGGCCGATTCATACCCCAGAAGCCAAGTGTCCCTTCCCAGAGGTTCGTTGTTTTCATCGTGAAGAGGAACTTTGAAAATATCTTTTTCCGCCCCATTCAGTGTTATAGCCGGAAGGATGGCGTATCCAATTCCGTTGAAGGTCATTTGCTTACAGGTTTCAATCTGGTCGACAATGATTGTTCTTTTAGGTGCTGTCTGGAATTGCCTTAACCACCAATCCTGTATTTCCTGATAGTAATTCGAATCACTTTTAAATTGGATAAACGGCCGGTCTGTATCCAATACTTGTTCAGGACTGGTTATTTCCGTATCTACCAAATACAGACTGTCCTTGAATAAGTGGATCTTGACACCTTTCCAGTCCGGTGTGCCCCTTATTATGCCGATGTGAACCTGGTCTTCGTATAGCGCCTTTGATATTTCACTGCTCCAGCCAGTCACAAGTGATATTTTTGCCTGAGGGTATCGGTTTACGTATTTCTTCAAGACCTGCGGCAGCCAATTTTGGCCAACGATAGATGCAACGGCTATTTTAAGGGTTCCATACACCTCCGAATTTAATGCATGAATGGATTCCCTTGCTTTTTCCTCCCTGGCAATGGTGTCATTAACAAATTGGATGACGACTTCTCCCGCAGGCGTCAATGTTAACCCTTTCTGAGAACGTAGGAATAGCTTGGTACCCCAATCTTTTTCGATCGATTGCAGCCTTTGGGACAAAGCGGGCTGTGAAACAAATAATCTCTCCGCTGCCTTCCTCATATTCATTTCCTGGGCTAGTACAGACAACAGATGGAACTCCGAAATAGATGACATAACTCAACCTCTTAATAAGTATTTCTTATATTATTAATTACATTATAATAAAAAACTGCAGAAATCTGCAGTTTTTCGTTTGTAAGCTATTCCTGGAACTCCCCTCTTATTACTTTTGTCCACTATGTTCCTTTTACCGTTTTCTTCACATTTCCTCTTTTTCGGTAAATGCAGGTGGACCCACTCTACCATATAAATCACACTTCCTCTTTTTTAGGCAGGAATAAGATGAACAGCAAGCTGATAATAGCAAAAATGAATACGACAATGTATACCGAATGAAGGGCGTTTGTCAGTGCATCCTGTAGAACTGTCTTTAAATCTGCTGGAAGCTTCATCCTCTCTGATTCATTAAGCAGGACATTCGCTGCATCTATCGAGAGGTCCTGACCTGTGGCTCCATTATTTTTCATATAGCTTAAGATGCTGCTGTTTAGGACTCCTCCGAGCAAGGCAGCTCCCACTGTATTGCCCAGGTTCCTCATGAACATATTGGCTGCTGTCGCGATTCCTCTTTGCTGCCAGGCAACAGTACTTTGGATGGATACAATGAATGCGGTACTAGTCAGACCCATACCCACTCCGACGAAAAACGACCCTGCCGCAGCCCATAGAGGGCCACCTTCAGGCGTGAGGGTGACAAACAGGATACTGCCGAGGATCAATGCGGCTCCGCCAAATAGTGATGTCTTGCGATAGCCGATACTCAATAGCAGGCGGCCGCTGAGAGCCGAAGCAATCGGCCACCCTATTGACATGGCCGTCAGCGTAAAACCAGCCACAATTGGAGACCTCTCCATGACTCCCTGTACAAATGCAGGCAAAAAGCTTGAAATGCCAATAAGCATGACACCAGTTGTCAGAGAAGTCATATTGGCGATGAATATGGATCGCTCCCGCCAAATATTAAATGGCATCATCGGCTCTTCGGCCCTTCTCTCTTGAATTATAAAGAGAATCAATGTCAGTATGCTCAAGCTGATCAGGCCGATTGTTTTGGGAGACGTCCATGCCCAATTCGCACCCGCTTCGACGAGGATAATCATTAGTGAGCTTATTGCCACAGTAAGAAGAATCGCACCAGGATAATC
This sequence comes from Mesobacillus jeotgali, assembly GCF_014856545.2. Lineage (NCBI taxonomy): Bacteria > Bacillati > Bacillota > Bacilli > Caryophanales > Bacillaceae > Mesobacillus > Mesobacillus jeotgali. The sequence goes on along the minus strand of NZ_CP109811.1, from coordinate 1,584,246 downwards.
GATCTTATGCTTCTTTTTCTCAATATCTTCATGGAGGTAAAGCCAGAGACCCGCGATTGCCAGGATTCCGAGCGGAACATTGATCCAGAAAACATATCGCCAGCTTGCATATTCCACCAGCAAGCCGCCAAGAGCTGGTCCCGAAACAGCTGAAATACCCCAGACACTGGATAGATAACCCTGTATCTTCGCCCTTTCTTCCTTTGAATAGATATCCCCAACAATGGTTGTGGCAATCGGCATGACTGCACCAGCCCCAAACCCCTGAATGAATCGGTATAAAATCAGCATTTCCATCGTCTCGGCCGTCCCGGATAAAATCGAACCAATCAAGAAGATGATAATACCAAAAGTTAAAATTGGTTTCCTGCCAAATAAATCCGATAATTTGCCGTAGATGAGAACAGTAACAGCATTCATCAGCAAATAAGCAGAGAAAACCCAGCTATATAATGCAAAACCGCCCAAGTCACCGACAATTGCCGGCATAGCCGTAGACACAATCGTACCTTCTACAGCTCCCATGAACATGGCAAGCATAACAGTCGCCAGCACAAAAGAGCGTTTTGTTTCTTTCTTGTTCATTTTTGGTTCAGCCTGTCCCATATACACACCTCTAAAAGAAAAGCGCAAGCGCCTTGCTCAGCCCCTACAAGCGCTGGAGGGCCGACCAGTGAAGTCGCTCTTTGACTTCACTAGACAAATCGAAAAGCGAAGGCGACTGCCCAACTCCGACAAGCGTTGGAGGGCCTGACAGTGAAGTCGCTCTTTGACTTCATTGGCAGGACCGAAACGTCTCGAGGAGTTAGGAGCCGCAGCTAGACAAGCGACTCGAGCTGCTCAAAGCTGACGCTTATCGCAAGATACTCCAGGAAGCCCTCTCAGGGATGAAAACTGGCTAGGCGCTGGAGCTGGACACTAATCAGAGTAATAAAGTTTATTCTTTCTTATACAGTAAAAAATTCAGCCCCCGGATCCGGGAGCTGCCTTATAATTTTATTTCTTATTATACCTTTTTACTTGTTGGCTCAATTTCAGCAGCACAGTCCGCCTTGTCAGAATACCCTCAAATATACCAGAGTCATCTTCTATACAGAGGAAGGGATGATCAACAAGAAGGTCCAATGAGGATTTGAGTGTTGAGTGGATGTTGATTCTTGGTATTTTCGTATTCATGGCTTCTTCTACTCGCTTCCTCTCAAGTTGCTCAAACTCGATTCTTTGGAGGCCGAGAATTGAATCCATTATGATAGGTGTACTGATTAAACCCATTAGACGATAATGAGGATCAAGAACAGGAATCGCAGTATACCCGCTCTTTGTTAATACAAGCAGAGCATGCTCCAGACTGTTGCCAACTTGGACATGGGCTACGCGTTCAGAAGGAATCATCAGGTCTTTAATTGACACTTCCAAAAACTCACCGCTGTAAAGACTAATCATGGCGAAAACTCCCTAAAATGGATTTCTTTCCATTATATTTTACCACATTATAAATGAGGGCGCTTTTATTTAGTTTACTCCAGGAAAACGAGAATAATAAGCAAGATTCAAAACAAAAAAGGACCACAGATGGGTCCCATTGTTATTGAGATTACTGAATAAGATCAAAGATCTCAATTGTAATCATATCAATGTTGTCGAATTGATATTTCTTAGGCTTTTCTTTGTCATTGTATATTTCCAATTCGTATGTTTCAGTTTTTGGATGGTATGTAACCTGGCATTTACGCTCACCATTCACTTCAAAAAAGCGTTGAGCAGGTTCTCCTCCATTGGACTGCTCTTGCAGATTTTTTAAACGAGTGATTATTCCCTGAAGCTGTGACATTATGCTCCCTCTCCTTTCAAAACAAAAACCAATAACATAACAATAGATTTTGCAATTGGCCTATTTATATCCATGTAAAATGATTTCAGAATTTTCTATACACAATTCTTTACATGTCAATATTAACAGAATAAAATAATGTCAGAAGATGTACAAGTAAAAGCTTTGAGAAAAGGAGTGATTTTTTGAAAAAACCAGTCCAGCTAACTGAAAATGTCTTTCTAATCGATGATTTTGATTTAAGTATGCCTGAACGTACCGGTACATATGTATTAACAGAAGATAAGGTGACGCTTATCGAAACATCCGCTAGCCCGTCCATTCCCTATATCCTTGAAGGTTTGCAGACACTAGGAGTATCACCTGGCGATATTTCATACATAATCGTGACCCATATACACCTTGACCATGCTGGCGGGGCGGGGCTGATGCTACAGCGCTGCCCGAATGCGAAAGTGGTTGTACATCCCAAGGGTGCAAGGCATCTTGCTGATCCTTCGAGGTTGATCATGGGTGCAAAAGCTGTATATGGCGACAAATTTTCACAGCTTTTTGACCCAATTGTTGAAATTCCGGAAGATCGCCTGCTGATTAAAGGAGAAGGCGATACATTAGAAATAAGCGAGAAGCTTACATTGAGATTTTTAGATACTCCAGGACATGCCAATCACCATTTCAGTATTTATCATCCGCTAGCCAACGGCATCTTCACTGGTGACACTGCAGGAATTTATTATCCGCAGCTTGATCGTGAAGGCATCGAATTCTACCTGCCAACGACTTCCCCAAATCAATTTGATCCTGAAAAGATGCTTTATTCCATGAGTCGCTTCCAGGAACTAGGGGTAGAGCGGATATTCTTTGGACATTATGGCATGTCTGAAAACTCTGCTGAAGCTTTCAGGCAAGTGGAGAGCTGGCTTGAGGTTTTCATTGAAGAAGCAAAACATGTTGTAACGAAAGAAAAGCATCCAGAAAAACAAGTTGAGCAGATTACACAGAAACTTTATGATAAAATTAAAACTCACTTGACCCAGCGAGGGCTGACTAATAACCATCCAATATATGAACTGCTGTATCTTGATGTGAATGTCAGTGCAATGGGACTGGTCCATTATTTAAACAAAAATACCGGGGGAAGCAAATAAAATGAAAGACATCATAGTATACACCCAGAACGACTGCCCTCCTTGCCAAATCATTAAGATGTTCCTGACTGAATTCGGCTTCTCGTATACAGAGAAAAATATCAATCTGGATGACCAAAGCAAGCAGGAGTTGACCGAAAACTACAATTCCTATTCCACGCCAACTATCGTGATTGGAGAAGAAATCATCACAGGCTTTGATCTTGAAAAGCTGAAGCGAGTTTTGGAAATCAAAGATTAAATAGGGTTTAATAGAGAGTAAAAAAGCGTGAAATCTGATTAGATTTCACGCTTTTTTTGTTTTTTATAATAACCCGAAAAGTAATGTCCTGTTTTCATTCCTGAAAATGACTCCCAACTCCATGAACGTCTTCAGCGCTGAAAAATTCGGTCCGAATACGGTTGTTCTGACCATTTCCTTGTCTTCATTTTCAGGCTTTGAAGCTTGTGGTTGCTCCTTCGCTTTTTCCGGGTAGGCTTTATTGATTACTTCCTGGGGAACCTCATCATATAGATATTGAGCTACCTTCCAGTCGCCATTTTCATTAACCAACTTTAATCCTTCATAATGGTCTTCATAGCCTACTGGTCCTTCGGTATTCCCTGGAAAAAACTCGACTACATAAATTTCCTTCTCCATCTCAACCACTTTCGTCTTTTCTGAAAAAGCGTAAAACGGAATGTAATATGGGGCGAAATCAGTTCCATAAGTCTGGTATTCATTTTCCTGTCCAACTATGTTCTCTCCAATGAATTGGGACTTATATTCTTCTGTAAAATAAGGGTTTAATACAGCTTCAATCTCATCCATAGTCCTGCCTTTTTCACTTAAGGAAACCTGTGAATCAAAAGCTTTTTCGAGGAATGCAAAAACCTCTTCCCTGCCATCCAAATCTGAGTCAGCAAACGCATTGGCCGGTATCAAGAATAATAAAGATGTTATAAACAAAAATAATAGCTTTAACCGCTTGTCCATTTTTCCCCTCCTCCATGATGACTAGTAAATACAATTTTACCAAGATTTACCCTGTATGATTATGAAATTCATTCGTAAAATAACCTCAGCATCTGACACGATATCTGTTTTACAGTATCAATTTACCCTTAACTGACTCGAACTAACGCAAATGTTAAAAAATTTGTAGTATTTTCCGGAACTCTTTAGAAAAAAAATAACCCCCGATTTGGAGGTTAATATCGCGATCCTGTTGTCACCGCAAAATAAACGACGAACAACAGAGCTATAGAAAGCACGATTATATAGGTCAAAAAAATAGGGTTTCGGATGTATGCGTGCTCCTGAACAGCCCCTGGGACCTGAGAATCCAGATTTCCTTGAGCTCTTTTCTGCCCCTTTCCAAAGGTCCAGGTATAGAAAAGGCCGGCAACCAGCACCCCTGCCCCTGCCAATAAGAGCATTGTCGTATATATACTCATAAAAATCCCCCTTTATAGAAGGCTGTATCTATAAATTGTACATATTTCAATTTACTATGCGCTTTTCTGTTTGTTAAAATAACCCTTCGCGTTCATTAAGAAAAGATGCGCTTAAATCGACAAATAAGAATTCAGCTCCATTTAAAGGCAGCGAAAACGTCCGGATTACCTCCCCCGTCTCAATATCACTGTATCGGTCTGACAAGATCCCCTTTTTCCCTGTTCTCATTCTAATAATGTTCTCAAGAAAGTAAGGTCGCCAGCTCCAGTTCTTATCCAGGTACTTTGGCTGCAGAACCCAATGCTCACCTGTCTTGTAAAGGTTAGGTGACAGCTGGAATCCGTCTTCGTCACATATATACATACGGAATGCCATTCCATCAAGACTTTCTCCCATCGCCATCAGGAACTCACTAGGATTTTGCCCTTTTTTATTTCGGCTTATCAATTCCTGGAGCTTCGTGTTCAGCTCGATTCGCAAATCAAAAAAAGAGTGAAGCCGTTTCTTCTCGGATAAGATAAACCCATGTATTTCTGACTTTATTTTTTCCTTTAGAATATCTTTTTCAACTAAATTCCGCTGAGGTTTTCTTAGATAAAATCCTTGATAAAACCTGCCTCCGTTCTTCCAGGCAAACTGCAGCTGATACGGCGTTTCAATGTTTTCAAACAAAAGTGTCGCACCAATTTTCCGGGCAAGGATTGATAAAGAATGAAGGACATCCAGATAGGCCGGACCTGCATTGTTTGATCTTAGCGAGGACATATCAATTTTTAGAATTTCTGGTTCAATGCCAGCTATTCGCTCAAAATACCTGCTTTCACTGCCCACTTGGGCCATCGCAATTTTTATCCCAAAGGATTTATAGTAATTGATCAGATGCTCTATATGGCTTTGTACATTACGATCAGATATTTCAAGCACTATGTGCTCAGGCCTTAACCCTCTATCCTGGAAGGAAAGGAGCAATTGCAGAAATCCCTCTCCATCATCCACCATCAATAATCCAGCATCCTTGTTGACAAACCATAAAAGGTCCTGGTCAACTGAGTGTGAGGCTATTTCCATTGCTTTAGAAAAAACGACATTTTCCACTTCAATCCGGTACTCTTCAGGAATTGTATCATCGTGAAAAAAAGGCCCGAGACTAATTTCCTCATTTCCGCTTATATACCGGCCTAATACTTCATATCCCATGATTTTATGCTCCTCCGCATTAAAAATCGGCTGAAAAAAAGGGACGACATGTTCAAGGTCGGTTAAAATATCCAGAGCATCCAATTCAATCTGAAACCTCCCTAAAACCTGCAAAATTTTATTGTGCTCCACAACGTTTTAAAAGTTCTTATCACTAATTTGATATGAATGATTTTATCATAATATGAGTATTCCCTCAGTTACACTGTTTCCATTTTCCTCAAGTCATAAAATCATCAAGATAAACAAAAAATAAATATAAGCTTATGGAAGGATGATGACATGAAAACGTGGCATTTCATTGGCATTCTTCTTCCATTGCTTGGATGCAGCCACGGCTCGCCCGCCGAAAATGAAGCACAAGTTCAACAAAACAAAAATGAACCCATTATTATGGAAAGTCCTGAGCCAATTCAGGAAATGGCGGTCCCAAACCCTAATCAGAAGCAAGACCAACACCGGCAACGGAAAAGCAAGGCATTACTGAACGTACCCTTGATCAAACAAAATCCAGAATTAAAATACGGTTGTGAAGTGACCAGCCTGGCGATGATGCTGAACTTTGCCGGTGCTGATACAACTAAAATGAAGCTTTTCGAGGAGATACAAAAAGATAATGATCCTCTGAAAAGATCTGCAAATGGAGATATTTTGAGTTGGGGTAATCCAGCTGAAGGTTTTGTTGGAGATATGACCGGTAACCGAGCAGGATATGCGGTCTTCGAAAAACCAATGATTGATTTGATTAATCGTTATTTACCAGGCAGGGCCGTCAATTTGACGGGCAAGGACTTCGAAGCAGTACTTGACCATGTGTCTGCTGGTTATCCAGCAGTTGTATGGACGACCGGCGACTATCGGCTTCCCGATCGCTGGGAATCCTGGACGCATGGCGATGAGGTCATCAAAACGCCACTAGATCTACACGCAGTAGTCCTTGTCGGTTTCAATGAAACAACGGTCTACTTGAACGACCCTCTGTCTGGCCGAAAACAGGTGCCAGTAAACAAGAATCGATTTATAGAAACATGGAAAGCGATGCAATCAAGAGCAGTCAGTTACCGTTAAGTTATGGGATAAGGCTGGATATTATTCCGGCCTTGTCTTTTTATTTATCTCTATTCACAGAATTTTTAAGAATGGGGCATTCGTTCTAATTTTCTCTCCTCTTTTTCAGAAGCGACCTATGAAGCTTTGCAAGCGAATGGACGATTGTCCTCTTCTTATTGAACCCTTTTGCGCTTACACTTTCATCATTAAAGACGGCTACTGCATTCCCCCATGTTCCTAAATGATTAAAACCATACACAAAAACTTTTATTTGCCCATTTTTAGCGGGAATAAAAATCATTTCCATCTTGAGTTCATGATCACCCATCCACAACACCTCAATTCTGCTTAACTACAAAAGGGCTTATTATATTTCCTTTCTCTTCCCTTATGTCGTGTCTTAAAAACACCCAAACTTCAAGATTAGGGACCTTTCCCAAAAATGGCACTTCTATTTTCCATGTATGTTTGCTAGTATAGTAGAGAAAATTCGGAGATAGGTTGGTATTTTTCATGTCTGAACAAATCACTCGGAGGACTTTTATTAAAAGGGCAGTTGGAACCGCATTAACTGCTGCAGGACTCGGCACTGGAGGCTATTTCTATGCCCGTGAAGTCGAACCCCGCATGCTTGATATTACCCGTCATACTATTAAAAATGCGGCGCTGCCATCCGGGTTTGATGGAGTGAGGCTTATTCAATTCAGTGATACCCATATTGGATTCCAGTATACGATGGAACAGCTGAAGCAGTTGATCACCCAAATCAATAAGCTGAATCCTGACCTGATCGTTTTTACAGGAGATTTGATCGATGACCCAAGACACTTTGGTGAAAAAAACAGGCTTATTTCCATATTGAGCCACTTGAATGCGCCTCTCGGAAAGTTTGCCGTATACGGAAACCATGACCATGGCGGCTATGGTTCAGATTTATATAAACAAATCATGGAACAATCAGGTTTCTCTTTATTACTGAACACCTCAGCTAACATCAACCTCCTTGATGGCAGTTCGGTTTGGATAGCCGGAATCGATGATGCTATGCTCGGGAGGCCTGATTTGAACGCGTGTATGGCCAACATACCAAACAACTCATATACCATCCTCTTATCCCATGCACCTGACAAAGCAGAGGAAGCTGCAGAACATCCCATACATTTGCAGCTGAGCGGTCACAGCCACGGAGGACAAATCCAGATTCCATTTTACGGCCCACTGGTCACACCGCCTTTTGCTGAAAAATATGTTGAGGGCTTTTACACTGCAGGCAGCAATAATGATCTGACACTATACGTGAATCGCGGCCTTGGAACGACCAGGCTTCCTTTCAGGTTCTTATCCCAGCCTGAACTTGCGATTTTTACCTTCAAAAGTAAAGAAACAAGCAGCTGATCAGCTGCTTGTTTTTGGTTTCAGGATGAACTTTTCCTCTGCTTCCTCGGCCTTTAATGGTCTGGCAAAAAAGTATCCCTGTGCTTTTTCGCAATCGGCATTTGTCAGGAAATCAACCTGGCTCTGCTCTTCAACACCCTCTGCAATCACTTCCATGCCGAGACTATTGCCCAGGTGGATGATCGTCGTGATAATCGCTGCATCCTTGCCGCTGTACTTGATATCCCTTATAAAGCTCTGGTCAATTTTCAATACATCTATCGGAAACTGTTTCAAATAACTTAGCGAAGAATACCCTGTTCCAAAATCATCTACCGAGATTTTGATTCCCAGGTCCTTCAACCGTTTCAGGATCGGGATTGTCTCTTTTGTATCCTGCATGGCGCCTTCAGTAATTTCAATCTCCAGAAGTGATGGGTCAATACTATGCTTCTCTATCGAGTTCTTGATGACCCGCACTAAATCCAGCTGCATAAATTGCTTGGGAGAAATGTTAATAGCGATCCGGATTGGATTCCCTGTTTTTTTCGTCCATTCCTTGATTTGAAAGCATGCCCTGTCAATAACCCAGTTGCCAATTGGAATGATCAATCCAGTGTCCTCTGCAAGCGGGATGAATTCGGCTGGTGAAATAAAGCCCAGCTCACTGTTATTCCATCGCAGCAATGCTTCGAAGCTGGATATTTCATTGGTAACTAAATTGATTTGCGGCTGATAATAGAGCTCAAGTTCGTTTCGTTCAATCGCTTTTCGCAGATGGGCTTCGAGCGTTATGACATTAACACCGGTTGACTGCATGTCCGATCGATAAAATTGATAATGGGCCTTTCCTTTTTCTTTGACGCTATATAAGGCTTCATCAGCATATTTAATCAATGTTTCTGCATCTTTGCCATCATTCGGAAAAAGGCTGATCCCAATACTTGGTGTGATATAATATTCCTGTGAATTGAAATAAAAAGATTCATTGAACCTGCATAATACTTTTTGCGCAAACTCCCCAGCACCATTTCTGCCTGTCTTTTCGAGGACAATGATGAATTCATCGCCTCCCTGTCTGTAAACAGTACAGTTTTCTTTTTGGATATCAATCAACCGATGTGCTACTTGTTTTAGAATCTGGTCACCAACAAGATGACCTAGCGTATCATTTAAGTACTTGAAACGGTCAATGTCCAAAAACAGTAATGCAAATTCAGCTCTTTGCTTTTTTACATTCTTAACAAGACTATCCAGTTGATCCAAGAGTGCGCGCCTGTTGCGCAAACCTGTCAGCTGGTCATGGAATGCCATGTACTTAATAAGTTCAGTGCTTTTCGCCTGCTCGGAAAGATCTCGGATAATGATATACATACCCTTTATTTCAGAATGGATCACAATGGGAATCGTCTTCATGTGAACCGTAAGGAAATTACCTTTTCGGTGCATGAACCGGCAATCGAGCGATTCCTTAGCATTGCCCATTTTCGTATCGGATAAGACTTCATTAAAAGTCGGCAGATCACTTTCACATATCAAGCCACTGATTTTTTTTGATTTAAGCTGTTTGACAGTATAGCCTGTCAATAATTGAGCGGCCGGGTTGACATCCAATATCTTTCCCTTCAAATCAATTGAAAAGACCGCATCCAGATTATGGTCAATGAGTGAGCGGTACCGTTGCTCGCTATCAATCAATCTATTCTTTTCTTTGAAGTTTTCTGTCATATCCCTAGTGACTGCCACAACATATTGAACTTTCCCGTCAGCTGCCTTGATTGGGGTCAAAAGGGTCTCGCCAAGAACCTGTCTGTCATTCTCCAAGTCTACCTCATCATGGAAAACAACTTCCACTCCCTCTTTCACTGCCTTTATATAATGGTTTTTCAAAGGGTTCAGATGGCCTTGAGGTAAAACCTCGTCCATCGTCCTGCCGATATCGTGTGCAGCCATCCCAGCATGGATCAGTCCGTTCTCATTGGCAAATAAGTAACGGAATTGATTACCCGGTTCGACCTTCATGATAAAAACAAGGTCTTTCACATGTTTAAAGATGATATCTGAAATCATCTGTTCTATTTTTGTCGAAGCAAGATTGCTTTTTAGTTTAGTTATTCTTGATTGCTTGATCTGATTCATCTAACCATCCTCATTCCAGAAGTACAATAGTACCTGGTACATGACTACGAACTAGTTTTATATTCCTATTTTACCTTTATGAATAAGGAAAAACGATACTATTTTTTAAAAATTTACAAAGTTTCGCTAAAAAACGACACTCGATAACCGTGAGGAGCCCTCCTCAAAAAACCGGCATACACTGCATTAGAGGAGGAGATTTTATGTATCATATTGTTAAAAGAGGCGAGACGCTGGCACTGATTGCCGCAAACTATCGCAGGCCGCTTCCACAAATCCTGGCTGCAAACCCTGGCATTATTAGCCCTTCACTTATCTATCCCGGCCAGCGAATCGTCATTCCCGGACTTCCTGACCCGTCTACCATTCCTTACTCGATTTCGGTATCATTAGGCAGCAAAAGGCTTACACTTTTCCGCTCCGGCAAGCTGATAAAATCCTATCCCGTGGGCATCGGGAAAATGCTGACGCAAACTCCCATCGGCGAATATGTCGTTGTAAACAGAGAACCTAACCCTGGTGGCCCATATGGCTCCATGTGGCTGTCGTTATCAAAACTTGGTTATGGCATTCATGGAACAAATAATCCAGCATCGATCGGCAAGGCTGTTTCGAAAGGGTGCATTCGCATGCATAATCAAGATGTACTGGAGCTGGCTCGGCAAGTACCAAATGGAACTAGAGTAACAATCACACGATAATTCTCCATCAAAAGGCTTCTATTTCTCAATCAGCCAAATTAAGGGTATAATGATATTAGATAATGAAAGTCTTATAAACAAATGCCGTAATAATGAAAGGAGCCTATCCCATTGAATAATGAAAGGAACAAGATCCCCTCACTCCGCCCAACGATCGAGAACCTCTCACAAGCAATCTTCACTGTGAACCGTCATGCCAAGACTGCTCCTAATCCGAAGTTTTTATATCAGTTGAAACATGATGCGATTAAAAAAAATGCTTGCTGAAGGCAAAGCTAAAAAAACAGGACTCCATTTTTCAAACAATCCGAGAAACAGCCAGCAGCAATCAGACGTCTTGGTGGTTTGCGGTGAGTACACATTTCACATCCCGCCGACTAAACAGGACTTCGAGCAGCTTCCCCACTTAGGAAAACTCGATCAGTCAGTGAGGAATCCAAGAGCCACCATTTCATTGACCAGCGCGAAAAGGCTATTGTCATCCTACACAGGCCTAAAAGAATCCAACGAAACCGCCGGAGCAGGCAAGACGAGGAAGTATGCCAAACCTGTATTCAAGAAACTGGGAGAACGGTATCCATAAAAGAAAGCTGAGAAGTCAGCTTTCTTTTTGCTTTTTTTGAACTATAAAATCAATTCATCAATTTTCAGCACCAGTTCGCTAATCTCTGGCTTGCTGATCTGTGCATCTGCTCCCACTACACTCCCCTTGTGTCGCAGTTCATTCGTGATCAAAGATGAAAAAATGATTACAGGAAGTTTTTGCAGAACGGAGTGCTCTTTTATTCTCTTTGTAAGATGATGTCCATCCATTTGCGGCATTTCTATGTCTGTGATCACCAGTTGTACTGACTCTGAAAAAACATCGGCATCCACTGCCAGCTGTTCAAGATAGGAGATGGCATCATGGCCATTCTCAAAGAATTCAAGGTACTGGAATCCAGCTTCACTCAAGGTGTCATGAAGCATTTTCCTTAACATTGCAGAGTCTTCCGCAATCACAATCCTTTTCATAGAGCGTTCCCTGGGACCAAGTTTCTTAACATCGCTAATCTTGATTCCAGACTCAGGGTTGATCTCAAGAAGGATTTTTTCAAAGTCCAGGAAAAGTACCATTTCTCCTCCCAGCTTGATGACTCCGATAATTTGGCTCTCTTGACCCTGATACATGTCTGACGGCTTCTCAATTTGGGACCAGGAGATTCGGTGAATTTGCGAAACCGCATGGACATGGAACACTGTCTTAATCTGATTGAATTCCGCAACGATGAACTTATCCAACTGTGGATTTGTTGATTCTTTAAGCCCTAGCGCTGTAGCGACATTGATGACTGGAAGCACTTCGCCCCGCAGCTCCATGATTCCTTCAACAAATGGGTGAGCGTTTGGAATCGCCACTACCGGTACGGGGTTAAGAATTTCTTTCACTTTCATGACATTTATCGCAAATTTATTCTGGCCTATGCCAAATTCGACAATTTCAAGTTCATTCGTGCCTGATTCTAATAATATACTGCTGTCATTCATCATGATCTTCCTTCTTGTTATAGAATTAGTACTATATACCTCTTATCGGCAGGATGATTTAAACTGTTTAGCTTATGAGATTGAATGTGCTATAGTAGTCAAAATGGCAAGCCTGCATGGGAAATATACAGAATCAAACCAAATAAAAAAGCAAACCGAAAGCTCGGTTTGCTTCTCTTATTAACGATTACTGTTTTCCGAATGAACCCTTGCATCCGCAGCTTTATATGCACCGGAAGAAATGGTCAGTTCAAGCAAATTGTATATGAAAAGGTCTTAATCATTTTACTAGTGTCCTGCCTAATACCGCATTTACCTGCTTTTGATGATAAAGGTCGTGCTCGATAAAATCGATGATATATGTACCTGTCGTCATGTGGTGGTCAGAAATTTTGAATGCCACAGCCAATTTTTCATCATCCAATTTATCAAGCATCTTATGGAATTCCACGCGTACGGCAAGCAGTCCATCAAGAATTTCTTCCTTTGTGGCTGTATTTTCTGCATACTCTCTTGCTCGTTCGTTGATAATTTGGAAGTCAGGATAGGAATCCAGTTCCGCTCCTTCTTTGAAATAAGGGAACCTTTCCTTTAGTGAATATTGATCCCAGAAAAGCAGATGCGATACAACCGCTGCTACAGACCATTTCCCCTCCCCCAAAGGCATATTCCACTCAGAGTCTGTTAGTCCTTTCAATGACTCGATCCATCCATCAAATTCTGTATAATGTGCTTTCATTTCTTCCAATTTCAAATAGATCCACTCCTTTTGATTCTTTCAATAATTAATATTCGCTGCCATGTATAAATTTCCTTTTTGTTTAGCAGCCGTTCCTTACACCTTTTGAGTTCATCATGGTAAAATAGTGATATTCAATCGGAGGGATGAAAGAAGTGGAACATTTAATTAACAATCGGGTTAAAAATATCGAAATCTCGGGAATCAGGAAATTCTTTAACATGGTGGCAGATGTGAAAGACATGGTCTCCCTAACTATAGGTCAGCCTGATTTTCCGACACCTGAACATGTCAAGGAAGCTGGCAAGAAAGCAATTGATCAGAACATCACTACATATACACATAACGCTGGTCTGATCCAGCTAAGAATAGCTGCAACTGATTTTTATCGTAAAAAATATAATGTGGATTATTCAGCGGAGCATGAAGCGATTATTACAGTTGGAGCGAGCGAGGCTATTGATATCACTTTCAGGACCATTCTTGAAGAAGGATGTGAAGTGATCATCCCTGGGCCTGTTTATCCGGGATATGAACCAATCATCAAGCTATGCGGTGCCATACCAGTCTATGCGGATATCAGGAATACACAATTCAGGATGACACCAGAGCTGATAGAAAGTTTGATTACTGATAAAACAAGGTGTATCGTCCTTCCATATCCCTCAAACCCTACCGGAGTCAGCTTGAATGAGGAAGAACTGAAGGAAATAGCCCAGCTGCTTAAGGACAAGGATATCTTTGTCCTCGCTGATGAAATATACAGTGAACTTGTTTATGAGCAAAGGCATGTTTCAATTGCCCAATTCATGAAAGAAAAAACCATTGTCATCAACGGACTTTCCAAATCCCACTCGATGACCGGTTGGCGGATAGGCATGCTGTTTGCCCCTGAATATTTAGCCAAGCATATTTTAAAGGTGCATCAATACAATGTAACTTGTGCAACGTCGATTTCGCAAATGGCTGCTTTAGAGGCTTTGACAGCCGGAATTGATGATGCATTGCCAATGAAGCAGGAGTATGCTTCAAGGCGGGATTATGTATTCAACAGACTCCAGTCTATGGGACTTGATGTAATCAAGCCTGAGGGCGCGTTTTACTTCTTCGTCAAAATCCCAGCTTCCAATATTTCATCTTTTGATTTTTGTATGGAACTGGTCAATGAAGCAAAATTGGCAGTGGTTCCAGGGAGTGCATTCTCTGAATTTGGAGAGGGATATTTCCGGCTTTCTTATGCGTACTCAATGGATACGCTAAAAGAAGGGCTTGATCGTTTGGAAAGTTACTTGCAATAAAACTTGGAAAGCCGTTCCTCAGCAGGAACGGCTTTATATTATCCCTTGTATTTTCCGTTATTCTTAGAAGCTTTCTCTTTTTTTGCTTTATCCTTATGGATCTTATTAGTCGCAGCACTGCCAATCTCATGTGAGAACTCAGAATCAATGACTGCAGAATCAAAACCCTTCTTGTTCTTTTGCTGCGGGTCGTTCTTTTTCGTCCTTTTAGCCATAAAAATTCCCCTCCTTTAGGTTATAGTATCTTTACCTGGAGAGGGGTCTATGACTAGCAAATATTATGATTATTTCCAGTACTTATATAGCGCCTGAGTACCGCTGTTTTCTTCGCCTTTTTCCGCTAGTTGTTCATACAGCGACAATGCCAAAGAAAGTCCTGGTACTTCCATATCCATCCGCTTGGCTTCATCGAGGGCGATTTTCATATCCTTGATAAAGTGCTTGATGTAAAAACCAGGCTCGAAATTACCATCAATCATCCTTGGAGCCAGGTTGGAGAGCGACCAGCTGCCTGCTGCTCCCGTTGATATGCTCTTTAATACGGTTTCCGGATCCAGTCCTGCTTTTTCTGCATAAATAATCGCTTCGCAAACACCGATCATATTTGAAGCTATCGCGATTTGGTTGCACATTTTTGTGTGCTGCCCGGCACCTGCCTCTCCCTGGTGAACAATATTTGTTCCAAGGATGTTAAGCAGTGGCTCTACCTTAAGAAAAGCCTCATCATCGCTACCCACCATGATGGCGAGTCTTGCTTCGCGCGCACCAATATCACCGCCAGAAACAGGCGCATCAATTGCATGAATCCCTTTCTCTTTAGCCTTTTCATAAATTTCTTTTGCAAGGGATGGAGTCGACGTGGTCATATCAATTAAATAACTGCCTTGCTTAGCATTGGCGATAAGGCCGTCTTCCCCAAGATAAATTTCTTCCACGTCTGATGGGTAACCGACAATCGTAAAAATGACATCTGCCTTCTGTGCTACGTCACGTGGAGAATCTGACCAGACTGCTCCTTTTTCCAGCAAATCAGCTGCCTTTTCCCTCGTCCTTGTATATACAGTGAGCTGATAGCCCGCACCAAGCAGATGGCCTGCCATACTTTTTCCCATAACGCCTGTTCCAATAAAGCCAATTACCGTATCTTCTTTAGACAGCATATGTACTCCTTCTTCCCCTTTTTGATTTTAGATATTATTTTAACATTTTAAATAGCAAAAGGCCGAGAAATTACTCCTCGGCCTCCAGAACGATCTACCATTTTATGCGCAATGTTAGTATACCCTTCCTGCAACGGTTCTAAACCACCATTAATAGGCTTTCAACTAGAATATTTATTGAGGAAGGCAGCTTTTTTTCGTTCAACAATTTGACCTTCCATTCGCAATCTTTTTATACTGTGCTTATACTATATTTTCGAGGTGCGGATATGTTTTATAAACAGCTTTATGTTTACGACAGCAACAAACCAGTAAAAGCCATTATTAGAAACTACACAGAAAATGATTTTGACCAGTTGATCCAGATTCAAAAGGAAGCCTTTCCGCCTCCGTTTCCTGAAGAACTATTGTGGAATACCGAACAACTGACCAATCATATTAACTTATTTCCGGATGGGGCATTATGCGTAGAAATCGGCGGTAGAATTGTCGGTTCCATAACTGGCTTGATTGTTCAATTAGACAATGGTGACGAAGACCATTCCTGGGCGGATATAACCGATAACGGCTATATACGGAATCATAACCCGGAAGGCAATACTCTTTACATTGTCGATATTTGCATAAGTCCAGCTTACCGCAAGCTTGGGCTTGGAAAATGGATGATGCAATCTATGTATGAGACTGTCGTGCAATCAGGTCTTGAAAGACTTTTGGGAGGCGGCCGGATGCCAGGTTACCACTTACACTCTGCTGACATAACCATTGACCAGTATGTAGGAAAAGTACTACAAGGTGAATTAAAGGATCCAGTCGTTTCCTTTCTGCTGCGCTGCGGCCGTACACCGGTCAGACCTGTAGCAAATTATCTGGAGGACGAAGAATCATTGAATTATGGGATGCTGATGGAATGGAAAAACCCTTTTAAAGCTTAGAAGCTGCCAGTCCGGCAGCTTTTTTTATTCTTTTACCTGGAAACCTGGTTTGAAGTTGCTCCTTCTTTTGACAGCTTTTCCGCTTTCCCTTGCAAACCTGTCTGAAGTTGCTCCTTCTTTTGACAGCTTTTCTGCTTATTCTTTCAAAACTGTCCGAAGTTGCTCTTTCTTATGCACGTGCAGTCACCTGCAGCATAGGTTTTAACACAAAAAAATGCCGGCTGATAAACAGCCGGCCAAATCTGGGGGAAAATGAGAATGATTAGCTTAATTAAAGTCTAACCAAAGTGCTTACTCATTTATACCCGCCCTGTATAGGTTAAAACATTTTTTATATTACAATTATATTACAATGAAATTGCCTGGTTTACTGCTTCAACTACTTCTTCAGTTGTACTCATGTTTAGCACGGTTGAAGCCAGCTTTTCCATATCGGCTTTATTTAAGTTCCTGATCAATGAACGTGCTTTCAGGATTGAAGAGGCACTCATCGAGAACTCATCAAGGCCAAGACCAAGCAGGATTGGAATCGCTGTTTCGTCACCGGCCATTTCACCACACATACCAGCCCACTTGCCTTCTTTATGGGCTGCATCAATGACCATCTTTACAAGTCGAAGGATTGATGGATTGTACGGCTGGTACAAGTAGGATACTTGCTGGTTCATCCTGTCCGCTGCCATTGTGTATTGGATCAAGTCATTTGTTCCGATACTGAAGAAGTCGACTTCCTTCGCAAACTGATCTGCAAGGACCGCAGTAGAAGGAATCTCAACCATGATGCCGAGCTCGATATGGTCAGCAACCTTGACGCCTTCCTGAATCAATTTTGCTTTTTCTTCTTCAAGCATTGCTTTTGCTTCCCTGAACTCGTTCAAAGTAGCGATCATCGGGAACATGACTTTCAGGTTTCCATGAACACTAGCACGCAAAAGAGCACGCAGTTGTGTACGGAAAATATCCACTTCCTCAAGGCACAGGCGGATTGCCCTGAAGCCAAGGAAAGGATTCATTTCTTTCGGCAGATTCAAGTATGGAAGCTCTTTGTCGCCGCCGATGTCCAATGTACGAACAACAACTGGCTTGCCTTCCATGCCTTCAAGCACAGCCTTATAAGCAGTATATTGTTCTTCTTCAGTAGGAAGCTGGTCCCTGTCCATGTATAGGAACTCTGTACGGTAAAGACCTACACCCTCGCCGCCGTTCTCAATTACACCCTTCAAATCCCTAGGTGTACCGATATTCGCAGCAAGTTCAACATGATGGCCATCAGCTGTTACAGACTTTTCGTTAACAAGTTTAGCCCACTCGGCTTTTTGCTTTTCGAAATCTTCCTGTATTTTTTTATAGGCTTCAAGCACTTCAGGAGTTGGGTTGAAATGAACTTCGCCTTTCAATCCATCAACAACAACGATATCCCCGTTGCTGATTTCTTCTGTAGCTGCCTTTGTGCCTACAACAGCTGGAATTTCCATTGATCGAGCCATGATTGCTGAATGGGAAGTACGGCCGCCGATGTTCGTAGTAAATCCTTTTACAAACTGGCGATTCAATTGAGCAGTATCTGAAGGAGTCAAATCTTCCGCCACGATGACTACTTCTTCAGCAATCATGCTAGGGTTAGGAATCTGGATACCCAACAGATGGGCTAATACGCGTTTTGTTACGTCGCGAATATCTGCCGCCCGTTCTTTCATATATTCATTGTCCATGGATTCGAACATGTTGATGAACATATCAGCCGTTTCTTTTAATGCATGCTCTGCATTAACATTTTCTGTTTTGATTTTGTCTTCGATGGGTGAAATCAATTCTGGATCGCTCAATACTAGAAGATGAGCATCAAAAATTGCTGCTTTATCAGCTCCTAAAGCAGTTCCCGCATGATCGCGGATTTTTTCCAGCTCAGCTCTTGCTGTCTGAAGCGCTGACTGAAAACGAGCAATTTCTTCTGCAGGAGCATCTATTGTCGTTTTTTCAAAAGAGAAATCCGGTTCTACCAGCTTATAGGCTTTCGCAATCGCTATGCCGTTTGAAGCGGCAATTCCCTGGAGAAAGCCCATTATTCAGCTAAACCTTCTTTTTTCAAAGTTTCTTCTAGTGTGTTAAGAGCATCTTGCTCGTCGCTTCCTTCAGCGATGATTGTGATTTCTGCTCCTTGGCCGATACCTAATGACATTACACCCATGATTGACTTAAGGTTTACCTTTTTTTCTTTATATTCTAAGTGTACTTCTGAATCGAACTTGCTTGCAGCCTGTACCAGCATCGTAGCAGGACGTGCGTGGATTCCTGTTTCAGCAACGACCTTGAATTGTTTTTGTACCATACTATATCATTCTCCTTTTAATTAGATGATTAAGATGACCATACATGATGCCTTTCCAAACTAAATGGTTCAATTCAGCGAAAGGTCAAAACTCAGGCCTAGCCAAAATGATATTTGTATTTTACCCATTTGTATTGTTCTTTCACACCATATATTGTTTCCAATCATTTCCGCAGAAATTTGGATTGGCATCCCACACAAAAGAATAGCATTTTGCATAGTCATAGACAATGAAAAAACATTGATTTTTAAAGGTTTAGAGCATTTTTTTCAGTAAAACGTTTTCATTTTATCGAAATTGTGACAAAAAGTATTTTATCGCTTGAAAATCTGTTTAAAGCCTTCCTTCAAACTTTTTTTGCTCTCTTCCTTCTTAATTTTTTCCAATGCAATGATTTGCTTTTTGACCTTCTTTATTTCGTCCTTGAACCAGCTGTCGATTTTTTCGTCCAGCTGGTCACCATACCTGACCTTTTCATACGTATGGATCGTCCGTGGATCATATTGAATGCTAAGCCTGTCGAACCATTCTTTGACATCTTCATGGTTAAGCCGGCCCAGTTCCTTTTTATGGGCATATTTTTCAAGCTGAAAGATTTCCTTCCTTATGTGGTTTTCAGGTGCCGCCTTTTGCCTCCTTGTAAACTCACCGCTGTTTGCTGCCCCTTCGATATGGGAGGTGCTTATTAATCCGGCTTCTGCCGCTTCTTCCTCCTTCCGCATGCTGAAAAGACTGGTTTTTTTATAAATGAAATAAAATCCAATGGCAATCAGGACAGCGAATAGAATAGGCCCCCAAAAGTCCGGGTCAAATACCTGCCTGGCCTGTTTAATTGATGCATCATTTTCCATATTAGGCAGGTTTTCAGAAAATACTTTGTTGGCTCTAGCCTGCATATCTGCAGAACCAATCCAGGCAAAAAAGGGATACAACAGCATAGAAAGCGTCCACCCAGCCAATTGCAGTACAAAAAAGAACATCTCTTTTAAAATTCCTCTTCCAAAAGTTAATACCGCAACAAGGAGCAGAATAATCCCAATCAGCTTGGAATAAGTGACTGCAAATCTTTTTTTTGAGGCGAGTTCAACATCAATCCACTTCAGCAAAAACTGCCCTGACAATATAAACAACAGTTGGAAGAGAAGGATGAACACGATTTGAATCAAATATGAGCCACCATTAAAATAAGCAAGCGGCGAAAGAAATACCCCGATCAAAAAGGTGAGGACGAGCCAGACACTTTCTGATTGACTCGTTGAATCCTGGTGGAACTTAAGCACTCTCCAAAAAATGAATATTGCCATAATCCCTATATAAAAGTTCTCAAGATTGCTCAAGCTGCCTGCAGCAAAAAGAAGCGGCATGACTACAAGAAGATACAAAGGCTTTGCCAGACGCGGCTTCAGCTCCAATAAAAGCGTAAAGAGTATGGAGGCTGCAGCGGCTATAATCATAGTTGAAAACAATGGCATTCGTTGTGATGATAGCAAATGAAATACCACCAGAATGAGGCTTACAAAAGTCCACTCTATAAAAAAGCGAAAAAATACATTTAAGACACGGCTATTCATTTGCCCGCAACATCCTTCAAAATAATATTAATCGGCTCCAGTAATGCATGTTCATTATGGGTTTTCAGCTCGAATAACTGGACACCAGCATTGGTCCATTCCTGGATATAGGAATCCGCTCCCCTTGTCCGGATTCCGGCATGTATCATGGTCGGCGCAATCGGCAAATGCCGCTTGTAAAAGAACAGCATTTGTTCATGCGGAATTGTTGGTGAATGAAAATCGGCTATAGCCAGTAAGTCAAGCAGCTTTTGCAGATGATCCTTTCCAGCCCCCAATGGCAGGTAGGTAAATGGTGTAAATCCAGCAGACCTGATATTCATGCAGAGCGAGAAGGGAATATTTCTCCTGTTAAAGAAATAAGCCATTTCAGCTGTACTGCTCATCAAAAATTCCAGCTTGCCTGTCACCGAATAACCATCTGAAATATTGATGAACAATACGGCACCTGCCTCATTAATGCGTTCATATTCCTTCGTCTGCAGGACCATCTTCCTTGCACTTGCTTTCCAATTAATTCTATTGAAGCTGTCTGTCGGCAGATAATCCCTTGTGCCTATTGGTCCCATATTATCTTCAAATAGTGAGAAAAAAGATGGATTCTGTCCTGGCTTAACGGACTTATGCTTATCCAAATTATGCACCGAAATAGTCTGTGGATAGACGAGTGCCTCGATATTGATTACGTCAGAGAACTCAAGAATGGTATCCCCGAAACCAAAGAAATGCGGGATATGGAGCTCCATTTTCCTTATCTTTGATAATCCTCGCTTTTCTGCGGAAAAAGGCACATTGATTTTAATCTTTTCTCGCTGTCCAACCGAGAATGGCAGACTGACATCGACTCTTGACGAATGGATATGATACTCGCCCGAGACAGGGACAACCGCACTATCAAAATAGATCGAGAGATTCCCTTTCATAATTGGAAGACCTTGGTTGTGAAACTGAAGGATCCACTCTCCTTTGTCTCCGATAAAGAAGCGATTCCGTTTACGTTCGTTATCAAAAAATAAACCCTCTCCTATATGCTTCAGATAATAGGAATTTCCTCCAGCGATAAATAGGATCATCAGGCCGACTCCGAACATCAGCCAGGAATTTATGTAAAAGCTGGCGATCAGTAAAAGTATCCCGAGAAAAGCCAATATGGATAGAAAACGGTCCTCAATGACGATTTTTTTCCATTGCATGTGCTTAAACCTCAATTTCAACAGGCAGCGGAATGGATTCCAGCAAATCCTCGACTACTTTTTCGGGTGTCATTGTCAGCGATGCCTCAGCAGAAAAATAAATTCTGTGTCCTAACACGAAGGGAGCCATCTCTTTGACATCATTTGGTACTACATAATCTCGACCCTTAATCAGTGCCCTGCCCTGGGCCGCCTTTACTAATGCAAGGGTCCCCCTCGGACTGATTCCTAATTCGATCGAAGAATGGCTCCTTGTTTTCCGTACGATCTGTAATAGGTAATCTTCAACAACCTCTGTTAACTTCACATTCATGATTTCCTGCTTCAATGACTTGATATCCTCTTCACTGATAACCGGATTGACTTCTTTCGCTGATGTTCCAAACCTATGTTTCTTGATCATTTCCTTCTCTTCAAAAACTTCTGGATACCCGAGGGATAACTTTATAAAGAAGCGATCCATCTGCGCGACCGGAAGCTGGAATGTCCCCTGCTGTGATTCCACAGGATTCTGGGTTGCGATTACGAGGAAAGGGGTTTTCAAGGAAATCGTGTGGCCGTCGATTGTTACCTGATGTTCTTCCATAGCCTCCAGCAGGCTTGACTGGGTTCTAGGAGTTGCACGATTGATTTCATCTGCCAGAAGAATATTGGTGACAATTGGACCTGGTTTTAATTCGAACTCCTGAAGTTTAGGATTAAAAAACTGGATTCCTGTAATATCACTGGGCAAGACATCAGGAGTGAACTGAATCCTGGAGAATTGTCCGCTTATTGCACGTGCAAATGTTTTAGCCAGCAGCGTTTTTCCGGTCCCTGGCACACTCTCCATAAGAATATGGCCATTATTCAAAAGGGCGATCACCATCATCTCTATTTCATCATCTCGCCCGACTACATTTTTACCTATTTCTATTTTTAGCTGCTCTAGTTTATTTGCCAGTTCCATTCATTTTTCCCCCTATTGTGAATGTTCTCTTGGTTACCTTGTAAGGCTTATAAAAAGTTTACCATCAGACAGAAAAAATGTGAATTTTCAACCATTTTTATCCAAATGAAAAGGAGCACCTTTTCCAAGTGCTCCTGAAAGATTTATTTGGTTAAAAAGTACCCTTCTTCCTGAACTACATTTAAAAGCTTATCCAGTTCCTGGCTTGCTGAAATGGTCTGTACGCTTAGAAAACCTGTTTCCTTCGCGGTTGAAATCATTTCTCTTCGTTTGAGTTCGATTTCTTCCATTAGCCTTTCAGGGGACAATGTTTCCATCAGCGATCACCTCATCAGTCTATGTTAATATTTTACTACTATTCCACTAATAGGGATAGTAAATTTTACACTAACAGACCGCTTTTTCTTCTTATTAGCTCCTTGCCTCATCTATATATGTAAAGATGACATCTCCGCCTCTTTGAGCGATTCCCCTGAAATGTTTGAAATCCTCCCTTTTCACCAGAAATTCGCGAAATTCCATGAAATCCTGTTTAGCGACAAAGATTTCCTCTACTTCTTTATTTTTTAGACTTTCCAGCATTCTAATAGCCTGTTCTTTATCCAAGTGAACCACCTCAAGTTTCTTATACTATGACCATTTTATCTTCTGGTGATGAATTTGCAAATTCCTTTGCGATGTTTCTGGACCGATATAAAGGGAATGAAATGATAAATATTATAAATTTTTTCTGGATGGAAATGTAATTCTTATATATAATAGGTTATATAAATTGAATTTTCTAACTTTTATAAAATGAAAATTTCGTGAACATTCAAATTTAATGCGGATTTTCCTTTACGCTAGTTAAAAATTAAGGCAAAATGTTAGTAATTCGAAATATAACGAAGGAGCGAGTTTATTTGAAGAAAGCCGAAGTTGGAAATGTAATCGAATTCAAAGAAGGACTGCAAGGGGTCGTAGAGAAAGTAAATGAAAACTCAGTAATTGTTGATTTGACATATATGAACAATTTCCGGGATCTGGAGCTTGATCAACGCACTGTTATCAATCATAAAAACTATAAAATTGTTAAAGACGCAGCCTACTAATCTAGAAATGCCCAAGCGGCTTGCTCAGCCCTGACAAGCGCTGGAGGGCCGAACAGTGAAGTCGTTCTTTGACTTCATTGGCAGGACCGAAAACGAAATGCGGAGGCGACGGTCCGACTCCGACAAGCGTTGGAGGGCCTGACAGTGAAGTCGTTCTTTGACTTCATTGGCAGGACCGAAGTCGAAAAGTATAGCCGACTGTCCAGAAACACAGAAACTGGAGACTCCGAAAAAGAAGTGCTTTTTGCTTCTGCCGGCGGAGTTGAAGTTTCGGAGTTTCTAGGAGGCGACACTAGACAAACGCCTCGAGGAGTTAGGAGCCGCAGCTAGACAAGCGACTCGAGCTGCTCAAAGCTAACGCTTCTCGCAAGATACTCAAGGAAGTAATCTCAGGGATGAAAACTGGCTAGGCGCTGGAGCTAGACACTGTTCTAAGTGTAATAGTTTTTACTGTATTATAAAGATACCAAAAGCAGCCTGAGCTGCTTTTTCTGTTTTATTCTTTATTTTCCTTGCCAGCAAGCTCTTTAAAGGATTTTACTTTTCCATGCGGGTGCTGATCCTGCTTGCGGACAGTCCAATTACGCTCTCTCTCGCGCTTTGATTCTGACATGATCTTCCCTCCAATCAAATTTTCGTGCAATATTACTATTCCCCAATTGAAAGAAATCATTTCCTTACAATTTTAATGAATTATTTGGTACAATAAATTTTGTTTCTGGAAAGGGGTTTATGTAGAATGAAAAATTGGATGGCGGATCGCAGACTGATTATTGGGGTTTTGATCGCGCATCTTCTTATGTTTTTTACCTTCGAAGATAAAAACGTATTCTGGTATATATTCACAGCTTCGATGCTGGTTCTGATCAGTTATTCCATCATACACGAAGAAATCGAGGACAACACTTCAACGCTTTCTTACTTAACTTTAGGTATTGCTTCAGGTCTTGGTTTATTTGGCCTCTTTTGGCTTGGAAGCTTCCTGATCGAGTTGTTAAATCTGCCTTTCGCCAATCAAATAACGCGTCTGTACAGCAGATTCTCACCTGATTTAATCTGGCATTATCTTGTCCTGGTGTTAATCCTGGCTCCTGGCGAAGAAATCTTTTGGCGAGGATTTATCCAAAAACGACTCAGCAAATACATTAATGTGAAAATGTCGATTATTCTTTCCGTTATCTTATATGCCTCTGTCCATTTCTATTCTGGTGAATTTATTCTAGTTTTGGCCGCCATTATTGCTGGACTTGCCTGGAGTATTTTGTACGCATGGAAACGGAGCATGCCACTTGTTATAGTCTCTCATATCGTATTTGATTTATTATTATTTGTTTTTCTTCCACTTAACTAGTGAGTACCCAACAGATTTCACCCTAAAAATGACCCATGCCAACTTTGGCTCATGGGTCATTTTCATTATTGTCCAATTTGCCTGTCCATGATATTTTGTAAGTGCGACAAAATATTGTAACTTTCGTTATTCTATTCCGTCTAAAATTGTAGAAATCACCATATGAAATAACAGGGGGCATTCAGACATGAACAAATTAGTAAAACCTTTAGCAATTATCGGATTGTCATCAATTATCATTGCAGGCTGCGGATCTCCGGAAGAATCGAAGTCCACAGATAAGGCACCTGCGGCCCAGCCGGCTGCTGCGCCAGAAAAAAATGAGGAAAAGCAGCAAACAACAGACCAGGAAAATAATAATAACGAAGAGGGCCTAATCCGGGTTATGGAGCAAAACATTGCCTATACAGTGGATGGAGAACAAAAAGAACAGACTGCCTTCTTAAAACATAACGATAATCAAAACTACTCTATGTATGTTTTGCCTGAATATGAATTATCAGCAGAAGAGCCTAACAAAGATGTACTAATGTGGTCTGAGGACGACAGTGTATTCATGAGGATAGAACTGATTCCAAATGATGCAGAATGGTCCTTAGTCGAAGAGAATTCCAAAGCACAGCTAGCTGCTGTCGGTGCTGAAGTGAAGGAAGCACAAACACCTGAAGACCCATTCTTCAACAATGCGTGGGCAATGGAAACTAAAAATGAATCAGACATCGTAACGACGTATCTTATAAAAAATGATGAACAACCATTAAAGCTTACTTTATTCACAAAAGAAGGTGCAGACCACCGCAGTGCATTCTTGGAAATGGCCAAGACCATTATGAAAGAGAATAAATAAAAAGAAGGGGCAGCTGCCCCTTCTTTTTATCTTTTCACATTAACTGGTTTCATCCATAACAAGACAATAAAAATTAAACTGATGTAACCAAAAACAGGATAAAGGACTGAGAGCAGCGTTCCGTAATCAATCAAGCTGATGAAATAACAAATTAAAAAGAGCAGTGAAACGACAAGCAGGCTTGGCATCTTGATATACTTTTGAATTTGCCTTTCCAGACCAAAAATATTGCCAATTACGGAGGTGAAAATTTCTCCATATACAATCAAGACAAAAATCCAGTATAGACCAGCAGCAAGCTGTTTCATAACAACAGCCATTGGAATCTCAAATGTTTCGAATCCAGGAAGCATAATTAAGGTCAAATGGCTTGAAAGCAAAATTAAGGTAAGTGCTATCCCGCCAAGGATCCCACCCCATTTTACAGTTTGATCGTCCTTCATCTCGGCTGCTACAGGAACCAGGACTGCCTGGGCAAGCGACAGATTCAGCGCTGTATATGAGAATGGACCGATCACAGCCTTCCAGCCATCCTCTGCATATGGAATAAAAACGACCTGCTCAATGAATCCAGGCAATTTAACTGACAGGAAGAATAAGATCAGGCTGAACAAGATCATCATCGGCACGACAAAAGTGTTCACAGCAAAGACACCCTTTAAGCCGACAACCATGACGGCAAGTGACAGTGCAATCGTGACAAAGATCCCCAGGGATTTCGTCATTCCAAGCTGCTCTTCAAAAACTGCTCCTGCACCGGATAACATAACGGCACAAACTCCAAGCAGCATAAACAGCATCATAATATTGATAATTCCCCCAAAAAACTTCCCAAATAGATGAACATTCATTTCTTCATATGAATGGGCACCGATCGCTGCTGCGATGCGCATTAATTTTGCCCCCATATATGTAAGAATGTATCCCGCCATGAAAACACCAATTAATCCAAAAAGTCCAAAACGGGAAAAGAATTCGACGATTTCCCTCCCTGTCGCAAAGCCGGCTCCCACAACAGTCCCGACATAAACAGCAGCGATTTGAAAGGCAGCACCCCAATTTGTCTTCAAAGCGTTCCCCTCCCTCCTTCTCAATATATGTCAGGATAGACAAACCATGACGAGCTTTTTTTAAAAGGAAGTTCGAACACTGTCTTTTCTAAAAATTACCATAATCAAATATCTTGAAAGTCAGAAAAGGTCAAAGTATAATTAAGTTAAATTGATCAAAGATAGTCAAAGTCAAGAAAGACTATATTTGATCATTATATATAAGAATTAATTTTTTGAAGGAGGAATTTAAATGCTTTGCCAAAATTGCCATGAGAAAAACGCTAAGATCCAATTGAGATTAAATTTAAACGGTAATCAGAAGCATTTAATGCTCTGCGAAGATTGCTACAAAACAGAAAAAGAAAAATTAGGTGCTTCCTTTGGCAGCCAGATGTCTGGATTTTCAGGCTTTGGAGGCTCGCCATTTAATGATATGTTCAAACAGTTTTCAGGCAATATGAATAATCAAAACCCTAACGATAACCCGGCTTCTGCTGCTGCGAAAACAGCCGGCGGTGGAAATGGCTTTATTGATCAGTATGGCAGAAATTTGACTCAAATCGCCAAGACCGGCTTGATTGACCCGGTAATTGGACGAGACGAAGAGGTACAACGAGTAATCGAGATTTTAAATAGAAGGAATAAAAATAATCCTGTGCTGATTGGGGAACCAGGCGTAGGTAAGACGGCCATTGCTGAAGGACTCGCTCTTAAGATTGTTGAAGGCGATGTACCGG